>DIYL01000060.1 GCA_002428985.1 Anaerolineales bacterium UBA6055 | reverse complement strand
TTGGATAGCAAGGCTTCGGTAATGACCATACCGCCATTATGGATGCCCAGATGACGTGGAAACCCTAACAACTGTTGGCAAAAGCCAATCATTTGCAAGATCATAGGTGATTCTTGTAGGAGTGGTGTTTTGTCTTTTTGTCGTTCCCATGTGTCCGACATCAATGTACTTTCGGCAGATGCCATACCAAAGGCTTTTGCTATATCACGGATGGCACTCTTGGTACAATAAGTGATGAAGGTACAGACCATTGCGGCATACTCACGCCCATATCGATTATATATATACTGAATAAACTCATCACGGCGCACCGAGTCAAAATCAATGTCGATGTCGGGAGTCAAATCTCGTTCGCGCGAGAGAAAGCGTTCAAATACCAGATCATGTTCCAGCGGATCAATTGGCGTGATATAGAGCAGATATGCCACCACCGAGTTTGCTGCTGACCCCCGTCCCTGACAACCGATGCCCTGTTGGCGCGTAAAATGCACAATGTCCCAGACGACGAGAAAATAGTTATCCAGTTTAGCTTCGTTGATAATCCCTAGTTCATAATCGAGCCGTGCTTCGAGCTTGGGTGTACAGCGGTCAGATGCTAAACACAATTGTTTTAGAAAGTCACCTGCGGTCAAACCATCGGATAGTGGATATTGTGGAAGCGATTGTAACTGCGATGTGAGCTTGAAATTGCACTGATCGGCAATGTGGACCGTGTTGTGAATCGCATCAGGATATTCACAAAATAAGCGCATTATCTCGTCACCCGATTTAAGATAAAATTCGGAATTGGGGCGCAATATCTGTGATGCTGTGTCGAGTGTGATATTGTGACGGATGCACGTTAGTACGTCTTGTAAACGATGTTGGTCTTGGTGGGCGTAGTGTACGTTGTTGGTGGCAACATACGGCAGATTGTGCTGATTGGCAACACTGACCAATGCATCAACTAACTCACTATCCTCTGGTTGCTGATGATGCTGTAGTTCGATATAGAAGTTATCTTTCTCGAAAACATCTATGTACCAGCCAATCGTATTTTCGAGTTTGTCATACTGTTGATGAATCGCAAATGATGAGATGTCGCTCTGACGACAACCCGATAAACCAATCAGTCCTGCTGTATGATCGATGAGGCAGTTGCGATCTAAGAATGCTTCGCCTTTATCGGCATTGTGTTGTGCCTGTGTGATGAGATAACAGAGATTTTCCCATCCCTGCTGATTTTGTACGAGTAACGTTGGGTGATATCCGCTATCAAGAGTCAGTTCAGATCCAAAAATCGGTTTGATGCCAAATGTCTCAGCTTGCTTTTGGAAGCTGACTGCGCTGTGGATGTTATCGTAATCGGTCAATGCCAGCGCAGACATGCTCAACTGACTAGCCTGAATCAGTAGGTCGGGAATTGTGCTGGCACCATCAAGCAAGCTATAGTTAGAGTGGCAGTGGAGTTCAACATACTCAATCATACAACCGTTGCAACAACCATGTATCGCCCAATAAATCATGATAAATTACGACCAGCAGGCGACTATGAGTGATAAGCTTGTAATAGTCGCGCTAGATGTGTTTATTCCACCAGCCTTGATCCAACCGCCAGTGACGCAAGATGAGGTTGACGCGATGGGTTTTCTGATCCCACATAAAAGCGACCGGAGTCGCTTCATACAGTGTGATCTGAATCGGAACACCCTGTGACCATAGCTTGCTCATGCGCTCACCGTCACATAACGATATTGATATTCAGGGATATAGTAGACGGGTGTTGCTTCCAAATTAACCGCCAGAAAATCGCTATCTTGATGGCGTTGTTGCCATGTTGGTAGAACTGACGCAAACGATTGTTGTTTGTCTACGTCATCAAATAAGGATAGTTGTTTGGGTTGAGGTCGATGAATATCTTGGAGTTGTATTTCAAGATTTACGATGCCACTGCCAAGTGCCTGATAGTAAAGTAGAGCCGTTGCACGTTCAGCTATCGCTTTGTAACTTGATATCGGATCAGGTGGCTGAACCGCTTGCTCTAGAATTTGACCGTTTTCTAAGGATAGAATCAGGTTCAATCTTCCTGCTTGCTTTGATTTCAAACGGAGTAGTAATGCTTGTGCCAAGCGGTCAATTATATGTTCAACTGACTGATAATTTTCGATGGGGTCTTCTAACGCTATTTGTTCACTTAGTCGTTCTGTTTGAGTGTAGGCAGTGAGCGGTCGGATGTCGATTCCGTTGGCGAGATCATGTAAGCGTCGCCCGAACTTGCCGAACTGCTCTAATATACTTCCTCGCGGTAACTTTGCATATTGTCCAATGGTTTCGATGCCTAACAGAGGCAAGCGTCGCGCCATTTTTTTATCAAGTGGCAGAATACTGACCGGATATGTAGATAGGAACTCTGCCTCTTCACCTTCAGGCACATGATGTGATAGGGATCGATTCGGGTGGCATATGCTCCAGCGATGCGCGTGGTGAATTTATTGGCTGCTACACCGATGCCCGGAATCACACCAATCGCTGACGCAAGGGCGTTTTGCATCTCCTCCAGTAAGTCCACAGTATTGCTATAGAAGGCTGTGGTTGTCGGTTGATATTCAATTTCAACTTTATCGCTATATTGAAGCAATATATCTGCGAGATACTCTGCCCAGCGTTTATAAGTAGGACGATTGGCAGGCAATACCTCGACATCGGGGCAAAGTGCCTCAGCTTGACGTACTGTATTTTGGATCGTAACACCATCCAACTGACAACGCTTACAGGCAACAACCACTTTGGGGCGAGCATGTTCGGTTCGGAGGCAATGACGATGGGCGTATTGGATAGCGAGGGATTCAGGTTACGTTCAACCAGTACGGCAAAACTACTGATTACCAGCGCACTAATCATCACTGACCTCCCATGTAATCGGCAAGGTAAATTGCACCTCGCGTGACGGAATCCGTGGATGATGTTGAAGGGTTGCCTTTAACTGGTAGGCAGAGACATCCCGACCAGACTGAATCCAATCCAAATGTTGAAAATGGACGGAGATGTCAGCTACGTCGGTAGCATACGGGGCGAGCAAGAGGGCAAAACATTGCGACTGTGCTAGACGGAGTTGCTTGCGGTTCAATGAATTACTTACGGCATAGCCAGAGACATCTAACACCATCAGACAGGGCACACCACTTAAGGCGATGTCACGCATCAATGCCAGTGCACGGTTTATCTGTGGTGGATGCACCAGTAGAATTTTTTCCACCGTCACATTACATGCAGAGGCAACCACCGCATCAAAGGTCTGAGGTAAATCTAGATAGACACCTTCATACCCCACTTGTTGCAAACTCGCAATCGCATGATACGCACAGGTGGTCGCACCAGACGTTGGCTTACCTGTAAACACATTCACATGCTGATACAACAACCCACCTTCAAGTAGCTGATCCAATACCCTGATCCCCGTGGAATACGATTGCAATATGCTTTCAGTTTGTTTGGCGGTCTGGATAACGCGCTGTCCATATTTGTGACGTAATGTCGCAATCACATCATTGAGTGGTATTGGTGTCTGCATTGGCTAACAATAATCCTTCATTTCTCATACCATTTTGTTATATCAACAAGTATAGCCCATTTGTTCCGATTATTTGTTCTAATTCGATTAATTTTAGTTAGAATGTGGTTGTTGGCATGGCATTATAATCACTTTTGCAGGTGACCTAGCTCAAGCATCCGTCGATCAGTCCGATGTGTTCTTTTCTGCACGTTTCGCACCATAACACAGCACCCCACGCCTCAAAATCGCCAGCGATTTCGGCTACGGATTTGCATTGGATCACAGGCGATACCTATCCGCATCGTGAATTGCTCAAACGCTGGGGATGTCGCTGGAGTAAACGCCGAAAATCATGGTATTGGATTGGTGATACCTTACCTGATGCTATTCAAACGCTGATAGATACGGTGAACACACCTATTGAATCTCAACCACCTAAGCCAACATCCGACGAAGATAACGATCCCTGCTCAATCGAAGAAGCGTAAGCCATCCTCGGCGTGAAGATAGCCCCCAAAGTCAAACTACCACAAGAACCTGAACCGCCGTCCGACGACGATGAACCAGATGCAGTTCTAACGGCAATTCGTCAGACAAAAGCTACATCGATTCCAACAGTTCAACCGCACATTAATGCCAATCGACGCACGTTGCATCGCATCCCACAATCTGCTTGTGGCGAGTTGACAGGTAGCATCACGGGTAGTGTCTGGTGTTATGGTTGGGCGATTCATGATGGGATTTGTGTCTACGTCAATATGGGTGGTCCACGTATGACAGTGGAGGCGATTCGAGCGAATTGACAAAGGGCGACATAGCCAATTGTGTGCCGTGGGATGCGCCCGCTGTTGAGTTGACCGCAGTTGAAGGCAACACGGGCATGTACACCAGCTACATGCAGAACATCCCCGAAGCCAAGTTTACGAGCCTCATCATGATTCATGACCTGCTGACAAAGCCCAACTACAACGGCGATAGCACCACGTTTATCTTCCACATCTCCGATGAACAGGCGATGGTACAACTCCTTCATCACATCACCAAACTGGTCAAAGTGCCTGTGTTCCCTGAGTGGACAAGCTACCTCTGGTACGCCGGACAGACTGCCATGCTCTTGCGTCCGACACGAACTAGTGATGATATCAAGCTATATACAGTTATACTTGATTGTGACGCTTGGACTCGTTTGATTACAGGTGCGCTAGCCAAAGGAATAACTTCATTGCCGACCACATCTTAACTTAGAACTATAGTCGTTCTGTCTCAAAGAACTTCCTCAACGTATCAACTAATGTATCATCATTAGCATAAGCTTTGTATAGAGTGTCAGTTCGTTGGATGTAGTATTGCCTTTCTGTTTGCTCAGGAAATATTTCAACCGATACTGATGTCTCCCATTTCTTTAAATCAAAACCAATTCCCCGAAATCCCAGTGAACATTGAGGGCGAACATCAATATAATCAAAGTGCTGACGAATTATATCAATCAGACTCAGAACCACAGCTAGATTCTTAGCTGACTCAGGATTTTGATGTGCAGCTAATTTCCCCAAATATTGACAGTACTTTCGCATAGCATCCCAGTCAGGTATTTGATAGTGATGATCAGGGTTCATATAAAGACCTGTTTGTTCCCAGTGGTATGCAAACCCAAATTCGCCCCATTTGAATTTGTACTTCCATGACTTAAGGACTGAAAGTTCTTTTGAAGATAGAACATCAGGTTCCTCTAAGTAAACGCCATTTTCGACTGTGTTTGGTAGTCCAAGTTCAGACTTTAACCATTTTTGTGTTAGTCGAACCCAGTTGACATTTTCTCTAAAAAACTCTTCTAAAGTAGGTTCATCGCTGATTCTTTCAAGATACATCCCTGAGATGTATCTACTGTAGAAAACAATACTTCCTTTAAACTGATAACCTTCAAATTCCATAATGGGCAGAGAGTATATACGCGGTTGGAGAAAACTAATGTGTGTTGGCTCTGCTTGGTTAACCTTTAACTCGGGGTAGCTTGCTTCCAATTCGTCAAATGTTAGATGAGGATTCAACGAATAATTACCAAGTTTCAATAAACCTGTCTTCTTTTCGATTTCTATTTCCACACTCACATCTCCTTTCCATCAATAATAACAGAAAGAGCAAATAATATGGCACGACAAGAATCCAGAGCTATCATGGGCTTTCTAAAAATCGACAAACATCATCATGATGCAATCATCTCACTTATCGCTCCGGCAACACCTGCTCATCGTCTGCTTGATCCGTTTGCGGGAGAAGGCGAATTTCTCGAAGTCGCATCCCAAGCATGGAATGTCACGCCGTACGCCAACGAATTAGACGGTGAACGCGCCGAACAGTGTATCCAACGGTTTGATCCCAAACAAGTGGTGCGCTGTGATGTGGAACGGCTCATCGCTAGCAACAACGCATTTTCGATTGGTTGGTACAACCCGCCATATCATCACGACAAGCTCGCGTCAGACAGCAAGCGCGTCGAGTTCCGTTATCTGCGTCATGCGTGGAAATGGATTCAAGATGGCGGAATTGTCATTTGGGCAGTCTACATTCACCATCTGAACGAAGATTCTATATTATTTCTTGTCAAACACAGTACACAGGTTGATGTGTGGGCCTTGCCGGGCAAACACCTCGGAGAGTACGACCAGATTGTAGTCGTCGCGGTTAAAGGTCACCAACCCGATCCCGAATCGCTGTATGCGGACATCCACAATCAGAAAGCTCAACCGCAAATTCTGACAGTACAGGATGAACCGCGCTATAAGTTACCACCGCCACCAGACAAGTCACGCAAATTTGTCTTTTCACCGGATGTGATCGACGAAACACAGGGTTTGCAACAAATTGAACTCAACGGTGCATGGAAGACCAACGGCTTTCAAGCATTGCTGGAAGTGCCACCCGAACCGGAACAGATTGAACCCGTTGTTGCACTGCGTCCCGGTCATATGGCATTAGTGTTGGCGGCGGGCGTGGCAGATGGTGCAGTCATCGAAGCCAAAGACTATGGCAAGGTGGCGATTCGTGGCAAAACCCAACACGTCGAGCAAGTCTCACGGGTTGATGTCGAAAGTGATCCCAATGACCCCGAACGACAGGTCAAGAAAACCACGATTCGACTCAAACCGACGACCACACTCACCTTGCTGGCAGAAGATGCACTAGTCGAGATGGATGGTGACGATGCGCTACTGGATTTCATCACATCCAACAAGCAGGCACTCGCAGATTATCTCAACAACAAGTTCTCCCCGATGTACAAGTTTGATATGAACGGCTTGCAGAAATTTCTAGGTCGCGTCCGACCAAGGGCAAGTATCCGTTATACACGGCACAGAAACACGTCATTGCTGCCATCACCAAAGGCTTTGAGAAGCGTGATAGTATCTTACTGTCTGGGATGATGGGTACGGGAAAGACCTCGATGGGAGGCACATCTGCCATAGCGATTGCATCGGGTGCAGTTGAATCCATCGCGGACGATATGCGTGACGATCAGGTGATTTTGATTGTGTCACCACCTCATCTGGTCGAGAAATGGAAACGCGAACTGCTCAGTATTCATCCTAATATGGTCGTCGAGCGTTTAGATAGACACGAAGAACGCTCGAACTCGACTGAATCGTAAGACCTTGCTGAAATTCTTCAGCATCTTTCCAAGATTGCTGGTAGGTGTACTTGCGGGGTTGTTTGTAGGTCTCAACAATACTGCCTTTCTTACCTGCAAGACGTTCCTCACGGTAGAAGCGATGCACAATTCCAGACCAATCCAGTTCAGGGAACTCCCGCAAAATCTCCCATTGTGGATGCTGATCATAAATCATCTGCACCATCTTCTGACGCTCGGCTTTGCTCATGGTGTATTTTGTTTTGCCGGAGCGAAAGATGGTTTCAGAGGTTGTGCCATCGCGCCATTCAATAACAAGATGCCGTTTGACCTCATCCGCTTTGTCCACAACGATGCGCCATGATGTTGCAGGTTATTAACAAATAAGGTAAAAGAAGAGCAAAGATATAACTATAAATCAGAACATCTCACTTTGATTTACGAAACCCCGTTCGTCCAAATATAGCATGTATAATCGTTCCTCTATCTGAGTATGATTCTAGAATCAACTGCCCCCCTAATTCTTCGGCACGCTCTTGCATTGAGATAAGTCCAACACCGCGTTTAAAATCAGACGGTAATCCACCCCCATCATCCATGATCTTTAGGTTTAAGACATGATCTTTCTGTTCAATTGAAACTGAAATCATAGAAGCTTTGGAATATTTGACGGCATTGGTTATAGCCTCGGTTACAATTCGATAGATGGCGACTTCTAATGCGGCAGAGAGTGGTAGGATGTTTTCTGGAATATCTATATACCCGCTCAAACCATTAGCTTGAACTTGTCGCATTAAAAACTCTTGGATGCTCTCGATTAATCCTAAATCATCCAGTGCAGGTGGTCGCAGATTACGGGCTAACTGCCGAATGTCTTCGATTGAGTCTTTTAATTCAGATTTTGCTCCAATAAGTTTTTGGGTAGCACTTTCGGAATCGTTATCAATTTGAGCAATGGCAGTACCTAGCTCAAGTATGACGCCACTAAGACGTGGTCCTAAGCTGTCATGTAATTCGCGCCGTAGTCGTCTTCGCTCTTCCTCACGTGCAATAACAAGTTGCTCCCTCGACTTTTGCAGCATATCGTTGAGTTGAGCATTGTGTACAAGCACAGCAATCTGGTTGGCGAATACTTGAAGTGTATTAACATCAGATTCTTTGAAAACATTGGCACGCGAACGATTTTCGACATAGATTAAACCGACGAGTATTTCTTGTGAAATCAAAGGGACACAGATAACTGAACGAATCTGATAGGTTTTGACGCTACTAGCTTTTTGATATGTTGGATCAGATAAGGCATCCGTAACCCGTACAGGTTCTTTGGAATTGATTGTTTTGTTTAGAATAGATGTACTTAACTCATACAATGCCTCGTCTTCATCATTGTGAGGGTCATGTGTCACGTACGGAATCGCCTGACCATCAGTATTCATCAATAAAACAGAACCGCGTTGTGCATTGACCAACTCGACAACAGTAATCATTAGATCTTGCAGCAATGCTTCTAAATTACGCTTCTCAGCTAAATTCTTGTTTACTCTTAACAAGTGTTCTAGAAAATCTTCACGCATGGTTATCTCCATTCAATTCAGGACATATACCTACAAAAATAGTAACGATCAATGTTTATGATTCAGTATAATATACTCACAGCTTTTTTATTGTGTTGAGGTGTAGAAAGTACCATCATGGAAAAAATACAGATATTGATTGTTGATGATCATCCCATGTATCGCCAAGGGATTCGCTCTGCTTTATCCATCGTTGCTGGCTTTGAGGTTGTCGGAGAGGCTTCCAATGGGGAAGAAGCCATCGAACAGGCGACATCATTGATGCCTGACATTATTTTAATGGATATTCAGATGCCGGATACGAGTGGTATTGTTGCCACTCGAAAAATTCTCGATGTCAGTCCGCATATCGGTATTATCATTGTGACTATGTTTGATGATGATGATTCCCTCTTCTCTGCACTACGAGCAGGAGCGCGTGGCTATCTATTAAAGGGAGCAGAACATGAAGAAATCGCTCGTTCGGTAAAGGCTGTGGCGGCAGGTGAAGCCATCTTCAGCGCACCCATTGCGACTCGAATCATTGATTATTTTTCTGCACCCAAATCTCGTCAACAGATTCTACCGGAATTAACAAACCGCGAACGCGAAGTGTTGGAACTTGTTGCCAACGGAATAAGCAATAAAGAAATTGCACAGAAGCTAGTGATAAGCCCGAAGACTGTCCGCAATCATGTTCATAACATCTTTACGAAACTGCACGTAAATAGTCGTTTTCAAGCGATTATGTTGGCCCGAGAAGCAGGCTTGACCGACAACGATTCGTAGGAAAATGACTTTTGATAGTTATCGATTGTCCATATCAGAATTTCTCCCTGTACCAGTTTCTTACACCGAAAAGTTAGACAAATCTAGAAGCGTTATCTCATGATTCTGGGACCGTGATGCTTGTAATCTGAATGTATATCTTTGCATGTTTCTTTCGCTTTCATTAAGTGAGAGAAACAATCGCAACATATTTTGGTAAACATCAGATAATCATAAGGACCTATCATGACCTTTTTAACACTTCCAGAACGTGCAGTCGATATGGCGACACATCCGACCGATAATTCGATTTGGATTATTAATCAACACAATAGTCGTATACAGCGCTGGGATACAGAATTTTCTCAATTTGTGACAGTAAGTAATCAACCCCGCCAAACGCCAATGCGCATTACCTTTGATGAGTCTGGACAAGCCATTGTCGTCACAGACGAAAACGAAATCTTCCGATTGGAAGGAACGCAATGGGAACGCATTGATAGCCCGCCTGCCCTTGATGTACAGGGGGTATGGGACATGATGGGGCTTCTCATGACTAACACCAAAGGCACACTTCAAAAGATGATTTTCAGTGAGGGAATCTGGAAGTCAATTTCGAATATGAGTCCACCAGCTAACCGTGTGGCTTCGTTCTCAACAGAGCGATTCTGGTATTTATCACAGGACAATACCTTGTTTGAATACGCGGGTAAATCTGTTGAACAAAGTATACCATTTACTTCGCGAGATGTTGCCATGGAACCGCAACGTCCATTTCGTCCATTTGTATTGACCAAAACAGGACAAGTTTTTGTTCGTGACCATAGCTCACGGGATTGGGTTTTCTTGGCAGAGTCGATTGGTGCTGACCGTTTGGAAATTCGTAGTAATGGTGATTTGGTATTTATGGATACGATTGGTCGTATTTCTATAGGGTCTGCCAGTACACAGGCTCATATGGAGAATATTCCAGATGAGTTCGCCGAGGTGATCAGAGCACATCTAAGCAAGGGGATAAGATTAGTGGCTTTTCATCCTAATAAACGAGGTATTGCACTTGTAACAGATGATAACAATGTGTTCTATAATGGTGGTGTCCCGCGTGAATTTTCAGAAAAAATTGATGAACTCATTCGAGATGGACACGAGGTTCGTTGTATAGCATTTCCGCCACTAGGTGGAAATTCTTGGAGCATCATCACAGATAAGACATTTTTCAATCGTAATATACCCAATGGTGCAAATGAAGCGATGGAAGTGTTCGATAACAATAATAAGACCTTGCAGTGGATTGCATTTCCGCACACAGGTGGACCCCGTTATGCTGTCTTATGTAAAAGTGGGCAAGACAATTATGTTCTGGATGGAGTCAACGATAGTGTTATCCAAATGACACATAATATGTATATGGGAGTGCGGGATATTTCGAACATGACATTTGATCGCACACAGAATGCCGTGATTATTGCTGAGGACTATTGCCATAATTATCAGCTTGGCGACGATGACTTAAAACGAGCAATCAATGAGACAATTCGAATGGGGAGGCAAATTCAGCAAGTGGCTATGCTACCGGATGTAACGGGTTGGGTTATACTCACCAACCGCCCCAACGAACGTATGCTCACTACCGATCCAGTGCGCGATTTTGAAATGGTCTATGATGCTGAGACTTTCACTAGTCGATACTCAATTTGGAATCGAATGAACGATCGTAAATTAATCGGTCTTTCTGTGGCAGCTGTGAGAAATAATCGGATTGATTGGGAAACGACATATGGTTATCGTCGTATTGATACCCGTGATATTCTACAGCACGATACGATCTTTCAGGTGGCATCTGTGAGTAAGCCGTTAGTTGCCGTCGCCATACTCAAATTAGTCGAAGAGGGTGCTTTTGACCTCGATGACGATAT
Source organism: Anaerolineales bacterium UBA6055 (assembly GCA_002428985.1). Classification (GTDB taxonomy): domain Bacteria; phylum Chloroflexota; class Anaerolineae; order Aggregatilineales; family Phototrophicaceae; genus UBA6055. The sequence goes on along the minus strand of DIYL01000060.1, from coordinate 17,853 downwards.
CACAAATCTAATTTCAGGGTGGATACCTCACCTCGTAAGTGATCAGATGCCAGATGAGTGGATTAAACAGAATACAAATCTTACAACATGTATACGCCTAGCCGACGGGGGATGTACCTCAACGATCACACCCCGCCGATTATTATCTCACTGTGCCGGGACATCCGTTCATGGATTCCCTAACTTTGAAGAAGGTCCATTCCCGACAACCTTAGAGGTCATTAACGGCGAATCCCCTGCAAGAAATTCTAAAGTGCAGATTATTTATCAACCATATACGAATGGTGACTATTCAGGTGGAGGATATATGCTATTACAGCATCTGATAGAAACGGTAAAGGCACCAACATCATTTGCTGATTGGATGCAGACGAATATATTAAAACCGCTCGGAATGCACAGCAGTTTCTTTCATCGGACTCCACCAGCAAATTTGAAGAATCGAGTTCTAGCTGCCGGACACGATAACGGAGTCGTTTTACACGGGGAGCGCAGACATGAATCTGCTTTAGCAGCTGGTGGTTTATACAGTACAGCCGGTGATCTAGCGCGGTTCATTATCATGATAAATCAGCAAGGAATGACTGTTGATGGAAAGCGATTCCTGAGTGAGTCTAGCATCGGGACACTATTACAGCTCCAACACAATTTTACGGTACTGGGGTCAGATGGCTACGGCTTAGGGGTGGATCTAGCAGACATTGGTAGTTTACGGGGACGCTTTCGTTTTATGCACGGTGGATCAGAGAAAGGATTTCGAGCATATATTGCAGGTTTTCCTGATCGCAACTTGGGCATCGTTGTACTCTCAAATCGCCCCGGCAAACCCGGTAGCGACTACAAGGGTACTACCCGTGACCAAGATGATGTTATCGACATTTACCGCAAAATACGCCAGATATATCTGGGATGGTAAATGCTACGATTATGGTGATTGGTCAATCCGATTTAGTCACTATCAACATGGTCTCTAATTAGACGAATTTAGAAGGGTTGTCCCATGACATTGGGACACCTCTCTTCTTAAACTGATAGTAGAGCCTAGTCACTGCAGATAAGCCTGATATTTGACTTTACTATTTTTCCAAGGAGTAAATGTGATGAAAAAACTACTGTGGTTGAGCATGTTTGGCGTAATCAGCTTATTGATTGCGGCTTGCAGTAATACCGGAGATACACCAGCAAATACGGATAATCAATCGGATGATAATCAGCAAGTTGCACAAGCGGATGATTCTGGCGGAGAGATTCAAACAGTCGCTGAACCAAGTGACATATCGTATGACGGAATGGGAGTTGGCGATTATGAACTGTCTATCACCGGCGCATTGAACAGTGTTGACAGTTATTCAGGTGAGATGCCCCCTGTAGAATTCGAACGGCATCCTGATGGCAATAACACCGTTGGCCCCCGTGAATTTATCCTGTTGACCGATATTCAAGCTGGAGATGTTTACGAAGATACACAAGCGCGTGTCTATTTCAAACTACCTGATGGGATTCAAGCAGGTTCATACGCCATTGTGCCTCGCCATAGTGATAATGAGGGGCAAGTACAAGTACAAGTAGACAGTGGCGAGACCTTCGGGTTTGAATTTGATGATGAAATCTCAGGGACATTAACGATCACAGAAATAGGTGAGTTTCTAACAGCATCATTTGATTTTAGTGCTGTTGGTGAACAAGCGGACAATAGCTTGACGGTTGATGTAAGTGGACGTGCTTATCAAATTCCGTTTGATTTTCGTCCGCAAATAACAGCGAACTTTTCCGGGCTTATTTCAGACACTTATGATTTTCAGTCGGCAATGGTGGCTGAGGAAATTGATCGACATTCCTATCAATTCAAATTTGATGACTTTACCGAAGAATACAACCTGAACCTCGTACTGGCGAACAACGATTTTTCCCGCTTCCTTGAAGTAGACTTCTGGTTTGTTAACGGCATCCAAGCGGGTACAAACGATGTTATTGTTCGTCAAAGAGATGGCTCTGGCAGAAATATTCCAGAGGGTACAGTCATTGCATCAAATATCAGTATTGATGACGAAGCCAGTGGTATCGACTTTGTCGCAGATAGCATTACAGGTACTTTGACATATAGTTTAAACGAGCGCGGTACGTTGACGGGTAGTTTTGATGTCACCGGAACGCATAGCGAAACAGGCGAAACCGTTACAATAAGTGGGACATTCGATCATCTACCTAATATCTTTGAAGAGCAGTAAGTAGTTCGGCTTGTCTCTAAAACTTGCATGTTCAGTGACTCACTGCTGACTGATAGTAAACCGTTACATGATGATGGGAGACAGACACTATGCCTCCCATCATTCACTCAATATCGAGACAATGTAGAGAGATAGTGATAAGTCATAGAGTGTCTAAAATCGTAAGTGAGCTAAAATTTCTGTTATGGGTTAGGTGTAAACGATGAAATATCTGATTATGATAGCTATATTCTGTACAAACATTATGTTGATGTCAGCGCAAGAGTTTACAGTTGTCCAGCAGGTTTCCGGTAATTGTAGAGATTTCTACAGTGGCATTATTGCAACATCAGATGGTGTATTTGACATCGTCACCGGGGAAAAACTCCTCGACATAGGGGACATTTTTGACATGATTCCAGATACAAATTATGTAATCGGATACGACGGCGTTTATGATCTGACGACTGGCGATAACATCATCAATTTAGACAATGTCGACCCAAGGTCATTAAGTCCCGATAATGCCTATTTTGCTGTGAATGGTGTCGGTATTTACGATGTTGAGACATGGGAATTGATTATCGTACCAGAGAGGATTTATTTTAGACCTTTGTTTAGCCCTGATGGGAAATATATATTGTTGGGTAGTGATTTGTATGATCTGACAACACGGGAGATTGTACTTGCGGATGTTTCCCCCGGAAATGGCATCAGTGGTCAGTTTAGCCCTAGGGGAACGTTTCTTGCTGACCCATCACGAGGTATTTTCAATCTCATCACGTGGGAATGGGTGTACGAAGATGAACCCTTTCCTGATGACCCAGATGTTCTCTGGGTAGCTGCTTTAGGGGATGGTGTATTCAGCCCTGATGAAACACTGCTGGCGATGCATAATGGTGTGTTTTCGACCCATACATGGGAGCGTATCTTTGAGACAGAGAGTGGGACGGACACAAACAGATTTTCTGCAGATAGTCATTATCTCTATATTGATGATGATGCTGTTTATAATGTTAATACTGGTCAGCCTTTGTTCTCGGTTTGGGGATATGGGCTTTTCACATCTGATTCTGAGTTTTTTATCAATATCGATTATGCCTCTCGCGTAATAGAAGCATATGACTTGAAAGATGGAACGCTAAACTCGTCAGCGAGGAGTGATAAATCACTTAATTATCGGTATCGTTTGAACGAAGATGACACACTTTTATTGATCCCGGATAATGCTGTCTTTGACCTTGCTACCGGAGAAAAATTATATGATGTGCCCCGCTACAGTCGATTTAGTCAAGATGGCAAATGGATAGTCTCCGATGACGGTCTTGTTGACGCGACAACAGGGCAGGTCATATGGGATGCTAACGTCATTGCGATCAGTGATGATAATGCTTATCTTGCTGTACAAGAGCAAGATAAGTGTTCCATTTATACATTTGATGGGTAGCCTATTGGGTTTGACTATTCAATGAGTTTAAGAAATTCTGTTGTGATGCTAGTCTCTGATGCGAGTTGTTCTGCGACTTCCCGTTCACTGGCATTAAGCATTGCCGATAGGTGGTTATCAATGTACTCAGGTATTTGTATCACAGCGTTAATTTCGTCTTTGTAGCGTTTCACCAAGTAATGCCATTCAGCAGCTTGTAGAACGTTCTCGTCTAGCAGTGCAATTTCGATTGCGCCAATAACCACATGTACTGTATTGATTTCTGTTGCATCTTTCGGCGTTTCTTGAAGCAAACGTTCGTAGTAATCTCTGGCTTTTGTATGTTCCCCAAGTTGGATATAGACGTGAACACGCTTTGACAGACATCCTGTTAAATTCGCTCGAAACCCACCACCCATTTGATCATATGTTTTTAAAGCATCTTGCAAGTAAATATCTGCTTTTGCATACTCATGATTGACGATTTCCACACCTGCTAACATTTCTAGGCAGTATGCAACCATTGATATTTGATCGGTCTCATATGCAATTTGAAGGGTTTCTTGAAAACACTTCTCAGCAGTTTCATAGTCGTCAAGCATAACGTGAACTAGACCTTGTTGTGATAGTGCGAAACAGAGCTCAAACTGATCACCGATGCGACGCGCAACTTCTTCAGAATCAATAAAATATTTGAGTGCACTTGAAGGCTTTGCTTCTACAGTCAGATTGATACCAAGACTAGTTAGGCAATACGCTTCACTGGATAAGTTTCCTATTTGGCGATTGATATCCAAGGCTTCGTTGAGGGTGCGATATGATTCTTCAAAATTGCCGAGTTGTGCATATACATTACCTAGATTTTCTAAACAGATGGCTAAACCAAATAAAGATCCAATTCGTCGATTGATAGTGGCGGCTTCCTCAAATAGTGGGATTGCCTTTTGTGGAAATCCTCTATCCATCATCAATGTTCCAAAACTGAGTGTGATTTTTGCGGTTAATCGGGATGCATCAATATTATTATTGATCAGAAGAGCTTGTGATTCTAACAATAGGACTTCTGATTCATTGAGAAGTCCCTGATCTGATTTAACAGACGATTCTACATGCTTTAAGTCAGCACTCAGTCTTATTAATTTGTGCAAGTTTGCAATTGATAATCCTTTTTCGATTGACTTCAACGCACGATCATACTGCCCCATTGATCTTTGTGAACTTCCGATAAGCCGATATAATTCTACTTCTGTTACTGGGGATAGAGCAACTGGCAACGCCAATGCCGTCTCAACCATTTCGATAGCCATTGAAAAATTGGAAATTTTGATAAACTGTTCAGCTGCTGGCACCACATAAGGCATAGCACGTTCATACTGTTCACCTGAGTGCCAATGATTAAATTTACGTGCTTCTCGGCTATCAGGATAAACTCTCTCTAAAGCTGTTGCGACTTGTTGATGTAAGGTGGTGGGGTCTTTTAATTGTTCTAATGCCGTATCACGCAATTTGTCATGCCGAAATCGCCATCCTTCCTCCATATATTCAATGATCGCCGCATCAGAACAGGCTTGTAACCAAGCGTCAAGGGCAAATGCCATCTCATTGTGCTGATGGAGATACGATACCAAATCCATCTCTAAATAACGTCCTGCGAGTGCCACATAGTTCAGAAACGTCAGATACTCTGGGGAAATACGGTTAATACGACGTTGTAGCAAATCGCGGATACCACTCGTCAAAATATCTGTCGAAATATCTGACTCTGGCACTTTGTTCAACCCGCCACTTTGTTCTGCCAATGCCCGTAGTACTTCAACCAAAAAGAACACATTACCTTCTGTTTGCTGGTGCAATTCCTCGGTTAGCTTTTGTGGATTGTCAAATGACCCGATTATAGTGCTGGCAAGGGTCGCAATGTGATCTTGCGATAGACGATGGAGTTGGAGCACTTGCATAGATGGTAATTCTTCGGGCAGATCTGCCCGTTCATCATTCCGATAACTGCCGATAATGACCAACGATAGCTCATCAATAATTGCATTCAGGCGTTGGAGTATGTAAAGGCTCTCGCCTATCCATTGCAAATCCTCTAGTAAGAGCACTGTTGGACGCTGTAACTGTCTAAATAAGTTAAGAATCGTAGTGGTCAGCCGTTGCTGATTCGCTGTTCCGGTAAGTTCGGGGGCATCTGGAATCGCGCGCCCGAGTAAATTATCTATATCTGGCACAATTTCCTTTAAAATGCCTGCCTCGGCATCTTCTACATCGACAACGAGGACTAAACGGCGGACAATGTCTCGCCAAAGTTGATAGGGTAGACTATTTTCTTCGACCCCATAACCACGCAAGACCAACTGCCCATCGACTAAAGCATGCACTCTCAGTTCGTCCAATAATCGTGACTTACCCACACCGCTTTCACCGCCAACTAACCAGCTACGCTCAGATTGACTATGTAAGCTATCCTTCAAGCGATCCAACTCTTCCTCACGTCCGACAAAGGTTGCATGTTGAAGAAAGCTCTCGCGAATTAGCTGACTTTCAATTGGGATGGGTTTCTCGCTCACACTAGACAGTTGAGCCAGTGCATCTTTCGCATTTGTTGGGCGGTCATCGGGTGACTTCGCCATCAGAGACCGCACAAATGGCTCAAACTCAGGGTTAATTTTACTGAAGTCAGGTTGGCACGCAAGAATATCGTCAATTAGCGTGGTTGTACTGCTAGTGTTATATGGATGCTGTCCTGCAAAAATTTCATATGCCATTACACCGACTGCAAAAAGGTCAGATTGAATACTTACCTTGTCCTCTGCGAAGACTTCGGATGCCATATATGCGAGGGTGCCTCCAAGGTCTTCTGCCTGATAGTCGGATGCCACTGCCAAGCCAAAATCAGCTACCTTAATCTGTCCCGCTTGATTCACAAGCACATTTTCGGGTTTTAGATCACGATGAATTACATCAAGCTGATGAAGATACGCGAGCGCTTCCAATGTTTCCGCAAGCAACCGCAACTGTTCCCCATTGGATTGTTCTGTTGCATACTCAACAATAGTCTGAGCATCACTTAGATATTCCATCGTGAAGTAAGGCTGTCTCTCAGTGTCAAAGCCATAATCAGCAACACCAACAATATGAGGATGGTGTAACGATGCTAAGGTGCGAAATTCCATCGCAAGTGCTAGTTTTTGGTCTGATCGTGTGACACTTTGATGAAAGTGAAGCTGATTGGGATCGACTAAGACCTGTTTCAATGCCATTTCTCGATTAGACAGCCGATCCTTGACACAATAAACAATCCCCATTCCACCTTTTCCTAAAACATGAAGTGGCTCATATCGGCTTGCGATTAACGTATTCATCGTAGTGACTTCCTTTATGATCTGACACTTAATGTGACAATATTCTATTTTCTTACATCTGACTTATTGAATAGGTTAAATTGAATGGTTTTCCTGCATGTGGCAGGATGCAATATGTCTTATTTTATACATCAGAATAATGGAGGACACAAATCAGTTTCTAGGACACAAATAGAAGCGTTGTTACATGCCTCTGGGACGGCGTAAAGGATAAGCTGGTTATAGGTCTGTGGGTACTAATTACGCAGTTATTTGATCAGTTTTAGGACAACGGAGAAAACAATATGCGAAACATATATTTGATAAGTCTGATTTTAGTGTGGCTAGTCAGTCCACTAACAGCACAGGAGTTAGGCGCAACATACACATCACCAGATGGCACTGTATCATTCAGTTATCCAACTGGTTGGGCAATTCAGGAAATTACACAGCCACAATATAATCTATTCGGTGTTGCTATATCCAATGATGGCGGCGTACTGGGTAACTATGTGTCTGACCCGTTATTTACAGCAATTCCAGATGGTGTGATCGTGATACAAGTCCTATCGTATCAACAATATGTCGCTTATTCTGAACCGTTGTTAGGAGCATCCCCAGATTCTGTAGAAGGCGCAGTTGAGCTGGCACTTGAAAGTATCCTAAGTGTAGCTGACGTGCAACTTGAACAATATGCTGTAGAAGTGAATGGGCGCAGTTTTACCGGATTTGATTACACACTTTCTGACGCTGAACTAGGATTTTCGATATTTGCAGGACTTTATGGTGGGGGAGATTCTGTTCTAATCTTCTCGACGACACCGGTTAGTGCCGATGAAACGCGATCTGTCGTTCAATCTATGTTGGGAACAATCGGCGCAAGCAACTCTGAATCATCGGAATCTGCACCCATTCCGCTACCTGATTTAGTTGAACCTTTGTGCGACGCTGATGGCCGATATGTTGATTTGGACGGTGAACCCAACCCCGGCTTGTGTGGTTTCGATGGCAATCTATTGGCGGAATCTATTGGGGCAACAAGTGATGTCGCTTTTGTAGGCAATATATCGAGTGTGCAGTCGGCTTATAGTGTTCTGATGGTCGGGGGTGCGCCTGAAAATTCAACGGGGTATACATCTGCTCTGTTCACTGGACCGAATGACTATACAGTGTCCATAACACCAGAGACAATCGATTTAGTTGCTTTTTCTAAACCCGATAATATGGCTATGCCAACTGTGACTTTCTTCCCAGCAGAACAGTATTTCGCAAGCGAAGTTCTTTTTCCCGGTGATATGCTTACACCAGATGGTGCATGGTTTCCGGAAGAGTTGTTATTCCCCGGTGACATGTTATTCCCTCCAGAAACCTATCCACAGACGGACGTCTTTTTCCCCGGTGATATGTTGCATACTACAAGCGATTTTGATCCTGATAACGAAGCATTTCCAGGTGATATGCTCTTCCCCGGCGACATGTTAGAACCCGACACCAATTACTACGCCACTGCAATCCTTGATGTACAGTCCAATACCGAAACCACGATGCAACTCCCTGTCATTATCGGGATTGAACGCCCCATATCAGCAGAACAAGTCGTTGAAAATATCCTAACCTTAAATCCAGACCATGTTCGATTGTATGCGATGGATTTTGAATCAGGTGAGCAACAATTGCTTAATGTCAATACGATGGATGGTGAAACACTAAATATAGGCGTAGATGTCAATACATTCCTCGCACTCTATGTCTTCGACTCAGCAGAAGAGGCAGACCAAGCACCTGAGTTTATGCGTTATCCACCGCCACAAATTAGAGAGTAGATGGAGGAAACCATGAAGAACAGTTTGATTCTAGTCATCGTGACTATGGTTCTGCTATCGCAAATTAGTCTAATCACAGCCCAGAGTAACGGTGTCGGTCAAGTTTGGGATGTATCAACCGCTGGTCAAAGAACACAACTATCGAATGGTCAAGGTTGGTCTAGCATCTGGGATATTATTGTCCCTGTCGAGACAAATAGTAATACAGACCTCGTGTTGTTCTATGACAAAGATACCCAACGCGCTCGGTTCTGGACATTTGATGCTCAAGGACAACTTGATACGAATCTAGTTGATGCAACATGGAATGCGTGGGACATCATCGTTCCTTTCGACACCGATAATGATGGTGATGATGAACTGCTCTTCTATAATTCCGACGGAACGGCCAATGTGTGGGATGTCAACGCAGATGGTAGTATTCGCTTGCTGAGCCAAGCCAGTGGCTGGTCAACAATCTGGGACATCATCGTGCCAATAGAAACCCATGGGGGAACGTTAATGTTGTTTTATGATCGTGACGGTCAATTTGCGCGATTTTGGACATTCGATACGGAAGGGCAACTTGACACTAAGTTGCTTGATACGACATGGTATGCTTGGGATATTATTGTACCGTTTGACACAGATAACGATGGTGATGACGAGCTTCTCCTCTATAACTTAGATGGAACAAGCCATGTATTGGACGTCAGGTCAGAAGGTATTATCAGGTTACTCAATGAAGCCAGTGGTTGGTCAACAATTTGGGACATCATCGTTCCTGTTGAAAACCATGCCGGGACACTGATGTTATTTTATGATCGTGAGGGACAGTATGCCCGCTTCTGGACATTTGATAGTCAAGGGAAACTTGACACCAAGTTTCTGGATACAACATGGAATACATGGGATGTCATTGTTCCAATCGACCCCGATAACGATGGTCAAGATGAGTTACTATACTACAGCCTCCAAGACAACAGCAACAATACCACACTAACGCATGCTCTAACTTCATCAGATACGTCTTATACTGTGACATTTGAAATTAATCGCTTGCGAGTTGTTAATGGTGAAGAGGACGGGACATTTGCGTCTTCAGGTAGTGATGAATTCTATATGTTGTACTTCTTGTCGGCATATGAAGATTATGTCCCTGTTGATGAAGTGGGTCGTGGTTGGGGCGTATATGAAGTTCGAGCAGGCGATGAGTATATGTATACAACCTCTGGACGTGGTCAGTATTTGCGACCTTTATCACTGACGGTTGGTGAAAACACACATTTTGCAGTCACCGTATTCATGCTGGAATCGGAAAATGATAATGCCGCCAGACAATTAATTCAACAGGTCACAAACTCAGATCGTATTATGATGCCATATGTTGATGACAGGTTTCGTGACAACCAACGCGCTGACAATACGGTTGATGCGATTGCAAGTCTAGTTGAAGACATTGACTATTGGCTCTTCGGTGAACATGATTTGTTGGGAGTGCGTAGCACCCGCTACTATTTGCCGACTGACATCGCAGGTATGCTCATATCTGGGGAATGGATTGTTACGGGTCATAATCTGGCTGATGCCTATGACTATCGCTTAGAGTATACGATTAGCGTGGTGGAACAGAGTGACTGAACCGATAAGCCCATAAATATATAGTGTAGTGGTAGGATTACGGTATATACCTCCTGCCACCATCTATACAGACCACATAGAAAACAAATCGAAAAATAGGAGGCAAATGTATGAAACGTTGGAGCTTCATTATTCCATGTATTCTGATGCTTTCGTCATTTACGACGATTCTTAGTCAAGACCTGAATGGTGTCGATGTCATGCCTGTGGCTGGCGAGTATAGCGTCCAAAGTATCACAACCGATTGTGAAACACGTTATAACGGTTATTCGATGACACGATTCGTTGCAGGTAGTTTTACAGTTGATGATGACGGTGACTTACGAATTGGCAATGACGACCGTTATCGACAGTATCGTGCTACTAATAAGGTGGGCATCTTCACGGCTGATGTTAATGGTGGACCCTATCGAACCATCACCATTCTATCCGATATAGGGTTTATCGAGGAAATAATCTGGAGTGATGGTTCACCTTGCAATACCGTTGCTATTCATAATTTTGTGAGTGCTGAAACACAAGATATTGATAGCATCGATGGAATTTCATTACCACGAGCATCTGCCATGATAGGGTTTGGCTACAATGTACACCGTACGCGTGAAAACTGTACACGCTTCGAAAATGGTGTGGTCACATGGGACAATTCGCAAGTCAATTTTAAACTACAAACTGATGGCGAAATTCTCGTTGCTCAATATGGTGACCCAATTGGATATTCGACTGCATCATACTACACACAAACTGAGGTTGCCGGGCTCTATGCACGTCAGAATAGTTTTTTTGTATCGACCATTCGATTGATTTCCCCTGGTTTTTTCCAGCGTGATTTTTATTATGAGGATGGTTGTAAGGTTTCAGATACCCTCTACCTGCCTACCGAGGCATTGCTTGCGCTCAATGAAAGTGCGAATGAGGCTGATATTGTTGATTTAGGAGCGACATCCGGCACCGACGATACTCAACCGGATGCACCTCAACGGATTGCACTGATTAATGGCGTGACATTTGAGCGTCCAGAAGACTGGGATGTGAGTGCAGGGTCTGATCCCTCGATCTTATTTATGGGCTATCGTGATGGCGAATTAGACACCTATATCGAAATGCGCCTGCTAGCAGGTGATGGTCTGGTATTTGGGTTTGCAGAATACGACCCGTCACAGCGACCCATGACAGACCTTATCACAGCGTACTATCAAGCCAATCCGCCTGCATATAGCGCAGACAATGTCGTGATGAGTGACGTAACCATTGCAGGTCTAACAGGGATGCAGGGCGAACTCGCACTTGATGGGCAGTTAAAGCAATTCATCATACTCGACACAGGGGGTGGTGGTTATATCGGCGTGGTAATTAATCTTGACGATAGTGCACAGGATAAATGGCGACCATTTATTGATGAATGGCTCGGGACGATCAATACCGATACCGCTTTTGAAGGCGGCTCAGAATTTATGATCGAGCTGAGTACCGGGGAAATTTTCAATCCCGACACCGCTGAGGCTGAATTTATCGATTAGCAGTACCTTCAGTTACACTTCACAATGAACGGAACATTTGATGAGACAGCCAGTGTTAACATCAACCCACAAACACCGCTGGCATCAGGTACATACCAACTCAATGATGTGACGATGGGGCAACAAACCCTCGGTGTATTGGTGAATATTCCGATAACCATCAACGATGAACTCTACTTCTTAAACTATACGACGGGTGTCGAAGGCACGCTTGAACTTGACTATGATGGCGCGTCCGTCAGTGGGTCGTTCAACTTCAAAGCAGGTTTCTCGCGATTCATTCAAGGCACAAATATCAATGCTACGCCTGAAAATCTGCCCGAATTTCCAAACAGCATCACAGTAACGGGCACGTTCAGCAATATTGTCGTACCCCCCTTAGATCAGTAGATAAAGGATAGTAGTTGTGATAAACCTAAGTCAAAAAACAATATCAACTTTCATATGGCTACTCTTGATGTTTGTCTTTACGGTTGGTATTCAAGCACAAGATTCAACCGGGCAAGCAGGGGTTATTGTAGAAGGGGAGGCGGTGCCACCCAGTGATGCGTCAGCTACTCAACCACTCACGGCGGAGGACTTTCAACCCTTACTCGACCAAAACTTCGATGGCGAATTTGACATCATCACGCTGAATGAAGTTGCTGTTGACATACAAACACGACTAAAGAGAACGAGAGATAATAATCCCGATGTTGATCCGAACCTCTATCTAAAAATCTATAAGCGAATTATCGCGCATCTAATAGAAACCCATCAATTATCACGCTTCGGACGAGAGATTCCAGATATGTTCATCTCTAAACCAACGGGACGTACCGTCTATTGGGCATACGTCGTTGGCTACGCAACATCATGTGGCGGGAGCATCGACTGGACAATCTCGCAAGTTCCCCCATTACGCACACAAACCATTGATGCAGGGACGATCTATCTAGATGCTCCCATCACCTTATTCATCGAAGGCGATAAGGTCATTAATATCAGCCCCCATTCCACCTATCACGGCGATACCGACCAAACACTCTTTGTCGATAATGGGCGCAGTGATCCATTTATCGGATTTAATGCACCAGTACCAATAGATGTAGACATCACAATAGATGTTCATCGTCGCTGGAACGTTCAGCCAAATCAAACAGGTATCGAGCCCTATATGTTCGCAGCATCGCTTAATACCTACCTGTCGCAAGGCGAGTGTGCCAACGCTGCATACTTTGTCTTTGTTGATTCGTCTTTCCCACAACTCGATGTAGCCTGTTGGCTTCCGTTTATCGACGGACCAACACCGAATATCGTCGCACCGGATGTCGAACCGAGTACCAATATGGCAGATAGTGACTACAACTGTCGCCTACCAGAATCGGAACTGCTATTAGACGAAATCCGAGACAATAATCCACAACAAGTCCCAACCGACCTTGAGGACACACCCAGCGATCAACCGGATAACGATACATCGAACCAACCTGATAACGAACCAGCAGATGCTCCAGATGATACCGTCGACCAAACTGAACCCGATGAGTCACCCGATGATCAATCAGACCGCAGTATAAGAATCGACTCGATTCGCTTACGTACCTCGCCAATGCCCGGTAAAATTACTATCGTAGAAACAGACATAACCAATACAACCGACGAAAATGTCTTTGTAGATGCCTATGCCGACCTGAATGGCGACGGTGAGATTACTGAAGATACTGAAAATATCGCTCGCAACATAAAAATAGAGCCCAATACGAAGGATAACGAGCTCGTTGGTTTTCAAGTGCCAGATACGCCAACAGATGGGGAAGTCAAATTGCGGTTTCGCTATAACACAACTGCCGATTCAACCCCCACCAATCTCGAGCCAGCAGGCGGGATCGAATATCAGGTAAAAGTACGTGAATAGTCGTTATCGCCAATATCAAACTGCGACAGGCACGAGATGATCAATCAAAATCTATCTCGTGCCTGCTCAGTACAACCTATTCCTTTGATTCACCTAATCATCTCACAATGCCTCAGGCTGTAGGATGGTAGAGAATTTATTCCTCTTTGCAGATGTCTTTGAACGTCTTGTAAATCCGAATCTTAGTACGCAGCCGTTGCGTAAATCGGCTTGATTGTCGCCCTCCATTGCTCTCAAATGAAGTCAATAAACCGTTGACTTCTTCCTGTATAACTTGCATTTTCCCTATTCCCTTGATGTCCACCCATTCTCCGTCTGCAATCTCGTTAGCTAATGCTTCTAGATAAAGTTCTACAGATTTTCTTACAATTGCTTTGGTCAGTTTACGTTGTTGTCGGGCGACATGGGCAATGCGTTGTGTGTGATTCATTTTCTTTCCTTGTTTTTTACTTGTCGGTTGTCATATGACAGAACCGACTACCGACAATACCGACAAATTGTCGTCGGTTGTCGGTGGGTCAGTTGTGTCGGTACTAAGATTCATGGGCGTGTTCGTTCGCAATAAACCATTCCGCTTTGTTCATACGTCGTTCTTCGATCAAGCCAGCTTTGACTAGATCTTGAGCAATTTGTCGTGCTTGTTTGGCAGAGAAGTTCAAGTTGCGATACAGACTACGCAAAGCAATGCCATTTGTGCCTGTATTCAAAATTGCGCGTAACATGCGATCCTGATAGCGTTTCTCTTGAATTGCTTCACCACTACGATCTAGCTTATCCAACAGTCTGTGAGCACTCAGTCGCCAGTTTTCAGCAATAGCCTTGCCAGCAATCCAATGTTCACCTGTCACGGTTGGCGCATCATCTGATGTATCGAGCCAGTCCAGTGCGGCGAACATGCTTGCCAATTTGAATGCTTGAACGTGCATGCGTCCATAAACGCCTTTCAAGCGATCATCCAGTTCGGTATCTCGACCCGGATCACATAGTCGTCGCAGTTCATCCCCATACTCCTGACATTTCCCCCAGCATTGCACATTCAGCTTCAGCGCGGACGGTACTTTCAAACCCGTTTCGGTTTGCTCAGGTCCGGGCAGGCGATTATGCAATGCTTTCAGGCCATCCAACAGGTGTTGCGGTGCAGGGTTATATACCTTTGGTGCTGGTCGCTCAGCGTAGTTTGTCTCGGGTGTGAGCAGCGCAAAGCGAATCAGCAAGCCATTCGCCCAATCGGTATGCGAGACCGCAGACCCCAGCCCCGCAGGTGTCGTCACGCCGAGAATGGATAATGCGGCATTTTCAACGATGTTCAAGCCTGTCTGAGTGTCTTTGTCGAAGTAATCCGGGCAATCGTAGAGTTCCATGAGCAGGTCTTTCATGCCCGTCATGTAATCACGTTTGTTGATCGCTCCAAACAATCCTGCCACCTCGTCCTTCAGTAAACCACGTTGTGCTGCAAAGGGTTGCGCTTTGGTCAATCTTTCTTGCTGTTGTTTGGTTAACTTATCGTAGTTGGATGGCATTCGACCTGCCAGTGCTTCCTGAAAACGCTCTGGCGACCCCGGTGTGGGCATGAGCATGTGCGGGATGGCATCACGGGCGACCTGCTCCGCTAGTTTGTAAGCTGTCGATTTGCGGTAGAAGGTCGTACCAGCCACCAGCATCAGATAGAGGTTGGGATACAGCTTCACACCCCAGGGTGCTTCACCATAGAGCCTGCGACCAATAGAGGTGGATAAGAGCCATAACCCTGCAGCCTGATGGAAAATCATCGGGGCCTGGTTACCTGTCGCGCCTGCCCAATCCATATACGTTTGCAACCAGTTGGGTAACGCAAAATCACTTGAAGATGGTGTGATGATTGGTGGTGGTTCATCTGGTATCTGGCTAAGATCGACTTAATGCGTTGGGTCAATCTCTGGTGGATTGGGTCTTTCGACCAGTCCACCGAGTGGATTGAGGTCGATATTCAGTTGTTCGCAGATGTCTTTTGCCAGCATTGTGCACATACATAACAATGCCCATAAGCACTGCTCAGGTTGAAACCAAAAGATGGATTGCGGTCACCATTTTTGTGGCGTTCGGGATAGATACACGACCCATGCAACCAATCACCATGTTGCTTGAAGTTGCGTCGAGATAATTCATGAGCAACCGCATCGATCACCCGTGGATTGATGACTGCATCGCCAGATGGCTGGTCGATTCGTTTTGGTGGTTGCCAGTTGGATGCAGTTTCTTTCGGTTTGAACGATTCAATCCACTCCACTAATTTACCGAATGATTCAATTTGTAGAATATCTGCCTCGATTTGTACTTGATAAGTGTTGCTCGTAGTCGGGTGAATGCTGGGCGGTGCAACGACTTGACGACCCTCACCACATAACTCCAAGTTGCCAATGGGTGTACCCATCGCCTTGACGGATGCTGGCATCTGTCCGACACGGAAATAGACGTGTGACCCTGTACCGCTACCGGTAGCGATGGTGTACGTTTGCGCCAGATGCGGAAAGGTTGCGCTGAAGGCAGGATAGCTTGCCACGCCATCGAGGTCGAGGACGACTAGATTATCCGACACCTCACCACAGACTATGCCAACATTGTCGAATAGCCCGTTATTGTGCCAGTTTTCGATTTGATTTGCTGTTGCTCTGCGTTGCTGATATTCCTTCCAACTGGTCAATGCCGGACGTTTGCCTTTCAATGGTATGACACTCATTCCAAGTCGTGCATATGCCTGCGCTGATTGATAGATATTTGCTGATTATGTCGCCTGAATGATAGGTGGTTTGTGATTTTCCTTCACAATGACGTCTCCTTATAGAAGTGATTTCTTGTCTTACAGTTGGTGGACAGCACAGCCAGATTGGTGTATTCTCAAATTGATCAGATTTAAGAGATACACATCTAGCCGTGCCGCCACTTCATTTATGTTGTTGGCGGTTTGGTTTTCTGGTGAACTGCTGTTTCGATCAGGGTGTAGATGCCGTCTTCGGTGTCGAGTCCCGACACAATAACATCGCTTAACAACTCCATAAGATCGTACGATTGCTGATGTCTCCGTTCCATCAAGATTTGCATCATCTGGACATTCAGCTAGAACATAATGACAGTTGGACGTTCAAGATGTGTCATGCGTCGTTGGAACATCTTGGTGAAGTGTTTACGACTGCTGATTAAATCTTCCTGCTGGTCGAGATACAGGCGTAGTGCGGCACGGACGATTTCTGCTGTGGCTTCATCGCGCATCAGCTCGATCTGATCCAGTCGGTCGCTCATTGCAGGTGTAATATGCAAACTGAGGCGACTGGTGTATCGTGTTTTTGATTTGTCGGACATAGGTTCTCCTAAACTTGGATGACAAATAGACGAAATGAAAATTTCGTTGGGCTATGAGTAACGTCGTTCATGACGTGCCATAGCTTCCAGCAATGGTGGCGCACGCGACAACGGGTGCTGGCGTGTCATCGCGGAGCGTGACGCGATAAGCCTCTCCGGTACGTGAGGAGCAAGTTGATTAAACTTACTACCCCTACTTCGTTGAGGGTAGACTGTTCCGCCTGTTCCCATACTGGATACAGGCAAACGTCCGACAGGCGGGACAGGGACGAACATGCGAGTGTTCGTCCAGATGGATGCTGAAGCATCCATAGGTGCATGACGTGGATCGACTCTGTTCATAGGTTGATCTGCATATCACATCGGACACTAGCATCACGCTCGTTGTCGATCTCGTCCTGCTCGCGCAGTAAACGCCATCCTAACCCGATACTACGGTCAAGAATCTGCTCGAACTCCTGTCGTGCGATGCGATGTAAGTTATCTTCACGATCTAGTCCACTTATCCAGATTTAGATCCTATTGATCCGGATGATCGTATCTAGTTAGCTTATCTTTTACACTTGCTCGACGTGAATCGATCAAGCTTTGTCAACGTGTAAGAGGCGGACTCCATGCCAAAATGCGTGCTGGTGGTTTTGTTGGAAAAGCTCCCGATGACTATACTAATCGTGAAGAAAAAT
>DIYL01000007.1 GCA_002428985.1 Anaerolineales bacterium UBA6055 | reverse complement strand
CGAAATAAGGAATCCATCTTGTATCTCAGATTAAACCCACATTGTATTTGATGGTCAATGTCGAACGGTGAGGTCATTAGTAAGGTAGATCGAAAGTGAACCCCTTTTTATATGGCGAAAGTCACATAAAACATCGGTATATCAATGGTTAGGGAGTACCAGATAATCTTGAAGCTAAACTAAAGTGGTCAATCTCAAGGTTCTCAGGACATTTAAGCTATTATGTTGATTGAGAACATAGGATCATGTCTGCTGAAACTACACAAAATTGATTTATCTGAATATTTGTATATGTATCAACAATGCCATTCAACCAGTGAATGGCAATTGTGTCTATCTCAGAATTACCAAGTCCAAAGTGAATTGTAAGGTCATTTCCTGCTCCAAGACTCGACCCAGACTTAAGCTCGCGAGTGATTTCAATGCCATCATTTGTTGTAACCGTAACACGTGTACCAAGTGGGTCACGAGGTAGATTGTTATCTCCTACTAGTGTAACTGCAAGCCAATTACTGGTGCTAGTATAGCGTCCCGTATTCTGATAAAGTCGATGTCCTTCATCCCAGATTGTTAAAGCATAGTCAATCCACCCGTCATTATTGAAATCTGCTGTGCTCAATCCCATAGTTGCTAAAGGATCTTCTGATGAGAACAACTCTGCTGGGATTGGTGTAAATGTGCCATCATGATTGTTGTGGTAGAGAACATCTGGATAAGCAAAATGCATACCGGCTTTACCATAAATGGGTGACAAACCCGTTGCTGCGAGGTATAAATCAAGCCAACCATCATTATTAAAGTCTAGGAATGCTGTTCCCCAGCCGACCGAATCTCCTGTTACATAATGTACGCCTGCTTCTCTGGCCTTATTCTCAAACGTACCATCTCCACTATTTTCTAGTAAGACCATTTCGCGAACCATATTTGAAAAATAGAAATCCATATCACTGTCATTGTCATAGTCACCAACTGCAAGCCCCATGCCATGTACAACATTATCTGTATTGGTTTCCTCAGAGACATCTGTCCAACACCATTCGACGCAACCAGCACCATCGTTACGCCACAAAACATTACCAATCGGATTCACTGCTTTATCATTGACAACGTAAATGTCCAGATCTAGGTCACTGTCGTAGTCTACAAAGCTAACAGAAAAACCCGCGCCAAGACGTTTTTCATAGGATAATAGCTCAGATACATCTGTAAATGTGCCGTCACCATTATTACGATACAAGACATCACGACTATCCGCGAAATCAACCAGGTTGCATGCAGGGGTGCATGACCAATTCGTTACATAAAGGTCAAGGTAGCTATCGTTATTATAATCCCCCCAAGCTGCAGTGGTGCCTTTTCCAACATCTCCTACGCCCGCTTCAACAGTGACATCTTTAAAACCACTTTCTCCGAGATTACGGTAGAGGCGGTTTGCTCCCATGTTTAACACGTATAAGTCACGCCACCCGTCATTGTCATAGTCTGCCCACACTGCACCACCACTCGGTATTTCTGGTAAGCTGAGCAGATCAGAGAATTCTGACACTGAGAATGTACCATCTTGATTATTGTGATATAGAACATTCGGATCAAGATTCCCAGTCACAAATAGATCAACCCATCCATCGTTGTCATAATCCGTCCATGCAGATCCCGCTGCAAGATAACCCTGTGGATATAATTCTGGCGCACTTTCATCCCACACCGCCCGATGCGATGCCGTTATGCCTGCATCGATTGACACATCGCGAAAGACAAGATCATCCGAATCATTCATCAGCAACAAGAGGACAATGAGCAGACTGTGTATTGCATACATATTTCAATGCCTCTCAAGGTCGATCTGTCCATCGCGGAGATAAATGATTTTATCAACATATTCATCGACAATTGGATCATGACTAGAAAGAAAGATTGTAATATTGTCACTACGCACAATTTGCTGAAATAGGTTGAGGATAGAATGTGTTGTCTCGCTATCGAGCTCACTGGTTGGTTCATCCGCCAAAATAAGGCGCGGTGATGTAACAAGTGCGCGGGCTATTGCGACGCGCTGTTGTTGCCCACCTGACATCTCATACGGACGATGTTCAACATAATCTATCAGCCCTACTTGTTCAAGGCTATCAAGAACGCGGTTGCGTCGTTCGCGTCGCGGGACGTTGCCTAATCGAGCCATCACATCGAGATTTTCATATGACGAGAAACTGGGTAACAACCCCATTTGTTGGAAGATAAAGCCGATTGTTTGTCGCCGCCAATGTGTGAGCGATGTCTCGGACATAGTCATAATGTCCTCACCAAACACTTCAAGCGTTCCTGAGGTTGGTCGATCTAAGCCACCAAGACAATTAAGGAGTGTCGTTTTACCACTACCTGATCGTCCCTTTAATGCAATGAATTGCCCTTGCTCAATATCAAATGTGATATCTTTCAGAGCATGAACATCACTGGAATCTGTCTTGTAGATTCGTCCAACTTGTGAAGTGTGTATGGCATGAGGGGGTGTCATGTTATTGCTTCCGCCTCCATCTGGAAAACAGTCCCTGTCGTTCAGGTTGTTTTTTTGGATTACGTTTAATCTGAATTTCGCCCTGTGACGATGTTTCATTGAGATTTTTTACGGGACGGATAATTAACCCGCCATCTATAACTTCCATCTCGACGCGATTTTGGATGTTAAGTTGGGCGCGATACACTTTTGGGATTTGTAAGCGCCCAACAGCGTCTAACACAATCAGTTCTTCGAATTGATCCTCGGGCTCTGAGTTTGTTGCTTTACGTCGAACCGTTTCGCTAGCAAGCTTTCCATCTCGAATCGCAACGACTCTTCCTACATGCTGGGCAATGAGTGGATCATGACTCACAATCACGATGGTTAAGCCCAATTCTTGATTTAGTCTTTGGAATAGTTTATATACTTGGTCGGACGTTGTTGAATCGAGTTCGCCTGTTGGTTCATCTGCCAATAGCAAACGTGGTTCATTGGCTAAACCCACTGCGATTGCGACACGTTGCTGTTCGCCTCCTGATAACTCGATTGGTTTATGGTTATAACGATCGCTCAAATTGACCATATCTAACAGCATCTGAGCACGTTTATTAGCTTTAGATCCTGTACGCCCGGCTAATGTCATCGGGAGTTTAATGTTTTCCAGTGCTGATAGATATGGAATTAGGTTTCGACTACCTTGTTGCCAGACAAACCCAACCTGTGTCTGCCGATAGGCCGTTAGGGCAGAATTGGATAATTTCAGTAGATTTTGTCCGTCAACAACGACCTGTCCAGCTGAAGGACGGGCTAATCCGCCGAGTACATTCATAAGGGTTGATTTTCCGCTACCACTTGCGCCAACTATTCCTACAAGTTCGCCTTGGCGAATCGTGAGGTCAAGCCCTTGTAGAGCGAGTACTTCTACATCTCCAACTTTGAAGATTTTTACCAGACTATCACAAATGATGAAGGGGTCTTCAATCTGCATCATAATGTCTCTCCGAGTTTTACTGCTTGGAAGATACGCATCTGGCGGAGTGTGGCGAGTAAAATTAACATAATGACGAAAAATGTCAGTCCAAACAATCCCATGATCTGGCTGATTTCATCCCAAGAAATCATAATAAGATAGGGTGGGGTGATGCCAGCTACATTACTGACGAACTGCATGTAGGGGATATACAGATAGCTGACTGCTAAACCAATACCAAGACCAAGTGTTAGACCTATTATAATAAGTAAGGCAAGTTCCCAAGCTACAGAGATAATCATCCCAGTCTGCGATAACCCTAGTGCACGCAAAATACCTAATTCGACATAGCGTTTTTTATATGAAAAGACTGTGTAGAGTAAGAATCCAAACATAGTTGTTAGCGATGATGCTACAAATCCAATGGATAGAAATCCGAATAATCCCTGACGTTCTGGACGGTTTTGTTCGCGCTGGATGCGTGCTAGTGGTTCGTCAACCAGAACACCTTGTGCACCACGACTTGTTACTTCTCTGATTAAATCTCGCTCATTGAAATCCGCATTGACCCGTGCAATTACGCTATGTGGTAATTCAGTCTGTGCTTGCTCAAAAACAAAATCAAGATTGCCAACGAACAATGCACCATCATCTTCAGGATACCAACGCGGAAAATAATCGAGAAAACCGACAATTTTTAGGTTGGTTACAAACGATTCTCTTGCACTGCTAATTTCTATCTCGAGAAAGTCATTAATATCAAGCGCTCGATCTTCAGCAAATGTTCGTGAGACGAGGACAGAATCTGCTTGGGTGGCGAGTGCGTTCAATAAATATCCAAGTCGTGCATCAGCAAAGTCCGGTCGCCAGAACATCACCGGACTCAATTCTGCACGATCGACACCAATGAATTTACCTGCAACTCTTCCTGATGTTAGACGTGTCACTGCACGATATTCTCCAAATCGTGTCGCGGCGACGATGTTATTCATAGCATTAAATTCGGAGATGTGCATATAAGCTGGTGGTGCGGTAGTCTGGTTATCGGATATATCTTGGCTGAATACCCGCACAGAAATATCTGCTGCGATACGATAATACTGTTGCTCATACAAATAGCGGTCGATAGTACGGGCAAAAGATGCTGTGTAAATGCCCAGACTTGTGGTCGAGATAAGTAGAATCAACGGGAGGTAATAGACCTGTGAATTACGTTCTAATTGTCGTGTGACAATCAATAACCCAACAGCATCTGTTAACTGAATGGTCCATGCAAGTACCCTCAGTAGGGGTGTTAAAAGACGCAGTATTAAAAGTGTCAATGCAAGTATGGTAAGAGATGGAAGCAGAAACAAAAACGGTTGGTCGTAAGCTTCGTCAATACTGCTAATGCTTTCGACATCAATAAGACTGCCTTGCTGAACGATTTGATAATAAAAATAACCGATGATAATCATCAGTAACAAATCAATACCTAATCGTTGCCATATTGGACGTTTTATGGCACGAGACCGTTCACTTTTATAACTAATAATAGTGTGTCTAGAGGCAGAAACTGTCGGCATAATTCGTATAAGAATTGTAAAGAGGAGTGCGAGTCCGGCTGTAGTTGTGATCGTTGCTGGATATGAAACAATAAAGCTGGCATCGTAGTTAAAGTCCATGAAACTGCGCGTGTTACCAATTAGTTGTGTGAAGACTCCGGCGAGTATTAATCCCAAGAACAGGGAAATTCCACCAATAATTAAGCCTTCAATCGTCGCCAAGCCGATGATTTGTAGGGGGGATGTCCCTCGACTTCGTAGGACAGCAGTTTCATTACGTTGCTCGTCTACGACTAACCCTATTGTCATCATCAAAAAGATGGTGAGTAACACTATCAGAGGAATACTGAATACTGTCAGTGTGAGGTTAAGAACACTCGTAATACGTTGATAGGGACGTAATTCCTCTATCGGCGACTTTTGAATGTATATGCCTGATAAGAGCTGGTCTACAATCTGTTCTGTCTCATTATGGCGCGAGATAAGTTCATTGACACGACTCGTATTCACGCTACTTCCATCTGTAATCACATACCAGACCGCAAGGTTGATTTCTTCTTCCGTGTAGGGGGCTATTCGTTCGATATACGTTTCTGGATTTACCAGCAGAATATCGTCAAATACCTTCGGACGATAAAACCAAAAGGGGGAATTTTCATCGATAGGTCTCCAAATACCGGATATACGGATAGGCAAAATTTGTAGTGGATCTCCGATATCCAAACGCCAATCGTATCCAGTGAATATATCGCCAGCTTGAATCCCAAATTGGGTGGCGAAAGCCTCTGTAATCATCACATCGATGATACTATCTGGCGCAAACTCCGCAGGGCGTGGGAATCCGCCATCGACAAACTCAATCTGATTTTCGATCTCCTCTGTCATACCAAATGTGACAAAGTCAATTATTGTCAGGTCATTCTCATAATTGGATTCGTTTGCCGGATATAACCGGAAATTCAGTGTTTCAAGATGACGTACAATACGCGTTGCATTTAATCCGAGTGAATTCCCACTTTCTTGTTTAATGAAAGTATCTACGTCATTGATGTCTTCAAAATTGACGGGGTCGTTCCATGATCCGATATAGGTAAATAAGTACGAAAACGGAGGGCGATTGGATGTATCTTCCTGCGCCGTTAATCGTTCTGTTAAGACGCGAAAGGCAACCGACTCTGAATAAATCGGTATTGTCAAAATGAGTGCGACTGCAATAGTTAAACCGACGATTGTAGCCAGTGACAGAAGACGTTGTGAGGTGAGTCGTTTGATGGCGATGCTGATAACAGCACGCATTTGCAAAAAAGCATTTATCATTGTCCGACTACCGTCTGATTTTCTTCAACACCCTCAAGGATTTCAACCTGTCCGTCACCTTCCAAACCTAATTTAACATCAACCCGTTGTTGTATGCTATCGTTTTGGATAACAACAAAATTGCGTCCACTAAATTGCCTGATTGCTGATGTGGGTAAGACAAGTACATCATTACGTTGATTGATAACAACATCAAATGATACTCGATCGCCGAGACTTAAGTCATCATCTAGCGATGGTTGGGTGTCAAATGCTACATGAGTAAGTTCGTCAACACCTGTTCCATGTGGATCTGGTAAGGCAATGATTTTTCCTGTGTATATGTCTCCTGGCAATCCCGCACGCTGTATAGTGACACTCATTCCCTCTGATAGCTCACTCATGTCGTCGTTGTCCAACTCATTTGTGATTTCGATTTCGGAAAAGTCTGAGATGACAGCGACCGTCTCGAATGCGACGATGGGACTACCGTCGGTCAATGCGAATGATGTTAGTGTACCATCCATATCCGCAATTAAAACTGCTTGAGCAATCATTGCTTGAATATCGTCTACCTTATTCTCGGCACGGGTGACATCAAAACGCAGTTGAGGGTCTACACCGTTATCCAATACGTTCAATTCAATAAGAGCTAAATCCCGGTCGATTGTGTGCAAGTCAATCATCAGTTGTTGATCTGCTGTAGGTGGGTTGTCTGCGGTCTCTATGGCATGGTTCAGCTGAACCTGAACGCGATTCAATGTTAACTGCTTTTGTTGTTTTGCAAAGTCTAGTTGACTAGTTGCACTATTTAGGATGGATTGGGCGATAGCAAGTTCTTCTTCAGCATCAATGAGTTGTGCTTCAAGATCAGATGTATCAAGCCGTGCAAGTACATCACCGATGGAAATAATGTCACCTGCCGAAGCCATTGTTTGTGCGACTCGACCGTTGCCTGTAAATGCTAAGTCACTAGATTTTACAGGTGTTACACGTCCAAAGAAACGACGCTCATAGATAACATTGCCTCGTTCAACCTCATAAATTGGTTGATTAGGAACGATTGCGGTGGGAAGAGGTGTTGGCTCGCCGTCAGTAATTGCCGAGCCAAATGTAGCTTGTTCGGCACAGCCAGTCATCACAACCGCAGTGATAATAAGTAATATAATGATGTTTCGCACAATCACACTCGAGAATTCTTATTTAGCCATTTTTGATGTAAGGCTTTATCATACATTATACGGATGAATACACCACCCACCACTGATCGCGCTTGCATTTTACGCACTTGTAAACCACTGTCTGCATAATACCAATCTGTCATAGGCACGCGACTATTAGTTTCTTCGAGCCACGTGACAATCGGGTGTACAAACTCCATAAAATCAGCTTTAGATTCTGCAAGACTTGCTGTCCACACAATCCAATCGAGTTTGGTATATGTATCACGGTTATCCAAAGGCAACCCATACTGAAGTTGTTTGGTCTTATAATAAGCCAGTTCTTTCTCAAATACCGCGTTCGGAAACAGATCCAAGTCAAGAATCTTGTCCCATACCAGATTATACTTTTGGCTCCATGTCTCGGGCTTATCAAAAGTCAGACGATGGTGGTTGCCATCATCTGCCATTTTTACCCATTCACTGACCATAGCTTCAACCTGTGAGCGAATATCTCTGGCTTTTTCTGGCATAGAATTCTGCTCACATAGCCATGCATAACAGGCGATTCCAACCAATGCCTTGACTGATAGATTTACATTATGGGCAAGGTGTCCAGCGAAATCATCGGTGCACAATTGATTTTCTGGGTCGAGACCTTTATCCAATAGATAGTTTGCCCATGTTGTAAGTGTGTCCCAATAGTTTTGGGCATAGGTTATATCATCACGAATCTTGCATAAAACAGTGACCATAATCAGCATATTGCCACATTCTTCGACAGGCATTTGACGATGTTCAGTGTCTTCACCACCACCATAGACTTGACCATTTGCGAGGGGATACCGTCCAATATCATGCGGTGCAAACGGGAATTTCCAGCGAGGCGATGTGGAGTAATCCATGATGAATGTCAGCATGGCTTCCATAATATCAGGGTTGAAGAGCAAGAAAAATGGACTTGACGGATACGTCACATCGACTGTGCCCATACAGCCATTGCTAAAATTTTCTTTGGAGAAAAATAGCATCGTGCCATCAGCATCAACAACGAGTTTGTGGGCAGCTATACATTGTCGGAAAGCCAGTGCGCCGAGGTATGCATATGTTTTGTCACCTAAAGACTCTAGGTCAATCATTAGCTCTTGATCATGATCTGTACAGACTTGCTTTATCTGGTTGTAGTCGTCAATCGAGGTTTGAATCAAGTCTGTTGCTGTCCAGCCGTCTTTGCGCCAATAGGGACGTAGTTTACGGTTCATATATTCAACCGAGTATCCATCGTCAAAAGCCAGGACGATTTGCCACGCTTTTGGGGTATTAGAAATATTATCGAAGTTATGTACCCACGCAACGGCGGGATGTGGTGGTCGGCTATCAATATGGCGGGGCATTTCCATATTATCATTGTTAGGAAGTCTACCTGATTGTGCGAAACTTGTTTGTAAATCGACGCTTAATCCCAGTCCGCCCTGAGCTGACTGTCTTGATGTGACATATAGATAGCCCCAATCAATACGTAAGTCATCACCAGCTTTTGCTAGTATTGCCTGCTCCTGTGACCCCATCCATAATACATCACGTTCACCGAGATGGTGTCGACCCCATACGACTTTCTGTGCAAGATTATCCACGACCCAGTGACCCGTGATATCTAAATACAAAGCAACATTATGATCGTTGCCATCCGAAGATTCGACTTCAAAATCGATGTAAGTGACCGGACGCGACATCCAATCAAGTCTGTGTGGAAGAGACGGTGTTAAGAACGTTAGGCTAAGTTTAATGCCACTCATCTCAAACGTATAAATTGTCTGTGTGGGTTGGATAATCAGCGATGTCTGCTCCATGATCGGTATATCTACAGGTACAAAACGCGTGTTTCCACCCATAAAACGATAGGGTTGATTGTCAATGCGTATTAAGCCACACATCGGATGAGATGTACCTGTCCAGTGCTTGGTGTCTTCATCAGTCAAATTGTCCGCCATTGACCAGACGCTCATATATGGGTCGTTTACCACTAACGGTACAGCTGGTGGGCGGGGTGAAATGGATTTCATCACCATATGTAATTACTCTCCATTGTGTGCAAGTTCTATGGCGGCTGGGCGTTGTTGTGATTTACGAAGCCGTTCGATATCAAATTTATTACCGCGATCATATTTATAGATGCCGTTCTGCTCCTGATAGATATCTGTCAATTGTGTGTAGCAGTAGCCGAACATGTTCACATCGTCTAACAAAATAGCACAGAGTTTGTCGAAGCGATCATAGAACTCTTCAATATCTTTGGGACGATTCCCATAACCCCATGAATCTTCATCCTCGCCGACATCAGGGTTCCACCAGATGCCACCAAATTCACTAACAAAATAAGGTTGACCATTATATGGTATTGACCATGCTTTACTATTAATAAGTCCGGATGATAACCATCTTTCACCTGCGTTATTGAGATAAGGTTTGCCATTTGCCAATCCAGCATGTCGCTCTGCAAATGTTTTAGGGTCTTGAGTATAGTCGTGGCTGTCATAAACATCAGCATGTTGTACACGGTGTGAATAGCCCGAGGTATCAAGGACTGGGCGGGTTCCATCCATTGCTTTGGTGGCTAGATACATACCATGAGTCACATCGTCAAGCATGGTAATATTGTCGGTCAACATCTGCCATGTTTCATTTAAAGGACACCAACCCACGATACTTGGATGAGAATAGTCGCGTTCAAGACATTCGAGCCACTGTGTAATGTATTCGGGTCCCGGTTTTTGGTGTTCGTCGTTGAGTGGCCCATTATGGGAACAACCCCAGTCGCCAAATTCACCCCACACGATATAACCCATACGATCTGCATGATAAAGGAAGCGTTCTTCAAAGACTTTCTGATGTAGTCGCGCACCATTAAAGCCTGCATCTATGCTGAGTTGGATGTCCTCGATGAGAGCCTCATCACTAGGTGCTGTCATAATGCCATCTGGGTAATACCCTTGGTCGAGTACCAGCCGCTGAAACACAACTTTGTTGTTGATCTTAATTGCTTTGCCGTCAATTGAAACACTGCGGAGTCCTGCATAACTCTTGGCTGAATCAATTATATTGTCATCTGCATCGATCAGCGAAATTTCAATATCATACAAATGTGGGTCGTCTATTGACCACAGGCGTTTGCGATCATTTGAGATTGCTAGATCAAGCCTTGGTGATAGATCATATTCTGCTGAACATTCGGCTGTGATAATTTCGCCATTTTCATCCGAAAGGGTTGCACGTAGCTTAAGTTCATTACTGTTGTTTGTAATTGGTTGTTCTAGTCGAATTACTGAGTTTGCGATATCCGGGGTTAATCGGGGGCGTTTAAGGGCTATATCCGGCACAGGTTCCATCCAGACTGTTTGCCAGATTCCGGTGGTGCGGACGTATATCGCTCCACGGGGACCAAAATCACGCGCTTGTTTACCGCGTGGTTGTGATGTTTTACCGTAATCTCGTGCGCGGACAACAATTGTAATCTCATCGCCCGCTGATGCTACGCCACTCAAATCACAACTAAATGGAGAAAACCCCCCACGATGGCGGCCAACTTCAGTCCCGTCTACCCACACTGTTGTGTCGTAATCGACTGCCTGAAAATGCAGTAGAATCCGCTGATCACCCCAATCGGATGGGATGGTAGTGGATCGTCGGTACCAGACTGCATTATAGTAGTCGTGATTCTCTATACCAGATAGTTTTGATTCTGGACAGAAGGGGACGATAATTTTGTCGTTTAGGTCACGGTCTTTAAGCCCACGATGGATCCCGCTATCTCCCTGATCTATTTCGAACTGCCATTCACCGTTCAGGCATTGCCAGTTGTCACGAACGAATTGCGGACGCGGATATTCATTGCGCGGTAGGTTAGTCATGTTTCCTCCGAGTAAGAAGCGTGGTGAAATTAAGAATAATCTTTTTGACTTTGTAATAAAATTATTTTGAATGGGCAACCAATGAAGGCTACCCATCATTTCTGAATTACCTGATTTTCTATGTCAGGTGAAGACAATAATTATTGACCGAAGAATGCGAAATCTTCGAGACGTGCTTGTGCATCAGCTAATGCTTGCTCAGGAGTCTTATCACCGATAAATGCGGCTTGTAGCTCTTCATCCATTACATTTTCAAACGCTGTGTTCCAATTGGAACGTGGTTGGATAACAGCGGTTGGTACGAAGTCCGCATATTCGTCGCGGTGTGCAAGACTTTGGTATGCATCACTACTGACAACAGATTGGTTGACAGCAGTATGTCCAGTGCGTGCCCATTCGATATTATTATCGTTCAAGAATTTGAGGAAACTTAGAGTTGCTTCGAGTTGTGCTGGGTCTGGATCGAGACCTTGTGGAATAATCCATGAGTGGCTATTTGCCCATGCCGCAGGTTGGTCGAAAATTGTTGGGAAGTTTGCAACGTAGTAATTACTTAAGCAACCTTCTGGATCAGCAACTTGTTCATCGTAGAAGTTCACTACCCATGTACCGTTAATATGACTACCCGATTCGCAGTTCAAGAAAATTTCTTGTGCTGCAGCATAGTCGGTGTTGTCAGTGATCTGTTCAGCATCACGTAGTTCTAGCATGAAGTTCAATGCATTCAAGCCTTCTTCAGTATTGATATTTGGCAAACCTTCTTCATTTTCAATACTGCTACCTTGTTGATAGACAAAGCTCATCCAGTTACGGGATAGACCATCTGTCCACATACCGGTGAATGGGAGACCGGTTGCTTCTTTAAATTGTTCTGCTGCCGCCATAAATTCTTCCATACCTGTTGGAATCATCGGTGATCCATCATCGCTCAGCAAGCCAGCTTGATCCCAGAGTTCTAGGTTAATGTGCCAAATGTGACCATGCAGATCCAATGGGATACCGTAGATCTCACCATTCCATTCAACGAAACCGCGAGCAGAATCAGTCAAATCATTTGCATCAATTCCAGCCGCTTCTAGTACATCACCAAGTGGTGTTAGTAGACCACGGGAAGCATAATTCGGAATACGATTACCATGGAGCACCATAATATCGGGTGGGGTACCAGCAGCAAGGTTTGCGTTTAGTTCGGTAACACCAGGCCAATCTACAACTACAGTATTGACTTGAACTGCATCTTGTTCTGCATTGTAAGCGTTGGCTAAGGTCTGGATGATACCGCATTCGCCATAAGCTTCAGCCAGATCTGCATTGTCACCAAATTCGTCTGAACATTCACCGAAGAAGCGCATAAAGGTGATTTCTGTTGCGTCTTGCGCTGACAATGGTACTGCCAACATTCCAACTAAAATACTAAGGATTATAAAGAGCTTTACTTTGGACATGCTTAAATTCCTCTCATTTTATAAATAATCTAAATACGAAAAACTGAATATTGCATGACTCTGTTCGATAGCATTTCCTTTCTACTTAATGCCACTATTAATCGCAATGCCGCTAATGATGCGACGCTGGAACACAAAGAAAAAGATAATTATAGGTAATGCTGTGAAAATCGCCGCTGCCATGTTACGTCCATAAAAATCGACAAAACCCCATGACTGTGATACTTTCCGCAGTCCGATGACGATTGTATATACTTCCGAACTGGTTGCTGAAATAATAGGCCACAGATAACTGTTCCAATTACCAAGAAATGTAAAGATTGCTAAAGCCGTCATAACAGGGACAGAAAGTGGCACGATAATTTGAATAAAGATACGGAATCGTCCCGCACCATCCATCATTGCAGCTTCTTCTAATTCCTTAGGAATACCACGGAAAAATTGTGTCAACAGGAAAACTGCAAATGACGAGGCAATGCCCGGTAATATCAGAGCAATTAATGTGTTATGTAGCTTAAGTTCAGAGAATAGCAGGTACACGGGCAAGAAAGTTGCTTGGAATGGCACCATTAGACCCACAAGAACAAGTAGATAGAGTGGACGCTTGAGGTAAAAATCGAGACGTGCAAAAGCGTACGCGGCAAGCGAACAAACTACCAACTGAGATAGCGTATGTGTTGTTGATACAATGACGCTATTCAGCAACCACTTCCACAAATTGCTACTGGATAGAATAAATTCCCAGTTCTCTGTTGTAAATGGTGTCGGGATAAAGCTCGCTAAGTTACGTTGAAGGGCAGGTTCGGTACGGAAGGACGTAACCACTGTCCAAATCACAGGCGCCATCCAAATCAGTGCAAAGACGGAAAGACCCACCACAAAGAGACGATTGTTTCTCTTATTACGATTTTCACGTTCTCGATTATATTGATTGGTTGTTGTCGTCGGTGTAGTCATTTTTCTAGTTTCCTATCCCTTGATCGCGGAAAAGAGCCAGTTGCATAATGGAAATTACCAGGAGCACTGCGAACATAATGACTGCCATCGCTGCACCATAACCTACTTGGAAGTATTGAAACGATACTTCCCAGATGTTATAGACGATTGTTCGTGTATTGCCAGCAGGTCCGCCTTCTGTCATCACATCTACTTGGCCAAAGATCTGGAACGACGCAATGACCTGTAAAACGGACAAGAATGCGAAAGGACGTCGCAAACCCGGAACCGTGATATATCGAAATTGTTGAAACCGATTTGCACCATCTACCTTCGCCGCATCATAGAGCGATTGTGGAATATCTTGTAAACCTGCCAGAAATATCAGCATACTAAAGCCAACAGTCCACCAAAGCGTCGTAAAGGCAACGACGAGAGTGGCTAAATCACCTTGATCAAGAAATGGAATACTCGCGCCACCCAAGTTATTGATAATCGCATTAAGCAACCCACGATCACTGGACGCAAAAACCCGTGCCCAGATCAACCCAATAACTGTGACCGCCATGATATTAGGCAAATAGAAGAGTGTGCGGAAAATACCAATGCCCTTGACTGGACGGTTGAGCATTAAAGCAAATAATAAGCCCACAAAAATGATTGGTATTGTGAGCGCAACAAAAATAATGGTCTGACCAAATGCTTGTTGGAACTGTGTATCAACCGTTAGCAGACGCTCGAAGTTCTTTAACCCGATATACTGGATATTTGTCCCCATGATTTCCCAACGATGGAGCGAAATCCAAAACGTTTGGAAAATAGGGAGAATCGTAAAGATTGTATAGAGTATTGCAAACGGCAAGATAAATATAAATGCTGTGACTGTTTGCTGCATTTTGGGTGATAACTTGTTGTGGAAGCGCTTGTATGGCGCAAAGATAGGGTTGAATAGTTCTAGTAAATTCAAGAAAAACTCAACAAATCTACCAATACTGAAATTAGTCATAAGACATTCCTCAGTGACTATAGCGATTAAATTTGATTGTTGAGTTTAGGAGTATGAAAAAATCCGAAACTAAATGATGATCTAAAATATATTTTCATAATTAAGAACCATATTTATTTTGTATATTTATGAAATAATGATAGCTCGAATTGCTAATTTGTCAAGAAAATCGCCTTAAATTGGTGTTTTATGTGTAAATTTTCACTAATTTAAACATTTAAGTGCTGTTTATTTTATGTTTTTATAAAATAAAAATTGTGTTATATTCATATAAACATAAAAATGAGAGGTGATTATGGAATCTACAGAAAATCAAATGGGAAGAATTTTAGTGGTAAGTTCAGATCATCCTTCTGATGATAAGCTAATCTCAGTGGCTAAAGCAATTGCATCTGAACCACGTCTGCGTATTCTTAACTACCTTACTCATAAAGTCGCCAGCTTGTCGGAAATCTCAGAACAATTGGATATGCCAATAGCAACAGCATCACTCCATTTAAAGAGTTTAGAGGAATCTACAATAATTAGTTCTCATACGGTGCCTGGCAAACGCGGACAACAGAGACTCTACACACGTATCTATGATTCTATCGTTTTCCATTTACCAGAAAATACTAGTAGAAAATTACAACAAAATTTTACAATTCAGATGCCAATCGGAGCATTTGTTGATCACTCGGTCGTGCCAACGTGTGGATTGGCTGGTGTTAACAACATTATTGGCATAATGGATGACCCTATATCGTTTTATGAACCGCAGCGATACCATGCACAACTGGTCTGGTTTTCTCATGGTTATCTAGAGTACAAGTTTCCAAACCACATTTACAAGAAGGAAAATCCTAAAAGTATACAATTGAGTATGGAAATATGTTCAGAAGCTGCACCTTCCGCAGATGATTGGCCATCCGATATTTCGCTATACATAAATGATATTAAAATTGGGACCTGGACATCACCGGCAGATTTTGGAGATAAGCGAGGTATTCTTACCCCAGAGTGGTGGGGCGACTGGAATAGTCAATACGGTTGGCTAAAATTCTGGAGGGTTGATCATGAAGGTGCATCTATTGATGGGCGACTGATATCAGATATATCAATTGATGCACTATCACTTTCAGATAAACCATACATAACAGTTAGAATTGGAATCGACGATGATGCTGTACATCGTGGTGGTCTAAATCTTTTTGGTAAACAGTTTGGGAATCATGCACAGGGCATTGTTTTGCATGTTGAGTATTGAGAAAAAATGAATGATGAGTGAATACTTATATCCAAATGAGTTGCATCATAAATGATTTTTAAGAGCTTGAAATTGGCAAAAATTACCATAAATTTGTTCTAATGCGGAGATTGTTTCATTACCTTTTGTGCATCACTTTATGGGGGTAGTTCTGTAGAAACAGAAAACCCACCTCAAGAATTTCAAGAGGTGGGGAATCGTGTAGCTCCTACGGGGTTTCAACACATATCATTACCCTCACTGAAAGGAAGTGTTTTCGCGCTGTTGAGAATTCTGTATTCTGGAAAAAGTGTGAATCGAGTCCAATTAGTTATGCAAAACCAGAAATGAACTGCTCTGAGTTTAGTGGAGAGAGATTTTGTCACGGTAGTGCAATCGTTCATAGTCATTAGGACTGAGGTACTCAAGAGATGAATGACGACGAGAGCGATTGTACCAGACTTCAATGTAATCGAACAAACAGCGACGCGCCTCATCGCGGGTGGGATAGCGTCTGTCAACACATTCGGTTTTAAGTGTAGCAAAGAAACTTTCCATGACGGCATTATCATAGCAATTGCCAGTGCGGCTCATACTCACTTGAATGTTGTGGTCAGCAAGTACTTTTTGGTAATCAAAGCTGGCATATTGACTCCCCTGATCAGAATGGTGTAACAAACCAGCCTCAGGACATCTTCTCCACAAAGCCATCTCCAGTGCATCTTTGACGAGTGCTTTAGTCATACGAGGTTGCATCGACCAGCCAACGATCTTACGTGAAAACAAGTCCATCACTGTGGCGAGATACAGCTACCCCTGATCGGTAGCAATATAAGTGAAATCTGCCACCCACTTGCAGTCTGGTTGTTGTGCTCCAAACTTTCTATTTAAGATGTTTTCTCGAATCGGTAATCTAGAATCACGTTTAGTCGTTACTTTGTAGGGACGACGCGACTTGACCTTCAAGCTTGCTTCGCGCATTAGAAGGCGAATACGATAGACTCCCACATCGATGCCCTGAGCTTGCAATTCATGATAGATCCGCCGCACACTATAAGTCTCACGACTGGCACGATGGGCTGCCCGAATATGCACCAGCAGGCATTGATCTTGCTTTCTTCTGGTACTCGGCTTGCGCTTACGAAACGCATAATAGCCACTGCTCGACACACCCAATACCTGACACATCTGCTGGACTGAAAAGGCTTGGCGGTGTTGCTCAATAAAAGCGAATTTCATAGCCTTTGATCCCGCAGAGAACACCTGTATTGCTTTTTTTAGGATGTCACGCTCTTGCTTTACCGTTTCCAGTTCGCGTTTCAAACGACGAATTTCAGCTTCTGCTTCGCTATTTTCACTGCGCTGAAGGTCTGCATGATCCTCGTCAATACGATACCGTTGCATCCATTTGCGGATAAGTCCATATGTCAGACCTAAATCGCGTTCCAACTCTGAGATCGACTTATCCGTCGCCTCCACCATTCGCAGCACTTCTTGCTTAAATTCGTTGCTGTAGCGTCCTCGTTTTTTCTTCATCTGATCCCCTTTCTTGGATACAGTCTATAGGACAAACTTTGTATCCACTATTTGGGGAGCAGTTCAAATCGCCCTAACTCCCAGAATAAGTTACGGCGGGACATACCACAAAAGTCAAAGGCACCCGCTTTAATAAGATTCTCAACCAACCGTTCCGGGATGCGTGTACGCTGGCAGAAGTTTTGGAGCGATGTAAATGATCTATCATCGCGCTTTTGTAAAATACGGTCTCTTACGGTTTCTCCAATACCATCGACATAGTTTAATCCTAAACGCAATTTGTTGTTCTCTATTGTGCATATCGCAGCACTCAAATTCATATCTATAGGTAGAATGGTAATCCCATGTCGTGTGCATCGTTGACGATGACACTCGGTGACCAGAATCCCATTGGGTGATTGTTGAGAAGTGCGACAAAAAATGCCAGGGGATAATATTTCCGCAACCATGCCGACTGATAAACTAGCACCGCAAATGAAGTTGCATGAGACTTGGCAAATGAATAACTACCGAAGCCACGCAAGCGGTCAAACACCTCTTGGGCTATGTCGCGGTCAATGCCTTTGGTCACAGCACCTTCGATAAAGACGTGCTCCAACTGGCTAATGAGTTGCACACCATTTTACTCCCCAATGCCCGTCGGAGTATTTCGCCCTGACCATGTGTGAAGCCAGCAAAATCGTGGGCAATTTTTAATACCTGCTCTTGAAATAACACCACACTCAGTGTCTCTTCTAGTGCGGGTTTGAGCAACTCATGGGGATACTCAACAGGTTCTTTACCCTGTCGTCGTTTGATGTAGGGATGCACCATTTGACCCTGTATCGGACCCGGACGAATAAGGCTAATCGCAATAATGAGATCATTGAAGGACTGTGGACGAAAGCGTGGCAACATCTGAGCACGACTCTCCACCTGAAACATACC
>DIYL01000031.1 GCA_002428985.1 Anaerolineales bacterium UBA6055 | reverse complement strand
TCCTGACTGGCGACGAGGTGTTCTCGGGTGGCGGCATAATCACGTAAAGCGTTTGCCTGTGTTCGTTGTATACCCACTAAATAATTTACGATTAAACCAAGAAATCCTAGAAGGAACAATCGAAACACAATCATGGAGATAGCAATCAAAACTCTGCTACCTATTGGAATGAACAGGACGATGGTAACAGCATCGAATATGGAGACACCAAGTAAGTAAAAAACAATTGTTTGCTTCTTGTAAAGCCAACTCATAATCAAAACAGGAATCAATAGCGTAAGTACAGAGAATCCGATGTTATAAAAAATAACAAAATTCTCAACCAAACCAATCTCGGTTTGGAATAACTCCGGTGGTGGCGAGGTAAAAAACAAATACATCGCCAGATTACTGGTCAAGAGTGGGAAAATTGTTACCCACACGAGTGCAATCTGAAGATAACGCTCCTTGAGTATCGTTTGTAGTGGTGTAGCAAACAGATAAATCGTCAGCAGAAGGGCATCAATGATTATCAGAAAGCGATTTAGTCCAGGTTCAATCCCTTGAGACGTGGCGAAGAGCAAGGCAATTACTGTGATGATTAAACGTGCGAGACTGACGTATCGAAAAACCTTGAGCAGATTATCGTCTATTATAGTTTGTGTTTTTTGCATTTCACGGTTGAAACCCATGAGTACATTTTCCCATAAACTTCGTAGTTGTATTGTAGCTTGCTTCGCCATCTTGGTCACCTATTTTTTGTGTATCCCTTCCCTTCATTAGCTTAGCCAATCTCACACACCAATATCAGTGACAGCAGTCAACATCTGATATGACTGCTGTCACATGACAAATGACTGCGGTCATGTGACTTGGTGACTGCTGTCAATAGATTGTGAATCAGAAATCTGGTTCAGTAAGTGGGACAAATATATATAGACAAAGGATCGTAGCTATGAAAAAAGCACTTCCTATTTTGATTTTGATGTTATTGACCGTTATGGGTCTGACATTGGCACAAGATGATGGGACAAACAATGATACATCGGTTGAATCGACATCTGAGAGCTGTGAGGATCCAAGCAACCTTGAGGCAGTTATGGAAATAATCAATGATGAGGAGGTAGAAATACTATGACAAATCGAATGCGCCTACCAAAAATGACTTCACGCAAACCCGTGATGCGAGCATCTTTGGCGACAACTGAGGATGAATTTGATCCAAAGAAAGCCAAGTTGGATACGCCATCACCACAAACTGTTTTGCAGATGCAACAAACATTTGGCAATCAGGCAACAATCCAGATGTTGCGTGACAGCAAAATTCAACGCTTGAAACTGGCGGATGCAGCAGCACAGCTTAATACTCCGCCTAGTACTGCACCACCTTATAAGGAGTTGTTTAGTGTGGCAGAAAAGAAAATTCGAGCCCTACTAGGCAATCCATTCAGGCGATGGACAACAAGTATTAAATCTCAAATAGAATCTTTAGATGGTGATATGTATGACATGCCTCAGATGATTAGATTGGCGCCTGCCGAAAATGTAACATCAATTGACGAATGTATGAACAAGCCTGGGGCATGGGAACTCTTCAAAGAACATCTGGAGAAAGAATTTGCGCTTGAAAATGCCATGTTCCTAGAAGAAGTTGAAAAATACAAAAGAGCGCCATCACTCATTGCAGCAGAAGTCATCTATGACCATTATATAATATCTGGCTCAGCAAAATATGAGATCAATATTGACTATCATACACGTAATGCATACGGTCGGTATATAGGTGGTGGATTGATTGAATCAAACCCGACCAACGTTCCTCAAACGTTACGAGATAAAAAATTACAACCTGAAGTAGACAGAGCTATAGCGGCGGTGGCGGCAAATAATCCAGAAAACAATGACCCGCAAGCGGCATCATATCGAGGGGCAGCGGTTGATATTAGCGATGAAAATGATGATTAAAACTTTCCATTAATTAGGCTAACAAGTCAAAAACAAGCACCATCATTATGATGGTGTTTTGCTTCATATTGAAACTTACAAATGTTTATTGGTGGTAAAGGTTTAGGGCAATCGCATGTGCTTTCTAAATCAAAAATCAAGTAAATTTGGACTATTAAATGTGATTTGCATTGCAAGCGCGAAATAAAATTGTATAAACTCTTGTCTATTTCATTATAAAGCATTCATTTATTGCATTCTAATCGTAAAAATATTCTGAAACTAAACAGGTATCATTACTGTACAGGTTGTTCCTTGACCTAATTCACTATCTAGACGAATACTGCCTCCTAGAAGGTCTAAAGCCTGTTTTACAATCCTTAGCCCAATACCAGTCCCATTAATTGAATGCGCATTATCAGATCGAAAAAAGAGATCATACAAGTTAGATAGATCTGCTTTTGGAATACCTATTCCTTCATCTTCAATAGTGAGGTTGAGAAAGCCCTTAGTTACACTCACAGTTATATAGATATTACCATCATGGTCAGGGGTATATTTTATTGCATTAGAGATTAGATTCGTGATTATTTTTGTGACTTGAGTAACATCAGAAGTAATTTGAGCCTGCTCAGTTTCTAGATGTATGGTAATGTTGCATTGTGGATCATATACAGTCCGTAGGCTTTCGACGATATTTTCTACTAGTTGATTTATGTATATCACCTGATAATTAACGCTTGCATTTCCCAGCTCATACTTCCCTAACTCGATTAGTTCATCAAGCAACTTATCTAGATCATGTAGCCTGTCATTCATTAATTCAAATCTGGATAACCGTTCAGCAGGTTTCAGCTGTAAGTTCTTAGTTTTTAGCAAATACAATTGGTTCATAATTACAGTGAGGGGGGTTCTAACTTCATGTGCAACCATCGTTAAGAACTCTGACTTGAGGTGGTTCATCTTCTTTTGTTGTTCCAATGATTCGGCTAGTTGGTTCTGTAAAGCGATTTGCGAGCTTATATCTGTATGAGAAATGATAGCGTATCGGGATTCGTCAAAGTCAAATCCCTTGATTTGCAATAAATACCATTGACCGTCCGCACCTGGAGTTACAGCATATTCAATCGAATATTCGTCTCGTTGACCCTGCAAGATCAGACTTAGATTATGAGCTATCCTTCGCAAAACCAACGCCTGTTCTGGATTGTCTGGTAATTGACGGCAGGCGTTTAAGTAATTTAGATCAACACCATTAATGGTGTCTTGACTTGCACCATACTTGAGTCCAAATTCTCGCCAAGCATTGTTTACCATGATAATGTTGCTTTTTTCATCGACTACTGAACAGATAGCTGGATAGGAGTCTAATATGAACTGTAAAAAGGTGGATGACAAATCTAGTGCAGACATTACAACTACATACCTCTTAGAAATTGAACATGGTCTTAGGGCTACATAAGGTAAAGATGCTAAGGATATATCAAGATAATATTCTAATTCCTTATATATCCAAAATCATATGTTCTCAAAACATGGACATCAAAAAGCAAAACCTATGTTTCATAGGCGCATTTACTCTTAATCTCGGTAAATGCTCTTGGTCGTTTGCATCATGATCTCCCATGAATGTCGATTTGATGATTCTAGCATCTATGGCATTAAGTTTGTGACATTTGAACACAGGATTAAACTATTTAAGACCAGCTTTATTGGGATTTCATTGTTTCTTTCAATGCTGATGATAGGGCTGCCCGAACTTCGGGTTTAGAATATATACCTACACGCCGACGATTACTGTAACCATTATTAGCTAGTCGCTTGTTCTTTTTCGGATCCCATTCGTCTACAAATATCTCAAAGGTTTCCGGTTTGGGTAACTTTTCGCGTTTTACCCCTACGTATGTTTGTACAGCCTTGATATGGTCAAAGGGGTCGACATCATAAATGACACGCATTGCTTCTTCACTTCCCTTAGAGGCTTGTTTGACAAGTACATCAGCATTTTGGGCGCGTGCTTGACCTTTAGTCCCCATTAAGGCTTTAATTGCCCCTTTTAACTTAAGAGCAGATGCCGCTGATACACGGACAATGTCCGCCCCGATAGCTAATGTACCTGTAACTGCTGCCGTTGCTCCACCAGTTGTCATAGTAATGGCATACATAATCCATTTGACTAGCTTCGTGATAATCTTAGCAATTGTATATGAATAGGCGCGAGATGTCTTTTTGTAAGCATATTGGGCAACTTCAGCAACTGCTAGTTTATCCTCGGACATTGTACCGGGTTCAAGTTCAGATAGATCAGTTTCCTCATCAATGCCAGCTCGATCGAGTGCCGCTTTATAACCATCTCGTCGTTTTTTGTGATACCCAAACGCTTTAATTAGATCGAAACCAATTGCCACACCAGCGAAGATTTTACCCATGATCCAAAGGATTACATTTTCCATCACCGAACCGAAAGCGTCTGTACCACCATCATTGTTGTCAGCGATTTTCTTGATAGTCTCCACCCCCTCTAATACTGTGAAACCAGCAGAAGCGACTGATGCAGTACCCTGTGTCCCTTTTTTAAATTGTTCCCATGGAGACTTATCGATATCCTCTTGATTCAGGTATGCATTGCGCATTTGATGTAATGTTTTGAGCTCCTCAACTGAAGTGGCTTCCAACATCCACGACCAATCTGCACTTTCGACTTTAGCGCGAAACTCGGGTTTATTAAATGGGTCGTTTGGATCATTTCTGACACGTCGAGCTTGGTACCATACGCGATGTAAAAATCTAGGTTGTATTTTTCGCGGATCATCGTTATTGATAAACCTATTAATAAATTTAACCCTGTCTCTATCGTTCATTACATTAAGGGCAGATGGATCGGATAACTTAGGAGGAGCGGGTTCCGTATTGTCCTCCTCTCTCCTTGCGGAGGAATCAACTTCTGGAAGACCTTCAAGACTGGAATTGTCATGATCATGAGCTTGTTCTTCAACGATACCCTCATCATCTCCTTCTCTTTGAATTGCACCTGCCATACGTAAGTTGAGCGTACGATTGATTTTGTTATGAGATTTCCCCATCAATTGCATAGTAGCTTGGTTACCGAGTGTGCGTTGCAACCTCAATACATTATCAAGATCGGCATTGGTGAAGGAGATGGATTGCTCTCCCAAAGCAGAAAGATTTGCTGAGTCTTGTGCATCACCCTTTATATCCGGAGCTTGGGTAGTCTGCTTTGGTTGAGTCTCTTTGGAAATAGAACTGCGTTCACTCATTATTACGTTCCTTATACTTTAGTAGGGCATTTTCACTTAAACACTAGAATTCAGTATTTGGGTCACTCAAACGAAAATGAGGCAACAGCAAACAACTGTCTGCTGTTACTCAAATGGATTTACGGGTTAATTACGGGACAAGTCCGTACTTGATTATCGAATGGGCTAGCGACCTCTTCACAATGCAATGTCAACACAAGTTGAATCGTTGGGGTTAGATCAATTTCACCGACTTCAGAGTCTAAATTTGCAGGTGCATAGCGTGTTAACTGATAGGCTATTGGATCTTCATCAAGTAAGAGGGTACGGATATTAAAGGTGCCTTC
This sequence comes from Anaerolineales bacterium UBA6055, assembly GCA_002428985.1. Classification (GTDB taxonomy): domain Bacteria; phylum Chloroflexota; class Anaerolineae; order Aggregatilineales; family Phototrophicaceae; genus UBA6055. The sequence continues at coordinate 7,193 of DIYL01000031.1, read as the reverse complement.
ATTTTCCTCAAGACCACCAATTTGCATAGATAAACCGTCATCTAATAGCTCACCTTCAACCCAAAAACAATTGTCATACACCTCCTGAGATACAGCTGGGCAATTCATGTATCCCTCACCATCCAGAATCCAAGCGTGTTTAATCCACCATTCGCCCGTTCCATCTGATTCCATCAACTCTTCACCACTCCCATTCAGATAAACGGCATTAGGATGAAAACAAGCAGTATCGCCACTGAGCATTTCAGTACATTCATCAGGGCCAACTTGTGGTGGTGTAACAATCTGACCCATGATTTGACTTTGGGCATAAACAGTGACACGGTTGGTTTGGACATCGACGTGCATGTCGTTAATAGTTATGAGTGGAACAGGCAGATCTGGATTATCTATTTCAGCTACCCAATAGCCATTGTGATAGTTTAACAATGAGCAATTTCCATTAGGGCACAGATTAAAAGATTGAACTTGCCCTGATGTTAGGATGAATTCATTTATACGATGGGCAATTTCTTCACCTTGGTCGTCTTGCAGGAAATGACCCGCTTCTTCCAACCGGACATGATCCCAGCCTTCACTACCTGGGATATGGTCTATCAGCATTTGTTGGACAGAGGGGGGGCCTAGATTACCACCGTCATTATCCCCCCAGATAGTGAGGAAAGGTTTGTCAAATTCACCCAGTCCTGCCCAACCTGCATCGGTGACACCACCTAATTCATTGACCAGACCCGGAAAGGCACGCGTACCGCCCATTGTGATACGTGAGGGGAATGGTGCAGCATATGCCGCTTCTTCTTCGGGTAATAGGTCAAAGTACGTTTGTGATTCGACAATCTGCTCAGGACGAAATCGCTCATCATTAAGGGCATAATCTATCCATATGCCGAAAGTCTCATCAATCAATGCGTTATCTATATCAGCCTGATTGGTTTCGTCACGCATAAGTGGCTCTTGTTGTGCAGGCGCATTAGCAGCATTGGTATGGAAAAAATTGCGAGTAAGTTCTGTGTTTTCTGGTAATTCAGCGACAACCTCGCCTTCAGCATAAGTCGGCAAGAAACCATTACCAACCACTAAGCGGTCAAATAATTCAGAATTTGTACCCACGACTTGCAAACCAATCAGACTACCCCAATCCTGCACAAAGATCGTAACACCTTCCAGCGCAAGCTCTTCAATGAATGTTTCGAGCCGTTCAACATGCCCCACATAGCTGTAATAATCAGGGTCAATCGGTTTGTCACTACGTCCAAAGCCAAGATGATCCATCGCAATCACACGATGTCCATCTTCTGCGAGTACAGGAATCATCTTACGATAGAGATATGACCACGAAGGTTGCCCGTGCAGTAGCAATACTGTTTCGCCTGATTCGCCTGAACCAACATCGACATAGGCTTGACGTAAGCCATCAATCTCAACGTACTGTGGTTCATAGTCCCAGTCGAGCAAATTCTCGAAGCACGCATCAAGGGTACGAACGAATTCAACACCATCGCTAGTGGTCATCACCTCCAACTCTGTAAAGCACGCATCATCTTGTGCTACTACAGAACTGAGTGCTAGTACCATTAGCATCATAGGGACAATTATGGTTAGAGCTTTTTTCATTAGGTTTTTTCTCCTCATTGAGTAGAAGTCAGTATTTGTGTCATTCAATTGAAAACATAGGCAACAACAGGCTAGTTTTGTTGTTGCCATTTCATAAAATCTAGACGATGATGCGTATCTAGTAGACTGTGCTATCTTGACCAAGGAAGTAAAATAGCCTGTCAAAGTTAGCAACAAGATTTGCACCATTGCATCCGAATTAATTCGGAATCATCGAGAATGTTGGGTCAACAATTAACTCGTAGGCATCATCTAATGCGGCATCACGATGGTATTGTGCTTCAATCACAATGGGGTCAGCGAGGAAAGCATCAAAGGCTTCTTGGCTTGGCGCATAGTAAACCCATGCTTCGCTCCAGTCCTGACCGTCGCCAATATAGACACCTTGTACTTCCAGACGAGCTTTGGGATACACCCCGTATACCAGCCCAGCTTCAAGGATGAGATCGGCATAGAGATCCATTGCTTCTTGTCCGGTACGCATTGGTTCATCGGAGCCATCAGCATATTGGGCTTCATCGTTGTAGCGAACCACTTGCATGAGTTCAAAAGCAGTCTCATCCGGAGCAACATTTGGCAATTCAAATTCATCTAATGAGCGAATGTGGGTGACCATGATTGTACTCTCCTCAAGACCAGCATCTTTATAAACAGCGCGTTCTTGAAACTCAGGGATAGCATTCATGGAGAATAGTGCCAACGGACAAGGGTATTGAACAATAGCGACAGAATCCCATGTGCTTTCCTCGCCAGTAACACCGCTTGTCACATCGCCTATAAAGACAGGACGTGCGCCGATAGCCGTGAGGAATTCGGTTGGGGAATACAAGGCATTCGCCTCCCGACCTGTTTGGTCAGTCTCGCGTCCATCAGGATAAACAGCTAGCTCATGATACTTGATGAGGTTGACCATGTAGAAAGGGCCCTCAGTGGGTGCTTGTAACATCCGCATAAGTTGTTCAGTGTTGGTCTCACCAAAGGAAGGACCATCATCATCACCAGCATTGTTAACCATTGCTTCCATAATTGCAGCAGCACTACTTGGATTCTCGCAGACATTAGATGTATCATTGCTAGTCACCATATCATCATTACCTGATGATTTCGCAATGAATTCATTCATACGGCGTGCAATCTCTTCACCTTGGTCATCTTGCAGGTAATGACCAGCTTCTTCGAGGCGAGTATGATCCCAGCCGTCACTGCCCGGAATATGGTCTATAAGCATTTGTTGGATAGAGGGGTGCCCTATGTTACCACTATCATTGTCACCCCAAATGGTGAGGAATGGTTTATCAAATTCACCGAGTCCTGCCCAACCTGAATCCGTTACACCACCTAATTCATTGAACAATCCAGGGAACGCACGCGCTCCACCCATCGTAGTACGCGAAGGGAAGGGAGCAGCATAGCCAGCTTCTTCTTCTGACGATAGGTCAAAGTAAGTATACGACTCGATAAACACCTCAGGACGGAAGCGCTCATCATTAAGAGCATAATCCGTCCAGATGCCGAAGGACTCATCAATTAATGAGGTATCTATATCAACTTGATTGGTTTCTTCACGCACAAGTGTCACTTGTTGTGCAGGCGCATTGATGACATTGGTATGGTACAGATTACGAGTAATTCTTGGGTTTGCAGGTGGTTCAGAGACTGTCTCGCCTGCAGGAAAGGTCGGCAAGAACCCATTGCCAACGAGAAGACGATCAAACCACTCGGGATTTGTACCTATGACTTGTAATCCAATTAAGCTACCCCAGTCCTGTACAAATGGTGTGATGCCTTCTAATTCAAGATCTTCAATAAATGTTTCGAGGCGTTCAACATGACCGACATAGCTATAGTAGTCAGGGTCAATCGGTTTATCACTACGCCCCAAGCCAAGGTGATCCATCGCAATCACGCGATGTCCTTCTTCTACGAGTACAGGGATCATCTTACGGTAGAGGTATGACCATGATGGTTGTCCATGCAGTAGCAGTATTGTTTCGCCTGATTCGCCTGAACCGACATCGACATAGGCTTGACGTAAACCATCAATCTCAACATATTGTGTTTCATAGTCCCAGTCGAGCAAATTCTCGAAGCATGCATCAGGGGTACGAACGAATTCAACACCATTGCTAGTGATCATTACATCCAACTCTGCAAAGCACGTATCATCTTGTGCAACTACAGAACTGAGTGTCAGTACCAAAAGCATAACGAGAACAATTAGGGTTAGAGCTTTTTTCACTCGGTTTTTTCTCCTCATTGGGTAGAAGTCAGTATTTGTGTCATTCAATTGAAAATATAGGCAACAACAAAACTAACCTGTTGTTGCCAATTCATGAGATCTAGACTTATCTCGTAGACGGAAAAATAGTAGCTCATCGCATCCGAATTAATTCGGAATCATCGAGAACGTTGGGTCAACGATTAACTCGTAGGCATCATCTAATGCGGCATCACGATGGTATTGTGCTTCAATCACAATGGGGTCAGCGAGGAAGGCATCAAAAGCTTCTTGGCTTGGAGCATAGTATACCCATGCTTCGTTCCAGTCCTGACCGTCGCCAATATAGACACCTTGTACTTCCAGACGAGCTTTAGGATACACACCGTACTCTAGCCCAGCTTCAAGGATGAGATCGGCATAGAGATCCATTGCTTCTTGTCCGGTGCGCATTGGTTCATCGGAGCCATCAGCATATTGGGCTTCATCGTTGTAGCGAACCACTTGTACAAACTCAAAAGCAGTCTCATCCGAAGCCACATCTGGCAATTCAAATTCATCTAATGGGCGAATATGAGTAACCATGACAGTACTCATCTCAAGACCAGCATCTTTATTCACCTCACGTGCTCGAAACTCAGAGTTCGCACTCATTGTGAAAGCTGCCAATGGACATGGATATTCAACAATAGCAACAGTATCCCATGTGCTTTCCTCGCCAACAACATCGCTTGTCACATCACTGACATAGACAGGTCGTGCGCCAATAGCCGTGAGGAATTCAATCGGTGAATACAACGCATCTGCTTCACGACCTGTAAGGTCGGTCTCGCGCCCATCAGGATAAACAGCTAACTCACGATACTTGATGAGGTTAACCATGTAGAAAGGGCCCTCAGTAGGTGCTTGCAACATCCGCGCAACTTGTTCGGTATTGGTTTCACCGTAGGAAGGGTCATCCTGCGCATTGATTATTTCCATAACTGCCTCAAGGTTGCTTGGATCCTCACAGATGTTAGATGTCAATTCAAACGATGTATCATTGTTTGTCTCAGCATCACTCCCTGATGATTGCGCAATGAATTCATTCATACGGCGTGCGATCTCTTCGCCTTGGTCGTCTTGTAGGAAATGACCCGCTTCTTCGAGGCGAGTATGATCCCAGCCGTCACTACCCGGAATGTGTGTAATGAGTGTTTGTTGGACCATCGGAGAGCCTAAGTTACCACCATCATTGTCACCCCAAATGGTGAGGAATGGTTTGTCAAATTCACCAAGTCCTGCCCAACCTGCATCCGTTACACCACCTACTCCATTGATCAAACCTGGGAAGGCACGCACACCGCCCATCGTGATGCGAGAGGGAAATGGCGCAGCATAGCCAGCTTCTTCTTCTGACGATAGGTCAAAGTAAGTCAGCGACTCGACAATCGCCTCAGGACGAAATCGCTCATCATTGCGGGCGTAATCAACCCACAGTCCGAAAAAATCATCCTCGGTTGAAGCCTCAGCCATATCATCAACATTCAGAGGTTCACGCACAAGTGGCTCTTGTTGTGCAGGAGCGTTAGCAACGTTGTTATGGTAAAGATCACGGGTAATTTCTGGGTTTTCAGGTAATTCAAAAACTGTCTCGCCTGCAGGAAAGGTCGGCAAGAACCCATTGCCAACGACGAGACGATCAAACCGATCGGGATTTGTCCCCACAACTTGCAAACCAATTAGACTACCCCAATCCTGTACAAATGCCGTCATACCTTCTAATTCGAGTTCTTCAATGAATGTTTCGAGGCGTTCGACATGACCGACATAGCTGTAATAGTCAGGGTCAATCGGCTTATCACTGCGCCCCAAGCCAAGGTGATCCATCGCAATCACGCGATGTCCTTCTTCTACGAGTACAGGGATCATCTTGCGGTAGAGGTATGACCATGATGGTTGTCCATGCAGTAGCAATATTGTTTCGCCTGATTCGCCTGAACCAATATCGACATAGGCTTGACGTAAACCATCAATCTCAACATATTGTGGTTCATAGTCCCAGTCGAGTAAATTCTCGAAGCACGCATCAGGCGTACGAACGAATTCAACACCGTCGGTAGTGGTCATCACATCCAACTCTGCAAAGCACGCATCATCTTGTGCCGTAACAGAACTGAATGCTAGTGCCAAAAGCATGATGGGAACAATTAGGGTTAGAGCTTTTTTCATTCGATTCTTTCTCCTTTACGATTCATAAATCTTATAAAATTACTTCTGGATACATCTGTTTCTTACAAGAGGTTTTGTCTTATAATGTCGGCATTCGCCTTGGTCTGCACGATTTGAGTATCTTCTCAGAAAGAAAATCCCCAACAAAAAACCATAATGCGGTTACCACAATATTGACCAAACTTGATCCTAGGCTGTTGAAAACAAACTGTCAGTGTAAGTTAAGTTCTGTTCAATACCTTGTGACATATTTAGTGAACATCAGGTCAACCGCATAATCTATTGACCCGAGTCATCAAGTCACATGACTGCTGTCATTTGTCATATGACTGCAGTCACATCTGATGTTGACTGCTGTCACTGATAATGGTGTGTGGGATTGGCTAAACTAAGAGAGGGAAGGGATACACAAAAAATAGGTGACCATGATGGCAAATCGAGCTACAATACAACTACGAAGTTTATGGGAAAATGTACTCATGGGTTTCAACCGTGAAATGCAAAAAACACAAACTATAATAGACGATAATCTGCTCAAGATTTTTCGATATGTCAGTCTTACACGTTTAATCATCACGGTAATTGCCTTGCTCTTCGTCACGTCTCAATCGATTGAACCTAGACTAAATCGCTTTCTGATAATCATTGATGCCCTTCTGCTGACGATTTATCTATTTGCTACACCACTACAAACGATACTCAAGGAGCGTTATCTTCAGATTGCGCTGGTGTGGGTAACAATTTTCCCACTCTTGACCAGTAATCTGGCGATGTATTTGTTTTTCACCTCGCCACCACTGGAGTTGCTCCAAACCGAGATTGGCGTGGTAGAGAATTTTGTTATCTTTTATAACATCGGACTCTCTGTACTTACGCTATTGATTCCCCTTTTGATCATGAGTTGGATTTACAAGAAGCAAACAATTGTTCTTTACTTACTTACTATCTCCATACTAGATGCCGCTGCCATCGTCCTGTTTGTCCCAATGGGTAGTAGAATTTTGATTGCTATCTCCATGATTGTGTTTCGATTGTTCCTTCTAGGATTTCTTGGTTTAATCGTAAATTATTTAGTGGGTATACAACGAACACAGGCAAACGCTTTACGTGATTATGCCGCCACACGCGAACACCTCGTCGCCAGTCAGGA
>DIYL01000045.1 GCA_002428985.1 Anaerolineales bacterium UBA6055 | reverse complement strand
GGGTCAACATCAACACTGGAATTATTGGCTGTCAATAATGGCGGGCTGATGAAAATTTGTGCACCGAGCGAATTACCGAGCCAATCGGAAACTGTCGTACGGAAGCTACCAATCATCGCACTCACCCCGACAATCACACTGACTGCAATCGTTAAAGCTGCGACGGCAACCGATGTCCGGCTGAGCGAGCGGGTAACAGCGCGTGGTGCCATCCGTCCGAGTACGCCGAATAATCCACCTGTCACAGGTGCGAATATACGCATCCCAATGAGTAGCATCGCAGGTGTAAACAATGCACTTCCCACGATAATGAAGAATAACGCCGCAAAACTGACATATAAGCTATCTGTCGGGATTTGCAACAACAAGAAGCCGATAATATTCATACCAGCTGCAGCAACGGTGATATAGGGTACAAGACGGCGGGTTTGTTCTTCTTCGTTAGAGCGTTTCATCACGCCGGCTGGTGGCGTACGGGTCGCATCATAAGACGGGAGAATTGCCGCACCGACACTCGCTGCCAGACCAATCGCCGCACCTTTAATTAAGGTGAAAGGATCGATGCTGATGCTCTGAACATTGACGGTAAAATAAAGGTCGCTGATGGTCTGTGATACCAGCAAGACCGCCCCACGCCCAAAGATAATCCCGAGTCCCATACCGAGTACTGTCCCGATAAGACCCAGGATGAATGCTTCGCCGAGGATAAATGCAAAAATCTGACGTTTGGTTGTACCGACAGATCGCAAAATACCGATGACGTTACGTCGTTGGACCACACTAAATGTGACCGTGTTATAAATCAAGAACAAGCCGACAACGAGTGCTAACAAACTAAGTGCCTGCAAGTTAATTTCAAAGGCGGCGATCATTTGGTCAAGTGCGCTACCGCTGTTCACATCAATTAACGAGGCACTATCGGGTAACAAAGCTGTGATCTGACTAAGGTCGTAATCATCTTCTAAGATGAGGTCGATGCGGTTGATACGCCCTTCTAGCCCGACGATTTCTTGCGCCGAGGAAATATCAGTGATCACGACATCATCCAACGCTTGCCGACTGGCGTTATTAGCGGGTTGAATAATACCGACAATTTGCGCCTGTGTGATGATGCTACCTGCACTGAGCTCAATCGCGTCGTCAATTTCTAAGCCGAGACGATTTGCGAGTGAATCACTAATCACTACAGATCCAGGATCAGCGATCATGCGATTCAGAGCATCGAAGGTTTCGTTTTCATCAACGCCTTCACCACCACCGAGATATTGCCGGAAGGGGGGCTCTGCAAACGGATCAACGCCCAATAAGCGTAATGGCTGATCACTCGATGTGGCGCGTACAAATTCAGAGACGACTGGCGCACTATCACGTAAATTCAAGCCCAGTCGAATATCAGTATATAGCTCAGATGGGAGCCCACTCGGTCCACCAACAATCTGGTGAGTCGCTGACCCCGTGATACTCTCGGTACTGAGCAGAAAAGCACGACTCGCCGAGCCATTAGCGATGTCGATAGCAATCACGACCGCAACCCCCAACGCAACGCCCAAAATGAACATCACACTTTGGAAGAGTCGTCGGCTGATGTAGCGTAAGCCAAGTCTGAGAATGACAGGTGTTATCATAGATTGATTATCCGTTTAATATATAACCACAAAGGCACAGAGAACACAGAGGATGAACTTAAGTCATTGTAGCGGTGTGTTTGTATGCGCTCACGCATGTACAACTTCATCAGGTGACTTGTACCATTTTTCACATTCTATAGATGTTCCCTGTGTAGCGGATGAGAGGGGCGTAAAGCTGTGGTGTGATCTGTCAAGGAGGTAGTCTTTCAAGAACCCCCAACCATGCTGAAACAAAAGTGTTGAATTACGTTCTTGACGAGATTCTTTCTATGCTAGGCTAAATTTTAAAGTTCAATTAACATTGTACACTGAGTTATTTACGTATTCGGGTTGTTCAGATAATGATGATATAGACGAGTTTATTACAATAGTTCATCGTGAGTTAAATATTATTTACTCATCCCCATATCTAGGACGTGGTTAATGAGCATAGAACAAAATATCGTGTTATCTATTAAGCAACTAACTGCCGAAAAAATAGAGCGTTTTAAACATAAGAAGAGTATATTTGTGTCTTCTGAGTTTCTAAGTGGCTTCGGGAATTTTGAAGGTTGCTCTTTAGAAGAAGTTATAGAGTTAATGCACATTCAAAATGTAGAACATCTACCGAATCTTTACAAAGTATTCCTTTTAGAATTTGGCAAAAACAATGGAGGGATAATTGAAGTAGATGGTTATCATCAATTAAAAAATGTAAAGAGATACTTGATACATCTCTTGTACTCCGAAGGTAACATAATAACATTGCCTGATAATGTATTCGTTTTTTTCAATAACTCAGGCACTTGTCTTGATTTTTTCTATACTCATGATGTAAACGATGATCCGCCTGTTTATAGATACTGTGAAGGAAATGACAATTTTATTCAAATTGAGTCAAAATTGAGTAAATGGTTTACTAATCATCTTCAAGTTCGCCGTTCACATAATAACAATATTTTCTGAAATAATATCCATACCTTGTAGTTCATAATCTATACAACAATAGGAATAAATGTTCTACGGAGATTATTTGAGCATGGCTTTGGCGCGTCTCGCAAACACTCCTTAATAAAATTGATGAGTTTTTTACATCTAGGCTAAACAGAAATCTGATAGGATACATACAGAAATTAACTCTACAAAAGGATAAATCAATGAAACGCCTTATAGTTTTGTTTAGTCTTGTTCTTTTATTAATCCCTGTCACCACCAGCTACGCTCAAGATGCACTTGAAGCGGGTGTGCCTGTCCGTGGTGAAATTACAAACGATGCATTCGAAGTAGAATATACCTTTAGTGGTACAGCAGATAGCGTCGTCATTATTGAAATGTTGGCAGAAGACGATGATGGCTTTATGAATGACCTAGTCGGACAGCTCATTTTGTTGGATTCTGAAGGATCCGTTGTGGTCGATACCAGCGATCACTTCTCCTTTGGTGACTCTGTCCTCGTTACCCAACTAGCCGCTGATGATGATTACACAGTTATCGCAACCCGTGAAGATGGTCGCTCCGGCGAAAGCGAAGGCGAATACACCCTTAAACTTAGCATTCCTGAAGCAATTGAGGTTGGCGGCAAAGTTGAAGGTGAAACAAGCAGTGAAGCTGGCGTACTCTACTATATCATCGAAACTGAAGAAGACTTCGTTGTGGGTTACAGCAAAAGCGCAGGTGACTTTAACCCAGAAATTCTCTTGAGTGTTGTTGCCGAAAGCAATTCCGAAATTGAAGACTACGCGCAATTCAGTGGTCAAGTGACCAATGTTGCAATGGGTGATATCCCAGCAGGTTTGTATGTTGTTTCAATTCAAGAAGCACTATTTGACTTCAACTTTGACGAAGTAACCGCAGAATTCACACTATCTGTTGATGCAGTTGCCAGATAATCAGGTCCCATAAAGTAACAATTATGAAACAGGGCGCTATTTTGTGCCCTGTTTTTTGTTTGAATATCAGTCTAATTGTTTGAATTCTGAACATCTCGGGTACAATAGGGCTATGTAGATGTCGCAGAAGGAATGAGCTATGGTACAAGGGGTACCAGAAGATAACAAACAACCGACCTCAACCAAACAAGAGAACCCTGTTGATGTGGACGCTAAGCAACCATCGGAGTCTGGAGAAGTAACTACACCAGAAAACAAGGCGGATAATCACGTACCTGCCGAACCGGTTGTGGATTCGTCTACAGCAGAAGCGCCTGCGACAACATCTTCATCCACTCAAGCTGACGAAACTGTTGACGATAGCACACAACCTGCCGAGCCAATTCGAGTTGACGATGACGAGAAACCATCGGCTACACAAGAAGAACCGACGGCATCAACTCCTAGCGACATATCTCAATCGAAATCAGAAACACTCGGCACATTACATCTGTTGTCCTATCTACTCTGGGAGCGCGAGGGCATCTCAACATTTGAAGTCACACGCGCCCAATTACTCGACACCATCACCTTATTAACCGAGCAATTACGCACAACATCTGATCCGGGTGAACAACTCAAACATGTGATACTCGGTGGGCAAACAGTGCTTATCGAAGATATTGCTGCGGTTCGTTCCGATTTAATCGCTCTGTTAGCAATTTATAACGCAGGGGGACGCTTCGGCATTGGTCCATGGTATGTGCAAGTTGATAGCCTGCTGGTCAGCGGTGAGTCTTTAATTCGCAATTTATTATTAGGGCGCAGCGATGTCACCCGTCATGGGATCGAGTTAATGGATGTCGCGTTTATGCCTTCACTCGTTGAGCATGCCGGACAACTGCCACAAATTTTATCGGGCTTTGATATTTCAGCAGTTTTATTAACCTCCCCCGAAGCAGTCATTTCTTTGCCTTTCCGCTGGATTGCACCTGATGGTAGCCACATTTTAGTCGTTAGTCATCATGAAGGTGGCGACCTCAAAAAGACAATTGAAGACCAAAAATTTAGCCAGCCCGATGGGCCTTTTCTCTGGCTGAATACCATTAACGACGACAGCGAATTGTATGTGCCCGACTTTAGCCAACGTGTCAAGATGCCTGTGTTACAAAGTACACTCAGCGATTATGTACAAGCATTACGCAAAGGACTACCCGATGTATTGCGTCCGGCACTACGCGGAGAATTACGGCTACTTGGTCCTGGTCATCAAGCAGGGCGTTTCTCAACCCGAATGTACCTCAAGCAAGCCAACCAACGACTTCAATCGCTACTGACCTATCAAACTGAGCCGTGGCTGGCAATTGCACTCACCAATGCGAAGCCCAAATCGCCCCTCAATTTACGGGCACTCCTTGATTATGGCTGGCGTGAGTTGATGAAAAATCAGTCGCGCAATAATTTGACGGGGTGCAGTCATGATACAGTCACGCAAGAAACGGAAATCCGTAATCAACGCATCCTTGATGTAACCCATCGCATCCAAGACACCTCGCTGGATGCCTTACCGGGTACACTCACCCGCACATTGACCGACTCTGAACGTAAAATCACCAATGATGAGACATACATCGGTGTTTGGAATTCACATAGTTTCACTGTGGAGCAAATTACAGAAGTTGACTTGATTTTACCTGAGGGAAAACATCCTGAGGCACTCTACGATAGTGATGGTGAAGAGATCAACTTTAGCTGGGAACCGGATGAAAGTGATAGTGATTATTCGTGTCGGATTGGCTTCCGTGCTAAAGCCGAGGCAGTTGGGTATGTTGTCTACATACTCAAATTGAGTGCAGACAAACCACAAGACATGACCATCACCAATAAAGGTAAAGCGATTGCAAAATCTACAGGTGAGACCCTGCTCGTAGAAAAAGGGCAACTGGTATGGTCACGTCCGGGGCACCGAATTACCGACTTCCTCAGCTTCTATGATGGTGGTGATGCGGGCGATACCTATAATTATCGCAAGCCTCAGCCGGATGTAGTTGTTCGCGCCGGCATGACGGATATGGTTAGTGTCGAAAGTACCGCAACCTATGAACGGCTCATCTTCCGCGAACGGATGCGAATTGCTCCAGAACTCAAAGATGATTTAACACGCTCGCGCGGGTTGAGTTTGTTGGATATCACAACATCAGCAACCGTCTACGATGGCATACCGGGAATTTATTTCCGTACGACATTTACAAATAAAGCTAAAGATCATCGTTTGCGGGCACATTTCCGCACCAATATTAAAGCCGACTCCATCCTAACAGATTCCACATTTGGGATTACCGAGCGTCAAATCATCCAAGATAGTGCACAGGTCGCACTCCAACCACAGGTCAATGTCTTCCCGTTGCAAAATTTTGCAGGTGTTAAAGGCGAAAAAGAAACCCTGTTGTTGATGACCCGTGGGTTAACCGAAGTCGAAGCACTGATGGATAAAGATGAGGTCACGCTAGCCCTGACATTATTGAGATCTGTCGGTTGGTTGAAGCGTGAAGATACAACAACCAGTGGTATTCCCGTTCGCGGCGCACAATATGAGCGTGACATCGTGGTTGAGTACGCTATTTTGCCTGTCAACGCCGACGATCCATCTGCAATGCTCCGTGCCGGACAAACTTATGCTGCACCATTGCAAGTCTTCCAATATCATGAAAAACCAGAACCAGCGACGACCAGCTATTTGACCTTTAGTAGTGATAAAGCTGTGATGACCGCCCTCAAACCACCACAAGCAGGCGACGGCTGGATTGTGCGTTTTGTCAACCCAACAGACGAGGAAGTCAGCGGTACATTGACGACACACGGCACACTCAAATCGGCGAAGTTAGTCAACCTTGCCGAAGAAGATAAAGCCGAATATACCATCACGAATAACACCATCAACGTCAAAATTGCACCGCATAAAATTCATACCTTACGTCTGGAATTCACGCAGAGCTAATAGACGACTGTTGAAAAATTAAATATCCTCCACCACAATCAGCAATTGTATTGTTTGGTGTGTATGTAGATCGTAGAGATTATCCATTACAGTGCGTCTAGTTCCATATAGAGGTGTGATTGATACAGTCCACATCGGGTTGTTGTCATCGCATCAATTGCATTATTTACGCACGCCAGCTATTTGATTGTTTATCAAAAGGAAACACAATGACCAAAATAACATTCCGCGAACGATTAAAAACGGGTAAGCCCATCCTTGGGGACGGCGCAATGGGGACGATGTTACATCATGAATCACATGCTGATACCCACGCCTGTTTTGACGCGATGAATGTAGATGATCCTGAAATGGTTGTGTCGGTTCACAAGTCCTATATTGCCGCCGGATCTGATTTAATTGAAACCAATACATTTGGTGCAAACCGCATCAAACTTGCTGCTGCTGGACGCGGACAAAACGTCGAGCTATATAATCGTCGGGCAGTTGAATTGGCACGGCTCGCCATCGCCGAAAGTGATCGGCACGACATTTATATCGTTGGGTCGGTTGGTCCATTAGGTGTCGGTATTCATCCTTATGGGCGTATCTCCCAAGATGAAGCTCGTGAAGTTTACCATGAGCAATTAAACACGTTGATTGGTGCAGGTGTTGATGCGATTCAATTCGAGACATTTAACGAACATCGGGAGCTACTATTAGCCATAGAAATCGCCCGTGATATTTCTGCGACGATTCCGATTATTGCCCAAACGACTTTCTCCCACGAAAAATTGACCTACGCAGGCTATCCACCAGCGCGGGTAGCCAATGATTTATATAAAAGTGGTGCCGATGTAATTGGGGTCAACTGTGGGAGTGGTCCATCAGGTCTTGCTGAGGTGTTACGCCAAATGCATCATGCTATTCCGGATGCCGTTTACTCCGTCATGCCCAATGCAGGGTTCCCCGAAGTTGTCGGTGGGCGCATTCTATTTCCAGCAACGGCGGAATACTTTGCGGATTACGCCCATACATTTATTGGCATTGGCGCAACAATTTTAGGTGGATGCTGTGGGACAACCCCTGCGCATATTCAAGCAATGCGAGGTGCGATTGACAACCCGCCAGTCGATTATGCGGATATCCAAGTCGGTGAAGCACTCACAGAAGAAGAGGAAGTTGCCCAAGATCTACCCACTGAATTATCCGACCGCCTCGATATGGGCTTATTTACAGTGACTGTCGAGATGGCACCTCCTCGCAGTTATCGTACCGAAAAATTGCTCCGGTCGGCTCGTTTATTACGTGATGCTGGAACTGATTTCATCAATGTGGCTGATACCCCCGCAGCCCGTATGAAGATGAGTGCATGGGCAGTCGCGCATTTGTTGCAATCACAAGTTGGGATTGAGACAGTTCTCCACTTCCCAACACGCGGACGTAATATGCTACGGGTACAAGGTGATTTACTCGCATCACATGCGCTTGGGTTACGCAATCTGTTTGTGGTGATGGGTGATCCAACCCGCATTGGTGACTATCCAGAAGCCAGTGACGCATTTGATATTCCGCCATCTAAGCTCATCGGTGTGATTAAACATGGGATGAATCAAGGTGAGGATATGGCAGGCAACAGTATCGGCAAACCGACCAACTTTACTGTCGGTTGTGCGCTGAATATGGCAGCCGATGATATTGACCGCGAGATTCGTGTATTGAAGAAAAAACTCGCATCCGGTGCCGACTTTGCACTCGGACAGGCTATTTTTGAGCCCGAACGGATTCAACGCTTCCATGAACGCTATGAAGAGCTTGAAAGTAAACCGTTTGATTTACCAGTCTTACTGGCAGTAATGCCACTATATAGCCTCAAGCAAGCACGCTTTTTGCATAACGAAGTACCGGGTATCATCATTCCTGACACAATTTTTGAGCGCATTGCTGATGCAGGTGACGATGCCGCGCAAGAAGGGGTTCGTATCGCCCAAGAATTACTCGACCAGATGCAAGGCATGATTCAGGGAGCGTATATCATCCCATCATTCGGCAAATATGAACTAGCAGCCGAGGTTGTTGCATATATCAAGAAGACTGATAAAACGCCTGTCTAGCAGGATGACATAGGCTATAATTACTTTGTATACGGACTTAAGGGGCATACAATATGATGTCCCTTATCATAACTGTGCCAAATGCAAATGTGGTTGAGGAAGAAATGTCATGGATGAAAAATTAATGCGGCAGATTATATATGTTGTCTTGGGTATCGTGGTGGTGCTCGGTGTGTTGAGTTTGGTCTCCACACTATTACAGATGATTGTGCCGTTGGCAGTGTTGGGGATTGGCGGGTTTGCATTCTACAAAATTGTGCTGGAAGGGCGCGATGAACCCGAAGTCATGCAAGACGAAGTCGCCGAGACATCCAATATGGTTGTACAAAGCACAGCCGAAACAGTCGCACCAGAACAAACAGAAACCGTCACAGAGACTGCTGATGAGATTGCTGTCGATGTACAAACACCTGAAGAAACCCAACAACAAGCCGAAGAACGCCTGAGTGCTGTCGAAAAAGCACAACGTGATTATATCGATAATGTCAGCCCTGCTGAAGAAATTCTTGAACAACTCAAGGAACGCAAACAACGCCTACAAGGAGACGACGACGCATGAAGTTAGAAACCATCCAAGTATCGAAACCCAAAACTGTACCCTATCGTGGCAAAGAGATGGAAACTGGCATCTTCAAAGAACCGATTGAGGGGCGTGTTATGCTCCGCGAACTTAACCTTGATGGTGATGGTCAAGCGGATTTAAATGCACATGGTGGTATCTATAAAGCCGTCTATGTTTATCCGCAAGAACACTACGCCTACTGGTCAACCGAACTCGACCGCGACGACCTAAAATATGGTCAATTTGGTGAAAATTTTACTGTAACAGGTATGCTCGAAACGGATGTAAACGTTGGTGATACCTATCGAGTAGGTGATGCACTCGTCCAAGTGACACAACCACGCGTCCCCTGTTTCAAGCTCGCACATAAAATGGGCATTCCGACCTTTGTAAAAACCTTCTTGCAAACCAACAAACCCGGATTTTATCTGCGCGTTTTAGAAGAAGGCGAAGTCGGCGCAGGCGATGAAATCACACTCGAAACACCCGATCCAGTTGGTATGTCTGTCGCAGAGATGAATCACTTGCTTTACTTCGATAATAAAAATGTCGATGGTGCAAAACGAGCCTTGGGCATTGAAGGGATGTCGCCGGGGTGGCGTGGGTCATTTGAGGATATTGTTGCTAAGGGATAAGCATTAAGTCTATCACTTGCCAATCAGCAGGCTCTCATCTATTTGTAACTGTGATATAATGCCGTCGATATTTTCATTTTTAGGAATAGACTATGTTACAAGTCGTGACCTTCAACATTGGTGGTGCGCGCGGGATGCGTCCAGCACCGCACGACCATGATAAATTGGCTGAAGACACCGTTACCACACTCAAGCAAGTCATTAATCCGAGCCAACCGACGATCATCGCGTTACAAGAAACCGGATTGGCGCTTGTCGGCGGAAATAGCAAAAATGTCGGGCGTAAAATATGTGAGTTACTCGGCGAAGATTATATTGATGCCTTCGCGTCCGAAGTGAATATGCGTGATCATCCCCATCCTGATTTGTGGGATCGTCCCGCCTATCGTGGCATGATGCATGCCGCTGAAGGCAATGCAATTCTCACAAACTTAAAGCCACACGATTGGTCATGGGGCACGTTCCAAAACGAGATTTCACAGCGGATGTTTGCAAGTTGGACACGCCACACAATGATTAGTCGTGCATCACTATATAGCACCGGTAACCGCGATACTCAACCTCGCAACCTCATGGTCGCATCGCTCAACTACAACGGTATGCCAATTTATTTCTTGAATACACACCTTGGTGTTCTCATCGGGGAAGATCGTGATGACCCAACCTATGAGCGGTCTCGCACGGCCTCGCAATTGCGCATGGATCAAGTTAAAGAAATCTTGCATGTGGTCAACGAATTGAAGACCGCCGACAATGCCAATGAAGCCCCTGCACGTCCCATTTTGTTAGCAGGTGACTTCAACGCCAAGTTGAATACTCCGGAAATTGAGATGCTATTGGGCGACTTTCATATCCTCTCACCAGAAAATGAGCAAAACGACTTATGGACACATCAAACGCATCGCATTTTAATTGACCATATTCTATTACACGATCCGAACGAGCAATTTGAGATCATTTCATGCCATATTCAAATACAAATTCCCTTTGATGACTTGACCGACCATCGTCCAGCCGTCGGCATTTTTGACGCGACATCATAGTTGCGCTTTTGGGATGATAGCAATAATAAACAGTGACAGGGGATACTTACAATAATGGCGACATCGTTCAAATACAGTCTACTGATTGCAGTCTTCATGATTATATCGGCATGCGAGCCACTAGCGTATAATCCGACACCGGTTGCAGTGGTCATTACCAATCAACCGACGGCAACTGTACCACCAACCAACACACCCACACCGACTATCACGCGTACACCATTCCCGACCGAAACGCCAAACTTCACAGCGACACCGACAGCCTTCCCCTGTGATGATACAGAAGGGCAAATTGTACCCTTCGCCCAAAATGCTAGCGAAGTCGCGGGTGGAGAAAATCTGCGATTCAATGTGTATTTACCGCCGTGTTATCAACAATCTGGCGCACGCTTCCCTTATGTGATTTTGTTACACGGGCTCAGCTACCGCGAACAACAATGGGAAGACCTCGGCATGATTGACGCGCTTAATACAGGCATCTTTGATGGTTCAATCGCGCCGATGGTGTTAATTATGCCATATCTAGGCAACTTCGGGCAAGTCAACCAATTCCCACCAGACCCATCTTATGAAACCCACATTTTAGAAGAACTCCTCCCACTATTGGAACGCAACTTCTGCTTGTGGCAAAACCGTGAGTATCGTGCCATTGGAGGTATTTCACGCGGTGGATTCTGGGCATATACTATCGGGATGCGTTATCCGGATATCTTCGGGATTATCGGCGGGCATAGTGCATTCTTCTCTGGTGATACGGTTAGTATTCCGCCCCCATTTAATCCATTAGAACTTGCTGTGGATGACGACACTTTAGCATCTGCCAACTTACGGATGTATCTAGATAACGGCGCAAGCGATTCATCAGGACCAAGCCAACAGATATTCTCGAGCCGACTCACAGCCAATGGTATCCCGCATACCTATGTTGTACATCCAGTTGGAGAACATAACAACGACTATTGGTCGGAACATGTCGCAGAGTATTTGGCATTCTATGGCGAAACATGGGAAACCCAATATAGTAATCTACCATCTTGTGCTAATCCAAGTCCGTAGATAGCAAACTTTTAGCCTCTTGCTACGACGGTGGATTTTGCTTAGATTCGCGTTGTTCGCGGCGTAGAGCTTTGTCTTTACGCTTGCGTTTATTGCGTTTGCGGAAAAATTCTTGCATCTCATTAAAGTAATCGAGAGTTGCCTGTACCCCATCTTCATCTTTAAGGTATTGTTCTAAGCCTTTAGTGCGCCGTTGACGCGTGACTTCGTAAATGAACAAAGCAGCCGATACCGAAATATTCATGCTCTGGGCGATACCAACCATCGGGATCGTGACTTTTTTGTCTGCCATCGCAATTGCTTGTTCCGATAAGCCAACTTTTTCATTACCTAATAACATTGCAATCTTAGGATGTGTCAAATCTGCCTCGAAAATACTCTCTGCATCGGGGTCGATAACTGTTGCAACAGTTAACCAACCTTCATCCTTAAGGGTTTGAATACCTGTTTTTGTGCCATGATGTATATGGTAGTTGATCCATTTGTTGGTAGCTGTTGAACTATTTTTGCCAACTTCTTTGGGTTCGAATTCAGGGTGGGTTTCAAAGATGACGTTGATGTCTTGTATTCCAAACGCATCACAGGTGCGCGTAACAGCCCCGAGGTTATGGGGGTCAAATACATCTTCAATGACAACTGTAAAGCCCTCTTGGCGATTACGGGCAACACGTTCTAATTTTTCTTGGCGTTCATCTGTTAGCATAATCTACTCATTCTTTGGTGTTTCGGTGGAGATATAATCATACTTCAACGTGTAATAGATGTTAACATACATTACAAAACCCCATTAATTAAGGACAGAGTAATTGAGTGTATTTAAATTTATGGTATCATAATAAACAGACTGTTTAAAGTTTTTAACGTCTTTATCTTTCATTAATTTATAGAATATCGGAATAGTGATTGTAACAAGGAGTAATAGATGTCAACACATGCTTGGTTAAAAGACTACGACAGTAGCCTCTATAATAATGTGATGGCTGTTATGGGGACTGATAATTCACCATATTATGACGAATCAGTACTCGAACGCTTGCAAAGATACGGAGTAACAGGATATTACTTTAATACAATTGATGGTAGTAGCGAAACAGCGCCAAATTGGTTACCGGATAATCATCGCTTTGCGACCATGATTTTAACAGGGCGCGTTGCACGCTCTTCAACAGGTGTAACCAATAGTATGTATGAGCAGGCACTTAATGGTACACCGCAAGGTGGCAAAATGCACACGTTGCTTTACTTTAAAGATGTTGTTGTTGATTTCCAAAGTTTGGTCAATTTGGGCACTCTGAACAAACACCCAGCAATGGGGGCACAGATTATTATTGGATCTCCAGCAACAGGTTTCTTGAAAGCGGTCACAACATTTGTATCGCGCTTCGCTGGACGGGATGACATTGTTCAAATTGATAATGGCAACTGGACTGATGGTATCGAAGCAATGCAAAGAGTAGTTGTACCACAAGCATAACCTAGCTGACAACTCAACTACAATCGATAACCAGACTATAGCGCGCAGTTATAGTCTGTTTTGCTTTGTATCAAAAAATAAACAGTGCTGTAAGCAACTAATAAATATTACTGTAAGGTTAAAGGTATTAATCCAGTAATATATTGGTTTGAAAACCGTTTTATTAATCTAACCGTAATCGAATCATTATTATTATCTAAAAGTTTCCGAACACCAAAATAATCGTGTATAATTAGAATACTGTTACATTGATTGGGGACAATGTTGACAGGTTATCACAACGTTGATTATTTTGGAGTAAGATCATCGGTGACCTACTTTGACCATCTAGCAGCAGAAACATCGGCACAATCGATCACGCGTGTGCTCGAGCAAGTGAACGTGCCAGAAACCACAATCGAGCGCCTCGACACATTCGAGGACATTACCATAGATGCGTTTTTGTATATCTTAGTTGGTAAACGCATACCGTTATTATCAGATTATCTTGCTACGGTACTCCTACAAAAACCGGATGTTAGACAGGATATTAAAGATAAGCTCGGACAATTAGGGATCAAAGCGTTAGCAGGTGTTCCAGTTGTTATGCTCAAAGAGTTTGACTCGGAAACTGTCGAAGCCAGTTTACCGGGTATTATCCCAATGTTGATGCACCATCTACTCGAAGTAGTCTCGGATAAATTAGAAGGACAACAACTCAGCCAACTATTTAATATTCCAGATGACTTTGCAGCAAAGTTTGCTCTATTTGCATACGAACTATTAGGTGATCGTCCATTTGAATCGGTTGAAGCAGATGCCTTAGCATTCCTAGATAATTTAAATATCCGTGAAATTGACATCAGTCGATTAGATCCATCTATCCTTGCATTGCTAGATTCCAAGAAGATTCAACAATTTGCAAATGCCATAGATGCACCACAATCACAAATCACACAAATCGAAACAGTCAATGCAAATCCTGTTAAATGGATGCTCTTGCTCAATTTATTGGCGATAGAAATTGCAGCACACCATATTCATCACTCCTATATATGGGAACATAGTGAACTCGTGAATCGTGAACAACGTTCACCTATGTTCGATTTTAGTCTAGAGGCATTGGGAGCACGCTATTTTGCAGCAACCATTACCGAATACCCCGGCTATGGCGATATGGAACTGGAACAAGCGATTGAGACTCGTGCAGATTCTATTCTCACTAGCTATACCATCAGCGCAGTTATTTCTGCATTAGCAGTGGCTGATGACACTATTCAGCAAAAGATCAGTGCAGAACAAACTGCAATAGAAAACCTTATCTTACTAGCTAGCACCTTGATTGGGTTAGCCAACGACTGTGGTGCGACACTCCTGCGGATGTCTCCGCGTGAAATCCGTGCCGAAATTAATAAACTCCGTATTTTAACACCAACACCTCGTCCAAGTCTGTCGAAAAATCCTATTGCAGACTTACATGAACAAGCCAAAGATGGGGAATTAGACGAACAATATCTTGCTCTCTTCCCACTCATCAAGGACATCTCCAAAGGCGAACGTAACCTAGCCCTAGATTGTAAGGTTGATGACACCTTACAAGGTTGGGATACCGTGACTGAGAACGTCATATTGCTTGCACAAAACTTCGTAAAAACAGAGCAAGCCTTTAAGCAACAGTCAAAATCACTCAACTTCAAACCAGTTGGGAAACTCATGCATAACTTTATCCAGTACAACTATCAGATTTATGCACTGGGTGCAGATTATGACCATCGCAAACCGATCATCGAACAGCTAGACATTATGAAATAAGGGATTCACATGACGACAACTGCATACCCGCCAAAGACTGGTTTTGGCATATTCAAGACTGCCATATCACTTGGCAATATAGGATTACAATTTATATTACGAAAAGGTGATATCGGCGAGGTACTACGTCATGTCACACATGCAAACGATGGGGTTATTTGGTTTAAACCATTTAATATCGCTATCATCGGTCATCCTGATATACGTGATATTTTGTTAGACAGTAGACATACCAAGGGGAATGTGCATGAAGCAATCAAAAGCGATATTGGGTCGATTTTAGTCAGCCTTAATCCGGGGCACCCGCGTGAGGAAATTCGTTCCGCTTTGCAACGTTATCTTGATGCCGATCACATTAATAACTATGCTCAGATCATTCAATCAATCACAGATCGTAAGCTGAATGCACAAGCCGATGGGCAAACTCTGTATCTACGGGATTTTTGCGATCATCTCACCTTAGAGATTATGTATCGGTCGTTATTTGCAAATTTTGTTATGGATGATACAGAGCGTGAAGTATTCGCAGATGCAATCAGTACCACCGTCTTAACATCATTTGCTCGAGCTGGTGCAGGATCATTGGCTGCACGTCTAGTAAGTCTACTAAATCGTTCAGGAGCTAAACGTGATGCGCTCTTTCAACGATTAGAAGATTTATGGGGTCAATACAGTATTCTAACTCACGAAGAACTGGAGAAAGATGCATTCGGTCAGCTAGTACTCGCAGCCAAACACGGTAAGCTAACCGATGAAGAAGCACGTACGCAAGCAATTATTATCATCGCAGCCGGACATGAAACAACATCTAGTGCCTTAGCATGGGCAATGTATCAACTTGCTAAACAACCAGAGATACAAAATCAAGTCCGCACAGAAATATTGCAACATACGAGTCCTAATCAATTAGATATGTCTGTATTACGCCAACTGCCTTTGCTTAATCAGGTGATTGATGAAGTTTTACGCCTGTATGCGCCTGTCTGGATCGTAACCAGACAACTCGGTGCACCCGTCACAATTGATCAGATGACTTTACCAAAGGACACAAACGTCTGGATGGTAACTACAGCTGCTCATCGTTGGGCAGAATACTTTGATAATCCTGACGATTTTTCATTAAATCATGATAAATCATTGTATCGTCGGTATACGATGCCATTTGGAGCAGGGTATGGTTCTTGTGTGGGTGCGCCATTCGCTCGAACAGAGATGCAAATTGTTATTGCGGAATTACTGCGATCGTACACTCTAGAAGCAAATATAACAGAAAATAGACATTTGAGACCAATTTACTCAACAGCTATCCGAATCCCAAAATCTGCTATAGTAAAGTTAATTGCAAATGTTTAGAATTTGTTCAAAAATAGCATCTTAATTATTGTAATTTGATTTCAATGATACTCTATTTGAAAGATTACGTTATATTCGAGGCTAATTTATGACGAACGTTTCAGTAGATGTTGTGACAACTTTGGTAAAACAATATATCACAAATATTCCAACCCATATGATGCAACAGGTTGATGGTTTACTTCTCAGTAAACTGTCTAGTTCAGGCATTCATTCACTATTCCTACAACAGTCAGATTATGCCAACAATATGATGACTATCGGGGTCTCGGGTAAAATTGACAAAAATAACACATCAATTTTTACCAACCTTTTGAATGATGCGATTGATCTCTCTACCATGAAAATCGAAGAACTCGTGATTTTGATTGGTTCAAATACAACAATTGATTTCCGGTTCTATAAAGCATTGACGGATACACTTGTCGCAAAAGGTATTCAGGCTGTATATCTCGTCACTGAATTATCCGATACCTATATTGATCGTGGTGTCGATTTCATTCATAAATTCACAGGTGATATTGATGTACATCGCCTCGTAGACAAGACGATCCCAATTGATAGCGTCCTAGACAATTTCCCAACGCAAACATCCACTACGGTCTAAATTTAACACTCACAATTAAGCCCCTTCTCGCCTTACACAACCGTGAGGCGAGTTTGCATTTGTCATGTTGCTCCAGTTTAAGCCATAATCCACATAAAACGTTACAAGATATTTATACTTAATCACTCTATAGTCGCATACACTAGAGTAAGGTAGAATATACGCTGGCAGAGGTGGGGATGTCCTGTCCTTAATTGTTCATTTGCGGACATCTATCGAAGAAAGGATGACAATCGTGGTAGACAAGCATGATATGGTTGGCAAACAACTTGGTGATTATCTCATCAAAGAGAAGTTGGCAACCGGTGGTATGTCCTATGTCTTTATCGGTGAAGATGTTTCGCTAGGACGACGCGCCGCTGTTAAAGTACTAACACCAGACATCACAGAAGACGATGAGAGCTTGCCCGATCGCTTTAAACGCGAGGCGCGGGCTGTTGCACAATTGGAACATGACAATATCATCCCAATTTACCAGTTTGGTGAATTAGAGGGTGTTTATTTTCTGGCGATGCGTTTTATTGACGGGCATGACTTTGCTGATGAGATCAACGATGCCAAACGTGAAGGCAAGTTGATGGATATTAAGCGGTCAATTGATGTGTTATCACAGGTTGCCGCCGCACTGGATTATGCGCATGCCAACGGCATTGTCCACCGAGATATTAAACCCTCAAATATTTTGATTGATAATAATACAGGTAAAGCCATTCTCACGGATTTTGGCTTGGTGCTGTGGAGCAGTGTCGATAAGACATTGGGGACAGCATTTGGTACACCGCGTTATATCTCGCCGGAACAAGCAACGGATTCACAGGCAGCCGTTGCCCAGAGTGATATTTATTCGCTGGCGGTTATCTTATACGAGATTTTGACCGGTAAAATGCTCTTCACCGGACAATCGCCAATGGAGATGGCAATTAGCCACATTACGGAAAAACCTGTTCCTCCGCGTACCCATAACTCAAAAATTCCGGTACAAGTCGAACGCGAAATTTTACGCGCATTAGACAAAGAGCCTGTCAATCGACATAGTACAGCAACAGAGTTCCTGACAGCCATTAAGAAAGCCTATCGTCAAGCTGGCAAAATCAGCCAGACAAATCCAAGAAAGTTAGGGGCTGACGATCAAAAGCGTATCGAAAAAGCAGTCTCGACAACCAAACCTGTTAATCCATTATTGGATAGCTGGGATAACGAACCCACCAAACCGAAAACACCACTACAACAACCAGAATCCGAATCGAGCAAAATTCAATCTGTCAAACCGCGTGAAGACGCTGATGCGAAACAAGCAGAGAATAAAGGGCGTTCACGTTTGGCTGTCTTCGGCGGAATCATCGTAGCAATAGTGATTCTAGGGTTGTTATCAGTCTTGCTGGCAGGCGGCGGATTGGGTGATCCTCCATTGCCGACAACAGCATCAACCGACTTAACACCAGAGGATGCTCAAGTTGTTGTTGCAGATATAACCGAAGAACCTGATGAACCAACTGACGAACCAACAGCAACCGATGCACCAACTGATCAACCGACCGCCACAGACGAGCCTACCGACGAACCTACTGCAACCGATGCACCAACCGACCAACCGACTGCAACTGACGAGCCTACTGCAACCGATGAGCCAACTGAGGCACCGACCACAACTGACGAACCCACTGAGGCACCAACGGAAACCGACGAACCCACGGCAGAGGCAACAGCATTCCCTGTTTTAGATGAAATACCGAATGGGGTGCCTGTCACATTGATTTATGATATGACGATGATTGCGATTCGGAATGACAGCGGAGCCGCCATCGTACTGAACGATATGCGATTATCCGGTATCGGTGATGATGGTGAAGGCGAATTTAACGGATCGGCACTACCCCCAATCGCAATCTTGCCGGGTGAATGTGTTGTGCTACGCTCCGAGACATTACCCGTCCCCGAAGAATGGGAATGTACCCGCGAACGCAGTAACAGCCTGTTCCAATCGCCTGTGCGCTTCTGGTTTGCTGATGACAGTAACGACACCGATTTTCTGATTTTCTGGCGCAGTAATGAAATTAAAACCTGCCAGACCGTCGGACGTGCTGTCAGCCGTGTGAACACACTCGCATGTGAAGTGGAATGGCCAGTGGTCGCTGACGGATAGTTATTTGAGATAAGTACGCTAATTGAATAACACAAATCCACCACATCTGACATAATCAACCTGAGTGTACAATACAAAGGGTGTGATATGTCGGATGTATTTATTTCATAACACACAGCGCACGGTCATGATGATAGGGTTTCACTTGGTGTTGAATCCCTTCAGGCGCGTTACCTCACACCAGTCAATGTGCTGGTTTTTATTTCTGCACCATTTGTTAAGTTACTTGCGACATATGCATAGACACGGCATAATTCAAACATATTGCAAACTTATGAATATATGATCAATGACACAGATTTTCGTATCATACAGTCGTGCAGACGAACAATTCATTAAACAATTCATTCCATTAATTCGCCGTGTCTATGGAAGAGACAGTGTTTGGTATGATGATGAAATATATGGCGGTTACGATTGGTGGGAGATGATCCTCTCAAATATCGCAGACTGTGAACTATTTATATATCTAATCTCAAAAGAATCTCTTGAATCACCTTATTGCCAAGCAGAGTTACGTGAAGCAGCGCGCTTACAAAAACAAATATTGCCTGTTATTGTTCGCCGTTTGCAACCACCATATCCCGGCAATACAGAATCTGATATTGCATTTATCTTACGACGAACGCAGTATGTTGATTTATCTGGCGGATTCAATGATGCTAATCAAAATTCAATTTTGTACGGCTCAATAAATCAACTTATACAACAAGCACCTGAAACGCCTCCAGTACCAATACTACCGACACCCATACCACAACCACCTGTAACTGATAAACCGCAACCAGATTCCAATATCAAAGGGGCATATATTGGTGGTGGCTTTCTGATTGTCAGTGTGATTATCGCTGGTTTGTTTGGCTTGTTTCAGGGTGTTTTTGCCAATCCAGCGCCTACCCAAACATCAACAACACAGGTAGTTGCACAGACTAATAGAGACAGTGTAGAGGTGGATCTGAGTTCCACCCCTACCGAAATACCAATGGACGATCCCACCGAAATATCAACCAATACACCACTACCCACCGATGAACCGACTCATACAGCCTTCCCAACGAATGAACCGACGCTGATACCAACAGACACACTCGATCCCGAAACTATCGCGCAAGCCGTCTTTTTTGAGAATCAAACGGCAACTGCACAAGCAATAATTGATAACCAAACAGCTACCGCCACTCAATGGACACAAACACCATCTCCGACGCCGACACCGACTGAAAATGTCACACAAACAATCGAAGCGCTATTGACGCAATGGGTAGAAGGCACACAGACCGCACAAGCGATTATAGATGCAACCGCAACGGCAACATTGTGGACTGCTACGCCAACGATTACGCCAACGCCAACAGACACATTGACACCAACAACTACACCAACATCACCACCTAATCCCATTGACCTAGCAATACAACGCGCATTAGCAGGTGTGAGTAGCAACGAAGAATGGGAAGCATGGTATCCAGAGGGATTTGTACAGGAATTTGATGGTGTTGAGATGCTGTTAGTGCCGACAGGTTGCTTTATGATGGGGTCTAGCGATGAGGAACTTGATTATGCCGTTAATGTACTAAGCGGTGAGTCCAATTTGTTTACGGATGAACAACCTGAACATGAGCAATGTCTCGAAACGCCGTTTTGGATTGACAAATATGAAGTTAGTCAAAGTATGTTTGAACAAATGGGTGGTGTAAAAGAACGGGATAATTCTTTCACTGGTGATAACCGTCCCGTAGAACGAATTACATGGTTTGAAGCGAGAGACTTTTGTCAAAGTCGTGATGGACGATTACCTACGGAAAAAGAATGGGAATATGCCGCTAGTGGGGTGGATGATCTTTATTATCCTTGGGGCAATGAGTGGAATGAAGATTATGCAATCTGGGATGGTAATTCTGGGGGACGGACCACAGTAGTGGGTAGCTTATCGCCTGAAAGTGCCTCATGGGTTGGTGCTTACGATATGGCTGGCAACGTGTATGAATGGGTAAGTTCACTGTATCAAGATTATCAATATGATAGCACGCATGAAAATCATGCAGATATAAGTAATAGACGTGTTTTACGTGGCGGTTCTTGGTTCAATATCGATACCTCCGACTTACGAGCGTCTGATCGAAACGGAGATAATCCTACAAATTCTTTCGGCAATTTCGGATTTCGTTGTGTTCGCTCTAGTACAAATAGCCCGCCAGTTGAGCCAGTTTCCAATGCTGACAACGACTCACAGCCACAAGTAGGCAACAGCGCATCAAATGCAAACGAATCGCCACCAACACTTTCCCCTATTGAACTCGCCATGCAACGCGCACAAGCAGGTGTGAGTAGTAATGATGAATGGGAAGCATGGTATCCAGAGGGATTTGTACAGGAATTTGATGGTGTTGAGATGCTGTTAGTGCCGACAGGTTGCTTTATGATGGGGATTTCTGATGAACAGATTGACTATTCTGTAAATGTACTTGAAGCCGATAGAGATTGGTTTGAAGGTCAAAAACCAGTTCATGAGCAGTGTGTAAACAATCCATTTTGGATTGATAAATATGAAGTGACGGAGGGAGATTTTAGAAGGCTGGGTGGTATAAGATCTCCTGATTTTGAGTATTTTGGCAATGATATAGCTATGAGGTACGTAACATGGTTTGAAGCGCGTGACTATTGTTCAATTCGTCAAGGAAGATTACCAACTGAAAAAGATTGGGAATATGCAGCAAGTGGTCCAAGCAATCTATACTTTCCATGGGGTAACGAATGGAATGCAGATTATGTATTGTGGTCAGATAATTATGACAACTTGTTTGTTACAGTCGGAAGCCTTTCAACGGAAAGTACCTCATGGATAGGTGCCTATGATATGAGCGGAAATGTAACAGAATGGGTTAGTTCCTTAAACAATGATTACGAGTATGATGAGACACATGAGGACGAAACTGATATCAGTAGTAATCGCATAATGCGAGGAGGTTTTTATGGAACAGGCAACTTGGTATTTCTTAGTACATCTTATCGTATGACAGCGAGTCCAACCTCCTTTTCTTATATAGACGGGTTTCGTTGCGTCCGGGATGGGTAAACGAGATGTATACCCATCATATTGTTAGTCAATGATATTGTTTGCTGATAACGTCGTATCGCGGAACGTGTGTACCTGTTCATCGCCACGGTCGGTCAATTGCACGATGCCATCAATGATGTGAATCCAATTTAAGGCGCGTAGGCGCGTCAGGACCCGTCCCATCTTTTGTGGTGACCAGTGGAAATGCTCATGCAAAGTCACAACTTCAAGCTCATCCGTTTGGGTATC
>DIYL01000004.1 GCA_002428985.1 Anaerolineales bacterium UBA6055 | reverse complement strand
ATTTTTCTTCACGATTAGTATAGCCATCGGGAGCTTTTCCAACAAAACCATCAGCACGCATTTTGGCATGAAGTCCGCCTCGTACACGTTGACCAAGCTTGATCGATTCACGTCGAGCAAGTGTAAAAGATAAGCTAACTAGTATACGATCATCCGGATCAATAGGATCTAAATCTGGATAATCAGCAAATCTAACTGCAATACCAAATTCATGAAGTTCATCAATTGCAACAAGTGCTTCGGTATCATTACGCCCAAATCGTTCTGCATTCTCAACAGCAACATGTGAAAAATACCCTAAACGAGCATCTTCAAGCATTTGTTGATAACCTGGTCTGTTATCAGCATATCTTCCGCTCAGATTATCGATATATTCACGAATGACAGGCATCTTTATCCTCTCAAACAGTGACCCTTCAATTGCATGGCGTTGACGGCGATGAGAATTCTCAGGATTTTGTGCTTCTTCACTGCTTGTACGCAAATAAACTGCCCAACCCAATTGAGGTGAGACTTGCTTTTTTCTTCGGCGCCTCATAATTCATCCAAACGACTCACTTTTGAATACGATACTATATAATTCTAGTTTTGTGATTTTGTACGAGACTCCACATCAACTTTGCAAAGAATTTCAGCAACGGCCAATATACGCCTAATCATATCTTTGGAAGAATTATCGTGGGAGTTGACTCGATGCTGTTTTATATCCTTCCGTTTGTTTCGATCCTTCATGTCTAGTTCTCCTAGTCAGAACAACTACTAGTTAGCAACTTTTAGATCTAATCTGTGTAGAGAATAACACGCAATCAAATAGTCAAAGGTGATGAATGGCATATTTCCTGTGTCATTTTTGCGACACTGGAATATGAATGTGTAACATAAGAAATGTAATATTGCGCATTTAAATGAAAAACTTGCATTTTTATGAATATAACATATAATCGTAATTAGTTTCGTTATAATAAATGGTGAGAATGAGGTCAAAAGATACTATGAAAGCTGATCAATTCATCGTCATGTCATCTAATGATTTAGTACGGCACGGTGTCAGCTCATTATTGCGAGAAATCAGACACAGTGTATCAATCAAAATCTGCGATCATATTCAGGAGGTTATGGATCTTCTTAGGGATAATCATCATGCAATTCTATTTCTGGATGATGATGAAAAACATCAGCAGGTACTAAGGTATCTAAAGCAATTACGAGAACAATCAACAGTACCTAAAATTATTATTCTGAGTGACTATCTCAGTATTTCATATATCCAACGCTTACTTTCTGCAGGAGCAGATGGATTCATCTGCAAACAAGATCCTATTCAAGATGCACTAACTGGTGCAATGAAAACTGTCGAAGTAGGGCAACTCTTCTTATCTGTGAGTGCATCTATCCTGCCATATGAAAGTCAACAACATCAGAAACTTAACCATACAGATATGCAGGTTTTACAACTTCTAGCGCGTGGATATAATGTACAATAACTTGCACTTCGAGTTGATATTGTTGATCGATCTGTCTATCGGATACGCAGTAAATTGAGAAATTTTCTTGGTGTAAGAACCAATGAACAAATCGTTGATGCTGCACGAAAGCGTGATCTAATAAGATCGACTCAGTAAATATGTTAAGCAAAACAAACTTCAGTAAACTGCAAATATTTCTATAAAATGTTGAATATTTCTATAATTTGTGATATTTTGTAACTATACTTGTAAGAGGAATTTACAAATGTCAACAGATGAAGACCAGAGCTTACCATTCTCTACACTACTTAACCTGTTATTTGAGCATGTGCGTGACCCCGACGGACAGACCTATTCAGATGCAACCGTTGCGAAAGCAACTGGCATGAGTCAATCTTCTTTGAGTGCTTTACGTCGTAATATCACTAATAATCCCCGTCTTGATAATGTCAAAGCAATCGCAAATTTTTTTGGCGTGTCTCTAAACTATTTTGCAGCAGAGTCAATTGAAGATGGCATCAGCCTGATTGCCAACGATCGACATCAGAATACACCAGATGTTGGATTAGCCACACGTCTGACTAACCTATCGGATGAAGCTAGAAATGACCTTGAACGCATTCTGACATGGGTGCAAAAAGCTGACAAAATATCACGGTGAGCCCTAATATGAATGTACGCTATCGAAACGATAATCTCCGTCGTTATCTAAATCGAATTGAATCTGCATTTGACCTCAATGAAATTCTTCGACAAGATATTGGATTAGCAGAAATTGAAGACTATTATTATCAGAGCAACTGGGGTTATTTACTCTTCCATTCACTTGATGGTGCCGTCCATATGGCATTATCAGAAAAAGATAAATTTCGATATGAAGACTACTTAGTTCAAGTTAACGCAGTTGCCAAAGAAATAGAAACCACAGATGCTCAAAAGATTCTTGAATTAGGTACCGGTAAAGGCTTCAATCTGCAGCACCTTGCTAGACGATTTCCTAATCGGTAGTTTTCAGGCATAGACTTATCTCTACTTCATGTTTCACAATCACAGCGCAAATTAGCACAGGTTGTGAACGCAAGCGTGATTCGTGCTGATTTCCATCATCTACCTTATCCTGAAAATAGTTTCGATTATATATTTGAGTTCGAAAGTGTCTGTCATGCGATCAATATCAGGCAGGTCTTACAAAATGTTCATAAGGTATTGCGCGAAGGCGGTCAATTTACACTTTTTGATGGATTCCGTGTTCTGCCAATGGATCAGCTTGATAACAACCAGAAAACTGCCCGATTTCTCATTGAAAAGACGCTTGGAATTAACGAAGGAATTTACATTGAAGATTTTCGGCAAATATCCACCGAGGTTGGTTTCAAGGTGCTTGAATGTGAAGATTTATCCACAAATATTCTGCCAAACCTCAAGCGTTTTGAATCTATTCTGAACTTTTTTCTTCCGACTGCCATACAATTACGTATCGTACAAAAAATATTCCCAAGATACTTTGTCCATAACGCTATCGCTGGTTTACTGATGCCGATTTTAGTTGAAGCCGGTATTCAAGGGTATTATCGTTTAAAGTTAGAACGAGCTTGATGGATATTGAACGGGACGTATCTGGATGGACAGCAGGAAATATGATCTAAATATATCACGCCTGTCATCACAGATTCAGAACGATGTTGCTAAAATCTTTAAGTGGCTAGATAAAACTGTCGTAAAGGCTTCACATACCAATAGGACATATGTTGGAGTCAACATGAATATCCTGAATAACGACAAAATCGCAACTGTACTTGAAGTTTTGGACTATCCTTATAGCAATTTTACAAAAGAACATTTCATCAAACATATTGCAGAATTTCTTGAACGCAAGGTTATACTTGTTCCTATAGATTTATCGAGGGCAGTGTCAGGTGCATGTGTGCGACAGTTCCATATCGACTACATATTTTACAATCAAAAACGTCATGGCGTATTACAAGATCATATCGTGCTCCATGAATCTGCTCACTTATTACTGAATCATCGCCTTCGCACGGTTACAGTTTCTGATATAGTGGATCGTAAAACGACAGAGCAAACCATATCAAAAGTACGATTCCGCTCACATTTGATTTTTCGGGACCTGGTACAAGATATGGATGATATTGAACATGAACAAGAAGAGCAAGCAGAAGCATTTGCCCGGTTATTTATAGCTCAGGTTCAATTACGTCAACGCCACCGAAACCTGACTACCACAAAGAATATCAACCTGTTTCCACCGTTCTCAAATAGATGATGAGTATCTTTGTTCTGCCTATAATTATTTGGTGGACATATTATTTATTTCGTCTTTACAATCATGCACACGATGAACAATTTCTCAAAATGCCATGGCTTTACCTGTGGGCAGCGGCCTATAATACGGGTTGGTGTTATACACTGATACATTTCTTTGTTCTAGAGAACTTGGATACATCTTTCTTTGGATTTGTAGAATTCCCACTAGCCAGCTTTTTATGTGCATCACTTTACTTTCTTCAAATTATA
This sequence comes from Anaerolineales bacterium UBA6055, assembly GCA_002428985.1. Lineage (GTDB taxonomy): Bacteria > Chloroflexota > Anaerolineae > Aggregatilineales > Phototrophicaceae > UBA6055. The sequence goes on along the minus strand of DIYL01000004.1, from coordinate 1,025 downwards.
AGCGTTCTGAGGATCTTATTTGAGTGTGGCTCTGCCACACGTCTCGCAAATAAGTCGCTTAGAACGCTTAGTATTTGGGGTTCAAATAGCGAGAATCGACTTGCTCGCGGTCGCCGTAGGCGAATTTAACGCCAAATACTGAGTTTTCTCTGGATTATCAAGCAACGGATTACAAGTCAATTGATGTTAACCTTGATGATTCTTGGGATACTATATGGAATTATCTTCGTTATACATTTAAGGGGTCTCTCTTATACAAATCTATATCAGTATAATGTTATTTTGATCTTCATCGGTTGCTCCCTTGCAGGAATTACACTGTCTCTTATGCTGCGGAAGTCAGTACAGTTTCCAACATCTCACATTGAGTTTGCCCATTTATGCTGGTTAACTATTTTCTGGTTGTTAGCAAGTATAAGCCTTAGTTTGATTGCACTAAATGCTGTATTGGGATTGATTCACAATGAAGTGGTTATCGAGACACCTTTACAACAAATTGGGTATCTGCTTAACGCCTTGGCAATGGCGTGTATGATGATTGTCACAGGTCCCGACACCTTACTTTACCGTAGTGTCTATCCTTATCGTTTGTGGCAATATCACAAATTACTGAGACTGAAGGACTTCATCCTACAACATATTGAAATCGAGCCTATAACAATAGTTACTGACATAACTGGTTCCACGGGTATCGAAGTGATGATTCATGATACGCTTGTTACCATACTTGACTATTATCCCTATATTCTCGACTATGAATCGTTCCGACTCGCCCTCGAACAGATCGAAGGAAACACACAAGATATGGAAACTATGTTATTTAAAATGACGAGACTAAAGCTACCTCTATCTTGATAAGTGTAGCGTCTTGAATGGAACACTTATCGCTATGAAAATTTACTGTACAGTACATTTTCCAGCACAAACTGCATCAAATTAACATTTTAGAAAACCGCCAATGACGTTACCTTGAGTAAGTATATCTATATTTGAGGAGCACAAATGGCAATCCGCATTGTTATCGC
>DIYL01000028.1 GCA_002428985.1 Anaerolineales bacterium UBA6055 | reverse complement strand
TGAATACCAGTTTCCCCACTCCCCTACAATGGATGTAGTTGCTCGAAAACCCACAAATATATACAATATAGATATTAACTCTACAGATAAGTGATGTATTATGCGCAAACAACATGAGAAATTCCGAATAGAAGAAGTAAAATATATAACGGAGCGATGGGTTGCTTCCGAAGCAATTTCTATGATTGGCGTTGGAAGTATTGGCAAATCTAATTTACTACAACATCTTACACAAACCGAATCTTACAGAAAGATTTTTGGTTTAGAAGAAAATCCATATTTTGCGATTATTATTGATCCATTTATGCTTGGTCCTTTGCCATCAGCAAATGAAAACTCAACTCAGTTTATATGTTGGGCAGGTCTTGAGCTCATCATGCATCGTATTTATATGACATTCTTTTCATCAGAGATCTTGAATGAGGAAGATGCGAAATACTTAAACGGATTATATAATATGTTGCAAGACGGCAATAACCCGTTAGCATTATACATGGGACTCCGATACTTAGAATTAACATTAAAATTACTCATTAGTTATGACATTAAGATCATTCTGTTATTTGATGAATTTGAAGAATTTTTACGACTCATGCCCTATCGTTTCTTTCAAATATTACGCGGTTTAAGAGACACATTTAAAGGCAATCTAATTTACTCAACTTTTTCCAGAAATACATTTAAAATCCTCATTGCTGAACATAACTTGGATTATTATGAAGTAGAACCTTTCATAGAGTTGTTTACAGATAATGTTTTATATGTAGGCCCTTACAATGATTATGATGCACGTCTTATGTTGGATCGCTTGTCTAGGCGTAATCGCAATCTGAAATATACCCCGCAGGATCATAACCTCATCTTATATGTCACAGGAAGATTTGCTGGCTTAATAAGAGCAACGTATAAAACACTTGATGAAGTTTATAATTCAAGAAACATTACATCTGATGATGTATTACAAGTTGTCAACTATTTAACAATCAAACCACAAATTCAAGCTGAATGTAAGACCATTTGGTTAAGTTTATCAGAAATTGAGAAAGATATATTGATGGCTGTCGCTAGGCTATCTGAATATCGTGATAGCAATGAGCATGAGGATGCAATACGCATTCTCATTCGCAAGCAATTACTTATATTTAATGATAACAAACTGGAAATTGTACCTCCTATTTTCCAACAGTATGTTTATTCAGATCCTAAAACCTTATCTTAATATGAATGAATACTACATACCTCAACAAACAAATAGAACTGAAATTAAAATCAATAAGTCTCGCTTTATAACGCATGTTGGTTATGCTAGCTCAGTAGATATAGCACGTGAGTTTATTTCAAACATTAAAGCCGATATGAGTGACGCTAATCATCACGTTTACGCCTTTCGTATAGGTTATGCTAACACAGTTATTGAGGGTATGAGCGATGATGGTGAACCAAGCGGGACTGCTGGACCACCGACACTCGCAGTACTTCGAGGTGCAGACATAGGAGATATTGTTTGTGTTACAACACGTTACTTTGGTGGCAAAAAACTGGGTACAGGTGGATTGGTCAAAGCATATACAGAATCAATACAAACGGCACTGGAAACACTGAAAACTGAACTTCTAATAACAAAAGAGATAATTAGCATTCAAATTCCTTACAATCTATATAATATTGTGAATTTATACTTCTCTGATTATGAACTGGTTATCATAGATGAAGAATTTGCCGAAGATGTGTCTATACGAGTTGAAATTCAAGAAAGCAACAAAGACAACTTTATTGAAAACCTGATCGACAAAACATCTGGTAAAGTGAAATTTATCGATCAGGGTAAATGATCTTACTCAATCTACTTGATCAGCAATCAATTTGCGCAACTTCCAAATTTCTGGATGCGATGGTGCAATAACCTCAGCCCTTTCAATATAGCGTTTTGAATCATCAAGCTGTCTGTTTTCAATCAAAAATTGAGCCATTTGAGATAACAACAAAACATCGTTTGGTGCATCATCGATTGCATAATTAAGAGTTTCTAATGCTTTTTGCTGATCACCTTTTTTCCAGTGAATTTGAGAGTTTACCTGGTCAACACGTGGGTGATTGCCAATTGTTTGTATCGCTTCTGATATGACTTCTGATGCTCCGTCAATATCATTCCATTGTAAATAACATCTTGCTAAAGCAACATAAATATCTGCAAATTGTGGAGCAACTTCTAATGCTGATTCGAGCAGTTCTACACTTTGTTCAGGGATAGCTTTACCAGCATCGAGCATGATCAAAATATCTGAATACTTACTTTCAAAACCCTCGAATGTTGCTACCAGCAAGAGTCTAGGAATCTCTACCTGAAGATCAGCATCATTAACATCGCCATTATTCTCTTCTAGTAGTTTTGAAGCTTGATTAAGTAATTCTTTGGCTGTTTCTGCATGACCATCCAGCAATTCTAACTGTGCCTGGTAAACTAAAGCACTTGAGCTCTGTGTATTTAACTTCTGAAATTCCTCAAGAATTTCAAATGCTTGTGCTAAGTCGTATAAATCATAGAATCGCTCAATAATATCCCGAACAACCGGAAAAGCAGCATTAGCTTCTAGCAACTTGCGAAAGTGCTCCCAAAGTTCATCGTGCTCAACATCTATAAGGTATTTAAGCAAAGTGTACAGAATAGTAATATTGTCGGGATTATGTTGAAAACAAACTTTTAAAGCCTCAATAACCTCATATGTCACCTGTTCATCTTCTTGGATGTCATCTGGATCAATTAACACTAATTCTTCGATGAATATATCATTTGCCTCTGCTGTATTTAAAAGTTGATGGTACATCCAATATAATCGATAATCTGCATTCCGCAGCTCTAATGCCTGCTGGTTGGAATCAACAGCTTTGTTAAACTGATTAGCCTTAAGATAGACATTAATTATGGAGAACCATAGTTGAGAGCTTGTCTTTTCATCTCGCGCAGCGCTTTCGATCATATTAACAGCTTGAGTCACATATCCCAGATTAGCTAAACTAGTACTCAATGCAGAAGTTGATATGTCTTTTCGACTATCACACTCAGACACCTTACTGATCTGAGGTATGATAACATCACCAATGACATCAAGGCCGATTTGCATGACCTGCTTCGCCATCATACTAAGGCACCAAGTAACAAACTGACTCTGAGTTGACTCGCAAAGTGTTATCATATCATCGAATTGCTCGGTAATTTCGTCATCAGGCCACTCTACGCCCCACAAATACAAATAAAGATCTAGATTCCAATAGAATGTATTTTCCAACACAGTATTCAGTGTCTGAGTTTCTAATTTTTTGTCATCAGGATAAGTAATGATAAGTTCTGTCGGCGGTGAATCTACAATTTCTTCAATAATTCCTCTAGCAATTACAGGCAAGTTTAATATCGTGGTATTTAAATCTTCAAACTCAAATGACAAATCAATCTCTTTGCCCTCTTGGACTAAATTCATATCTATATGAATATGAATTGTAAAATCTTCCGACAACTCGCCTGTGATAATGATGTTATCGTCTAAACCTTCAAATTCCCATTCTTCTGGATTAAATTGATAATCATCTGACCCTACTTCAGTATCATCATCACTATCATCAATTCGTGCAATAACTTGATATACCTTGATATTATTATATTGCTCAATAAGATATGTTAGACAACAAGCGATTCCCATTGCAAGCTCAGGTGATTTTTTGCTAATGATTGGGTAAAGGCTAATTCTTGTGGTCTGTGAAACAATTGCTCTTGTTAAATTTGTATCACCAAATATAGAGGAAGAAGAACGACCACTTTGTGGTGATTTTCCGATTGCTTTAAATTTATCAGCTATATTTTGCATATAGGACTCCCAAAAAATAACACCCTAAAATATAGGGTGTTCTATAACATAAAGATGAAACTAAATTTAGAGCTGGATTATGGATTGATATTAAGCACTGGAACAGCGTTGTAATCACCTCTAAATAGTACGAACTCGTTGTTCAACCAACCACGTCCAAAAGTACCGTCAACTAAATACCAGACACCATCATCAGCGACGCCTAGTACAGCTAATTCAGTACCACCAGAAACAGTTGCAACAACAGAGAATTGAGCACTTGGACCAGATCGAACATTTAGATTAGGTGTATTCACAACAACACGAGCAGCCGATGTTACGACGGAAGTAACTGCAGTAGCTGTATTGGCTTGTCCAATACTTGCAGCAGTCAATGAACCAAAGTTAATTTGTGGTACACGAGAGAAGTCCCCACGCGCCAATGTGAATTCGAAGTTCACCCAACCTAAACCAGCACTTGTGGCAACCTGATACCAAATCCCATCTTCATAGACAGCTGTTACTGGGAGTTCCGTACCACCAGGAACCGTTGCGACAATCCCATAACTCGCACTCGGCCCTGACCGTATATTCAAGTTGCCAGTATTAACCACAAGCCTTGCACCTGAGGTCGCTGCAGCAGTTACACCACCACCGCCTTGACCAGGATTGACTGTTGTTGTTGTGACAGTGGTTACTGGCACACCTACCGATGTTGTCGCAACACCATCACAGATATAAGTAGTATCTGTGGTTGCAGACTGTGTTGCATCGACTGGTACTAGCCCGCGTGATCCATCAGGTGCAAGGACTTCAATAAGCCCGTCACGCCCTGGACCTGCAACAATCATCTCATCTCCAGTTTGGAACTCAAATGAAGTGGCATTACCGATGGGTAAGGTACCAACAACCCGAGTTGCTTCAATAACCGTTTGGCCACCACAATTCAATGGGCGCACACGGAAACGATCGCTCCAGACAACACCATATTGTGCATAATTGACTTGATAGAATGGACGGTTGTCAATAAACTCAACACCCAATAACGGATATACGCGATTTTCATCAGCTGGTGCAAGCGCCACCACTACAGGTGAATTACCACCAGGAGCCGAATACAAGTCACCACCAATAAAGGAGACCCCAGTCTGTGCCAGAAGCCCACCACTACTACCAGTGGTTGCCACAACTACGCCACCACCTTGTCCTAAGGAGGCAACAGGCACGTTCCCTGTTACAGGAGCAACAGCACCAAAGTTAATTTGTGGCACACGAGAGAAATCCCCACGCGCCAATGTGAATTCGAAGTTCACCCAACCGACACCAACATTTGTGGCAACTTGATACCAAACCCCATCTTCATAAACTGCGAGAACAGGTAATTCAGTGCCTCCCGGAACTGTGGCTAAAATCCCATAACTCGCACTCGGCCCTGTACGTATGTTCATAAAGCTAGTATTTACAACTAGAATTGGAGAACCAAACACAGTTTGTTGTGCATTATCATCGGCAGATGCAAACTGATATGTTGGACCTACAAATACTATAGCTACAATGAATAAGACTAAAAACATCAAGCGAGGTTTCATACGATTTGACCTCCAGTCAATTGTATATTTACAGCGTAAACCCGCATAATTTCTTAACATGATAAGTATAATCAGTATAAGAATATGAAGCAAATCGAATAAATGAAAGTATCAAAATAATTACAATAGGAATTAAATAAATAAGTATCAACAAAATTGACGCTCTATATACAGTGTGATACAATTCAATGCAATAGTATGATCGAAAGGACTACTGATGACGCTGTTAGAACAACCTAATGAAGTAAAAGTTGATAATTCAATCCTTACAGTAACACCATCAGCTGTATCTATTATCAAAAACCTCCTACAACAACGTGAAATTCCCAATCATGCGTTGCGTGTTTTTGTAACAGGTGGTGGATGTTCAGGGATGCAATATGGAATGGCATTCCAAGAAGAAGCCGAAGCTGGTGATACTGTTGTGGAAGCAGACGGTGTTCGCTTATTAATCGATACAACCAGTATGGTATATCTTAAAGGTGCTACAGTTGATTATGTGGACACATTAATTGGTGGTGGATTCCGCATTGATAATCCTAATGCAGCATCAAGTTGTGGTTGTGGGCACTCGTTCAAATCTGAAGATGGGCAAGAGGCAGGATCAACCGACGGTTGCAGTACCTGTGGTAGTTATTAAGCTCAATCATTTAAGTCAGGTGCTATAAGAGCATCTGACTTTATCCTCTCAATGAACTCACCAATAAACCAATCATTCCAAAACCACCCAACATCAAGATAGGAAATAATGGTGGTACTTGACCAGGTTGCGACGAAGTTGTTTCAGATGTCAGCTGATTTGTGTTAGTTGGTACAATGGCAACAATGTCAGCCGGATATGTAAATGTTGGATATGGTGTTAAATCTACAACTTCAATTGATGCTTCATTAATATTGGTTGGTACACTCAATATCCTAGCACCAGCTGTGGCTGTTTCGATACCACCAGGGATAATTGTAATTGCAAGTGCTGTCTCAGTAAATTGCAGAGCGGGATCCAACAAGGCGGAAGTATCATCTAATGTATCAATTACTTCAATTTCAGTAGCATCTCCAACAATATCAACTAATTCACCATATACCCAAGCACGACCACTTGGAGATAAATCATACTGAAATTCATACCACAAAAAATATTGTCGAAACACTTGATACTGGGTCCCAAATTCAATAGATCCAAACCGCTCACTGTTTGGGTCAGGTTCGGCACGTACATTTACACTACCAGATGATTCTTTTACTTCTAGTAACACTGGGCCTCTTGGAGTGGCGGTAAATGTAGGTGTTACAGTCGCAACAACTTGTTGATTGATAAAAGGTGTAGGGGTTACGAGATTTACAATTATAGGAGTTGGAGATTGTCTAACCTGTCCAAATGTGATGGTATATGAACTTAGAATAAGAATGAAACAAAGTAGGTGTTTCAATCAAACATCCAATCTGTTGAACTATTGACAATTTACCATGATATTTCATTTATAACAACATTTCTACCCTGTTCCGCAACAACCCGCTGGTCATCGGCAAGATTGATCATAAATCCTTGGTATTCTTGACCTGCCAACCCAACTGCTTGCCAATTACTCATCACAAATGGGATATTACTCTGGCAATCAATACAATCAGCAGGTATCCACTCACCATTATATCGTCTAGCAATATGGAGATGGGTAGCTGTCGAAAAACCACCAAAACAAGATGCATTCCCAAGCACATCTCCTGCACTTACAGATTGTCCGAGTGTAATTGATGTATCTACTGTCAGATGCAAATAAAGTACTGTCCAACCGGTCCGTTCATCACCGTCACCGTCTAAATCTAAGACTAAACCACCATCTATATTTCTTGCTATAACACCATTTGCGACTGCAGTAACAGGATACTCCGATATGTAGCAGAATGGGTCACCATCCTGTCGATCATCAGGGGGAGCAAAGTCTAATGCTGCCCAAGCACTACCCCCACCCCAGCCACCATGAAAACCACCGGTAAATCTCCAAACATCACCATTTTTAAACGGTAAGGTCATCAGTGGTTGACTTGATATTGTTCTTAAAGGGTCGCTGGCAAGTTCAACTTCATTGCCAAATAAATCTAAATACAGTTGTTGAAATCCATTATCGCTAACATCAGTCCGCCATTGCTCAATCGTATTGTTTAGTGATAAAACATATTGAAGTGCAATTGTTGCAGGATTCACAGATTGATTGTACAGCAACTGCATACCATCTCTAAACGTCAATATGCTAAAGTTTCGATATTTGGTTCTGTAATATCCTCTATTAATCTCATTCGCAAGCCAACTCAATTGTTTATATAAGCCGAATCTGTCGAAACCAGCTGAATCACTTTCACTGATCAATGGATAATTGACTAACTCATCAGAGAGATTAGATTCTGTAAGCCACCGTGCGCGATATTGTAAAAATGCCAGCAATACGCGCTCGTCTATACTATATTCAGTAGCCACTCGCTTGATGACGCCACTTGCTGATAATGTGTCTTTACGAATTGAGCCATCTGATAAACGGGTATCAACTATATCAGTCGCAGTTTTTATATATCCCGAAGTATTGTTGATAAATAAGTCAATATCAAAACCAATACCACTAGGAGAACGAACTAATTGCGAATTAGAAACAATAATGATTTCCGGAGTAAAAGTGGTTGGCGGTGCCGGTAACAACAACACTTGTCCCACCTCCAACAAATTAGGATTACTTATTTGATTGAGATTAATAAGACCTTGTAACGTCACATTATATCGTTGTGCAATTTGAGAAAGTGTATCCCCAGATTGCACAATATATTGTTCCGGTGGCGTTGTCGGATTTTCTTGCACAATTACGGTTGGTGTAGCAGAAATTTGAGAATCTATAGTAGCAATTATAGGTACTGCTGTTGGCTCTGGTATATTACTGAGCACAGCAGTAGATGTAATGACAATCACTTGAGGCTGATCTGACATACAACCGACCAGCAATATAATCGCTACTATATAAGAGATAAAGCGAATCAACTTATGCAATCTCAATTCTCCCAAACTAAATTGCTATCTGTAACTCCAAACTGCGAAAACCCCATCAGCAACTTGAATTTTATCTAGATTATCATTGCGAGTACTCAATATTGTAATGCTAGGATCAGGTGAATCCAAATCGTTGATTTCACTATAAACAATATACTCGCTATCCGGCGACCATATGCTATGACTTTGTGCAAATTGATCGAAATTGGTCAGTAAATATTGCATCTCGATTGTTGGAATAAAACTATCAAGCAATGTATTTGAGTTACTTTCAACATCTAAAATGTTCCATGCTAACCCATCACCAGTTTGCATTAAATATGTGGTGTCTCCGCCTAGATTATTATCAATGTCAAACGACCCAGGAGGATTCGCAAGGGTAATGTAAGCAATTTGCTCACTGTTCGGTGACCAGAAAAATGCAAATACACTGCTTACATTGCTTTGAGAAATTATTTCACCATAATCCGTATCGACTACATAAACAGGTGATACTGTATCCTGAGTGATATAGCGATACGCAATATATTTTCCATTAGGTGCCCATGAAAATGAGAAAATACCGTTAAATTCATCACTTATTGTTTCTACGTTTCCACCTTGACCAATAACTAATTGAGATTGTTGATTACTAGATAATGATGAAAACAATATGCGATCATCTATGGGAGACCAATCAGGAGAAAGAAAGCTACCAAGAGTATCCTCGAATGCTACACTCGTTGCATTATTTGAAACTGAATAATACTGTAAACTGCTATTATTGCGATGAATAACCATTGATTCGCCAGTAGGGCTCCAGCTGAAGTAAAATGGTGTACCTTCGCCTAATCCTCTCTGACTAGTAATCGTATTGCTTTGGCTATTAAACAAATCGACACGAAGAAGGGGTTGTGTAAAATTTTGCACCAAAACCGCTAAATCGACACAATCATCCTGTATACATGTTGTTGGAGACCAGTATGAGTAAACATGTCGTTCACCTGTGCGATTATAAAATTCTTGCCCTTCTGATACACCATCAGAAGAAACATATATTGATAATCTTGGAGGCTCATTACCTCTTACAGAACAACAAAAATATGCTAATTGTCCATCAATCGACCAAGACGGGAATTCGTAGCGAGTGCGTCGACTGCCATCGGTAGATAATTGATTAATCTCACTGTCAGATAAATTCATTGTATAAACATTAAAGTCGCTACCGATATATGCAAGTTGTCCCTCTAAATCAATACGATTGATAATTGGGGTTTGCGCATGACTACCCCCTATGAAACAAATTGAAATTACCCATACACTCAAAATATACCAACTAAACTTCATCATTTAACTCCAAACAACTATTGGGTGTCTTCTTGTATGATTGTATACTAAGCCCCATCAAATATGGTTATATGTTCATGAGGAGTTAAATATGGCAACATCAGAAGAAATCAAAGGCATCTTCCCGGAAATGGTCAATCGCCTTGTTCCAGAAAAGGCTGATGGTATTGATGCTGTAATTCAGTTTGATTTAAGTGGTGATAATGGTGGTATGTTCTGGGTCAAAATCGCCAATGGAAGTGCTGAAAACGGTGAAGGTAGTGTTGATAACCCAACGATGACACTTAAAGCAGCAGCAGATGACTGGTTTGCAGTGTCAACAGGACAAATGAATGCCATGCAAGCCTTTATGTCTGGGAAAATTAAAATCCAAGGTGATATGAGTATCGCAATGAAAATGCAAACACTGTTTGCATAAACAATAAAACCGCCTTTATGGCGGTTTTTCTATTACTGCGATCCCAGATGATATTAATCATCAAAGTCAAAATCAAACGAAGACCCCATAATAGAGAAGCTTGCAGTATCCATTGCTTCATCTATGACATCTAGCAGGTCCTCATCTTCAACTGTCTCTTGAAGCGTTGAGAGAGTGTCGATTGAATCTTTACCGCCAATTTCACCAAGAGACCAAATACTCATTGTGACAATCTCGTGATCGTCTGATAACAGCAGCTCTTTCAATTGACGAACACTGGATTCTAATTGTATTTCACCACATGCCCGAACCGCTTCGTAAACAATCTCATGATCGTCACTCTCTAGCTCGTCTAATAGCATATCTTGCCATTTTGAATCACAAGTACGTCCCATTGCAAAAATCGAGCTAACTTTTAGCAAATGATTATCACTCTGATATGCTTGCCGAATCAAATTATCTTTGCTTGGATGGCTCGAATTTGACAGTGCTTCAAGAGCTCTACGCCTTATCTCAATTGGTTGGGTCTGATCGTTGTATAGTCGTAAAACAAGCTGTTGAGCATTTTCAGCTAAGTGAGTCGGAATGTCACCGTACTCGCCAAGCAAAATATATTTACCAAGTCCAATTAGAGCCTGAGATCTAACATGAGACGATTCATCTTCCTCGATAAGAGTCAAAAGTAACTGCATCACTTCTTGAGACTCTTCTTCCCACAATAGATCAATAGAAGCACTTCTCACCATGGGGCTATCATCAGACAACCCCATCAACCCCATATATTTATAGTCATACTCAAAGCTACTCTCACTTGAATGAACAAGCGCTTGAATAACCTTATGTTTATAATCTGGAGAAAGACTTGCCCAGGCAAGCTTTACAGTCTTTTGATCTTCAATAGCGAGATCAGAAAGCCCTTCTGTAACCATACCGCTTACAATCGAAACACCTTGTTCATTTTCATGATTCATAGTGTCAACAATTTCTGAAACACTTGGTTTATCATTACCAACGAAATCAGTTTGGAAGTCAATTTCTGACATTGATTATCCTATTACTACTTTATGGAATGGTCGGTGGGTTGATCACATCATAAATCATGACTAACACACCAAGAGCTAGTAAAATCATAATACCAATCTGATGAATACGCCCTTCCACTTCTGGATCAATAGGCTTTCCACGCACCATTTCGATGAGAACGAATACAATCCGTCCACCATCAAGAGCAGGAATTGGCAGTAAATTACTAACGCCTAAGAAAATACTAATTAATGCGATGAAATTCAACAGTAGACCTGGACCTTCCTGAATACTACGTTGAATGAATTCTCCGCCGATTTTACTAATCCCAATGATACTGATAGGTCGAGCATCTTCACCGCTTAAAGAGCCATCCATCAATTGCCCTGGTATAGATGCAATAAGCTTAAATGTATTGACAGTTGTGTTAATACTGTGTGAGATTGCACCTGAAATATCTTGCGGAATAAGTTCATTTTTGAAACCAGCATCAGCAAAGCGTGTATTGTCATTTATACCAAATTGGGAGCGAATTAGAACACCCATACGCCCTTTACCCTCAGGTGGATTCAAACGTGGTGTAACAGTTAGATTAACCACTTCACTACGACCATCAGCATGCTCGCGCAAAATTGTCAAAGGCATAGCACGTCCCTCAAATCGACGTGTTTCAGCTTGTAAGTAAGCGGCTGGGTTTCCTGATGCCGGTATCATATTGCCATCAATATGAGAAATCAGATCACCAGCCTTGATACCCGCTGAAAATGCAGGAGAGTCCTCTTGAACACCAGTAATTTGGACAAAACCAGCATTTTGAGAAGCGTCTGGTATTACAACGACATCATAAGTCTCACCTGTCTTATTGCGTAGCATTGATAATGTAACGGATTGACCAGCGTTTTCCTCAAGTACATCGTAGAATGTGATAAAGCTCTCGAAATGTTCGCCATTAACCTTTTCGACAGCATCACCAACTTTAACTTCAGTCTGATAGAAAATAGAGCCTTCAGGTATAGACACAACTTGGCTTAATCCACCAACCATAGTAGGTAAACCAATCAATGCGACAATGAAGAAGAGGACCATTGCTGTTGCAAAGTTAGCTAATGCTCCAGCCGCCATAAAGAAGATTCGACCAACTGGAGGTGCTTCATTAACAGACATCATGTCACTATCATCAATACCACGATGTCTAAGTTCTTCACGTTCAGATATGTAAACTTCTTCTTCGTAACGATCTCGGATTGTTTCACGATCTCGTTTCATTTTTTCTTCGCCTACAGGACCTATCATGTCTTCGCCAAGTGGGCGAACGAAACCACCAATCGGCAACAGATTAATGGTAAACTCAGTTTCACCCCACGTAAATAAACGTCCAACACGCGGTGGAAAGCCAATACCAAATTCAAGAACATTGATTCCTACTATCTTTGCAGCAAAGAAATGTCCCAACTCATGGATGATAATTGCAGGAATTAGGATTATTGCAAACGCAACGATAGCCAAGAAAATATCACTACCTACAGCAGAAACTAGCATTACAAGTTACCTCTTTATGTTTAACATATTGAATATTATAAGGGGCAAACACATTCAATGGCAAGCAATCCTTATACACTACTATTCATTTAAACTCTGAACAATGTGTGCACCTTCTCCTGCTGAGGATGTGCGTATCTCTATATGACTAGATATATCTTGCAATAGCGATATTACTTGTTCAGCATGTTCTCTAATACAAATACAATGTACATTAGGACCTGCGTCTAATGTATAACACACTTGTAATCTATTATTGATGCGTTCGTCGCGTATAGTCTTCATGATCTCTAATGACGTTGCTTCCCAATAGAATAATGGAGGGCGACTTGTCATCATTACAGCATGCATAAGATTGCTATCTTCCTCAACAACATCAGCAAATAGTTCGAAGTCTTTTTTAACAATAGCGTCTTTTACATCTTCTAACCGTTTCGCAGCACTTTCTACCCTTACAGATTGAAGGACACTCGTACCAGCAGTTGTATGTCCTGCGCTTGAACCTGTTCTCTTATGATGTTTACTAATAATCGCAATCACATCAACTAAATCCCAGTGACTTGATTGTGTAAATGTATCGGCATATGAGGTTTCATCAGTATCTCCTGCATGCCATTCTACAATTCCAGCTGGAATAGATCTTGATGCCGATCCAGAACCACGACGCGCAAGTGCCGACAGTTCTTTCTCTGACATAGACTCACCTAAAGCTTCTACACCTGCCAAGGTCAATGCAGCAAATGATGATGCTGATGATGCGATTCCAGTGCCCATAGGGAAGTTATTGATTGAATTTACTGTAGCAAACTTAGAGACATTAAATCGATCTCGGATCAATTGTAGATGTGAACTAACACGTTTTCTAGCACTCTCATCCGCCTGCTTACGATTAATTGACAACACATCATCAGAGATATTATCCGACCATTCAACCTGAGTCGTTGTATATAAATCTTTTAAGTTCATGCTGATAGATGAATTTGCTGCCAATCTCAATTCATCATTTTTATTGCCCCAGTATTTTATGAAAGCAATATTAGAATGTGCACGAGCAATTGCATTGTATTTTGAAACCATCATCTAATCTCACTATTTCCCATTAGAATTAAATCTAGCATTGTTGCACAATATCATTAGACTATTGTTCCTGTCTACACCCATACATGGAGAATTCATGCAAGCACTGACTGGTTTAATTCAAACGATGCGTCCAAAACAATGGACCAAAAATATTCTTTTTGTTTTTCCTGCAATTGTGTTTGACGCAAAGTTAACTGATATTGATTCGCTGGTCCGAGTAATCATCACAAGTATATTATTGATTCTCATGTCTGGTACAATTTATATCATCAACGATTTAACTGATGTTGAAAACGATAAACAGCACCCAACCAAACGTTTTAGACCAATACCATCAGGCAAGTTACCAATCCCTGTCGCTAGAGTAGCATCCATTATCATACCTATAATTACACTGATAATTGCTATTATTTTTGATCCAGAGCTTGCTGTTATTCTATTAGTCTATCTTATTTTGCAAATTTTATATTCATATCGGCTCAAACACATTGTTTTACTAGACATTCTCTCAGTTTCGTTTGGATTTGTACTGCGAGTCATGGCAGGTGGCATTGTTATTGATGTTGAAATATCACCTTGGCTTTATGCATTTACAGGACTACTTGCTTTGTTCCTAGTTGTTGCTAAACGACGTCAAGAACTTATTAAATTAGGTGATAAAGCAAAAAACACCCGCCCTATTTTCCAGCAATATAATCTTCAGCTACTTGATGAAATTTTGCGTATAGTAACAACATCCACATTGATTACCTATCTACTGTACACAATTGAAGTCGAAACAATGACCATTGATGGCACTAACTTAGGATTAACAACCGTACCATTTGTTCTATATGGATTATTACGATATTTATATTTAATTCATGTTAAAGAAGAAGGTGGCGCGCCAGATGAAGTCTTATTGAAAGATCGACACATACAAGTTACCGTAGGATTAGCGAGTATGTTGTTTATTCTAATCCTGTATGTCTTAAAACCCTTGTAGAATGATATGATTGCGAGCTTTTGGCAGGCATCTTGAATAATGACAATACAAGAAAGAAATATATTATCAAGTAATATGGCGAGCGCCCCAGGTAAAATTATTCTCTTCGGCGAACATGCAGTTGTATATGGTGTTCCCTCTATTGCTGTACCATTGTCTGATTTGCGTGTTAAAGTCAATTGGGCAATAACAAAGTCAGGTAATCTAAATATCATTGCCGAAGATCTAGAAAACAAAGAAATATCTTTAAAACCTAATATGTCAGATATTAATAATCCGTTTGCGCGTATTGTCCAGCAAATACTTGATTATTATGATGCGACTATTCCATCAGGATACATTAAGATTACGTCAGACATACCAATTGCAAGTGGATTAGGTAGTGGCGCAGCAGTATCAACAGCTATCGGACGTGCTATTGCACAAATGTTAGGATACAATATCTCAAATGATGATCTCAATTCATTTGTATTCGAAGTTGAGAAAATTCATCATGGCACACCAAGTGGGATAGACAATACTGTCATTGTGTATGAAAAAGCTATCAAATTTAAGAAAAATCATCCGATTGAACCGCTCTCTATTAGTAAACCTTTCAATATTCTTATCGCTGACACAGGTATTCCAGCACCGACACATGAAGCTGTTGGTGACGTAAAAGACTTGTATGAAAACAATACCGACAATATTCAGAATATTTTCGATGACATTGAATCTATTGTTAATTCTGCTACTGAAGCAATCAAAATCGGTAATTTGGTTAAAGTCGGCAAGCTCATGATACAGAGTCACAAATTATTGCAGGCTTTAACTGTCTCATCTCGTGAATTAGATATACTTGTAGAAACTGCGATACAATCAGGTGCACTTGGTGCAAAGTTGTCAGGTGGTGGACGTGGTGGAAATATGATTGCATTGGTACCACAGACCAAAATTGAGGCTGTCAAACATCAGCTTTTGTCTGCAGGTGCCAAACGAGTTTTGTTGACAACAGTAAAATAGATTGAGGGTCTAAGATGACAATTCTACTAAAGCTAGGTGGCTCACTCATTACTGACAAGAAACAATCAAAAACATTCCGCCGTGATGTGTTGAGCAAAATCGTGATTCAACTACAGAATATCAGAGAAAAGTACTCGGATAAAAAATGGATTATTGGTCATGGTAGTGGTTCATTTGGACATATAGAAGCTAGTAAGTATGACACTATAAATGGGGTTACATCAAACGAACAGTGGTTAGGATTTACTAAAGTAGCATACGCCGCATCAGAATTAAGTCAGCTTGTTTGGTCAGAATTTATTGTTAGTGACTTACCCGTTATCCGTTTGCATCCATCTGCCTCCTTGGTATCAAATCATGGCAATGTGGAATATTTTGATACATCAACGCTTAGACAATATTTAGATGCAAATCTCATCCCTCTTGTTCATGGTGATGTTTCACTTGATACTAGATTAGGTGGAACAATTATCTCTACAGAATCATTGTTCCAATACATAATTAAACATATAAATGTCGAAAAAATCATTCTTCTTGGAGAAGTCGACGGGGTCTTCAATTCAGAAGGTCAGGTTATCACTCAAATTACACCCAAATCATTTGAAACTATTGTTGATCAATTAAAGGGTGCCAGCGGCATAGATGTGACAGGTGGTATGTATCAAAAAGTGTATGACATGTTACAAATTGTTCAATTTCATCCCGACCTGCAAATTGTTATTGCAAATGGGACTAAACCCGATATCCTTCATGAAATTCTACATCCGGATAACTCAATAGGCACAACAATTACAATCGATTAATTTATATTTATACGTGCATCGTATAGCAGTGGATACCATCCATAAGCATCAAACTGAAGATTAGAAATCCAACTGCGTGATGCAACGATATTGACATAGTCGCGTATAGGCAGAATTAACGTTTCATCCATAATAATTGACTGTATCTGAAAGTACTGACTCCGACGTGTAAATTCATCTCGCTCCTGTGTAGCTTGTCGGATCAGATCATCTAGTCTTTCATTTGAATATCCAATAACATTATTATTTGCATTGCTTGCGAATATAGGAGTTAGAAGCGATGGGTCAATTCCAAACACATCGAATGATATAAGATTGTAATCTCCACTTTGGATACGATTCGACAAACTGTTAAAACCGGGAATAGGATTAATAATCAAATCAACACCGATAGCACGCCATTGCTCACGCAGGAAATCCCCTACTTGTGGTAACTGTCCCCATGGAGGTATTAGCATGTCTAACTCTAATTTACTTCCATTCAACTCTAAAAAACCATCGCCATCTGTATCAACATATCCAGCACTTTCAAGTAACGCAATAGATTCATTCAAATCGAACGGAAATTGGTTAATATATCCTGTATGTGAATATTGTGTTGACCCTGATAATGGCGCCCAAGCAACAGGTGAAAAATTTAAATACACTTTATCGCTAATGGCAATGCGGTTAGTTGCATGAAGTAATGCTCGTCTTACAATTGGATTATCGGTGTGTTCTTGTAACATGTTGAAATAAAACACCACCGATTGTCCAGGAATGTCCACTGGTAGAACAAATAATTCACTATTATTGGATAGATTACGTGCATCTGGCGGTGGAACTTCATCAACAATATCAACTTCCCCATCGATCAATAACTCCGTGTTTAAAGATGTATCAGAGATAATCTTAAACTCAATCCTTTCAATAATTATGCCGTCAGGAAAAGTGTAGATTTGAGGAGCCCATCCATAGTTAGGATTGCGGCTCATTTCAATGCGTTCACCAGGTAAGTATTTGTCTAATCGATAAGGGCCTGTGCCAACCTGGTGATATTGATACCGAAGTGGTGAATATTCTGCAACAGATTGAGGGCTGACGATGCCTAAATAGGGTTGAGATAAACCATCAAGTAATGGTATATACGGCTCAAATAAGTAAAATCGTATTGTAAAATCATCTAAAATTTCATAACGACTAAATGCACCTAGGAGCAACCTTGCATTTTGCGAATTTAAGTTTGGGTCAAAAATTCGATCAATACTAATAGCAACAGATTGAGAATTAAATGGAGTCCCGTCATGAAACACTACATCATCACGCAGGAAAAAGGTGTACTCTAATCCATCTTCTGAAATTTCCCAAGATTGTGCCAAACCAGGAACAAAACTACCTGATTTATCCCGATAAATTAGTGTGTCATATAATTGACGAAATATGATACCTGATTCAATTGAATCAGAAACATGAGGATCTAAAATAAGAATATCAGATGTAATACCGTAGATTATACATCGTGGGTCATCCTCACAGCTTATATCACGAACACCACCCACACAACTGGCAAGTGTGAAGACTAATATAGATATAAGGGGAATATATTTGATAGAGTACATTGTTTCCACTTTACAATCATCAAAAATTTGCGTACTTTGTAAAGGCTATCTGGAATTCTAAATCAAGTATAGGGCGTTTTAGTGTCGCAATTTAATAATAGTCAAATTATTGCACCGCCGATAGAAGAAGAAACCTATCCATATAGAAGAGTGTGGCGGAGTGTTGGCTTACAAATTTCCATAATGATTGTAGTTGCAATAGTTGTCGTATTCTCAAATACTCTCATAGGTGTTGAGTTTGATAGTACAATTACATTGATACTCTCACTATTTATTGTTGCCCTACCTGTTGGTCTTTGGTTAATTTTTTCAGTTATTCCAGAATATTTTGTATTACAGCCACGTCAGCATTTAGTTTCGTTAGCAGTCATCTCTGGGCTAACTGCTTCTGCTATAGGTATTCCGCTACTACAAGAGTTCTTTCAGATAGAACGGTGGATTCCTTTACAATCTGCTTTCGATCGAATCATTGGATATACATTTACAGTAGGCATCGTCGATACCGGACTCAAATTTGTAGTTTTGAGGTATTTGGTGTTCCCACTGAATATACGCATGAGAACCGATACTATTGCGTTTTGTATAGCTTGTGCGATTGGCTATGTTACAGTCATCAATATCAACCTAATAGTTAACATCCAGCCTACCCTATCGCTTGCTATGATTTATGTTTTCGGCAACTATACAATGCAAATAACATCTAGCATAATCCTTGCATATGGCATTTCTCAGACCGCCCTTGATAATGCATTACCCTTATTATTACCTGCAATTATCTTTGTATCGGCATTTATTATTGGTGTGGTGTCACCATTTGAGTCAGGGCTGATCAACGGTTCGCTAACAATTAATGGTGCATTTACTCGCCCGATATTTGCCATCGGATTTCTCACAGTTGTGTTGATTGCTATACCTAGTATTATATTTTTTCTCTATACTGTAGCTGAACGAAGAGAAGAAGAAAAATACTCACAATAATGTCCCTTACAGAACTTGACCTCCAAGCACAGAGTGCACTACCTCAACGCCAAAGATGGGCAATCTATCTGAGCTTTTTTGTGATTGTTTTTGGTTTATACTTTGGGTTCACGCTAAGAGAATCTGCTTTAGGTCAAAATACAGTATATTCAAACATCCAAGCAGGCCTAACTGTAAATTACCCTGAAGGTTGGCTATTAGACGAAGATGGCAATTATATTTTTCGTGTCCGAGATATGACAACACTTGGGTTCAAAACCGTTATACAAGTGCAAACACTACCTATTAGCAATGATACTGTTGAAAGAAATTTGTTGGATCAACTAACACTAAGACGATCACAGTTTTTGATCGATTACAATATTTTAGGATATAGTGATTTTGTCTTGCCAAATGATGATATAGCAATTGCAATGAACTATACATTTGTTTCTCGTGATAGTAGCCCATTTCTTGAAGGGATATCTTCAGTTGTTGTTGGGCTAGATATTCTCACAATACAACGAGGACAAGCTTTAGTCATAACATTCCGGGCTGATTCTAGTATCTACGACCAAGAGTTAGCGGTTTTTAATCAGTTTCTTGAAAATCTAAATTTCTAAACCATGTCAAGACCACAAAAAATACTAACAATAATTACATTCCTATATATGCTAGTCCCATCTGTTCAGTCACAATCACCCGTATCATTGGATATTGACCGACTTAAACGAGCTACAGTATTCATATACCAAGCAAGCAATGCAGATGATGCATTAAATATCTCGTGTGTTACAACAGGTACAATTGTAAGTTCAAATGGTCTAATACTGACCAATGCACATAGTATTGTACAGGCCGGAATATGTAATGGTGATACACTTATTATTGCAATCAGTGTTGACTTAGATGAACCGCCTATACCGAAATATCGTGCTGAATTACTACAAGTCGACCAAGGTCTTGATATTGCATTATTAAGAATCTCACGTGAGTTAGATGGACGTTTAATCGCAGATGGTGCATTACCCCCCCTACCCTTTGTAGAAGTAGCCGATTCAACAGAAGTTAGTATTGACCAAAATATTACGATCATTGGTTATCCAGATATTGGCAACGAGCCTGTTGATGTTGCACGTGGAACAATCACGGCATTTATTGCAGAACCGAGAGGTGGTAGCCAATCATGGTTTAAAACTCGAGCGACTATTCCTGGAACAATGTCAGGTGGCGGTGCCTATAATTCAAATGGGCAGCTTATCGGCATTCCAACTACTGTTCCTGTAACATTAACGAACGCAAGTATCGGTTGTAAATTCATCAATGATACGAATCGCGATGGCTTGATCAACTCCAACGATCAATGTGTTCCCATTGGTGATTTTATCAGTACCATTAGGCCCTCAAATTTTGCGCAACGCTTGATTCGTAGCGCTTCACTTAACCTTGATGTTCAAAACCTAACAACTCCTGAAATTCGCCCCAATCCCATTGATCCACCAAGTTTTTCTCGATTGTTTTTCTCGCCCTCTGTTGTAAACGGTCTTCCATCTACGGTTGTCGGTCGATTGCCTGCCAATACAAATAGTCTTTACCTGTTTTTCGACTATAAAAATATGACCCCAGAAACGGTATATGAAGTTCGTGTAACACGTGATGGTGTGCCTGACCCCATTTTCAGCTTACCGCCTGTTCGTTGGAGTGGTAGTGAAAATGGCCTATGGTATGTAGGAAGTCGGGATCAACCTTGGGCAAATGGGACATATGAATTCAGCTTACTAATCAATGGACTGGCGGCAGGTAGCCAAAGAATCACCATTGGAGGTGGTGTCACAACAGATCCTACATTTAGCAATATTGTTTTTGGATTACTTGATTTGCAAGGTAATCTGCTTGGGAATGGTTATGTGCTTCCATCAGGCAGTATTGCATCAGCAAGGTTTGTATATGCTAATATGATCGATGGATCAACTTGGACAACAATTTGGTACTTCAATGATGCCGAAGTAGCCCGTGCTGAAGATACTTGGGAGTTTGGAGCAAATGGTTCAAACGTTGTTAATCTGCGACCACAAGGTGGTTTATTCCCGGGTAAATATCGGCTTGAGTTGTATATAAATAATGCACTGTCTGCAACAGCTGATTTTATCGTAGCAGGTGCTCAAGAAGGCCCTCTACCAACTATTTTTACTGATTTAGGGTATACCTCCGCTGATTCACCTTTCGAAGCACTTAACAACCCAACTATTTCATCATTTCCTGCCGTTGTTGATGTGATATATGCTAAGTTCAATTGGCAACAAATTGCAGCAGGCACACTCTGGACACTAAGGTGGTTTGTTGACGATCAACTATTTTATGAACAAACCTCTCCATGGATAACAACTGAGTCTGGATCTAATTTCTTGTTGTCATTAAACAACCCTCCAGATGGTACATATACATTACAGTTAATTGTGAACGGACTGCAGATTCTAGAAACGACGGCAGTTGTCGGGATTGGACAACTGCCTATTGATCGATTCTCTGAAGCAGAGGGTGTGACATTCAGCGGGATAGTATTGGATACAGCTACGCGTTTAGGTATTCCAAATGTTAGTGTTATTCTCATTACCGAGGACTTTTCTGTAGGGGACTTCGTCTGGAATCAAGAACAAGTATTTGCTATTGCTACAACGGACCGTAACGGTCAATTTCAGTTTGATAGACCATTATCATTGGAAACACCATATAGTGTCATAATAGAAGCTCAAGGATATTTACCGATCGCTGCAGATGGCTTTGAACTTGATGAAGAAGTTGGCAATACATTAGATATAATAATTGAAATGGTTAGAGATTAGAGGCTTTAATGCCCCAGAAACAACGTCTAGATATTCTATTAGTAGAAAAAAACTTGGTGCCAAGCCGTTCAAAAGCAGCTGCTATGATAATGGCAGCTGAAATATCAGTTAATGATCAAATCATAGATAAGCCAGGTATGAAAGTGCCTATCGATGCAGAAATCACATTAAAGTCGAAACCTAAATATGTGGGGCGTGGAGGATTAAAATTAGAAGGTGCATTAAATACCTTCAATCTCAATGTTCAAGGTAAGATTTGCGCTGATGTTGGTGCTAGCACAGGTGGGTTTACAGATTGTCTATTGCAAAAAGGTGCCGAGCGTGTTTATGCAATTGATGTTGGGCGCGGGATTATTGATTATCGTTTGCGCGTCGATAAACGTGTTGTTCTTCTTGAAAATACCAACGCAAGATATCTAGAAATATTAGACGAGGCTGTTAATTTAGTCGTCATCGATGTTTCATTCATCTCTCTAAAACTCATTCTGCCTGCTGTCCAAAACTGGTTGATGCCTAAAGCTAATATTATTACCCTTATAAAGCCACAATTTGAGGCAGGAAAGCAAAATGTAGGTAAAGGTGGTATCGTGAGAGATAGTAATATTCATAAACGCGTTTTGCACGATATTGCAACATTTTCAGAAGATAAGGGATTTGATGTGGTTGATTTAATGAAATCACCAATCACAGGTCAAAAGGGAAACGTAGAATACTTGGCTTGGATGTCATCAGGATATGAGGTATCAAGTACGCCATATAGTGAAAAAATTCCCTTAATAGTTGATGACAGTCTTTAGATTGCCCTACTACTGAATCACAATATCTATAATAATGTAGATGTTAAGAACCTGGAGAATTATAGGTAATGAAACTCGACAATATTAGAAACTTCTGCATCATCGCTCATGTTGACCATGGTAAGAGTACGCTAGCGGATCGTTTATTGGAGTTAACGAAAACAGTTAGCGAACGAGAAATGCAGGAACAATTATTAGATAGTATGGCACTAGAACGAGAGCGTGGTGTCACAATTAAAGCATCTGCTGTACGTATGGTATATGAATCAAAAGATGGCAATGAATATTTGATAAATCTTATCGATACCCCCGGGCATGTTGACTTTACATATGAAGTAAGTCGGGCACTACAGGCATGTGAGGGTGCGATTCTTGTTGTAGATGCAAGTCAAGGTATCGAAGCACAAACACTTACAAATGTTTATTTGGCATTAGAACAAGATCTAGAGATTATACCTGTTATCAACAAGATTGACTTACCTGCGGCGCAACCCGATGTTATTGCACAGGAAATTGAAGATTTGTTGGGAACACCTGCTGAGGATATGCTACATATATCAGCCAAAAACGGCCTTGGTGTTGAAGATGTTCTAGAACAAGTTATTCGTGAAGTTCCCCCACCAGTTACTCTGCCAGAAGAACCAGTTCGTGCCTTGATATTTGATTCTCACTACGATGTCTATAAAGGCGTGATCGCCTATGTTCGTATGGTTGATGGAACAATCGGCAAGCGTGATATGCTCAAGCTTTTCGCTACCGGAGCAAAATTTGAACCAGTGGAATTAGGGATTTTCGATCCTGTGATGCGTACTGTGGACGAGCTAAAACCAGGTGAAGTCGGTTATATAGCCACAGGGTTCAAAACAGTTCAAGAATGTCGTGTTGGCGATACGATTACTTTGGCCGTTAAGGGTACGGAGACAGCTTTGCCCGGCTATGAACAGGTGAAGCCGATGGTCTATGCGGGTATCTATCCTACCGAAAATGATGATTACTCTGATCTACGCGATGCATTAGATAAGTTGCAATTGAATGATGCATCATTGACATATCAACCTGAAACATCACAGGCTCTTAATTTTGGTTTTCGTGTTGGGTTCTTAGGATTATTCCACATGGAGATTATCCAAGAACGGCTTGAACGTGAATATGATCTAGATATTCTAGCCACGGCGCCAAGCGTAGAATATCGCGTTATCCAAAAAGATGGCGAAACTATAGAAGTAGATAGTCCAGCACTATTACCTGAAGAAAATGTAATTGATGAAGTTCTAGAACCGTGGATGAAAATCCAGATCTACGTTCCACAAAATTATATTGGCCCCATAATGGATTTGGTCATCAATAAACGTGGTATTTATGAAACAACAGAATATCTAGACGCAACGCGTGTGATTATACATTTTGAGATTCCTCTATCGGAAATCATTATTGATTTTTACGACAAACTCAAAAGCGTAACTCAAGGATATGCAAGCCTTGATTATCAGTTTATTGAGTATCGTTCAGGTGACCTTGTTAAAGTAGAGGTTCTCGTTAACGATGAGTCTGTTGATGCCTTAGCAATGATTTGTCATCGCGACGATGCCTATCACCGCGGTCAAAAACTGGTAACTAAATTGAAAGATCTTATTCCGCGTCAGATGTTTGCTGTACCAGTACAAGCAGCGATTGGAAAACGTGTTATATCACGCGCAAATGTAAAAGCGATGCGCAAGGATGTATTGGCAAAGTGTTATGGTGGTGATGTGACACGCAAGAAAAAATTGCTCGAGAAGCAGAAAAAAGGTAAAAAACGTATGAAGATGGTTGGATCGGTAGAAGTACCACAAGAAGCATTTATGGCACTTCTAAGCCTAGATGACTAACAATTAGAGTATGTTATCTCGTAAATTTTCAATATCATTCTGGTTAATGAATGTTTCAGTTTTATCTGAGGCACTTTTTTCTTGCACTATTGCCAGTATTTTCTCAACTTCTAACCCAACTCTCGTGCAATCGGATAGTAGTATATCAAGATTATCTGACGAATTAGATATAATCAGTGTTGGATGCCCTATATCATAAGACCCAATAATACGACTCGCAGGTGTTGTTCCACTGTTGAATTGCATTAATAATGGTAATTTTAATGCATCAGCTATCATAGTCCCAAGTGGTATCGCATCATATGTGGCAAGAACATAGTCTAATTGTATTGACCTGTCTACTTTTTCAATAAATAGTTGAACAACCTTGCTATGTAATCGGGGATACGATGGGAGCAATTCTAAATGAAATCGAACTGCCAAGATGTCATTTAATACATAGAAGCGGCCAAATTGTATTAACCCTTTTTGATATAGATCATCAATAATTTGGGATTTAATTGCTGACATACTGTTTCATACTATTCATAAAAGAATCACTTAAATCAGTGAGTAAATCAATAGAACTTAAAACCGGTATATCAATAGTGTCAGAGTTACTCTGATGCAAGCTCATAGAGGTTTCATCAAATATCCCGCCTTCCCCATCACTAATATCATCGTTCCACAAGAAGGCAGCATGAGGCATATTCTCGATATAAAAGTTAAGGTCGGATTGTCGTGTTACAGTGAGCGCATCTACTGTAAAACTAATATCATCGGCTAGAACTGTGTAACTTTCTCCTGTAAATGGCCCATGAAGAATTGTTATCGCTTTATCTTTTGTATATGCAATGGCACGTTCTAGAGCAACAATACCTGCAGCACCTGTAGCTAAATAACTAGCCATATCGAATACATACAGTCCGACAGATGATTGAGTAGCTTGTACAATCGCTTTACTTAATGGGAAAAATGGTTCGTCATATCGTTGTATAGGTAATGGCAATAATTCTAGATTTGGCTTAATCCAAACAGCTTTATGTCGTTCTTTGCCTAATGCTATAACTCGATTATAAAAACTAGTCCACGACACTGTCATTCTCCTTCAACGATCTCCACAATGTTGATAATCCCCAGCGTGGCATCCAGTCGCGTGCAAGGTTCGATTTTGCACCAAATCCATAGACACGGTATCTAGGTTCATGCATCTGCTCTGTCATAACTGCAATCACACTCCCCTGCTCTACATCTGCATTCTCATCCATATCTGGATAACTGAGTAAAATGATAACAGCCTTTTGATTCGCATCCTCTAATGATTTAGTTGTAAGCTGTAAGGCACATTCTTTCAGTGACAAATCAGTATCTAAATTATATGTATTGTAAACATCATCTGGATGTCTAAACTTCACCGAACTGTATACTTCTGAATTTAATTTATCTGTGATGGCACCTTCTAGACCGGCTTCAATGATTAGTACATTAACACCCTGATCTTTTAATTTATCAGTCACTACATCTTCTAGAGTCTCACTATCTGTACCGTAAACAAACGATCCAATCTTGTCCATTACTTTTATTTGCATATCATCTAACATTTCGGCGGCTTCATCTTTAGAATCCGCTTTCGCCGTGATACGTACATCGACGCTACCATGATGTGCAGCTAAACCAACAGTCGGGTTGCTCTGGCTTAATAGATCCTTACCAATCTTATCGTCCAATGTACTTTCACCTATACCAGCAGTTTTTAGTATTCTTGCAATAATGATGCCTAGGGAATAAGACTCTAGGAGGTAAGGGATAACGGATGATGACATTAGATATTTCATCTCACGTGGTACACCCGGTAGACTAATAACAATGCCACGGTCTGTCTCGACAATAAAACTCGGTGCTGTACCTACAGGATTTTCTATGACTTTAGCATCTGCTGGCAAAAATGCTTGTTGACGATTGTTTTCGGTCATTGTTACGCCAAATCCACGGAAACGTTCAGCGATCATGTCATATAAAGACTGATGAAAAACAAGTTCACGATTTGTTGCATTAGCAATACCCTGTCTTGTCATATCGTCAACGGTTGGACCTAAGCCACCACACGTTATAATGACTTCTGCTCGATCTAACGCTAAATCGATTGCATCGCTAATCCGCTGTAAGTTATCCCCTACAGTCGTCATATAAAAAACATTAACCCCAATATCTCTTAAAGCTCTTGCCATAAATACTGAATTTGTATCTGTAATTTCACCAAGCAAAATCTCAGTGCCTATTGCTATAATTTCTGCATTTGGATTATCAGACATTTACATTTACACCTCTGTTATTTCCATAAATCACTAAGCTATTGTACAATACATAAAATTGGTTTTTGCAAAATTAAAGCTTAAAATATATAATCCATCTACAAATATTGATTAATGTCAAGTAAGATACTTGTGCATTTTTACCAATTTTTTGGATTAAATCTATTTTTAATGGAGGTTCCTGTGGCTAGTGTCACTTTCAATCACGTTTATAAACGTTATGGCGATGTAACAGTAGTATCAGACTTAAATATCGCTGTAGCAGATAAAGAATTTCTTGTTTTTGTTGGTCCATCTGGCTGTGGCAAGTCAACAAGCCTACGTATGTTAGCTGGTCTTGAAGAAATCAGCGATGGTGAAATCCTCATTGGCGATCGTGTGGTTAACAATGTCGCGCCAAAAGACCGCGATGTTGCGATGGTGTTCCAAAGTTATGCTTTGTACCCACACATGACCGTATATGATAATATGGCATTTGGTCTCAAGCTACGTAAGACACCTAAGAAAATTATTGATGAGCGTGTAAATGAAGCTGCTCGTGAATTAGGTATTGACCACTTGCTAGACCGTCGTCCACGTCAGCTATCTGGTGGCCAACGTCAACGTGTAGCAGTTGGCCGTGCTATTGTTCGCGAACCAGCTGTCTTCTTGATGGATGAACCACTCTCAAACTTAGATGCAAAATTACGTGTTGAAGCTCGTTCATTTATATCCAAACTACACCAACGCCTCGAAACAACCTTCATCTATGTGACACATGATCAGGTTGAAGCGATGACGATGGGAACACGTATTTGTGTTTTAAATGCGGGTCAACTCCAACAAATTGACTCACCATTTAATCTGTATCATAACCCACGCAATGTTTTTGTCGCTGGTTTCATCGGTAGCCCATCAATGAACTTCTTTGATGCAACCCTCAAACCAGACGGCGACAACTTGGAAGTTGACACAGGTGCATTCACTCTTAAAATTCCAGCAAACAAAGCTGCTCCATTCAAAAGCCATGTTGGCTCCGAAGTAATCCTTGGTGTGCGTCCAGAAGACATCCATGATACAAACTATCTACCACAAGGTATTACCCCCGCAAACATCTCTGCAAGCGTAGAGGTTATTGAGCAAATGGGTAATGAAATGATTATCTACCTCCAAAATGGTGGTAAAAACTTCATTGCGCGTACTGACCCACGTACTGACGCTCAAGTTGGTGGTAACCTTGGTGTTACCTTTAATTTGGATAATGTTCATCTATTTGACAAGAATACCGAACTATCGTTGGCTTATGAATCAAAACAAGCAGAACAATCATAAGTTTTAATTCAAATTTGCAACTAAAAAGAGTCACTCATATGAGCGACTCTTTTTTATTAGTTACAATTGAAATTCTAGAAAACTCGACGGAACTTATAACCGTAGATGATCATACCACGAGAACCATCAGTACGTAATTTTCGTGTAACCATTTCAACTCGATCACCAATCGCAATCTGCCCATCTATATCTGTCAGTTGTGCTGTCACCTTATTTCCACTATCTAGTTCAACTAAAGCCAAGTGATAGGGTGCAACACCTTCGAATTCTGCCGGTGCTTCTTGTAAGGTAGTATAACTATATACTGTTCCTAACACAGCTCCATCATGTCTTTCCTTGTGAGATAATGAATCCGTTGAATTTTCCAAGAGAAACAACCTTTCAAATTATGCTACATCAGCTTTAGATGTAACAGGCTTACTCGTCGTACCTGTTTGTTTTTTCGATAGTTTTACAGGTTCTATTTGAACCTTACGTTCAATTTTGTTTTGAACAACACCTTCCATACGATAACGAAGATTATTGTTACGCCAGTATTTTGCTACCTGCATGATTATGCCCTCACTAAAATTACAAATGACTCGTGATTTATTCAATATGCCAATATCATAGGCATTTCTATCTATCAAAAGCTATCTTGATAGCTGAAATCCTTGCAAATACCATCAGTATCTAGCTTAATCAACGCCCAAAATATGAGTTACAGCAGTACTACCAAAGCCACCTAAATTTTGGATGAGCGCATGTTTAGAATTCAAAACTTGATTAGCATCTGACCGCCCACGTAATTGTGATACAGCCTCCACTGCTTGATAAATCCCCGTTGCTCCACTAGGATTTCCACGACTCTTTAATCCACCGAATGTACTAATCGGATTTTCGCCTGTCAGGTTAATTCTTGATCCATTATTGTCTGCCCATGACCATCCAGTCCCACGATCGGCCAGTCCCATGCTTTCTAAGGCTAGTGTCGTGAGAATCGTGTAGGAATCATGCAGTTCCATCAGATCAATGTCAGAATAGCTCAGGTTTGCCTGATGCAATGCTTTAGATGTCGTCGATTCAACCGAAGGAAGAAATAAGATGTCTTCACGTTCTTGAATCATGAGTCGGTCAGTCGCAGAAGCACTACCCATAATGTGGACAGGTTGAGGTACCATGTCTCCTGCTACATCGCTATTTACTAGTACAACTGCAGCCGCTCCATCTCCTTCAGGAGCACTATCAAATAAACTAACAGGATCCGCTACCATTGGTGCTTTACTAAATGCACCTTCACGTAACTTATTACGGTACATCGCATAAGAGCTCTGAGAACCATTACGGTGAGCATTAAAACTAAAACCCTCAAATTGTGACAGGTTGACATCATATTCATACATATATCGACGCATAACTAGGCCCGCAATTGCTGTTAGCGTAGCACCATTGAGGGCTTCAAAATCTGCATCAAGGCTTGTACCACGCGCTGTAGT
This sequence comes from Anaerolineales bacterium UBA6055, assembly GCA_002428985.1. Lineage (GTDB taxonomy): Bacteria > Chloroflexota > Anaerolineae > Aggregatilineales > Phototrophicaceae > UBA6055. The sequence goes on along the minus strand of DIYL01000028.1, from coordinate 15,512 downwards.
TCGTGCGTTACCGACTACATCTGTAGCTTTTTCAACACCAATCACAAGTGCAGATTTAATTTCGCCTGATGCTACAGCTAAGAATCCCGTACGCAATGCTACCCCACCAGACGCATCACCTGCTTCACATGTGAAGGCTTCAATACCTGGCAAGTTTAGGAAGTCCGCAATAAGAGCTCCCATTTGGGTTTGTTGGTTATATGTTGCACCATATGAATTGGCGACATAAATTGCATCAACAGAATTCAGCCCAGCATCGTTTAGTGCTTTGACTCCAGCTTCCGCAGCAATCTCGCGTAGGCTTTGCCCCCAATTCTCGGTGACAGGAGTCATACCTGCACCAATAATAGATACTCTACTCATAATTAATCCTTCAACTTCCCACGATAACGTGTATACATCGCGTAATCAATTTGTGTGCGACGCTCAATATATTCTCGAGTTGTCGAAACCCCTACTGGGCGATTCTTCACCCGGTCAGTTACTCTTAAATCAAACGCGTCAGAGCCCGCACCACTACCATAACTCACCATGAGAACACGGTCTCCAGGTTGCGCTTCATCCAGAACTGCTGTTAATCCAATCATGCACGAACCTGAATAGACATTACCAATGTCATTAGCAAGTAACCCTATTTGGATCTGCTCTGGTTTAAATCCAAGCATTTTGGCAGCTCTTGAAGGAAACTTAACATTAGGTTGATGGAAAACCGCATATTGATAATCATCTGGTGTTGTACCCATCATCTCCATCAACGCAGATGCCGAACTTAATGTATGTGCAAAGTACGCTGGTTCACCTGTAAAACGGTCTCCATGGCTGGGATAGGCTTCACCTGCACGCCTCCAAAAATCTGGTGTATCTGTAACATAGCTGTAACTACCTTGATATACTGCATAAGCTTCTTCAGCAGGCCCAATAACAAATGCAGCACCACCAGATGCAGCCGTGTATTCTAAGGCATCTCCCGGTCTACCCTGAGCCGTATCCATACCAATGCTGAGCGTGTATTTACCCATACCACTACCAACAATACCAATCGATGCTTGAACAGCTTCTGTTCCAGCTTTACAAGCAAATTCCCAGTCAGCAGCTTGAATACTGGGTGATGTTCCAATACTTTCGGCAACAATGGTACTAGTCGGTTTAACTGCATAGGGATGGCTTTCGCTACCTACCCATACAGCACGTATCTGCTGTGGATCAACTTCTGCAACGGCAACTGCATTACGAGCCGCTTCAATTGACATAGTGACAACGTCTTCATCAACCCCAGCAACAGCCTTTTCTTTAACAGGGCTACCACCAAGACCGTTTGTCCATACTTTAGCAATTTCTGTCCCGGGTAGGCGATAACGTGGTATATATGAACCATATCCAACGATACCAACCTGCCGATCAGATTGCATCAACCAATTTACATTACTCATTATTTGCACCTTCTCGATAGGCTATTACTAATTCTTTGGCTCTTTCGAGTCGTATATTCTTTTCTTTAATCATTTGTTGTGCTATTGAAGCGACATGGAAGGCATCAGCACCTGCTGCAACAGCTAACTGCCGAGCATGCATTCTCATATGTCCGTGTTGGATACCATCAGTCGCTAATGCTCGAATAGCTGCAAAGTTTTGAGCTAGCCCAACAGTGACTGCAATTTCAGCTAACTCCTGAGCCGTTGATACATCAAGAATCTGCAATGCTATCTGAGCATTCTTGTGAACTCGAGTCGCACCACCAACAATCCCAACGGCTAATGGCATTTCAATTCGCCCATGTAAATTCCCATTTTCATCTTTCGTCCACTTTGTGAGGCTACTATACGTGCCACTACGTGCAGCATAGGCATGAGCGCCAGCTTCAACAGCTCTCCAATCATTACCTGTTGCAATGAGTACAGCATCAATCCCATTCATAATGCCTTTGTTGTGCGTAGTGGCACGATAAGGATCTACTTCAGCGAATATACCTGCTTCTACAATCGCATCAACAACTTCTTCACCAGATAAATTATCTGTCTTAAGATTTTCCTGATGAACAGTACCTTCAGCATATGCTTTACGTTTATCTGTCAAATTACTTAAAATACGCAAGTTGACTTTTTTATTTGTGATCTCTTCAATATATGGAGCAATATACTCAACTGCGGTGTTAACAGCATTAGCTCCCATAGCATCACGCGTATCATAGAGCAAGTGTAGGATAACCATATCTCCAATGCTTGTATTTGAGAAAACCCTCACTTCAATATCAACTGCTCCACCGCCACGCTTTATAATACTTCCACCAATTTCGTTAGCCTTTGCTACAATCTTATCTCGATTATTATGAAGAATATCTTGTGTAGCTTTAACATTATCGACATCAACAATTTGGATCTGCCCCACCATAATGGGAGCATCGCTATGAGCAGTAAATCCTCCAGTGTCTCTAAATAATTTGCCAGCATAGCTACAGGCAGCAACAACTGATGGTTCTTCAACAACCATTGGTATTAAATAATCTTTACTATTTATTTTGAAATTTGTCGCTATACCAAAAGGTAGACTATAACGTCCAACCACATTTTCAATCATATGGTTGGCATCTTCAATTTCAAGGCCAGAGTTATTTAAAGACTTTATCTGATCATTTTCAAGATTACTCCAATCTTGAATTAATGTTTGTCTTTCCTGTATAGTTCGCTTATAAAACTTTGATATGTTAGAGTTCTTTTGTGTTTTCATAGTGAAACTCTATCAATAATTCGCTTTCAAAATCTATCAGCTATATATAATTTGGTGTTTCTTATATTTATCTAATTTCTCGTGTGACTATTGACTATGCGAAAAACAATTATACTTATATTTCTGAGTATCCTGAGCCTTCAATCACAGGCTGATGATACAATCAGGAGAGTCCGAGTACCAATATTGATGTATCATTATGTCAGCCCTTTACCGCCTAATTCTGACAATATAAGAGAAGGTTTAACGGTAAGTCCACAAACGTTTAGGTCACATGTAGAATACTTAGCATCAGAAGGATACACTTCTATATCACTATACGAAATAAACACAGCGTTAGAAACTGGCTCTCAACTTCCCTCAAAACCTATCATTTTGACTTTTGATGATAGTTATACTGACCACTACACATATGTATTTCCTATTCTTCAAGAATTCAATTTCACGGGTACATTTTTTGTCATAACGGATTACACAGATGTTCAAAATCCCAACCATATGACTTGGGAACAGATACAAGAAATGTCAAATGCTGGAATGAGTATGGAATCTCACACAAAAACACATAGCACGCTAGTAGAAAGAAGTTATGATTTTCTAGTATGGGAAATTATTGGAAGTATCGAATCACTAGAATCACATATAGGTGACAGACCGGATATATTTTCTTACCCAGTAGGAAGATATGACAGTACTACTTTAGACATGCTAGATACAACATCTATTATACGGGCAGTGACAACCGAATACGGAGTATATCACACAATGCATAATGCATTATTATCACCAAGATTACGTGTCTCAGGAGGAATGGGTGTAGCGGGTTTACGAAATCTTCTAGAAAATGCACCTTAACTAAAAGAGCCCACAAACAATAGTGGGCTTCTCAAATATACTAAGGTTTTAAGTCTAATCGGGTAAAATACGGGTATCCATAAAAGCGTCCAACCAAATTACAAATACCAAACCGATTGGTGCAGCAGTGAATACAAAATATAAAATACCATACTCATCAATACTAACACCCTGAGGAGCTTCAATTGAGCTAATCAAAGGTAGCATATCGAAGCCAACTGTAATAATTCCATAACCAACAACGAATCCCAGTACCATTGACACAGCCCAGACAATGATTCTACGAATTGTTAAGTTTGACATACAACTCTCCATTTATCGATAAAACAACTACTCAGTTATTTTACCTCGATTGTGAATTGTTTTGCAAGTAATGTTTAAATGCATTTAATCCCTTTCCCATCCTTAACTTACGCATTGTTAAACCCTTATCATACTGATAAACTGTTCATAATATTTTGAATACAAGTAATGCTATATCACACAGTTGTGATATAACACTGGGAGTAAATTGTGGCAGATTTATTTGACAAAGTCTCTGGGTTTACCGCCGCCAAAGAAGCAATGGAAATAGGAATTTATCCATTCTTCCGAGCATTAAGTGATTCAGAGGGAACAACAGCAACCTTCGAAAACAAAGATGTTGTCATGTTAGGCTCCAACAATTATCTCGGCTTAACGACTGATGAACGGGTTCGTCAAGCAGCTATTGATGCAACCAATCGTTATGGAACAAGCGTTACAGGCTCACGTTTCCTAAATGGAACACTAGAATTACACCTCGAGGCAGATAACCGCCTAGCACAATTTGTAGGTAAAGAGGCAGCGCTTGTCTTCGCAACAGGATACCAAACAAATTTAGGCGCTGTTTCCGCATTATTAGGAAAAGGCGATGTTGCAATACTAGATAAAGATGCACATGCTTGCGTAGTCGACGGTGTTGCTATGTCTCGTGGCTCAATGAAACGCTTTAAGCATAATGATATAGAAGATCTAGAGCGCGTGCTTAAAAGTATACCAGACTCATCCGGCAAACTAGTTGTAATTGATGGAGTCTACAGTATGGGGGGTGATTTCGCGCCATTACCACAGATTGTAGAAGTATGTAAAAAGCATGGCGCAAGAATCTTTGTTGATGACGCACATGGTATCGGCGTTGCCGGTGGTGGGCGAGGAACTGCAGCACATTTTGGTCTAACCGATCAAGTGGATTTAATTATGGGTACATTTAGTAAAAGCTTCGCCTCAGTGGGTGGCTTCATTGCAGGGTCAGCAGATGTTATTCACTACATTCAACATCATGCGCGCTCTCTCATCTTCTCTGCAGCACTTCCTGCACCAAATCTTGCAGCTGTACTGGCAGCACTTGACATCATTGAGAATGAACCTGATCATGTCCAACGCGTATGGAAAAATGCTGAATACATGCGTCAAGGACTTCAAGATTTGGGTTACAATACACTCAACAGTCAAACCCCCATCATTCCTGTAATGATCGGTGAACAGTTCCGTACTGGTCTTGCATGGATGGCGTTAATTGAAGAGGGTGTTTACACAAATCCGGTCATACCACCTGCTACACCACCAAACCAAGCGCTATTACGGACAAGCTATACAGCAACACATACAAAAGAACATCTTGATCGTGCTCTAAGAGCATTCGAAACGGTCGGTAAGAATCTCGATCTTATACCAACCCCAGAAACTGCATAGCAAAATATCTCTAAGGTGTAGTTTTACGACTACACCTTAGTGCATTGATCTTACGACAGAGATAGTCCAATTCGTCCACGTTCAATATCAATTGACAAGATATTAAGTTTTAAATTATCTCCGACTGCAATCACCATATCACGTGTAATTTTACTAGAATGCAATAATCCATCCTGTTTAACACCAATATCAATAAATGCACCAAAATCAACTACATTTCGCACGACCCCATCAACAATCATCCCTTCTTGCAAATCTTCCATTTTAAGTACATCAGATCGCAAGATAGGTGGTGCAACATCTTCCCGTGGATCACGACCAGGCTGAACTACTTGCTCAAGAATGTCTACAATCGTAGGCTCTCCAACATTTAAACGCTTAGCAAGGGTTATTGTAGTTGTTTTTGTAAAGAAATTATCGATCATCGTCTGTCGCATTTCAGGAGAAATATCCTCATGAATTCCAATAGTCCGCGTAATCTCACGAGCAAGCGAGTAACTTTCCGGATGAATTGCACTTCCATCCATCCAATTTTGACTATCTCTTATCCGCAAAAAACCAGCACATTGCTGAAACGTTTTCTCACCTATACCGCCAACAGCTTGCAATTCCATCCGATTACGAAAACGACCAGCATCTTCTCGATACGCAACAATATTTTTAGCAATATTCTCACTGATACCTGCCACATACCTTAACAATGATACCGAGCTAGTATTTAGCTCAACCCCAACCCGATTAACTACAGTCTGTACAATCCATGTTAGTGCATCGGATAGTTCATTCTGGTTTAAGTCATGCTGATATAATCCGACCCCAATACTCTTCGGATCAATCTTAACTAACTCAGCTAGAGGATCTTGCACACGACGCGCAATAGACACTGCTCCTCTTAATGTCACATCCATATCTGGCAACTCAGACCGGGCTACCTCACTAGCACTATAAACACTTGCCCCTGCTTCACTCACGATAAGATATTTAAGTCCATTACATTGCTTCACTAGATCAGCAATTAACAATTCAGTTTCACGTGAAGCCGTACCATTCCCTATCGCTACAAGATCCACATTATATTGTTCAACAAGAGTCTTTAACTTACCAAGCGATCTATTAGTATCATTCTGAGGTGGGTTAGGATAGATTGTACAAGTATCTAAAACTTTACCAGTTTCGTCAATCACAGCAACTTTGCATCCGGTACGAAATCCAGGATCAATTCCCATAACAATGGTATTAGGTAAAGGCGCTTGTAACAATAATCCTCGCAGATTATCGGCAAATACTTCAATTGCATGTTCATGAGCTATTTCGGTTAGGTAGCGACGCAAATATCTTTCGACAGCAGGCAGTATTAAACGTTTACCAGCATCAACAATAGATAATTCAAGCTGTTCCAGCCAGTTTTGTTGATGTTTACGAACATAGTGCCGTCGAATGACTGGTAGCCAATCTCGTTCTTCTATCTGAATTTTGATCCGTAACACTTTCTCAGCTTCACCGCGATTCATCGCCAAAATCTGATACGGCTTAATCCATTTTGCCCGATTAGAAAAGTCATAATATAGTCTAAAAACAGCTTTCTCGTCATCTGCATCTTTGATTCTCTTGCTCTCAAGCCTGCCCCATTCGAGCATCTTAGAACGAATTTCTTGACGCACATAAATATTATCTGCAATAGTCTGTGCAACAATATCACGGGCGCCCGCCAGTACATCTTCAACAATCGAATAGTCCTCACATATGAATCTGCGAGCTTCTGACACCAAATCCCCTCTATTACCAATCAGAATCTTATCAGCTAAGGGTTTCAAACCAGCATCAATCGCCTTAGAAGCCCGTGTACGCCGTTTTGTTTTATATGGTTGATATAAGTCTTCTAACCCCACTAAACTAAAGGAATTAATCAGCTTTTCATGAATTTCATCTGTAAGTTTGTCTTGTTTACCAATTGCAGAGATAATTTGTTCCCGCCGTGTATCAACTGCTTCATAATATTTATATTTCTGTTCAATTTGACGAAGTTGTAATTCATCAAGGCTAAAAGTCATCTCTTTACGATATCTCGCAATAAATGGAATAGTGTTTCCATCTTGAAATAACTCAATAGCAGAATGAACCTGACGTGGTTGAAGATTCAATTCACGGGCAATGCGATTATTATGATTCATATTATTCACTTTGAATTCTGTCTAAATCACAATAAAGAATATATTATAGACACAAGAAATAAAAGCTTGACACATATATATAGTGAGTACTAGATCAATGCATATACTAGTTGTTGACGATTCGCCGACCATTCGAGCCATTACAGAAAGTAGTTTATCCGAATTAAATTACAGTGTAACAGCTGTAGAAGATGCACCTGAGGCATTAAATGCTTTAGAGAATCTGCCAATACAACTAGTGATCCTAGATTGGATGATGCCAGGAATGGATGGGATTGAATTAGCATCCATTATTCGAAAAAAATTCACAGAAAGATACATCTACATCATCATGTTAACTGCGCGAGATGGTATGAATGATATGGTAGAGGGTTTAGAATCAGGTGTGGATGATTTCATGATAAAGCCATTTGACAAACGTGAATTGAATGCAAGAATCCAAATTGGACGGCGTATCATTGAACTTGAAAATAAGCTACGCGATAGCTTACAACAAATGAATCAATCAGAACATGAATGGTCAGCTACCACAGAAGCAATACCTCAACTCATCTGTCTACTTGATGCAGAAGGTAATGTCATGCGTACAAATGGGACGCTGAGCGGTTGGCAACTCGCACGCGAAGATGAACTTAACGGGCGTAAATTGCATAACCTATTACGTCGAATTTTCCCAGAATTTGCAAAACAAATCCGGCAACATTGGCAAGAAGCCCACAATCTCTTGCAAAAGGGGAGAAACTATAATTTCGAAGGGATAGATGAGCAAACTGCTCGCTACTTTTATGTTCAATATGAGCCCATTGGTAACCGTATCATCGAAGAAAGAAGTTTTGCCGCAATCAGTATTCAAGACATAACAGATCAGAAACAATTAGAACTCGATCTACTAAGTGCAAAACAAACCATTGAAGCCGAACACAACAAATCGGAAAAACTTTTGCTCAATATTTTACCCAAGCGTATTGCAGAGCGATTAAAAAACAATGAGGCAACAATCGCCGAAAGTGTTAACGAAGTGTCCGTATTATTCGCAGATATTGTCGGATTCACCGAATTATCACGCAATACCCCACCACATAAACTTGTTGCTTTGCTCAACACAATATTTACACGTTTTGACCAGTTAGCCATCCATCATGATTTAGAGAAAATAAAGACAATTGGTGATGCCTATCTCGTAGTCGGAGGGTTATCCGTACCTAACACAAACCATGTCGAATCCATTGTTCAAATGGGAATTGATATGAACCACGCTATACACAATGTTAATGAAAAGTGGGGGCATAACCTATCAATTCGTATCGGAATTGATTGTGGACCAGTGGTTGCGGGTGTTATTGGACGAAACAAATTTATCTATGACCTTTGGGGTGACACTGTGAATACTGCCAGCCGTATGGAATCTTCGGGACTTGAGGGATACCTTCAAGTAACCGATGCCGTCTATAAGAAATCTAACTCAAATTTCAATTTCGAGGAACGTGGAGATATTCAGGTGAAAGGGATTGGAGCAATTAAAACCTATTTACTGGATAGTCGTAGGGACAAATAGCAGTCTACCTATCCCTACTTTTAAGCCTCTGTTTAGTGCTATTCGCTTTCTAGAACCTCTGATGACTCCAGATCAGCAGAAACAAAAACAAACTGCGGATCACTTGCAACACCGGCAATCGCAAGGAAATAGTGGCGATTACCACCCAATACGACATCTTCTAGCTCAACCGTAACAGTTCCATCTTCCTGTTCTAAACGGATAGCACTGGTTTGCGATAATAAGTCAAAGCTAATAAAACCATCACTATCAGGCCCCCAAAATCCAGGATAACCAAGATATCGAATAAGCTCAACATCATTAACCAATACATTGACCGGATCGTAATTAGGTAACGCATGGAAAATACTTAAGCGGGATTGAAAAACATCCAATGTACTATAATCCTCTTCAAGAACTTGTAAGCTGAGGGTTTCTTTCTCAACTTCCCCGATGGCAGCTATCGTAAACCATTCACCACTAGCCAGTTCTAAATCAGCTTCTAAAACTGCATCCTCGAGTTCCCCACCAGTGGGTACAACAGCAATTGAATATGTAGCAGGCTCTAATTCAATCCAATCGCTAATTTCAGAAAAGTCAAAGATTTCCTGAAGAATCAAAGTGTCCCCTTGATTGACATAAACATCAACTTCACCTGCATCAGATGAAAGATGAACAACACGAATATTTGCCATGCTCATTTCATCATCTTGAGCAACGTTTATAACAACAAACGCAGACAATACGAACAAAGCCATCAAGATTTTACGCATTATGTACAATCCTTTTATATGTAAGCCACATTGCAATCTTAATTACAATTACATCAAAAATAAATACAACTTTTGTACCAACTCTATTATGAGTAGGTTACACATCCCTGACAATCAACTCGCCATCGCCTTCTATCACATCGCCCACATAGAATGCATCTTCACCGTAGCTTACCAAGTCATGTAACAATTCATCAGCAACGGTAGGGTCAACCGCCATTAACAAGCCACCTGAAGTTTGCGGGTCAAATAGTAACTGCTTCTGAAAATCTGCGAAGTTACCTTCAAACTTTGTCCATTTAGCAAAATAATCTTGGTTACGATTCATTCCCCCAGGGAATATATCTTGTTCAGCATAAGATAACGCACCATCTAACCAATTTAGGCGATTAAATTCAATCCTTAGCCCTACATGACTCAGATGCGCCATTTCATGACCATGGCCTAGCAAGCTATAGCCCGTTATATCTGTCATTGCATGAACATTATGTTTTACTGCCAATTGCGAAGCAATATTGTTCAATCGGCTCATAGAGCGAACCGCATTTTGTAGAAAATTATCAGCTATGACACCTTGTTTGAGAGCTGTTGTAATCACACCAACACCCAATGGCTTAGTCAAAATCAACTTATCGGCAACTTTCGCCCCCGATTTTAGTAACAACTTATCTAGCTCTACTTCACCTGTGACTGATAACCCGTATTTGGGTTCTTTATCGGTGATTGTATGACCACCCGCAATAACAGCTCCAGCTTCCTTAACCTTATCTGCTCCACCCCTTAATATTTCAGATAGGATCTCCATATCTAATCCATCAGGGAATGCGACCAAATTAATTGCCATCAGTGGCCGTCCGCCCATTGCATATACATCACTTAAGGCATTAGCCGCTGCAATTGCTCCAAAATCATATGGAGAATCAACAACCGGTGGGAAAAAATCAGTTGTTGAAATAATCGCTCGATTCCCATCAATCCGATACACAGCAGAATCATCGGGTTCCGCTAAACCAACAATCAGATCAGGGAAGTCTTCCTGTAAAAATGTACCTTTTAGAGGACGCAAAACTTGCGCCAAATCACTCGGACTGAGCTTAGATGCTCAACCAGCACACGCCGCGAGTGATGTCAACTTAATGTCATCGTGAGCCATTCGCATCTCCTTTCTAAATTGAAAAAGCCCATCGCAGTTGATGAGCTTTTAGTCGGGGTACCCGGACTCGAACCGGGGACCTCTTACACCCCATGCAAGCGCGCTACCAGGCTGCGCCATACCCCGATATTTGAAGTATAACATTCTACTAGTATGATGACTAGGGTCATGACTTAGAAACGACAAACCGCTATCTAACTAATTTCATACCATTAGCACGTCTGAAAAATGTTACAGTATAAATAATGTGTAGAGTTATTTTACATCGTGAGAGGATTTAACCATGCCCGAACTCCTTAGTCGCATGGATAGCTTGAATTGGTTGACACCTGCTATTGCAGATATTTTGGATCAAGGATCCACTCCACCTGGTGGCGATGGATCAATTCGAGATCGCATGTTAAAAATCCAACACGAGCTAGAAGAACTGGAGACGCCAGCCCGAATCGTCAATGCACGACCAACACCCTCATATACGCTCTATGTTGCTCGTCCAGGAAATATTGGACGAATGCATAATCGTCGAGCAGTAAAGGCAAATGAAATCAAACAAAGTTTAAAACAAATTGCTGAAAATCATCCAGATTGGTTACTCGGGTATATGCCCCAACTACGCCAAGAAGATACGGCTGTTGGCATTTTGCTTCGCACAGATGAGCATCGTCCAATTAGTTTACGTCGACTACTAGTAAGAAGCCCATTTCGTAAACACCCGTCCACTTTAGCGTTTGTACTTGGTATAACACTAGAACAACAATTAGTTGTTGATAGCATAGACAGTATCGGCCATATGTTAGTCGTGGGAAATGATAACGCCAAACAGCATTTCATTCGTAGTACACTACTAACACTTGTAACATTGAACACCCCATCAGAATTACGTGTCGCAATCACAGGGGAAAGCAGTGAAGCATATAAATATATTGTCGGGGCACCCCATGCTCTCGGTCGTATCTTGACAAAACCAAGTGATGGGCAACGCTTGATGGATGGTTTAGTTAAAGAGATTCAACGTCGTAAACAATCTATTCAAGATGAGGGGGTTAAAAATATTGAAGAATACAACAAACAAGTTGCCCCACAGGGCAAAACAACATTACCTCGGATCATTTTAATTCTTGATTCATTAAGCGATGAATCATGGCAAACACAAAAAGAAAATTGGATACCAACACTAACAACATTACTTGAAGATGGGTTATCTGTTGGAATACATCTTGTTATCACGGTCAACGACGAAGACAACCTCGATTTACCAACAACCTCGCGTAAAAATATAAACTTAAAAGTTATAACGCGTGCCGCAAGCAAAGATCTAAGTTCACAAATACCCGATTTTCACTTGTCTCTATTACGTTTTATTGATGCCTTTGTAATTAATAATCAACAACCAGATAACATTGTACCCGTCGAACTGTGTGCAGTTTCCAACGCTGAGATCAAAAATGTTGTAGAATATTGGAGACAAACAAGTAAACAACGCTACCAAGATATACAGAAGACAAAAACATCTAAGCAAACAGGTGTAACCGGTGTACTTACCCCACCCCCAGAGCTGGATAATTATGAAGTCGCACCACCAACACCACCAAAACCCAAGAAACCATCAGTAGCGACATTAGCTCGTGCAACTCAGAAACTCGGCAAAGAATTATCAACCATTGCTTTAAGTACAAGTATCATTGAAGAGCAGCAAGAAAAAGAATACATTCAACAAGAAACATTAGTACACAATCAGGTAGAGCCACAACCAATTATTTCAGCAGATATCGATGCATCTAAAGAAATTCGCGATGATGAACATGCTGTTACCCAAACAGCCCCAGTAATTAGCGAAGTTGAAGAGATTACGATTAAATTTGAACAAGCAGTAGCATTAACTGCATATTTAGGATGGATTAGCAAAGGAGTATTATGTGATGTTTTTTGTATTCCATCACAGTCAGCTGATCAGATCATTCAAGAGCTTAAAGAAAAGCAAATTATAGAGGATGCCAACTATCCCACGCTAAGATTCATTCCTCTAACACAAAATCTAGGGCTCAATGGTAAGCATCCTCAAGACTAATTTGCTTCTATTCGATTGGTAAAACAGCAAATGTACAAGAGCTATAGTCTTGCCCGATGAACACTTCATAATCAAATTCACGATCGGGATTCGGTTGAATATCTACTTGTCCCGCAGACAAATTTAGCGCTCTGGTGATATTGGGTGCAATACTCCCCTTATCGGAAGCAACTTGATCAATCATCTGACTAGAAGGCAAAATTTCAGATGCTTGAGCATTTCCCATTGCAATAGCATTAAAGCCCTCCCAACGTAGTCTTTCACTGGCTACTAAATCCCAGTTTTCATTTCCAGACGCATTATACACACCAATGGAAGGACCTGTTAATGTCAATTGGTTAACTGTGGGCGGCGTATAAAAATCACGCATCATCATTTCAATAGGTTCGTACACTGGTAATTGCACAAAATCACCACTCGGAGGTTGCCAAGGAGTTGTATGATAAGTTCTAATCATATGAAAATTTTCAATCTTACTAATATCCAAATTGAGTACATAGGGCAACAACCCTAACATTGTCTCAAATGGCATATTTGTCTCAACAACTTCTGTTAATTCGCTCCATAAAGACGGTAAATTCGAAAGTAATCCTGTTGCACGTGCTTTACGCCACATTGAACGTAATAATTGTTGTTGACGGCGACCACGGTCAAAATCATCGGTAACTTTACGTGTCCGTGCATACCAAAGGGCATCAAATCCATCAAACGTATAATAACCAACATCTAATGTCCGCAGAAAATAATTTTCTTCTATCGTGGCATTTGGATCAAAATCATCAACTGGATAATAGTCTTGATATGCACAATCAACTGCAATATCAACACCACCTAATGTATCAATTATTGTTTCAAACTGGCTAAAGTTGACACGAGCATAGTAATGGACATTAATTCCGAAATTATAGAAAATAGTCTCTCGAAGTAAACCAAAACCACCACTTGGTTGCCAACCGATATTGTCTCCAATACCATAGGCAACATTCAAACGTGCCATAACCCCACTCGGGATATAAACAAACATATCACGAGGTAAGCTTAACATTGCAACACTACCTGTCTCTGTATTCACAGAGATTACAATCATCGTATCTGTACGGGGGAAGCTATCATTAGTCAGCTCATCATCCCCACCTAACAAAACAATGTTCACTAGCTCATATTCACGTGGCACAGTAGGAACTTGTGTTGGCACAGCTGTTCCCTCTAGTACTAGCCCCGGTTCTGGTTCACGTGGAAAGTAAAACTCCGGCAGAGCAAATGGTGTTGACTCTTCAGACACCTCTACTGTCACAGGAATTTGTGTTGGAAATGCTGTCGGTTCTGTAATTGGTTCTGGTGTCTCGGTTGGTGCAGGTGCATCAGGTGTATTTGTTGAAAATACTTGCTGCACCAATTGAATTCCATCAGATACAGAAGCAGAGTCAGAGGATTTTAATGCAGTTGCTGTTGCTTCATAATGCTTTTCACGATCTTGAATAACTTGTTGGTTTGCTTGTTGATCAGAATACAAGTTTATGGATTGTACAACAGTCCAACCAATCATCACTATTAGTAGGACTGGGATAAAATACAAGATAGCTTTAAAGAGAAGTCGAAAAAGAGCTAGAACCGAACGCATAAAAACTCCAATATTTTCTGCCAATCAGCGAACAGTTTAGCTTACATTTTCCCCATTTTCGAGGTCAGTCATCTATGGTGACACAAATACAACAGGAATTTCACATACCCCATTTTCGGCAATCTGATTATTGCTATCTATCACAGTCAAGCGTAAACGATGTAAACCATCACCAAAAATCTCAGTATTCACAAGAGCCAAGAGTTCCTCGTTGATAGGTAATAGAGACTCCGTATATAGACTATATTGATCTGACCATTCAGGCCGAATTTCAATCTTATAATACGCAAACTCGTCCGTCGTCGCATTCCCAAGTAGAGCAAAAATACCTTGTAGTTCATCTAAAGCCAAAGGTGAAGAAATAGTAACTAATTCATTTACACACCCTTCAATCTCATAAGTAGCATCATCTACTAGGAAAAATGGCTGGGCTGTACTTACAGGCTGAACTGGGAGTTGTGGTACACGGATTAATTCGCCTGCAAAAACCCCTTGAATAACATCATAGCAATTACCATTCCGAACTTCCTCAATGGTACTACTAACAGCTGATGCAATTGATAACAAATTATCACCACTCTGAATTTCATAGAGTTCCCAATCATCCCGAGCCACACACTCACCATCCTCAGCAATTACGATATCAGAATCAACTGTTGGCGTTGGAATAATCACAAATACAGACGTCGGGAAAGGAGTCTCTGTCGGTGTTAATGTTGGTGTAGATGTATTCGTTGCTGTCGGTGTATCAGTGTTGGTAGCAGTTTCAGTGGGAGTAAAAGTTAGTGTCTCGGTTACAGTTGGTGTAAAAGTTAACGTCGCAGTTAGAGTCGGCGTATGTGTCAATGTCTGTGTTGGTGTTGCACTTGCAGTTTCTGTCGCGGTCACTGTCGGCTCATC
>DIYL01000062.1 GCA_002428985.1 Anaerolineales bacterium UBA6055 | reverse complement strand
GATCAAGATAGTGATGCCAAAGGTGATGGTACAACCGATAGCTTTACTGCAACGCGTGGTAGCCAAACCATCAATCAAATTGATGCTGGTATCTGGAGCTTAGCTACAGTAGAAGCGCGTGTATGGGATGATCGTAATGGCGACGGTAAACAAAACGGTAGCGAAAATGGTGCGAATCTCGAAGGCGTACTTGTCAAAGCTGTTGAAACCGATGGTGTTACACAGATTCCTGGTACAGACGAAGTTGCAACTGATGAAAACGGTATTGCCGTAATCGACAACATTCCGACCAACCGTCCATTCAAATTAATGTTCACTGATCCAGATACAGATCGTAAGTTCACTCTACGTAACCTTGGCAACGAAGATCAAGACAGCGACGCCAAAGGCGATGGTACAACCGATAGCTTCAGTGCGACCCGTGGTAACCAAACTATCAGACAAATTGATGCAGGTATCTGGGATCTCGGTACTGTTGAAGCGCGTGTCTGGTGGGACGTAAATGGTGACGGCAAACAAAATGGCAGCGAAAACGGCCAAAGTGTTGCTGGTGTTACTGTCGAAGTCATTGAAACAAATGGTAACTCGTTTGATCCACCATTGTTAGGGACAACAGGTGTAAATGGTATTGCGGTGATCGAGGGTGTTCCATCTAATCGTTCACTAAAACTCAAGTTCCACCTACCTAATAATGCAAACTTCACCGCACGCAACCAAGGTGACGACACCCAAGATAGCGATGCCAAAGGCGACGGTACAACCGATAGCTTCAGTGCAGACCGTGGTAGCGATGTCATCAACTCCGTCGATGCAGGTCTCATCTTCGACCAAGGCTATATCAACTTGGTAGAGAGCTGTGGCCTCACATTTGGCGGTAGCTTACTCGCTGAATTCTACGAACAAAACCTCGGTGAATTGGTTGATTGTGCACCGTTGACCTACAGTGATAGTATCACGAGAGCAACGGATATTCTTGTTGGCTATTTGTTCAACGGAAACCCAGGTGCTTGGGAAATTTCAACCAGTGGTGGAATCCAACCTGTTCGCAAACATGCTAGTGGCGTAGCTGATAATCAGCCCCAAATGGGACAAGTTTGGCACAATATTGGCTTGAACCAAGACAGAAATTGGGACTACTATGTAACCGGTGTCAGTGATGACGGTAAAATCATTTATGGTTATGCTGTTAATCCAGAAGACATCACAATCCGTAGTAACAGCCAAGACTTCTTCATCCCAGCAGGAGAGCAAATCTCCATTTTCTGGCCGAATAACCCAACACAGAAACGGGTAGAAGTTCATCTTCCACGCCCTGCGGGTACTGCAGAAAAAGGGCGTGCGAAAATCATTGGTATGTTACCGGGCTACATGGTAACGCCAATGTATGTTAACGTTGATACCCCTGTTGATGGTCAATATGAAATTGTTGGTCTTGATGCGGAAGGTAACGAAGTAACATTCGTATTTCCATAAGTAACAGCTATACATATGGGTCTGCCCTAGTGGTAGACCCACTGCCTCGGATTAAAATTCTTAGACTTACTCTTCAAGAATCATTACAACATCATTCAATTATTATTTGTCGTATACTCACAAAATCTGATTCATTATGTGGATTATGATAAAGTAACTTTTGTAAATCCTGCTAAAATTAAAAGAAACCAAATAGATCATAAAATACACAGACCATGACAGGATGATGGGAATAATGGTTTCAGACGATAAGATTACGGAACGTATCGAATCATCGGCGAAATATGCAAGACATGGTGCGCGTGTGTTGCAACTCTATAATATGAATTTGACCGATGCACCGGATAAAATATGGACATATCCAGTATTTAAAGGGATTAATTTACAAAATAATGAATTGGAGCA
Organism: Anaerolineales bacterium UBA6055; assembly: GCA_002428985.1. Lineage (GTDB taxonomy): Bacteria > Chloroflexota > Anaerolineae > Aggregatilineales > Phototrophicaceae > UBA6055. The sequence goes on along the minus strand of DIYL01000062.1, from coordinate 328,972 downwards.
ACTTGCCACCAGCCATCGGTCAAGCCACTCGTCTTCAGCAGTTGAATCTTGCAGATAATAATCTCACAGATTTGCCTGTCGAATTTGCAGAACTTAAGCGTTTGCAAGATCTTGATCTTTCTGGAAATAAGTTCACCTACGTGCCCTCACCCATGTTGCCGAAAAAGTCATGGCTTAATGTGATCTTTTCGCATCCCCTTCGTAAACTGAAATTGCGAAATAATCAGCTTACGGAACTGCCGGATGAATTTGAACGACTCAATGGGCTAGAATTACTGGACCTTAGTGGCAACCCCTTAAAATATATGCCCCCAATACTACGCAAGATGACGAGTCTGAAATTCTTGCATCTAGATAATACAAATATTATCGAAATCCCTGAATGGATTAGTGAACTCAAAAAGTTACACACACTATCGATATCTGATAATCCTTTAGCACAGTTGCCTGCTTCAATCTATCAACTTAAACAACTTTCACATTTATATTTGGCACGTACACAAATCACGTCATTGCCTCAAAATGACGGATCTGCAATGTCTATGCCTACACTTCAGGTGCTTGACATCACAGATACTAAAATCGCTGCTTTACCTCAAGGGACAAAAATTATGGGAAGATTGAAACTAGGGAATACGCCGCTAGAAATATTACAGATACATGCGTCACCACAAATTGTGGAATTAACTGGCTTTACAGTTACCAGAGAGCAGTTTCGTAACCGCGATAAGCTTAACCTAGATGACATTTATACAAGCTACGAAGATCAGAAAGAACGGCAGAATATGTTGGAGTGGATCGGTATAGAGAATGTAATTTGCTGTTCAACTCATGAAGAAATAGACTATGCTGAGAATGATGATCAAATACACCGTTTGTTGAGATTCAAGATGGAACCACATCAACCCATTATTATTCTGAGTATTAGCAATACAAACACATATGATCCGTATCTCTTACGTGTGCCACCTCACATTACAACATGTTCTGAAGCAATGGAATGGATGGCACAATTTGACCATCCACAACATTATAATCCACTAGATCCAACAGAATGACATTGGATTAATGTCCAATTGAACTATATTCCGTGCGTCGGATGATTTCGTTTTGTAAGTCACTATCGAGCTCTACAAAGTAAGCACTATATCCAGCGACCCGCACTACCAGTGATTGGTATTTTTCTGGTGATTGTTGAGCTTGCCGTAGCATATCACCTGACACGACATTAAATTGGACATGTGGTATCTTGAGGTCACAAAAACCCCGCAGCAGCTGCACAAATTTTTCTAGACTTTCATCACCGTCAAAAAACGACGGTAAGAACTTCATATTGAGCAACGTCCCGTTAGATGCAACTGACCAATCTGGTTTACTGACGGAATGTAACATTGCGGTTGGACCATGTTGATCAACTCCGGCGACAGGTGAGACTCCCCCATCGGCTAACGGGTCGCCCGCTAGACGACCATCAGGTGTTGCACCAACATATGCGCCCATTGGCACATGCGCTGAGACGGTATAGAAACCTGGATGATAAATACCACCACGGATATTTTGATACTTGCTGATCAGATCATCGAAGCGTTGTACCCATTTGACATTGAAGTTATCGACGGTGTCCAGATCGTTGCCATATTTAGGCGCACGATGAATGAGGCGTTGGCGAAGCAGTTCGTTATCTTCAAAATTGTTGCGCAAGGTCTCCAATAAAGTCGATGCAGACACCCATGCTTCATCAAATATTGCTTGACGTACGGCTACAAAACTATCGGCTACATTAGCAACTTGTACCCCTTGTACCCCCGAGAAATTATAGGTTGCACCTCCGGCTGTCACATCTTTGCCTGCACCAATGCAATCTTGAATCACAACTGACAAAAACGGCGACGGTAGGTGTTCTGCGTGAATTGCATCAACGATCTGGCAACCCTGAATCATAAGATCAACAAAGTATTCAAGTTGTTGGTCAAATGCTATTTCGAGGTCTTTAAATGAGGTAATTTCAGAGAACGTTGGTGTTTCTAGCCCGATTTGTACATCTGTTTGTGGGTCTTTGCCACCAAATAGCGTTAACTCAAATATCCTCACCATATTGAGCATCGCCGCATCACTCCAGCCAAGTGCCTTACCTGGGGTCGATAACTCTACACAACCGACAATTGCATAATCTATAGCATCCTCTGGTGCAATCCCACGATTCATATGAGCTGGGATAATCACCTCGTCGTTAAACACCTGTGGCATCCCTGATCCCTTGCCGATCACATTGGCAGCGGCGAGTAGGAATTCTTGTGGACTATTTTCATGAATACGGATGGATAGATTGGGTTGTGTCATGCCGACATTAGCTTGAGCTTGTAGACACATATAACTGAGAAGATTCGTTGCATCAACACCTAATGCAGTTTGACCACCAACTGCAATGTTAAATCCAATTGGGAAACCCGCAAAGTAACGTGCACTGCTGGCACTTCGTAATAAAACGATCTCGTTAAATTTAACCCATAGGCTTTCGAGATACAGTTGGGCTTGTTTTTGTGTCAAACGCCCTTCTGCAAGATCACGCTGTAAATAAGGCATCATATATTGGTCAAAACGCCCCGGTGAAAAGCTACTAGCGTTAGATTCCATCTGGAGTAGGACAAATAAGAACCATACCGATTGTAATGCTTCATAGAATGTACGTGGCGGATGATTGGCAATCCAATAACACTGATCGGTAATTTGCTGTAACTCCCGTTGACGCACAGGATCATCACATTGCTGGATTTGTTGGCATGCCAAGTCAGCATAGCGTCTGATGAACAATGTTGCTGCATCTAGTGTGATGAGGGTCGCGATATAAAAGGCTTGTTGACTGGATGTCTGATTGTCTGGTACGCGCTGTGCCGATTGAACCATCTGCCGATAACCATCAACACCGTGTGTCAGCCATCCTTCAACATCGGGCAAGATATGCCCTTGTGCATGATCTGTCTGATTCAGCTTGACGACCTTACCGCGAACTGCTTTGGCAATATGCTCAGGAATGCTTGCTTTGACAACATCTTCCAATGTTTTGGCATGCCAATATGGGAAGATCGAGTCGCGCAATTCTTGTATATGTTCAGGGTCGATATTGAAACGATCTTGTGGACGTGAATGCAAAGTCTCTAGCTCTGCATCAACCCAATTCACAGCACCTTCTGGTGCAATGACTCCCATACGCGGAAGTAACGAGCGGTTGCCGATGATTAATTCTTCATCTGTAATGCTAATGCTCAGGTGTTCGGCAAGATGTTGTAGCATCTTGGCTCGTCGGATAACCATCGGCTCACCTTCTGTTTGACGATAGCTCTCTGTTGTCAGTCGTGCACGCTCAATATCAATTTGACGCGGATTATCTAGGATACGCGATTTCATAACTTGTAAGCGACCATGCAACTGACTGTTTTGCCAGTCCACACGTGGGTATCCAAAATCAGGTTGTTCTATCAAGTCTACAATTTTATCCGTCATATCTAACTCCCGATTGTCACTGAGAAACCATAAGATTCAAAAATTTTGGTACACTGCGAGATTTCATCATCAGCTAAGGTTGATTGGTCTGTCCATTCATAGTCACGACTTAGCGCACGATATTTAGCATGACCGAACGTATGATACGGTAAGAGCCCCACTGATTTTTCTAAACCATTTATGGTGACAAGATGTTGTGCAATGATGTGCATATCGACATCACAGGTGTTGAAACCCGGAATCAGAGGGACACGAACGCGCACCGGTGCGGAATTCTCCGCAAGTTTATTTAAGTTAGCGAGAATGAGATCATTGCTGATATCGGTATGTTGTTTGTGCTTGAACGGATCAATATGTTTGACATCATATAAGATCAAATCAAGATATGGCAAAAGGCGATCGAATATTTTCCAGCGAGTATGTCCAGCCGTTTCCATCGCAACCGGAATATTTTCGGCTTTAGCAAGCCTTGCTAAGGCTTCTGCCATGCGGGGTTGGAAGGTTGGTTCACCACCAGTTAGGGTTAACCCTCCCGAGTCACCATAAAATGGTATGTCGCGTCTTATTTCTTCAAACACATCTCCGGCTCTACGCCGTTCACCAATCCAACGGACAGCTTCCGTTGGGCATGTTTGGGTGCGTGGAGAATATTTGGAGATGGTTTCGTCGTTCTGTACAAATGAAGACCAATTATCTTGGCATGCATCTTCATGCTGACCACAGCGAATGCATTTTTTAGCAGATAACATCAGTTGTGGTTGTGGTGATTGCGACTCTGGGTTTGAACACCACTTACAGCGGAGCGCACAGCCTTTCAAGAAGACATTAGTGCGAATACCAGGACCATCATGGAGTGAAAATCGCTGAATATCAAATACAATCCCTTCTGTATCTTCAAGGGTTTTACGTTCCGACTCACTCAATGTAAACGATGGCGTTTTTGTTTCAACAATAATGTCTATTTCAGGCAGATTTCGCGCTAACCATGCGCAACCTAGAATTGGACCGTCAGTATCTAAATCTGAGGCGACAATTTTTACACCACATCCAACAGAACCATAGGTGTGATCATCTAGCTTGCGACGGGCAGGTTCGATGATGAGGTCACCCGCTTTGGCAACACTGCCACCAATGACAAATAAATCGATATTTAACATCATTGTTGTCATGCTGACTGCTTTACCGAGTGCTTCGCCCGCTTGTATCATAACTTGTTGGGCACAGGGATCGCCTGACATCGCTAATTGCGAGACATCCCGCGCGGTGACATCATGTATTGTGATGTCGTTGTGGGCGACCAACTGGTGATAGCGTTTTTCTAGCCACGGTCCACTCAAGAACGTTTCTACACACCCAACACGCCCACAAGAGCATTGTTCCCCTTGCTCATCTAATGTGATATGCCCAATCTCGCCAGCCGAATTATGTTGTCCACGCAACAGTTCACCATTGTTAATGATTGCTGCACCGACTCCTGTACCGACAACAATATAAACCATACTATTTGCATCTTGCCCGATACCGTAGTGATATTCACCAAGGGCAGCGGCTTTTGCATCATGCTCTAAGGCAACAGGAATACCAAGTGTTTGTTGTAATAAGTCACGCAATGGGGCATTATGCAAACCTGCTAAGTTTGGTGGGTCTAGTAATGTACCTGTCTCGTGATCAACAGGACCCGGCGAGCAAATGCCCAACCCTTCTAGTTTCGCATCTACAGGTAAAAATTTCTCTAGCTTTTTAACAGATTGATGGATGCGCTTAACGACCGACTTCACACCTTGTTTAGGTAGTGTGGGAATGCGATGACGAGCGACAATTTCATTGTCAGGGTTCACCAAGCCCAACTCAATTTTTGTACCACCGAGGTCTATCCCAATCACCCAACTCGACATCACAGCGCTCCTTTAAACATACTGACTCTAGTCTGATAGTATCGGAAGAGGTACCCCATCAACAGTGAGTGATGTCATAGGATTATGGATAAGTATCACATATCACAACTTGTGCGGGATCTTTATGGAAACAATATTTGCTGATTAACAGGTATTCTGATTCACCAAATGTTCAACTGGAAAGCACGACTTTCAGGTCATAGAGTGCTTCGCTATACACGATAGGCGGTATATCGTCTAACGCTAGATATTGATAATTTTGCCGATAAGATTTCGGTAAAATTCCATCATTAAATTTGATCTTAGAGATGTAGTGCGCTGTTTCAAAACGTGAAATGCTATGATCAACTTCATCTACCCACATCAGTACAGTAATATTGTGATTTGGGAAGTATCTGCCATATGCATAACCGTAACCTTCTTCATACCCCGCTTTGAACAAAGCCGTTCGGATAGCCAAAACATGAAATTGGGATTCGCTAACATCTTTTGGTTCAACCTCCCCTGCCGTTAATATCTCTGGTGTTGGATGAAAAACGGGACGATTCATTTGTGAGAATAGCGGTATGATTTCGAAATCAATGAACGTATTTTGCCAATGCTGTACAGTCGCTTCATCCAAATGGACTGGATGAACAATGCCAATTTCATCATCTGCTGAAATCTTGATAGGTTGATCGGCATAATCTACAAACTGCCCATCTTGTGTGATTCGAAAATTGTTGATGATGGTTTTGTCTTGATAAGTTCCCCAAATGATGTCGCGGGCAAAATGGCGCATGGTCGGATGTTTGAGGAATAGCTTCTCAAAATTTACGATTGACCATCGACGTTCAAAAATCATGGCTTGTTCAAGACGTGGCGCTTGTCGTTTAATGGTTTCGCGCAATTGTTTTTTGAGAAATTTCCAACTTTCATAGGCGGCTTCTGCTTTTATAGGATCGTCGGTTTTACCCGGCTTCGGTAAACTTTTGCGGATCTTTCCTTTGTCATCCCGTACCATTGGATTGAGATTGCTACCAATTACGGCTATGAACTGTCGTCTTCCATAGTCAAATAACCGTGTCCCGTTTTCGTCTAATCCACAATCGGGGACTGCTAGGTCTTTTAAATCCTCAAGCGAAACACCTCGTTGACGTGCGAGTGTTTGCATAGCTTCGTCAAGAAAATATGTGTGGCGCTTAGCATGAAACGTTGGACGCAAGGCTTCAAGTTGTATATAAGCTGTATCTGAGGCTTGATAGGCAAGCTCAGTCAGCATATCAAGTGCAATGCGTTTGATATTGCGTTTACTCTTACGGCGTCCCATCATCTCTTTGATAATCGGGGCTACTTTGGGTAATAGCTTGTCGGTGCCGAAGCGAATCACCGCCGAAAATGCCCAAACTTCTTGTAGGCGTTCCCCATTCAGTTTCCACTGTTCCATTAAGCGCCACAAAAAATTATCCAAGATATGACGGTCGATATGGGTTTGTAAATCACCAACGAGGGGTGGCTGATAATCAATTTTGGTAGCTTTTAAGGCACGGAGCACACCTTTCACCTGTTTGTCGTTGAGTTGATGTCCGTCAGCAATAAGGGGTGGCAACATGGTTGGGGTAATCCAACGTGGTGCTTTAACAGCTTTATCAATTAACTGGATGCCGTTGTGTAGCCAGTCAGGTGTTGTTTTTTTATCAAATAATGGTGCAGATACGGCGACTCTCCGGTCAATCAGTTTATCCATTAGGGCTGTATCTGCATGGTGTATAACGATTTCTTCATGACCATCACGGATCATCGTGCGAAGCAGATTGCGGGCGGTATTGGCTTGTTTGCTGTGCCCATGGGTAAATTTCACAAGTGCCTCAACAGCTTCTTCAGGGTGATCTTTTAACCACGATTGAGCGTAGGCGGTGCTGATATTTTGATTCATGAGTTCAAACATGTACCCAGCTACTTCTGCTGTTTTGATACCGCCTAAAATGGTCATTAGGCGTTTAGCGCGGACTTTTCCCTTTTCAATCGCAATTGAATCACGTACATATTCAAGCTCGGTAGTACCTGTATGTGCTAGCCACCAACGCACTTGATATGGCTCGCACAAGGCTAATTTTACCCGTTTCATCTCTTCAACAACCGTATCCTGCGATTGAAGCGACAGTATAAGATCAGCATAACGATTGCCTTTGAGTAACTTCATTCGCCCAAACCGATCAGCAAAATGATCATCATCGAATTGGTTTACTAATGGATAGATATGTTGACTCAAACCACAGTTGAATGCCCATGTGACAATAGATGGCATTGATGCGTATCTGTTTGCCTGCGATGGAATATGGATGGGGATAGATAGGGCTTGCAGACGCCCTTTGACGAGTTGTCGCGCTATTTCAAGCTCATTGGATGTTAAATATGGTAACCATACATTCGCCCATCGTTGTCCTATATATGGTGCATAGGGCAAATCCAATAGTATTGGAAGGTAATCTTTGATGTCAAATAAGATGTGGAGTGGAATAACTGACCACGACGGTAAATTTGTATAGGATGATTGCGATACCATGTTCTTAAAATCGATAAAAGTTAAATTGCCATCATGACGACTGGAATCGTAAATGATCTCGTCTTTTTGGAGAGCGGGTGTAAGGATATATGTCAGCCAGAAATGTGCTTCACGCCTGCTCATCATATGTGATAGATTGATCGTCTGCCAATTTGCCTCACCAGTATAAGCAGCGAGTTCAAACGCCTTATCTACCTGTTGTTGAATGTAGCTCCAATTAGGTGGTTCGGATTGAGGATATGGTAAGGGGTCATACTGCCGATACCATACCCGACGATGATCAATCGGTTCTAAGATGTTTTCAAGCATAGGGTTCATGATGCTCTCCTTCACTGATCAGCTATTGCGACCGTTCACGAGCAAATTGAAGTAATAACAATAGATCAAGTGCTTGCTGGGCGGAATTCTGCCAATCCCATTGTAGGTTACGTTGTTTATCAGCAAATTGATTAGTAACACTCACAATCGGATCAAGCAATTTACTGAATCCTAACCGTTCGCCTTCGTCACAAAGTTGCTCAAATTGCCGAATCATTGGTGCATCTAAGCGGGTGACGCCAATTGTGAAAACCTCCCCGAATTTCTCAGCAACTTCTGAAGGATAATAATGTATAGGTTCAAGTAATTGTCGCCCTTGTCCACTATCTATTGTCTGTGCTGTTTCACCTTTGTATGTATCTACCCACGGTTGTACAGCATTCCGTTTGCCATCGACTTCGAAAATCACAGAAATAGGTGCAATCACTAATCCACCTTGTTTGATGCTGATGTCGCCAGCGATAAATCGAATATCCTCAGGATGATTAGTCAACCACCACATCAGTTTTTCTGCACCTTCATGACCACGAGATGTGAATGGATGTTGTAACATGGCTTCCCAACCAACAATGTCTTGCATCGTAGCGACAATGGATTGGCTCATGCTATCAAACGCCGCGAATGTGATACGCTCAATCGGACAAACAACAATGCTTTCACCCACACGACGGGGACGCAAGCTTTTAGGAGGCTGTGCTGATTGCCTTGCGATAATTTCTTCAAAATTTTCGACTAGTAATGGAGCGCGCAGATTTTCCCATTGGTAATTCTGCGGATTTGCACTAATTTGCGCACGCCCTGCATTAAAAGTCGCGTTAGATGAATATTTACCACCTTGAATCAAATAACGTTGATTACAGATTGATGCAAATGCTGTACCTTTCATCGCATTGCGTTTACTAATTTGGCTAAAGGCTTTTGGTTCGGCTTGTTTATCAGTTGGGTCTGGGAAGTATTTCTGAATGGCTACTGTCTGCCCCGATCCACTATCCTGCATATAGGCTGATAGTGTGACCCCTTTTTTGTGTTGTTCAACAGCGCACCCTAACCCCATTAATGCCGATGTGCCTTTCTTGGTCTCACGGGTTATCGTACTACCTCGCACAAACATAGCGGGAATGCGCTCTGTTGGATATTCAACTGCACGAAGTCGAATCATAAGTTCTCCAAGGACTTCGGCTAAGCGTAGAGGCGAAAATTGAGAATCTTGTGCATGATACTGTTGATGGAGTAATAGCAAATCTCGCAAAATGTCAGCATGCCAGATCAACCCTTCTGTTTCACAACGTTTAATTAGATGATCGAATCGCCCAATAAGACTATTCCCTGTGCCCGATAATCCTAGTTCTGCAAAATCAAGTAGCGCGTGGCGAATATCCCCAATCAATGTTGTTGGGATAGGCGGCGATTCGCGTAATGTCTCGATAATACCGCTCTGCTTATCTTCAGGAAGATCACGGAAAGCCCAAATTGCCATCGGTACATGACGGCATGGTGAAATTTCTTCACAGTCGCAATGTGTATAGCGGAAGTCCATTGGCACAAGAAAGCGAACAGTAACCGAAGCTGTATGAAATCGGGCTGTTGGTTTGGTGCTTCGCACTAGTTCCAAAACATGCCCACTGTCATATTCGCGCCGGATACCATTTAGCCTTGCTTTACCATAATGCTCCTCTAATAACGTGTCTTCAATTAAGGCTGGATTCCAGACTGCTGGCTCAGGTAGCGATACATCCGCCTCCTCTGATTGTGGTTGGGTTACGATCCATTCTTGATATGCCAATACAGATCGTACAACTTGACGTGATAGTTTTGTTGCTGTTGGATTGTCAGCTTGGGTAACTTGCAGCAAGGTTTGATCAGATGGAAGAATGACTGTTATATCATCAGACCAGCGCACAGTCACTGTATTATCACCGTCAACGTCGATCTCATAATCAAGGTTTATAAGGTCTTTGCCCGCTTGCCGTTTGACAATCCCGCGATTGCTTTGGGTAATTAGGTCGTCTTCTGTGAGTGCAAGGAGATCATGACGCATATTATTTCACCTTCTCTGCGACCCACGCCGCTAATTCGCCGGGCGTCATTGCAGCAATATGTGCACCTAAATTCGCCATTTGTTGGGCGATCCGTTTGTCATAACTGGGGTTGGCATTTTTGTCGAGAGCTGCTAATCCCAGCACAGTTACACCACTTTCACATAACCGATGTGTTGTGGACAATAAATTTTGTGCTGATGCTCCTTCGTAAAAATCAGTGATGAGTGCGATGATACAACGGTCTGGTGTTTCGACAAGGGATTCAGCATAACGCATAGCTTGTCCAATATCTGTGCCACCACCCAGTTGCACCTGCATAAGCGTCTCGACTGGATCATCACAATGATCTGTTAAATCAACGACTTTGGTATCAAAAATACAAAGATGCGGACGGATAGACTTGATACCCCAGAAGATAGAGGCAACCACTGCGGCATGGATAACACTATCCATCATACTGCCGGATTCATCAACAAGGATAATGATTTGCCATTGGTCAACATGACGACGCACCCGTGAATTGAAGTATGGTGTTTTGATAAACAGACGCTTACTTTCGGGGTCATAATTAGTGAGGTTGCGCTGAATGGTTGTTTTGGCATCGAAGTTCTTTGCGATTTTGAGGTACGAGCGACGGCGGCGATCTACCGTCCCAAAGAATGGTGATTGTACCTCTCGAGCGAGTTCTTCTATGAGTTGTTGAACGACTTTACCAACCAGTTCCCGCGCCATTGCCAGAACATCATCGCTCATCAGATGTTTCGTCCGCAAAACAGCTTTGAGTAATGTCTGGCTGGGTTGTGCTCGTTGGAGCAAATCTGGGTTTGTAACCATTTCTTCGAGTTTATAACGTTCGAGTGCGTCTTTTTCGAGTCGTTCAATTGTCTTCTGCGGAAACAGTTGATGAATTTCATTAATCCAGTCAGGAACACTTAAACTGCTATCCCCCAACCCACCGGTACGATCTTCACCACGAATATTGCGCCCCTGTCCATATTCTCTGTCATAGAGAAAACCAAGTGCGTCTTCCATGGCTGCCATATCACTACTTAAGCCACCTGTGACATCCTCAGCACCTTTACCAAGCACCAGTCGCCAGCGTGCCATACGTGTTTTATCATCCATGTTTAATCGCCCTCCCAAAGTCCATACTGTGTGAGCTGATTAAACAACTCCGTTTCAAACGCCAATACATGTAGGGTTGCATTGTAATCAACCGCCAATGCCTGATAGGGGTCTACTCCCACATCTTCAAATAACTGATGTGCGATGTGATGTTTTTCACGGGGCGTAAAGAATGAAAATGCCAAACGAAGTGATGGTACAGCAATTAGGAAATCATCATCGGCATAATTTGTTATTAAATCATCGATACGCTGGAGCATGTCTGGGTTGCGTTGAATTGGTTCACGCGCCATGAAGAATAGCCCAGTCAAAAAGTCGCCTAGCTGCTCGGGTTGTGAGAAATAACGCATGTCTTTAAGGATCGCTTCGTCATCGGCTTCATTGAGTAGCAACAACACCCCACTTACTGCACCACGCATGACAGGGGTTTGTTCATCATCATGACTGATTGACATAAATAACTCGACGAATTCGCTCCGTCCAATTTTTAGGATCTCACCACAGCGCTCATAGGTTTCCTGTAAGGCTCGTAGTCCATCTAAGAGGTCTTTATCACGATCTTGTACAACACCTAATGTCTGTAAGAGCCATACCCCGTGTGTGAATGTATCCGATAACAATTGTCCGACATCAGTATGTTTGGATGTGTCAAGTACCTGATCAAAGCGATACAAAAACAACAGCGTGTCTAAAGCTGATGTAACGGTGAAAAAACTTTGGTCGTTACCAATGATGTGTGTAAGACCAAGGTAAAAGTTGTTACTTTCTGGCATTCCCATCAACGCGGCATCAAGGAGGACGCTGGAGGCATCAGTTGCGGTCGGATTTTCAATGTCGCCAAGAGTCTCGTGTAAGCGCGCTCGTGAGGCATCAACAAGTGTTGCGCCATAAATTGTGCGCTCGATAACGGCAGCATCAAATTCCGGTTGCCAGTAAATTAACCATTCTTCGTGTGTCTCATCTGAATTGGCGACCCGCTTACCTTTTTGATGAAACCCCGGAATCCCTAAAACACGCAACTGATGTAATATACGACTGCGTTCAAGCTCATCAGACTGCATCAGATCGAGAGTGATCCCGTGTTTCGATGGGGTTGGTACAAGATCATAATTTTTGAGTGTCTCGTTAATCTGTTCCGCTAATGGTGGTACAGCGGTGCCCTCAGCCAATCGCCCGATAAGGTTGCCACGGAATAACTCATGTATCGCATTGAGGAATGGATGCGAAAAATCATAAGCTAGTTCATCTTTGACGAGAGCACTGATAATGCCATCAATTAAATCTCGTCGCCAAACTCTCTGGTGGCCTCGCAACGATGCCAGTGCATGGGCGGTTGTATCAACTGCGATTAAGTCAGCGGGGGTTACGGATTGCTTACGGTCACGAAGCATCAAAGCTGTTTGTTTGAGGAGTGTTCGGTGTGTGTCATGTGTGCTTTCAGTTTCTTGATCTACCCACACCTGATGATAGAATCCCGGATTGGGCATGCCTGACTCATAGCCTGTCAAACTATCAAGCCGATGATATGAATAGGGTGTAAGCGCGATACCCCGATCCAAATCGACAGGCTCGTAGGCATTTTCATCTCTATCTGGGACGTTGTGCAAGCGTTCATATAGTGCAGAACTGTGAAAACCACCTGTGACGACTAAGATTTTTCCACTGTAAATATCTAGTGCTTCCCGTATTTTGGATATCATGAAGGCTTCACGTTCAATATCGCTATGGCGGATAAAGTTAGCCGTCTCGCGCAAGTGATACATGAATGTATGGGCACGCTCCAAATAATTTTGAGGCGACATCTCAGTTTGTACTTCGAATAGCTTATCCCAGAGTGCATCAAAGCCATCGACACCGAGTTCGTCGCATAGCTCTTTGACATAGTTACTCTGCCCTAAACGTGAGTCTGCGTAGCGATGGATGATCGGCTCTTCTTCCATCGTTGCTAGTTCTGCCCATGGCATGTCGATAAACTGTACATCAGCACCGATCTCTTTACCGACTAAAATTGCTTGCCATTCTGGAGAGTAAATGCTAAACGGGTAAAACGCTCCAAGTCGCTGCCCTGTCAGTAAACGTACATAGCTATAAATTGCTATCGGCAGTTGATGCTCTAGATACAGTTCATCAAACTGTGGCATGTAATCGGCAGGTCCTTCGATCAAAATGACGTTGGGTTGTATATCCCGTGCCAACTCTCGAACAAGTTCAGCGACTTTGGGACTATGATGCCGGACTGGAAAGAAAATAACCTGTTGTGATAGGTCTGTGATGCTTGTGAGTATATCCATCATAAAACCTTAACTCAGGTAGCGTCGCGCGTCGTATAATGCTTTCCAGCTCTTGCCTTTGCGTTCCTTAACAGAGACATTAAAGTAGTGGCGTAATTTCTTCATGTCTTCGACATTATCTTTCAGCGCGCTCCCAATCATCGATTGCACAATATGATCTGCTGAGATATTCCCATCCGCATAATAGTAAGCATGGATTCCGGCAGAAATTCCGACAGAAACAGCTTCGGCAGTGCTCATTACTGTGCTAAGTGTCTCGATCCCCTGTCCTTCGCCTGTTTTGCCTTCACGTAATTCATGGAACACAGTTACGAGTACTTCGGTTAAATCAGGGTCAAGTATGCTCGGGATACCAGAGCGTGAGAGTTGTTTGTTCGTCTCGCGTTCGACTAATGCCATTTCTTGTTGAATATCAGGAATTGGATGCACTGTTTCGAAGTTAAAGCGGCGCTTTAGAGCAGCGCTCATATCATTCACACCACGGTCACGTGTATTGGCAGTCGCAATCACATTAAAGCCTTTGCGGGCATAGAGTGTGCGTAAATCGCCATCTAATTCTGGCACAATCATCACACGATCACTCAAAATAGAGAGCATCGTATCTTGGACTTCAACCGGACAACGTGTAATTTCTTCGAAACGTACGATTTTACCCATTTGCATTCCACTAAAAAGTGGTGCACGAATAAGTGAGCGTTCACTCGGTCCTTCTGCTAACAGGAGTGAATAATTCCACGAATATTTTATGTTATCTTCGGTGGTACCTGCACTTCCCTGTATTGTCAGGGTGCTATCACCACTAATTGCTGCCGCGAGTAATTCTGATAGATAGCTTTTCGCTGTCCCCGGTTCACCTATCATCATCAAACCACGATTGGTCGCTAAAGCAACAATACAGCGTTCAATGAAGCTCCGTTCACCAACAAATTTAGGAGTGATCTTAAGTTTACGATCACCTAATACAAATTTTAGTACCGAACGTGGCGTCAACAACCACCCTTCAGGACGCGGATCATCTCCATCATTATCGATCAGTTGTTTCAGTTCATCTGCATACAATACTTCGGCAGATGGGCGTTGTAACTCTTGATTTGATTTAGTCATAATTGATCCTATTATATATTCCTGTAGGGAAGAGATATGCTCCTTCCCTACCTTTTGGATAGATTATTCGGCTTTGCTAGAAATTGCTATGAGTGTACGTAATGTCTCACTCATGACGACGGGCGGGACATCACTCAACGTTATCATTTGCTCTTGTTTATATTCTTTATACCCTTCCGGTTGTTTTTCACCTTGTAGGAAGAAGCACTCGTCAATCCCTTGATGATCAAAATCCCAATAGCCCATTGGCACACCATAGTAACGGACGACAGCAGTTATATCGGCAAACGGATAATATTTTGCATGCGAGTAATATACACCAGCATCTTGTGCTTGACCGCGTACCCAGCCTGATTTCTCCAGAATGCTAACCATGACGACTGGTTCTACTTTATGGGGTTTAAAGCGGGTAATCACTTTCTGATCACACTCATCGGCTTCGAGTATCGAGACTTTGCGACTGATTTGTTCAAATGGTGCGATTATTTCGTAATCACTTAATACATCCCCCCACTCTTGTTGATTAGAGGTGTCTAACTCCATCACATGCAAAACACCAACTGTGACAAGTGCTGATGTATCAATGGGTTCATCATCAACATCGACAAGTTGATGTTCTTCATCAACGCGGAAAGCCTGTGCTAATGTGCCTGTATTGTCATAACCACCCCATACCAACAATCGTACAATATGAAACATCAACGGATGCTTAACATAAAATTCTTCAAAGTCAGTAAATTTCCAGCGACGTTGACTAATCATCGCTTGCTCGAGTCGGGATGCTTGAATCTTGGCGACATCACGGACTTGCTTCTTGATGAGTTTCCAATCAGCTGTAGCTTGTGCCGATAGTCCTTCGTCGTCTTTTTTATTTGGTTTTG
Organism: Anaerolineales bacterium UBA6055; assembly: GCA_002428985.1. Classification (GTDB taxonomy): domain Bacteria; phylum Chloroflexota; class Anaerolineae; order Aggregatilineales; family Phototrophicaceae; genus UBA6055. The sequence continues at coordinate 313,273 of DIYL01000062.1, read as the reverse complement.
GTAGATTGGTACGAATTTTCCCCTTAGCTTCATCGCGGACCATCGGCTTCATCTCGGGCGATAGAACAAACGTAAATTGACGTGGTCCAAAATCAAATGTGCGTGTACCGTCTTTGTCTAGTCCACAATTTGGAATGATGCGGTCTTCTAGTTCTGCTTGTGTGAACCCACGTGCTTTAGCGATATTCTCCATCGCAGTTTTTGCCGTGCGTTTGAGTGATTTGTAGCGAATTTTTTGTGATAAATTGTTGATCTGCATCAAAGATGTGTCAGTACCGATTTCTTGTAAAATCCCAATTCCATCAGATGCGCGTTTATGTTTGCTTTCGCCGGGCCATTTGCGCAATAAGGGCACCAGTTTAAGTACAATTGCATCTCCCCCCAATTTACCTAACGCTTCAAACGTCCATTTGCCTTTGGTTGGTGTACCAGCATCTTCCCAATTTTCATATAGTGCCCAGATAAAATCATCGCGTTCTTGCTGGGATACATGGTCACACAATCCATTGATAAGCACCTCATTGTTACCACGTAATGCAATCAATACATGCTGAATGTGGTCACTATTCAACCGCTTACCGTTAATGGTCAGCGGTGGCAATGCTAGCACATCCACCCACTGTACCGACGTTTTCTTAGTATTACCTTGACTTACCATCGCGTCACTTAACCATTGCGGTAGGTCGTCATCGGTGTATTCCTGTACATCACTCACATAAAACTCAAGCACCTCAGCTGTAAATTCTGCTTGTTGTTCTGGCGTGAGATTTTCTAGTTGTGCTTCCAACACATCAGTCTGCCCCATCGACACCATCCGCCGTAGATACTTAAGTGCCAGTTTTGAGTTTGTTTTACCCTCCAGTGCAATGGGTGTAAGACCCTGTGCCGTTATGTCATCATGGTTCATCATCCATGCTAATGCCTCGGATTTAATATGTGCATCTTCCCATAATGCCAACACATGTGGCACAGCTTCAACTACAGAGAGCTTTTTGAAAATCCCAAATGCTGATTTCTTATCTGCCTTATTACCCCGCATCTTGACCGAATACGATACCCAATCCAAGCCATTCAATTCAGTATGCGCAATCCATGCTCTTAGATACTCAGAGTTATGTAAGATAATATTCTTTTCTTTGATGTATTTTTGAACTTTCTGCGGATCCGTAAGCCCAAAAATCGCATATGCCATACGGTGATTGGTATAATAGTATTGATTTTGGGATGGTTGAGTTGCATTCAGATAGTGCTCTAGTTCGGTATCCATATTTCCCAACAACCCAGCGATTGGTATCATAGAAGTGTCAAACTTATTGGTCATGAAAGGACGTATAGCGTCTCGATATTGATCTTTTTCATCATCGCTAAGATATGGCAGGATGTGTAAGCGGAATATCTCAGCAATCGAATTCGTGGCTTGATCGGCACGACGTGCGACTTCAACAAAACCTGACGGTGACAGCAGCACAAATACCGGTAGAAATATATCCCAGTTGTGATAGTACTTGCCCATAGTATTGAGAATAGTTTGCACATCTTTTGCACTGACATTACCATGATAGTCGGAGTTAGCTTCTTCAAGTTCAGTAATAATTCTATAGCCAGGAACACTAAATTGTCTGCCATCTATTGCAAAAACCTCTAACCAGAAATGTGCCTCTGATTTTGATATACCTACGTCAATATTTAATGATTGTAGTGATAGCTTTTTTGCAGGTTTCGCTTTAAGTTTTTTAATTTTCTCTAGGGATGTTTGTAAGTCGAAGGGTTTGGTTTTGGGTTTTGTTTCTGGTGGAATATTGCGCCAATTTGCCCAACGCAAATCTGTATTGGATAGTTTTAGATCCATAATCATGCCTTCTATAATTTTGTCCGCTCTGTGTGATGAATTCAAAATAGCACGTTTGTTCGTTTTCGTCTATCAATTATTGCAATAACCCCCAAAATTTAGGGGGATGTGCTTAGAATAGCAATTTTGGGTGCATACTTATAAATTACACAAAGTTGATTTTGAGTTTCTCGAGAAATCACGGTATGATTGTCGTCAATATATTATTAAGTGGAGAAAATGCAAGATGCTATCATGGCGTTTATGGGACACGTTAGCTGAACCTGCGAGTCGTAACCCAATTTTTACTTTTGTGCGCGACCGCCGTAAACCTCAACCAAAGTTAGAGCTTCAGAGCAGCCTATTTGTCCGCCTGCTATGGGTAATAGCAATTGTATTGGTGGTTATTGGTCTTATCCGTATACCCGAAATGCTTATTTACTTATTCCAAGTACCAATCCTTGCGGTAACATTTTTGGTAGTTAGCCCGTTACTATTGCCATTAGGGGCGATTTTGGCGGGGGGCTATCTCGTCCATAAAATCACCGAACGCATCCACAAAGAAAAACGTCAATTTACATATGAATTACTGTGTACGTCACCAGATGGCGCGTTATATGCAAACTGGTCATTTGCGACAGGTATACTACACCGTGATGGATGGTTTCAGTGGATGAAAGCGATCACATTAATTACCTATCGGCTTGGGCGCATTGCTGTGAGTGTTATCGCTGTTATATTATTAGGATTGCTTGTACTCGGCGATGGATCTATCGGATTTTCAGAAATTCATCTGATCATAAGCTTAGCGCTATTGGTGGGATTGTATTACACGAATATACAACAATCTATTTCATTAAGTTTGATGATTGGATTATTTGCTAGTAGCCTCAATTCGTCACGAAGAGACGCAAATATTATCGGGTTACTGACTTATTTCCTCTCACAATTGACCCCATTTTTGATTGCTTTGGCGTTATTTATTGTACTCAAAACGACAATTCCACAAACACAGTTGATTGATATTGTGACAACGATTATCACATTCTCAAGTATCTTTATCATACGCGAATTTTTTGTGATCTTATTGTGGCAAGGTCTAAAACATCGCCTGAATTCATCAACTGATAATACTGAGGTGATTACACCTGACACATCGTTCCCGTCAATCTTTGGCACAACTTAACGCTAATCATTATTCTGGCGCGTCATCATCTTCCAAAGCTTGCAGCGTGTTTGCATTTTCTTTTAGATACGACATGCCATAGGCAGTCAATACTGTGATCATCGCCATGCTTAGTGTTAGCGAGGCACCACGCGGTGTGCCACCAGACGCAATCCAAAACGCAAAGATACTTATGGTTGATACAATTTGTCGTTTAACCGAGACTGCCAAAAATGCATAGCGTTGTGTCAGGCTGAGTTGTGGTGTTAAACGCCCCAATGATGCAATCAGTGGGATCTGTTGTAATTCGCCTTGATACACGACTTCCACAATCAGCATGGCAAGTAGAGTGTAGACAATACTCGCAACAATCGTCATGATTGCAAGGACTTGATTACCTGTTAAACTAGGACTCAACCTTAAAAATATCTCCAAGCCCATCAAGCCCACACACAGTACAGAATAGAACATATACGCGGCGTACATCATCCGGCTTTGTGCCTCGATATAGGCATCTTTGATATTTGACTGCATGATTTATTCTCCCCAATGTGCATTCATATTGAGAAATTATAACTTAGTTAAGGGGTTTTGCGTGTTAATTCACGTTGGTAGGTTTCGGGAGTATCAATATCAATTAGGATACCATCATCATCAGTTTCAATGAATATGATATGTTGTTTGTTGGCTTTGATAACATCACGGGGCGCGCTATCGTCGGGTAAGTTGAGCATCGCCTCCCAATACACCCGATCCAATAAAATGGGGTGTCCTCGTTGTCCATCATAACGTGGTGCAATGATTTTCTGACGCATATAGCTTTTTTGCATATCTTGAATAATCGATTTTGGAATACGCGGCATGTCGGCGGGATTAATGAACACAGCCGACACATCATCTGGCATCACACGCAACCCTGTTTTGACCGAAGATAGAATTTCCCCAGTCTCAAAAATGGGGTTATATACACAGGTCACTGGTAAATCTGAAACAACTTTTTTTACCTGATCGGCATCACGTCCGGTAATTACAAAAATGGGGTCAATCTCTAGGGCGACATACTTCTCTATCACATGTAATAAAATTGGGCGCTTATCTTTCCATGGGAGTAAAATCTTGAAATCACCCATTCGCGACGACATACCAGCCGCCAAAATGATTGCTCCAAATCGTGACATCATTTACTATCCGTGACACTACGTGGCATCGGTCGATCTGGAATATCTTTGAGTAACCCGCCATGTCCCATCGAGACCAAATTGGCGCGCGTAATACGTTCGCCAGTGAGTAGGCGTGGTAAAATCCAGTCGATAACGTTTGTCTTAGGAGATTTGATACAACCCGGTGCACCAATGACTGGAACATCATCCAAATATCCCATCATCAGCAACGTGCCAGGGTCTACCGGAACGCCATGCAACGTGATACTGCCTCCTGCTTGTGTCAGTGCTGTTGGGACAACATCATCACGATCAATGATTGCCGACATACTAGCAACAATGATCATGTCGGCATGAGCATGATTTTGGATCGCTGTTGCAATATCTGCTTCGTTGTGTAGTACAAAAACAGGCTCAAGTAATTGACTGCCCCACCCTTCTATCCGGCTACGTACTGGATCAATAAAACTTCGCATCAGGCGTTCACGAGTTGATTCTGTGCCAGAGATAATCAAGGCAACTGTTTTTTCTTCCAACGGTTCAACACGCAAAATTGCTGAAGTCGCGTTGGCAATTTGCTCGATATCAACAACCCGTGCAGTCGGTACGCCAAATGGAACAACTTTTACTAAAGCGATCATATCGCCTTCGTCAACTAAGGTATATTCGCGTAGCGTTGCAATTGTGATGCCATCGTAAATATTATTAACGAGTTCAAGTGCAGGCACGTTAACATGTAACACACCTCGTTTACCCGCTGTTAAATTTGCACGTCCAACCCCGGGCGCACGGATGGCGACATTCTTACCTGATACTGCATTTCCGATTCGCTCAGCAGCAGGATCCTCATGTAAGTCAGATACGCCAAGCTGTGTTACAGTAACAGTTTCGAGCCCATGTTGACGTAATGTATCAATATCATTCGCATCAAGAATATGCCCCTTGTTGAAGACCATCTTAGCGTTGTTATCATAGAGTTTATGCGCGAGTATCGCACCGACAGCTTCGTCTATCGGCACATTACCGAACTTCATCACGCACCCCATTACGGACAGCAACGATTTCTGCAAGAATACACAGTGCAATTTCTTCTGGATTACCCGATCCAATTTCAATACCGATCGGCGTGCGAATCTGTGCGATTTGCTCGTCAGTAATGCCCGCTTCTTGGAGCCGTGCGACGCGTTTTTTGTGCGTACGACTACTACTCAAGACACCGACATAAGGTAAGTTTGCGGGTAGCGCAGTCGTGAGGGCTTTATCGTCAATTTTGGGGTCATGTGTGAGCACTGCAAGATACGTATTACGATCTAATCCCAACTCCGGCAAGGCTTTGTCGGGATACGTGTGCATAATATTGGCGACGTCAGGAAAACGCTCTTCGGAAGCAAAGGCAGAACGTGGATCTACGATTGACACACGAAAACCAACTTGGCGCGCCATATTTTGTAGTGGAATTGCGACGTGCACCCCACCAATAATAATCAAATGCGGGCGCGATGCTTGAACATCAACCATGATGCGAGTGTCGTTATGTGTAATGATGCCTGTCTTCGTGGTTGATTCTGCAATAGATGTCATCTCACTAAGTAATGCATCAGTCACACCATCGGTTTTATAAAGTATCTCATTTTTGCTATCGAATAATACTTTTTCGCCGATGTTATCACCTTCGATATATGTCACCGTGACGGCATACTCGTCTTTTTGTGCCATTGCGGAGATTGTATCCCACCATGTTTGATTTAGTGGCTCGACAAAGACTTCGATACTTCCGCCACAGGTTAAGCCGACATCCCATGCCGTATCATCAGCGACACCAAATTTGAGCAAGCGAGGTTTACCGTCTTTTAGTCCAGCAACACCTTCTTCGACAACTGCGCCTTCGACACAACCACCACTTACAGAGCCAATCATTGCCATATCTTTGGTGATGCCCATTTTCGAGCCTTCACGACGTGGTGCCGATCCCCACGTTTTTACGACGGTCGCCAATGCGACTTGACGCTCATCGTCAATCCATTGACTCATCATCTCTACAATATCAAGCATAATTTCTTTCCTTAAATACTATTTGAGAGGTGTAGACAGTTATCTATCGACTAGGTATTTCTTGCGATATTCGGCTGCAGTTGGGCGAGCTTTCAAGTCTTTGAGTGCATTGACAATCGCATCCAAATTTGACAAGTTCGTGATTGGCAAAAAGTCGTCCACATACGGTAACAACGCTTGTGCTCCGCGTGTTAGCGGTTCATATTCGGGTGCATCCAAGAGCGGATTGAGCCAAATCAACCGCTGGCAAGACCGCCGTAGACGAGCCATCTCTGTATGTAACATCGGAATATTGCCTCGGTCCCAACCATCCGTAATTATAATGACAACTGCGCCCCGTCCCAGTACGCGCCGCGACCACTTCCAATTGAAGTCATGAAGCGATTCGCCAGTCATCGTGCCACCGCCCCACTGTTTTACTGTCTGTCCAATATCAGCAAGGGCATCATCAACATTTTTTTGTCGGATTTGACGGGTGATACGGGTGATATCAGTGCTGTACAAGAATGTCTCGACTTGAAAATCTGTACCTGCTAAGGTGTGCATAAAGTGCAATAGAATGCGTGTATAGCGTTCCATACTGCCACTAATATCGCAGATTAGGACAATTGGGCGCGGTTTTTCTTTACGGCGATGCGTCGGGATATGCGTTATGTCACCTTGTTTACGAATCATATCTTTCATCAAGTGGCGCATATTAATTGTACGCCCTTTACCCGTTTCAAAGCGACGTGTCTTACGATTACCGAGAGTATCTGGCATTTTTTCGATAACACGTTTTGCCATCTCTAATTCTTCGGCAGTCATTTCCGCAAAGTCTTTATTTTTCAGGCGTTCTTGCTGACTATATGTCGGCACAATCGCTATCATGCTGGCGTCTATGTCTTGCGAGCCATCCCCTTCACCATCATCAGGACTCGATTCCAGCGGTGGTAGAAATTGGGTTTTCTTCTGTCGGCGTTCTTCACCGAGCGACTGCAAATTAAGGGTCGTAAAGCCTTCTGCAGGTCGTCGCCAGAAAATTGAAAATGCTTCGTCGAAATATTTAAATTCTTTAGGGTGACTGACAAGATGTGTGCGCAACGTGTAATAAAAGTCGAGCTTGTTACCAAGGCGAATATGCTCCAATGCACGTGCAACATCCATCATCCGATTCGGTGTGACATTCATACCTAAAGCTTTGCACACGCGCCCAAACAGGATTAGATTATGTTGAAGCTTACCGCCCTTATATTCAAATCGGTCATCGTCATCACCGAGGAAGATACCCTTAATCGGGTGAATTTTATCAGCCATAGTTATGCACGTTGTGCTTCTACTTTTGCACGTTCAATCATGTTTTGGATGGTCTCCGCATCCATCATTTCGACATCATCCTGATACTTGAGGATGACACCTAATGTATCTTGTACGGTTTCCAATGATAATTCATTCATATCCAATGCGATTAACGCCGCTGTCCAGTCCAATGTTTCGGCAACACCGGGGCGTTTGAACAATTCCATGGAGCGCATATCTTGAATAAAAGCTGTGATCTGTTTCGCTAACATCGGTTCGACATCGGGTGCTTTGCGTTCAACGATTTGTAATTCTTTACGGAAGTGCGGATAGTCAATCCAATAATATAGACAGCGACGTTTAAGAGCATCGTGGATTTCACGAGTGCGATTGGATGTCAGAATGACAATTGGTGGTACTTGTGCTTTGACAGTTCCCAATTCAGGAATTGAGATTTGGAAATCAGATAGCAGTTCGAGCAAAAATGCTTCAAATTCTTCATCAGAGCGATCAAGCTCATCAATCAACAATACTGGCGGGATGCCATCGTCGGTTGCTTCAATGGCTTGCAATAATGGACGTTTGAGCAAGAATCGATCTGAGAAGAGTTCATGTTCCATCTCCGATCGCCCCAGCCCATCATTTTCCATCAGGCGCATATGCAGGATTTGTCCAGCGTAATTCCATTCGTATACAGCCGTATTGATGTCTAGACCTTCGTAACATTGCATACGAATGAGGTCTGTCTCTAGGATTGATGACAGAACTTTAGCAATTTCGGTTTTGCCAACACCCGCATCACCTTCTAAAAAGAGAGGTTTACCTGTTTTAAGTGACAAGAAAATAGACACTGCCAAACCACGTTCGGCAATATAGTCTTGTTCTACTAATGCTTTTTGTAGCTCATCTACAGAATTATACATCGAGTTCATCACAATCTTTTATAACCATAAAGACAGAAAGTGTGTAAGTATGATGTGGAGAGATGCCTTTATGGACGATTTACACATTACCCTAAATTGTAACGCAATCGGTATACAAAGCCATAGGTTTTAACAGATTATTCATTAGGCTTTTTTGCTGTAACCGCCCATACACGATGATGCACATGGAGCGGATCACTAGGGAAATGTGTTTGCAGAAGTTGTTTTAGATCATCATCAAATAGTTGGACTGCTTCGTCGGATAAGCTTGCCGAAATCCCTGCGCTCGCTCGAATACGACCACGCCACGCTTCATGCGTGTAAATTAAATCAAGATCGAACGAGAAGGTTTCAATATCAACAAAACCGCCTACTCCCAAATCAGTCAACCACTGTGGATATAATCCTGTACCACTATGCATCGCCCACTTTGGATTGTGTTTAAGGATGAGTTGTTCAGTCGCATATACAATATTCCCCTCAAGCGGAATCCAATCTAGATGTGCGATAACAATTACCCCCGCTGGTACAAGTAAACGATATACCTCAGCAGTTGCATCGGGGCGACTAAACCAATGCCAACACTGACCCGCCAAAACAGTATCAAAGGACTCAGATTCCAATCCTGTATTTTCGGCGGGTGCAATATGATAGGTTATGTCAATATTCTGTGCTTTATCCAGAATTTTGGCTTGTTCAAGTAGCGGCTCGGCAATATCAACGGCTGTCACACGACTGCCTACTATAGCTGAACCCCGTGCTATTGTCCCTGTCCCTGTCCCTACGTCGAGAACCCGTATATCCTGCCCAATAAGCTGAAGTGATTGCAACTTCTCAAAAAATTGCGTCGGAAATCCTTGACGGTAGGTTTTATAGTCGTGCGCAGTATTACCAAAGTCGATTGTCATATGATTCGCCTGTGACTTTTTATCAATAATCTATTTTATACCTGACTACCAACCGTTTTTGATATGCCCATTATCACGACCCTGCTATAATTCTTGTAAAACACTTATTCGTGAGGGATAGATAATGCGCAACTTAAGATGGATCTGTTTATTACTCTTTATAGCCGTTTTTGGCACAGTCGGAGCACAGTTTGAGGAGATTATCGAACCCGGTCAGATCGTTGAAGATGAACTTACTGATGATACACTTGAAATGCGGTACCGTTTTTCTTTAGATGGAGGAGAACGTATTACGATTACCGCATCCTCACGTCAGTTTGATACATTGTTACGTCTAGAAAATGATTCAGGCAACATTATTACCAGTAACGACGATTCTAATGGGAGCCTCAATTCGCTGATTGATGATTTTGAAATGAATCAATCGGGAGACTATATTATCGTCGTGACAAGTTCGAACGGTGCAGAGACTGGCGATTTCACATTAACATATGATATTGGCATAACATTGAGTATGGTCTATGGTGATACTATTGAAGGTGCATTAGATGTCGATGCAAATGAGGTCGTATATGAGTTCGAGGGCACAAAAGGCGACATTATCAGTATTGCTATGCAATCAGAAGACTTTGATAGTTTCCTAGAATTATCAAATCGCGATACCGAACTCACAACTGACGACGATAGTGGTGGTTCGCTCAACTCATTAATTGCATCGTATACAATCCCCAAAACAGGTACTTACTATATCACAGCGCGGTCATTTTCTACTGAGGGTGTTGGCGATTTTACGTTGTCACTGTACCAGATCGTCTCACAAGTGATTGAATACAACACCCCATTCGATGCGACAATTGACGGTGAGCCACTGTATTTTGTTTTTGATGGTCAAGTTGGTGATATTGTGAGTATACGTGTACGTAGCGATGATGGTTTGCTCGATACATCAGTAAATCTCATTAATAATGATGGATTACCTATCGCCAGTGATGATGACGGTGGGTATATTTATGATCCCGAGATCAATGACGTATCAATTGATACAGATGGTGAATTCGTCGTGATTGTATCCCCTGTTAACGACTTTGTATCGGGCGACTTCACAATCGAAATTATTCGACAACAAGCAACTATACTTGAATGTGGCTCAACTGAACTCATTTTACTATCCGACAAACGACTTAGCAGATCATATCAACTGATTACAACCGATGATCAACTGATCACAGTCACAGTTTCTAGCGAAGATAGCCTCTTTGATACGCTTGATTTTTGGGTGCAACAAAATGGTATCGTTATTTCTCCGCAATATGACGAGAGCAATTTAGAAGAAGTTACCCTCTCTATATCTGCGAAAGCTGATGATACAATTGACCTGATAATTACTTCATATGCTTATATCAGCCAATCGTTTCAGATGGATGTGAGCTGTACTTAACAACATATACATAAGAGGAATACGATGAATTTTTCAAGGACACTAATTGTATTGAGTTTGTTGTTTATCTTAATTGTCACACCACTTGGTTTCGCACAAGACGAATCTGTCTCTGTCTGGGAATATGATTCAACCTTTGCCAATGAGTGGATGCTACAAGTTTACGAGTTAGTTCGCGATAACAATATAAATGCACCGGGTGCATCACGCATTTATGCATACTCTAGTATTGCGATGTACGAAGGCTTGGTTAATGGGATGTCGGAAAATTTCTCTATTGGTGGTCAGATGGTTGGGTTACCGCTCCTCCCCTTCCCTGAAGAAGACCTTGTTTACGATTACCCAGCAATTGCTAATGCCTCAATTGCAACCGTCATCACAGGATTGATGGAAGAGGCTAACGCACCGGATGAAACAACATTTACTCTTATCGATGAGATGCGTGCTCGTCAGACAGAAGTTCGTCTGGAAGAATCGAGTGAAGACGTGGTTGAACGTTCACTTGAACTGGGTGACGAAATTGGCGAAATGTTGCTGGAATGGATTGCTACCGATAATTACGGTCCAACGCGTAAGCTAGAATATGTCATGCCAGAGGGTGAAGATTTCATGTGGGAAGTGACTACTGAGGGCGAGCCAGCACTAGAGCCCTTCTGGGGGGATCTTCGTCCATTTGGTCTCGCGTTTGCAGAACAATGTGATGAACCTATTCGCCTCGATTTTAGTTCCGACCCAAGTTCGACATTTTATGCACAAGCACAGGAAGTCTTGGACACATCGGATAATCTAACCGATGAACAACGTGAGATCGCGCGTTTTTGGGTGGATTCACCGGGTGATACGGGTTTACCATCTGGTCATTGGATTTTGATTGGGATGCAATTTGCGGAAGCATCTGATCTGTCTTTAGGACGTACAATCGAGATGTATACCTTGCTCAGTATGGGGCTAGCAGATGCATTTATTTCTGCTTGGGATACTAAATACTCAGTTAACCTACTCCGCCCTGTCACCTATATTAATCGCTACCAACGCCGCAATTGGGCACCTTATATCCAGTCACCACCATTCCCAGAATATCCGTCCGGTCACTCGGTGGCATCGGGTGCAGCCGCAGAAATTTTGACGATTATGTTCGGGCAAGTTGCATTTACTGATCGAACACCAATTATCAATGGGCACGAAAACCTTCAGCGTGAATTCTTCTCTTTTGAACATGCTGCAAACGAAGCGGCTTTTTCACGATTATACGGTGGCATCCACTACCGTGCAGCCATTGAGTTAGGTGTTCGTCAGGGTGAATGTGTCGGTGAGCAAGTGTTGAATAATGTTCGGCTTCGTTCAATCTCGCAAAGTGAGATTAACTTGGAGTGATTAATGCAGTTCAATACCCTGGATGACATCAAAAAAGAAGAATATGTCGGATTTCTGCGTGTTGGTGATATTCTTGATAATCGTAAGTTGCTCAAGCAAATCCCACACAAAACCGAACACAAAAAACCAATTCGAGGACTATATTTAATTTTGCGTCTGAATGGCAAAAAACCAAGATTTCTTGTGGAAAATCCGAGTGGTGTAAAGAACATCCATAACCATTCCTTTTCGGTAGCGGAATTGGAAAGTAAGTGGGACAAGGTTAAGGAGTCTGTTGTTGTATACCTTGGGCAAGCAGGTGGAGTACGTGGTGGAAAGCTGTCAAATTCGTCACTCCATCGTCGCCTCCGTCAATACATGGACGCTATGAAGAGGACAGGTAAGAAGCAATCAAGTCATAATGGTGGACGCGCTATTTGGCAATTTGATGATTACGACGATCTGGTCGTATGCTGGAAACCTGTTGCTGAGGGTATCGATCCCAAATTGAAAGAGCAACAATTAATCCGTGAATTCAGAGAAATTTATGGAGATAGACCGTTAGCTAATCGAACTACCTAACCTCACATAAGGATAGAGTAACACGGCTCTATCCTTATCCATCATTTATGAGCTCTTGCATCAGAATAGTGCAAACAATTTCAGTAATAGGTATACTCACAGATAATGTCGTGTACTATGAAAGTGATCTTTATTTGTGAAATCAAAAAATCCATTAACATCTGCCCCTATTCCAAAGCTTATACGACAAATCGGCGTACCAGTTACGATTGGTGTACTATTTAATAATCTCTTTCAAATTGTTGATACATTTTATGCTGGCACAATTTCTAAAGAAGCACTTGCTGCTCTGGCTCTCTCGTTTCCAATTTTCTTTATTATCATCGGTTTGGGGTCTGGCCTCGCAACTGGGACATCGGCATTGATTGGTAATGCTCTTGGTGCAGAAGAACACGATGACGGGTTGCACTTTGCCGGACAAGGTTTGATGCTGACAGTCATCTTGGGGATTATCGTGAGTATTGTAGGGATTGCTATCTCCCCGACGCTCTTTATTATTCTAGGTGCAACTGACGCAACACTGGCGATGAATATGAGCTATATTACTCCTATTTTCATAGCTGCAGTATGCTTCAATCTGGTGTTTATGTTCAATGCGACGTTGTCGTCACAGGGTAACACAAAGCCATTTCGTAACTTTCTCATACTCGGCTTTTTGCTGAATCTTATTTTAAATCCGTGGTTTATTTATGGTGGATTTGGTGTACCTGCGATGGGTATTGCTGGTGTTGGGGTTGCGACTGCACTTGTGCAATTCATCGGTATGATTTACCTCTGTATTATTTCTTTGCGTTCAAATTTGATGCAAGGTTTTGATTTGCACTTACTTATTCCAAATCAGCGCAAAATCATTGAGATTGTTCAGCAGGGTCTGCCACCTGCGCTCGATCTTAGCACGGTATCTGTAGGTAGTTTTATTGTTACGTATTTTGTCAGCCAATTCGGGACAGATGCAGTTGCGGCGTATGGGATTGCATTCCGTTTAGATAGTATTATCTGGATTCCTCTAGTTGGGTTGGACGTAGCAACGATTACGCTTATCTCACAGAATAATGGGGCGCGTTTGTATGATCGCATGTGGTCTGCATTTAATACTGCATTAGGCTATGGCATGATCATGATGGTGGTGAGTGGGGTAATCGTGTTCGTTCTTGCAGAGCCACTCATGCGTATCTTTACAGATGAACTCGAATTGATTGCAATTGGGATTGTTTATATTCGCATTAGCGCAGTTGGATTATTAGCAAAACCACTCGGATTCGTAGGACTGGCGGCGTTACGTGGTGTCAAACGCCCAATTTTACCAATGGTAATTAGTATCACGCGTATGATCGTTATACCAGCAATTGTTCTGCATGTGTTGATTAATATGTTAGGTACAAATTTGGAGAGTATCTGGTGGACGATTGTATGGATTAATGTTGGGTCAGGATTATTCGCATGGTATGTCGTCTATAAATTGATGCCCCGACCTAAGGCAAAACTTGCCCCACAACCTTAAAGCGATACGGAATAGGTGGACATTTTGACCTATTCCGTATCCCATTGCTTCTACGAGTTACCTTCATCTAAGTCTATGTCTGTGCATAAATCACCTACATTAAACAGAATGCAGTCTTGTATGCTAATCGGGTTGACAATGCGATTCTCTTCTATAAAAAGTCTGATCTCTTCAAGTGATAGTGATTCAACATCAGAAATTTCTATCCAACCATCTGATGAAACAAGCAAATGAAACTGGGGATTAGATGCGACTTCGACCTTCTCAACTCGTCCCAGAAACAACTCTGATCCAAACGCTTGGAAACCATCTGTGTCCCAATATATGGCTTCACCGTTATCTCCTGTTGTTATCATGATTGGGAAGTTGAAATCGTATGCAGATGAAAAATCTACTGAGAGTATATCGCCTTCATGTGCATCTAATTCGTTAATCAACTCGCCTGATACATAATCTCTGATAGCAACAGCATTTTGATCATGTGACGCTACCACCCAATTATTAGGAGGATAGACACCTAGCATTCTGGATGGGCTAACTGTATCAAACGTGTTAAAAACGTCTCCATTATCAAACTCCCACTGAATGAGTTGCCCATCAGTTGTTGTCCCAAATACATATTGTCTGTCGGGTGTTATAGCTACCTGATGGATTTCCGCTTCAGTATCTATAGACAATATGCGCTCTTGTTGACCGGTAGCTAAATTCCACATATATACACCATCCGGTCCACCTGTTATTGCGCGCGGGTCATCATCTGTAATTAGCACAAGCTCTGCATCAAAAATAGGAAAGCTTGGCTCAATAATTATTAAAGGCTCTTCCGTAGACAAATCCCACCAAATCAGTTTTGGTGATGCATTGGGATCTGGCATTGTAGTTTGTTCAAGTCTATCAGCGGTGAGTGCAAATTGACCTGTGTCATCTACTATGACAAATTCTGGTTTATATTGATGTGGTGTTTCCCATTCACGGACAATTTCATAGGTGCTGACATCCACGATAGAGAGTGTTGACAACGGTTCTTGATTATTTTCAATATAATTGTTGAAGACCAATAACTGCATAGATTCTAACGCATCACTTGTCAGAAATGTCGCAGTGGCATTAGGATCAAAAATATTGAAACCTTGTACTAATGTCGGTGGTTGATTGGTCAAATCCCAGATGAGTATCGATCCATCTTCTCGCCCGATTGCCGCTATGTTTCCGGTTTCATCCAAATCGACGGATATAAACTCGATACCCCGTTCTTCGATAAATTCAATCAAAGTTTCATTTTCGATGTCCCAATCCGCAAATGTACCCCCTGATTGTAATATCAACATACGTGATCCATCGCCAGCAATACTAATATCCTCGACTCGACCTAATGAGAGTGTGATTTCTTCGGCTTCTAATTCATAATCAGCTTCATCTTCTATCTCGATCTCCCATAGGTATATTTCACCACTACCCATACTTGTAAGTGCACGTTCTGGATCAAGACCAATATCTATTTTGTATAAAGGGCGTTCTATGCTGTTTTCGAGAAGGGTCTCAATCAATATATCGCCTGTCTCAATATCCCATACGACATGCAGTGCATCTAAGTAAGCGGATAAGACAAAACTACCATCAGGGCTAATCGTGCTGTCCCACAATTGCTCGTTTAGTAGAGGATATTCACCGATACGCTCACCTGTTTGTACATCAATCAAAACCAATTGCATTTCATCTGCATAATCGGTATATGATCCAGTGGAGGCGAACAAATAACGACCATCATCCGTAATAGACAAACGATTATGCCCATGTGGCAATTCATTAAACTGACGAATAATTTCACCACTAGTAATGTCCCAGATAAAAACTTCACCAAGCACAGATGCAGAATACAATTGTGATGGTGGTATAGTTGTATCATCTGGTGGAACAAACCCAAATGATGTAATTGGTGCAGTATGTCCTTCTAAGGTGATGATGTATTCACCTGTTTCTGTATCATATAAATCAATGCGAGGCGGAGGAAACTGTGTGTAGTCCATTGTCGAGAAATCAGCGGGCTTAGGTAAAATCCGAGACATAGCGCGCTGGCGTTGATCTTGTGGCAGGTATCGCGTGAATAATTCATCATATGTCACATTGTTTTGTATACCAGCAACTAAACTGCCATCTAAAGACATGACGATGTCAGTCATCATTCCATCACGAATCGGATTAATAATCTTTGTGATCCCGGCACCATAGGCAATTTCTATTAAGGCATCTAGGGCAACATTTGAATTCTCATCAGTCTCGACAGCTTCAAAAGCGAATGATAATGCAAGACTATAATCGCCTACACCTAATGCTTGTCGTGCCGTAGTCGCTAGGGCTGCACTATATGCGGATTGTAAACTACTCTCTGATAACGCCACTGCTTGTACAGCTGTATCACGCTGACGAATAATGCCGAGCATCAATAAACTACCGCCAATTGCCACAACAAGTAATAAGACAAGTATCACGCGTTGACGTTGGCTTACACGACGCGCAAGCTCTAGCTCTGTTTGTTGGCGTTCTAATAGAACTTCTTCTTCGTGTTGTCGTTCTTTGATACTTTCCTGAATATAGTCTAATTCTTCTGTTGTAATCACTACATTTGTCGAGCTTGCCCAATCCTCAAATTGTGCGAGTCGGTTACCACGCAGCAAATAACTAGAATCTTGTTGATTGTCTTTCCAATCGGCAACTTCGGATGCGATCATCCGTTGTAATCGTAAATCGTCCCGACTGTTATCTAACCACAATTGAAATCTTTGCCACTCACGGATTAAAGCTTCATGGGCGACTTCAACAGTTGGTTCCCGAGTGAATGGATCGCGGTCAAATGTCAATAAACGTTGTTCATCAAATAGATTTAGGACATTGACGACATCATCAGTATTTTCAGAAACTGCCATTAATTCGGAATAACGGGTGCGTCGTCGGGTGTCTTCTGTACCTTCCCCTAATGTAACCAGTCGTAGGAAAACTTGCTCAGCAATACGTTGATTGTCGTTCGATAATCCTAGATAGACTTCGTCTGCTCGCCGAGCCAATGCACCGCGAATGCCATGACTCTGACGGTATGTATCTAGCGTTAAGGTTTGACTACCCCGTGATTCTTCAAATAGTGCCATCAATGTATATTGCAATAAGGGCAATGCACCGGGTTCTGACTTTACATCGCTAATCATTTCTGCAATAAGTTCGGGTTCTACACTTAACCCAACATTTTCAGCTGGTCCAGCAATCGCTCGCTCTAATTCTATTGTGTCTAATGGCAAAATGACTTCGGTGCGATCTTGCATGAGTTTGCCAAATGCTTCATAACGAAGAGGTTTATCGTAGAAGTCTGCACGAATCGTGATAATAATACGAATATTATTGTCGTTTGCCGTAATTGTGGCGCTGATCAAGTCTAGGAAGCGTTGACGAACAGACTCATCTTCGATCTGTGTAAAAACCTCTTCAAATTGGTCAATGAATAAGAGTAAGGGTGTATCAGGGTTATCCAACAAACGCGGTATGATCTCGGTTAACATATGTGCATTTTCAACGAGTTCGCTAGTTATATCGTCAACCGAATTAACGGCAATACCGCGTAATGCTAAAACCAAGTTTTGGAACGGTTGTGACCCCGGTATCATAGATGTTACATACCATGTATCCGAGCCAGTCAAAACGCCAGATCTTAGTTGTGGCAATAATCCTGCATAAATTGCACTCGATTTACCACTACCACTGGGACCAACTAAGGCGAGGAAATTACTTAGAGCGACATCATCCAGAAGTCGGTCTAACAGCCTATTTACTAATGTATGACGCCCGAAGAAGTGCATGCTATCTGCTTCGGAAAAAGGCCGTAAACCAAGATATGGATTGGTTATTTCTTCATACTTAGGCAAAATCACAGTCTGGTCGATTTTTGTACCAGACGGCTGGATGATATCTCGAAATCTCTGGGCAAACAGGCGAATATCTTCATAACGATCGAGAGGGTCTTTAGCAGTGGCACGTTGGAGTATTGTATCGAGGGCTTCTGGAGCATCTTCTCGATATCTTTGTATAGGCGGCATAAACTGTGAAATATGTGCTTGTGCCAATCGTTTCATAGTTGATCGATCAAATGGATACTCCCCTGTGACCATCTGATATGTCATGATGCCGAGACTATATATATCAACAGTATGCGTCTGCTCTTGATTTTGAATCCGTTCTGGTGGCATATAAAGCCATGTCCCAACAAGGCTCTCGAAATGATCGTCGCCAACTTCGATTGCAAGACCAAAATCACTGAGATATGCACGACTTTCGTCATCTATCAAGATGTTCGCTGGTTTAATATCGCGATGCGCGACACGATTACGATGCGCTGTCCATAAACCACTACATATGTTCTCGAGGATTTCGGCTACACGATTAAATGGGAGAGGACCTTGTTCCATCTCTTGCTTGAGCGTACCACCACGAAATAGACGCATCACAAGATACGCGCCCTGTGGTTCACGCCAGTAATCGAATAACGGGGTAATAAATGGGTGTTCAAGTCGTGCAACCATCCGAGCTTCCATCTCGAATTTACGAATGAACTCCGGTTGGTTGGCATATTTAGGCATAATAACTTTAATAGCGACTTCACGACCGACTGTTTTTTGGTATGCTAGCCAGACTTCACCAAAACCACCTTTGCCAATTCGTTCAGTCAATCGATAACCATGTATTTCTTTTTCCATCAATGTGTTACCTTAATTTCGACCTCATTTATCCGTTTTTATTAAACAACACAAATCGAGTCGGAGTATATAGTAAATAGACATTTATCAAAAAATTTAAGGTTTGGTTCTGCCTCACCACGGATTAGACTTAAGGTCCATGCGTTTGATTAATTGCATTTCCGGTGAATCTTCAGATAAGTTTTTTCGCTCAATCACAGGCGTGTAGCCATTGTGCAACATCTCTTTAAATAAGCGAAGTCGATCCGTAACAAAATTCTTTTCTTTTATATGCAAGGCATTACGCTGAAATTCTTGACTGAATGTTGCCCTTTGGTAAGCAGGTATAGCGTAAGTTGTACCACCCCATAACATGTGCGACAGCAATCCTAAAGCGTAATCCCCTGCATCAGGAATATTCCATGTAATCAAATGATTTTGTGCACGAGCATCTAATACGAGATTACGGTGAAACATACTAATGCCGGGCCCACTTGTATCAGTTTTAATTAATGTATTCACATGTGGATCAAATAATGTCGCTGATACGTGACTAACTTGATCATCATCCCATTCTGCCCATAACATATTCCAACACGACACAATATCGTATTGTCCTAGACTCATCAGTGTTTGGTACATGTCGAGCAACATCTTATCGTCAAGAAAATGAATGTCATCATCTAAAAATAAAATTGTGTCGTAATATGCAAAATATGTAATCCCATAACGAAAGTAAATACGCCAATTGTGTCTGGCATTAATTAGTTTAATTTCTGGGTGTTGCCGCAATAAACGCCCCAATTTTGTCCACCTCGATGGCTGCAACATAATTTTGTCCGAATTATTGACAACAATAATCTCAATTGGTATATCACCCAGCTGTTGATTGAGTAAAGATGACAGATTCTCGTGAAGGGCTATCATTCGCTCATACGACGTTACAATAACACTAATACCGGGACGATTTGCTAACACAGTCATACGTGAGAAAGTCCTTATTGCAGATCAGTTAAAGGCTTGCCATCAAGTTTTTGACTTGTTCTGGCTCTGCCTTTACATCAATAAATTTGCCATGTCCTACACAAATGTAGTCTGGATTATACTTCATCACTTGTTTGACACTATCCTTCGCTATTTTTACATTCCATGTGATGATAGATGGCATCAATCCGAGCTTATTGTCGTTTACATACAATAAATCGGGTACAAACAGAACTTTATGACGTTCCCAAAAGTAGCCAATATTACCAGGTGTATGTCCGGGGATTGATAATGCTCGTATGCCGTCTGCAATTTGTAAACGCTCCCCATGAGTCGCGGTTTGCCCAACTGTTACTCTGCTTAGCATAGTTTTAAGTAGCACCCACATAATGGGTTTGAGAAAAAATGGTAGATGTGGTGGCGCTTGACGTGACTCAATATAGGGCTTCGACTTCTCTCCGGCAATCACCGTTGCATTAGTCGCTTTCACTAATGACCCAAGGCTTCCAATGTGATCTATATCGGCATGAGTTACTAAAATATATTTAACATCACCAACTGTGCGACCAATGGCTTTGACGGTATCAACAATCTTATTGACTGACCTTGGCATACCAGCATCAATAATTGTCACCCCATTTTCGCCATCATCTAGCACAAACACATTAACACTGCCATTAATCTGATAGAGTCCGTCTACAATCTTGGTAAAATCTGCCATCTATCCACCTCATAATAATCAAGTATAGACTTTCTTATGGGTTTTTATATGTGTGTAGAATATAATATAAACAACCCAAAATAATAAGCGACGCTAGTTATAGTATTATGACAACTTTAGAGCTTTCTGACGAGTTATTTGAGCAACTTTCTAACCTCGCAAATGATAGAGATGTATCTGTTGAATCACTTCTGCAACAGTTACTTGTTCGTGATGCCACTTTTGAAAATTCAATGGATGGTTTGTTAATTGCCGATGACAACATGCAATATGTTGATGTAAATCCTGTTGCTTGTGAGCTACTGGGATATACTAAAGAGGAACTATTGCAAATACAAATCCTCGATATTGTTGCGATAACTGAACACGTCCAAGAAGAGTGGGAAACATTTGCTCAAACAGGCAAAATGCGTGGTGAGTACAACGTTATACATAAAGATGGGCACGAGATATTAATTGATTTTGTTGCCGTGAGTAGTGTAATTCCGGGGCGACATGTTTCTATTTTCCGCGATATTACCGAGCAAAAGAAAGTACAAGAGCAACTCATTGAGAGTGAGAAGCGCTTTAAGGCATTTATGGATCATGCCCCCCTAATTGCTTACATTAAGGATGCACTATCTAACTACCTCTTCACCAATTCCCATATGCGTGAGCTGACATTCAAGAAGAATATGAATATCAATAATCGTACCCCTTATGAGGATTTACCAGCACATGTTGCACGCAGTATTCGACATGCTGACCATCAAGTTCTAGAACGGAATGCGATCGTTGAAATGGATGAGTATGCAATGTGGGAAGAGGATGATCTCCATTGGTTCAAAGAAATTAAATTCCCGGTTGTTGGTATCGACGATACAATCCACATCGGCGGATTCGCTATTGAAATCACTTCTTTGAAACAGGCTGAACATCAACTGTTATTACGTGAACAATTTATTTCTGAGATTGCGAGCACTGTACCCGGTGTGATCTATGTATTCGATCTTCGAATGAATAAACTCATATATACCAATAAACGAATAGCAGATTACCTCGGTTATACGCTCGATGATGATATACACCAGAATGAACAGCCAATACATGGATTAATGCATTCCGGAGACTTTCAACGGGTTCAAATGCATTTTGAGGATATAAAACAAATCGAAGATAACGAGGAAGTCCTCGAAATTACCTATCGTATGAAGCATAAGGATGGGCACTGGGTCTGGTTTCATAGTCGGGACAAAGTCGCTAAGCGAGATGAAGATGGTCATGTTATCCATATTATGGGCATTGCTATCGACGTGTCTGAAAAAGAGCGTTTGAAATTTGAGCAACAATCCTTTTTAGACCATAGCCCAATTCCTATTGGTATCTCAACAAGTGATGAACAGGTAGAATACTATAATAACGTATTTACTGAGACATTCGGTTACACAGTAGATGATACCCCAGATATTGATACATGGCGTAAACTCGCCTATCCCGACCCCAAATACCGTGAACAAACATATCAACAATGGAACGAAGATCTTGAACTGGCGGAGCAGGATCAGAGTTCTGTACCAGCCCGTATCTACTATATTATCGATAAATGGGGACAGCAACGCGCTGTTATGATCCACGTCTCAATTATTGGTGAGCGACGTTTTGCAACTTTTATGGATGTGACGGAAGAACAACGTATAAAGCTAGCCCTGATGGAAAATGAACATCGCTATCGTACGCTATTTGAGAACGCACTTTACAATATTGTTATTTATAATTTGGATGGAAGCATTCAAATGATTAATAAGCAGGCTGCACTGTTTTTAGGTGGCGAACCAGCCGATATGATTGGGTGTTTCATGGATGCATTTGAGCCGAATCGTCATGAATCAACTATCACATTTATCAACAAGGTACTAGAAAATAATAGTGCGACTTACATAGAAGAAGAAATAGATATTGATGGTGAAACGCAATTCTTGTGGTCGGTCGCACAACCTGTGTTTAGTAGTAGCGGTGAAATTAGCGGTATACAGGTGATTACCCATGACATTACAGCACAACGTCAAGCCGAGGCATTTCAGCTAGAACAAGAAAAACTTGCGTTAAAACTCCAAAAAGAGCGACAACTCAGTGATTTAAGAACACGTCTCCTAACAACCATATCTCACGAATTCCGCACTCCTCTCGCTGTGATATTAACAAATACAGAAATATTGATGCGTTATCGTGATCGTCTGACAATTGATCGCAAAGATGAAAAACTAAACCAGATTATTGCTCAAATTCAGCATCTGACCAGTATGTTAGATAATATCCGTACTATGAGTGAAGCCCAACAAAATCGAATCGACTATCAAGCGGGTGTTATAGATTTATCTGCTTTTGTCGATTCAATTCAAAGAAGATTTGAGATGAATAATACTAAGTCGCACAACTTAGACATTCGCCTCGTTACGGATGCCCCGACAGCAAAATTTGATAGCAATCTTATGGAACAAGCTATGATGAATTTGCTAACCAATTCTCAAAAGTACTCGTCAGAATCAACTGACATAAACATCACAATTGAACAGTCCGGCAAAAACCTGACGTTTAAAATACAAGATAATGGAATTGGTATCGCTCGTAAAGATCTACCCCATATATATCAACCATTTTATCGGGGTAAAAATACTGAAAATATGCGTGGTACGGGACTGGGACTTGCAATCGTTCATGAGATTGTTGGTTTGCATCGTGGCACAATTTCATGTGAAAGTAAACTTGGACAAGGAGCAACCTTCACAATTTATATGTCAAAAAATCTCATTTGAGTTTGGATAACAAATACACATTGGGATGCGATCTAGTCATTTAGCAGATGCACATCCCAACCTGTGTAGCTGTAAACGCCTAATCCATTTTCCCAAATTCGTACATTATCAGTGCCGCGTATTTGATGCCACGAATATAGTGTTCAATGCTTAGGTTTTCGTCCGGCGCATGTAAATTTGCTCCAGGCGAGGCAAAACCTGTTAGCACACAGGGAATCCACACGTGTTTGAGGATTGTGCCCTCAGCACTTACCCCATTCACAATAGGTGCTTGCCCAAAAATTTCTGTCGCAGCTTTGATAATTGCCTGTGCCATCGGTTCTTTTACTGAGATTTTGTAAGGTGGCTCTGCAGTCTTGAACTGAATTTCGATGTGTTCAAAGCCGTGCTTATCTAGGTGGGCGCGGAGCTTCTTCTTAGCTTCGTCTGGGTTGATGTTGGGTGGCAGGCGGAAGTCCATCTTGGCGCGGGCTTCATTGGGTACTATTGTTTTTGAACCCGGTCCAGTATAACCACCGACGATACCTGCAATGTTGGCAGTTGGTTCATAATGACGGGCGATATGAGCATCGATGCCATCACGTCCCATTGCAAATTCGTCTATGCCCCATTCGGCACGCATATCGTCCAAATCAACACGGTCGAGTTTATCTTGGAGAATTTCATAATCTTCGTCTTGCAGCTCATACAGACCATCATACCAGCCGTCAATCAAGATACGTCGATTATCGTCAATCAGTGTATTAAGGGCTTTAACCAAATCCCATATAGGTGACGGCAGTAGCGGAAAGTTGAGCGAGTGAATATCCTCGTTCGCACCGCGTACAACAAACTCCGCAAATAAAACTGACTTCAAGCCAAGATCAACATCTGGCAAATCCGTGCTGGTATCATTTGGTCCATCTAGACAGTGCATCCCATCAGCTTCTAAGAGATCAGTGTTCTTCTCTACCCAAGGGCCAAGGTTCAAGCTGCCTATTTCTTCTTCACCTTCAATAATAAATTTGAGATTGACAGGCAGTTCGCCTCGGACATTTAATAGGGCCTTGGCGGCTTTATTAAACGCAAGGATACCACTCTTATTGTCACTACACCCACGTCCATACATATACCCATCGACAATTTTAGCTGACCAAGGTCCGTCGTGTGTCCATGCATCAAGTGGTTCAGGTGGTTGCACATCATAGTGGGAATATGCGAGCATTGTCTTTTTGGATTGCGTGGTTGTAATATGTCCCGTGATAACAGGTGGTCCTCCATCGAGCTCGTGCATGTGCGCATCTAACCCATCACGATGCATCATGTCTAATACTAAGTCAGCACATTCACGTAATCCGATGCCTTGGGCAGAGATACTGGGTTGGCGCACAAGCGTTTGTAGGTCTTCAATATATTCTTGTGCATTTGCATCAATATAATCAAATACATCTTGTAATTCACTCACAGGGCTTATCCTATTTTCTAATTAATATTTTATTTTAAGAACTCAGCACGGGTTCGCAATTTTGACGATCTTAAGACTTGATGATTTGGATGAACTTTCTTCTCTAAGATGTCAATAATCATTGGGACGATAAACTCTCCAAATTTTTCAGCCTCAAAAGTCGGTGCCACTACAAGAGGTGAATCAGGCTTACGGAATTCCTCTAGTGCAACTTGGGTACTGTCAAAACTACCACAGACAATTTGCTCGATATACCCTAACTCCCGAATCATGTCTAATACTGGCACAACAACATAGTCAATCATTGACAATAAAACGACCCGATACTCATCTTTCCATTGCTCCATGACAATTCGCGCACTCTTGACAGCATTCTCCGATGTGCCCCCTTCATCAATATATAAGATTTTGTTCGTATCGAAAGTTGGCATGGTCCTCAATACCTCTAATGCCCCTTGAATACGATGTAGGTTGAAGGTCAAGCCGGTTTGTGGCGTGAGAATAAGTATCTTATCAAACTCCCCTTGCCAATTATGCTCTACCCATCTTTTTACTTCCTCACCTACATATTTCCCAGCTTGTTTGTCATCCAAACCCAGAAAGTATGCCATCGGTGCACGGACAGTTGACGTGATGACTGGAATACCCGCCCAAGTCATCGGCTTAATCACATCTGGTAGATTACGTTCATCTAAATGAAATAACACAGCTAGATCAACAGGCAAGTCTGCAAAGTATTGCATGTTTTCTTTTGCTATATCGGTATTCAATTGATTATCTCGAACAATTAGCTTGAGATTCTCGTGTTTTGCGATTTCTGCTTCGAAACTTTTTCTTACTTGTCTTGGACTTTCGTGAGTTTCAATGAGATTAGCAAATCCAATCGTATAGTTTTTCATATCAACTCCGTGAAATGCTACAAAGACCGTAATTCCTCAGACATCTCCCATGCGTTTAACCGTTCGCCTGTTGTATCGTTAGCAGACGTCGTCGCCAGCTTAACAAATGCAGGCGTCAGTAACATAGGGTCAACCCATTTTTCTTTTAAATCTTCAGGATAATTCTGCTCGGACATGGGTGTATGCATATACATTCCGGGTGTGATGGTATTCACCGAGATGTTACGCGCTTTCCCCTCTAATGAAAGAGATTTCATCATCCCCTCGAGTCCATGTTTACCTGTGCAATAAGGGACTTCATCTGCGAAACCTTTAATACCCGACTGAGACGAGACGAACAAAATACTGCCCTGACCTGCATCAGTCATGCCCTGCCAGAAAGATTTTGTCAGAATAAATGCAGCTTGAATCTGTACATTGACAGTTAATAACCATTCTCGAATTGAGACATCTAGTAAAGGGCGTGGGTATAAGACAGCGGCATTATGGACAAACACAAGCGGTGTACCATATTCACCCAACACTTCAGATGCAGCCCGCTGGGTCTCATAGATGTCAGATAAATCAGCGGGAATGACAAGGCATTCACCACCAGCTGCTTTTATCTCTTCACTTAATTTTTGTAAGGTATCGGCTTTAACATCAATCAATGCGACTTTCATACCTTCTTGCGCATATGCTCGCGCGATTGCATTACCTAATCCTTGAGCTGCGCCTGTGACAACAGCAATTTTCCCATTTAGATCTGTCATGATAATAAACCTCCCACAAAGTCTTTAAAGCGGTCTAGCCCTTCTTCAAATTCAGGTGAGCCTTTGGTCAATGCACCACGTATGAATCCCTCACCTGCTCCACCACCAATTGTACCTGGTTGGAAAACAAGACGTGCTTCTGTGCGAGCCCGATTGACAAATTCCTGGCTAGTTAAACCAGTTGGGCGAATGTCGATAAACACATAATACGCGCCTTGAGGTTCGCCATAAGGTAAGCCGATTTCGTCCAATGTTTGCATCCATAGCTTGCGGCGACGGTCGTATTCGGCTAGTTTTTCACTAAACCACTCGCGTGATTCACTCATGACAGCGACTCCACCCCATTGTGTTACGGAATTGGCACATACCATCATGGCATGATGGAATGGTAGCATTGCTTCAACAATTTCGGACGGTGCGGCAATATAGCCTAAGCGCAATCCAGTCATCCCGAATGATTTTGAGAAACTGTTAATAGTGATGGTGCGTTCTGCCATATTCGGTAATGTTGACATACTAATGTGTTTGTGATCATCAAACACGTAGTATTCATAAATTTCATCAGATACAACCAGTAAATCTTTCTCGATAGCTAGTTGTGCAATATCTTGCAGAACCGATTCTGGTAAGACCGTTCCAGTTGGATTATTAGGTGTCACAACGATGATGCCTTTAGTGCGGTCGGTGATAGCTGCTTCAAGGTCTGCAACATCAATCGTGAAGTTCGATTCCCGCGTTGTAGCAACTGGAATGAGTTCACCGCCAAGGATTTTTGCATCACGTGAGTATTCGTCATAATGCGGTGACGGCGTAATGACGTTATCTCCGTCATCCAAGAGGGTCATCAAGGTTACCATGAGAGCTTCTTGTGCGCCTGAGGTCACGATGAGTTGTGAGTTTGGGTCAATATTGATGCCATTTTCAGTCTTTAGTTTTTCAGCAATCGCATTACGTAATTCAGGGATACCTGTCCATGCTGTATATTGAATACGTCCGCTAGCAACGGCTTCTTGCATCGCATCAAGAACATATTGTGGTGGCAGAAAATCAGGTGTACCACTGCCGAGGTTAATCAAGCCTTCAATCGGGACAGAAGTTTGTTTACCAAGTGATCCCATCAGGCGTTGTGCGCGATTGGAGATGTAATTTTTGTAGTTCATATATAATTAAATCCATTGGTATTAGTAGGGGCATGATGCATCATGCCCCTACAATTTCATATAAATTTTTCGATTGTAGTGTATTTACGATAAATCAATCCAGCGACGTTCCACACTACTTTGGCGAACAGCATCCATTGCAATTTGACATTGATGGCCGTCATCAAAGGTTGCCCCCCATGACAAACTACGTTTCTCACGAATAGCTGCGGTAAGTTCTTCCATCAATGCGACAAATGACACATTCCAGATACCACTATTGATACCCTCAATGTCAGCATTCGGGTCATGAATGCTCATATCTTCGTAGTCTTCGCCAGCTTTAGCGACCATCAGTTTTTCATCGCTGTTCGATAGCAAGATTGTGCCTTCACTACCAAAAATCTGAGTGTGATTACCAGTCGTATGGCGGGCTGCGCCACTCATGAATACATTGCAAAGTGCGCCATTTTTCATTTCAGCAAGGAAACTGGATTGATCATCCGCTGTTGCTGTCCACGCACTGCCCGAATTTTTGTCGATGCGATCCGGTACCATCGTTGCGATTTGCCCACTAATTGCACCAACATCGCCGAGCCAGAATCGTAATAGATCAATTTGATGTGATCCATTGGCACCGAGTCGTCCACCACCCATTGCTTCATCTGACCACCAATCGCCTTCTGGACGAGACGCAGGATCACCCCATGATCCAGAAATATTGACAATATTGACATGACGCACATCACCAATATAGCCAGATTCAATCAATTCTTTGATTTTTTTACGGTTCGGGTTGAAGCGTAGTTCGTGTCCGATGATATGGACTTTATTCAGCTTTTCAGCAGTCTCATACATCTCCAGTGATTCATCTTGATTCATCGCCATTGGTTTTTCACAGAGCACATGTGCGCCTGCATTTAAGGCTTTGAGGGCCATCGGCGCGTGATAGATTGTTGGTGTTGCAATGCAGACCAAATCTAGCTCATGTTCACCGATCATCGTTTCCCAGTCATCATAGACGTTGGGGATATTAAACATATCGGCGGTAGATTGTGCGCTTGAGAGTCTCGCGCTAGCAATTGCGACTAATTCGACATCGTCAATAGTTGACAAAGCGGGTAAATATGCGGCTTTAGCAAAACTTGCACCAATTGTTCCTACTCGTATTGTCATTGTTATGCTCCTAAATCAAACCACGTTCTTTAAGTGCATCACCCACAGCTTCGAGGTTGCGTAGTTCTGCCTCGGAATAATTGCGGGAGATCATGACACCCGTCGCCCCACCATCGAACCCTGCTAGTGTGCCTTCTTTAATTTCTTGCGGGGTAATTTCTTTGCTGACACCATTGTGACCAACACCGACACCGATACCTGGATAAACAGGTCGTCCAGTTTGTTCGATCAGTTTAGCTGTCCATTCTTTGACGTACTCTGGTTTAAAGCCTGCTAATGCGGATTCTTCATAGGACGATGCGATGCCATCAAACCCGAGAATCGTGGAGAGGGCATTAAATGCACCTTCTGGTGTTGCATCCGCCATGACACCTTTTTGCCATGAGTCTGCAAACCCTTTGAAGCGTGCGCCAGCAGGTGTGTGATACAACACTGGTTTAAACCAGTCAGCATACGGCGCATACTCGGATTGGTCGTATTGAGCACGTAGATATGGATTATAGGTGTTGATAACTTGCCAGATACCCATGCCAAACTCGAGATTGGGATCGTGGAATTTTACTAAGCCGGATAATTCACGATAGAAAGCATGATGTGAATCGAGCCACATTTTTTCCCACATCAGAACTTCCGGATGATGTAACAGATGGCGCAATAACATCACAAAAACGCCCTCTTTTGGACGTTCTCCATCGCGCACACGTTTGAGGAAATTATCGACTTTCTTGTAGCCTTCAATTGCACGTTCGACATCAATACCGCGTGCACGCGCTTCTGCAACATAATATTGGTCAAATCCAGTGGAACTATCGCCACGGAAGATATCCATCAACGGGCTTTGACGTTCCACACCCCAGAGTACACCTGACAAATCATGGTTATTAAGCCAATCAGCAAACACTGAATGCCACCATGTTTTATAGTCAGGGTTCATTAGTGATGGACGAGTCGCCATCCGCCCAAGGTGATCGCGATCGAGGAAATGAGCGAATCCCGGTTGCCAGATCGAGCGAATGGCTGAACTAGAGGTTTCGCAATAGTATGTATAGCATTTGATACCCCGTTTACGTGCCGCAGGGATTACATCAGCTAAAGTATCGAAACCATCATACAGCTCATCTGGCGCATCAAAACGATCCATAAATGTCTTTTTATAGTAACGGGGATCGGGTTCATACATCCCCCCACCCCGCAAATTATCAGGTTCTTGAACACCATGATCTGGAAAACCAAATGCAGCCCGCCCAGCATTCCCGATGCTCCATGTCAACGCAGAAATAAGGATTGCATTGACTCCAGCTTTTTCTTGCAATATATCGAGAACTTCTTCTACACCCTCATCAACAAAACTAATGGCACCAATTTGGATGCCTACAAATGTGTCTGACATGATTACCTTTTTCTGTCCATAGATAAGTAAATTTCAATAATTCAAATTATCTTGTTGACGGACAGGCATAAGCCTGTCCCTACAGATTTTCACATAGATGTTGTAGGGACGCGCTTTTGTGCGTCCGCATGCTAATTTCAATGCTTCTTATGAAATGTAGATTCAAACAATCGCCGGTGATATATGGTCAAGACTCACCGTTATCCTTACTAGTACCTTTGCCATTTAGTACTTCTTCGATTGATTTGTCATTAAACCGATCAATATCTATACCAAAAATTTCAAAAGCACATTTACGTTGTATTTCCATTTCTTCGCTTGAGCCGACATTATCATATCCGCCTCTTTTGATGATTTCTTCATCAACTCTTGCGACTAATAATGCTAGAAGCTGAAAATGTTTTTCTTTGTCATCTGGCTTCATGACTTGCCTACACAGAACCTCGTAAACGTGGATCTAAGAAGTCGCGTAACCAGTCGCCGAGGATGTTGAGTGATAGTACCGTTAACATAATCGCAACACCGGGATAGACTGCCAGCCACCACTTACCACCGATGAGCTGGTCACGACTTTCAGCTAACATACCACCCCATGTCGGGACGGTCTGTGGTACTCCTAAACCGAGGAACGATAGTGCTGCCTCAGCTAGAATAACGCTTGCGACATTAAATGACGCTATAACAATCAATGGTGCAAGGATGTTTGGCAGTATGGATTGCATCATAATGCGTGTGTTACCCATACCTAGCGCACGAGCCGCTTCAACATATTCTTTTTCGCGTTGAGAAATCGTTTCCCCTCGCGATATGCGCGCGTACGTCACCCATTGCCCAATACCGAGCACTGCCACCAGATTAACGACCCCTTGACCTAATACCACCAGTACCATAATCGCTAACAAAATAAATGGGAACGCGAGCTGAATATCGGCAATCCGCATAATGAAATCATCAACTCGTCCTCCAAAATAACCAGCTAATAATCCGAGCATTGTGCCCATTGTGCCACCAATTGCCACAGCCACAAAGCCAACAGCAATTGACACACGTGTACCGTAAATCAAACGAGAAAACACGTCGCGACCAAGTGCATCTGTACCGAGTACATTCTCGACAACGCCTTCCCGATTGGGTTCACCGGGGGCACGAAGGCGCGCAATTAAGTCTTGCCGATTGGGGTCTTTGGGTGCAATGGATGGGCCAAAGATTGCGATGAACACAGCTATTACCAAAATAATCAGCGCGAGTAGTGGCCAGCGTGCTTTAACGAGACTGACTGTTAATCGCTTTAAAACAGAAGGGCGTTCTTGTAAGCTGGCGATTTTCTGTTCGTCAACTGTATATGCTTGTGATTGTGCCATAATTAATTCAACCGTATCCGTGGATTGAGTACAACATATAAGAGGTCAACGATTAGATTGAGTCCGACAAATAACAATGAGAAAATCACAACTGCCGTCTGGACAATAGGAATATCACGTTGATTGATGGCATTAAACACTAATCGTCCTAGACCCGGCCATGAAAATACCGTTTCTACCACAACAACCCCACTCAACAAAAATCCAAATTCTAAGCCAATCATTGTGATAACAGGAATGAGCGCATTACGGAAGGCATGCCCAACGATTACAGCGCGACTAGTAAGCCCCTTAGCACGAGCGGTACGGATATAATCTTGACTAAGAACTTCTAGCATTGTCGAGCGCACAAGACGTGCATTACGGGATAGTGAAAATACAGCAATCGTAATACCCGGCATAATCAAGTGGCGCAGTGCATCGGGTAGATTTTCGATTGCTACACCAAATTCGCCATCGAGTATCGGTTGAATTATGGGTATATGACCAGAAATCGGTAACCAGCGCAATTGCAATCCAACAATCAAAATGAGCATGATACCTAGCCAGAAACTCGGCATACTTTGCCCGACAATTGCAAAAATCATCACCCCACCATCAAATGGTGTACCCCGCCGGAGAGCCGCAATAATACCAATGGGTACAGCAATTGTGATCGCCAGCGTCATCGAGAAAATTGTCAATTCAATGGTAGCCGGCAAGCGTTCTAAAACTTGGGGTAATGCCGGGGTTTTACTGCGTAGCGAATTACCAAAGTCACCCTGCAACATATTCGTCACAAAGCTCAAATATTGCTCAGTTAGTGGACGATCAAAGCCCAAGCGAGAGCGAATTTCGGCAATTTCTTCATCTGATGCCCGATCGCTTACATATAAATACGTTGGGTCGCCTGCAAGTTGTAAACTAAAAAAAGTGACGACTGTCACACCAAAAATCACAATAATGGATTGTAAAATACGTCTAATAAAATATCGCCACATAAGAATGTCTCAGTCTAATATTGGCAAGGGATGCACCACAATGGTACATCCCCAAATTACTAAAGAATAACGTCATACAAAATGTAGAGGACTAGCCACCAAGTTTTGCATCTTCTACATAGAGTTTTTCGTCACGACGACCGTCCCAGTCAATACGGGTGCTAACACCGTAGAAATCTGGTTGGAAGTAAAGCATTAGCCATGGTGGATCATTGTAGAATGCTTCCAACATGCTTAGAACGATTGCATTTTCTTCTTCTGCGGATGTTACGTCTGCGAGTGCATCCCAACCTGCATACCATTCTTCGTTGAACCAACGACCATAGTTCGGGTTGGAGTCTGTACCAGCGAGGTCAGCCATTTCATAGAGTGGATTCCATGCACCACCACCGGAACCAACGAAGTAGATTGGACCTGCTTGTTGGTCAAGCAATGCTGGGATGAATTCTGCACCGAATTCTTGGATTTGGCAGTCTGTTTGTACACCGATGTCATCGAAGTATTGGCAGATTGTCAAAATAACATTTTCATCGTTTAGGTAACGGTTACGTCCACCTTGGAATACGACTTCAAAACGAACACCGTCTTCACCACGTTCGTATCCAGCTTCGTCTAGAAGTTGTTCTGCAAGTTCTGGATCGTATGGATATGGTTCTAGGTCAGGATGGTTGTTTGGTGCGTTAACCATACCGTTTGCACGTTCACATTCTACGCCGAGTAGTGCGGAGCAGATGGTTGGTACATCAATCGCGTATTGGAGTGCAACACGGACTGCTGGATCTTTAATTTCTTCTGCGCCTGGCAAACCTTCCATGTTATCGGTGAAGTTGAAGCCAGCGAAGATGCGACGGAAACCTTGTACAGCTTGTACTTCTGCAACACCGGAAGCATTAACAGCGTCATGTTGGTCGGGTAATACGTTGGTAATGATGTCTACGTTACCAGCGATTAATTCAGCAACACGGGTTGAAGCTTCTGGGATCACGCGCCATACGATGGTGTCGAATTGTTCTTCGTCGAAGAGTGCGTAGTCAGCCCATTTTTCCATCAAGAGATAGTCATCAGCTACACGTTCAACGAAAACATATGGACCTGAACCAATTGGGTTCAATGCAGCTTCTTCGAGGCTCACTCCTTCGTAGGATTCGCGGCAGTAAAGACCAACTTCTGCAATAAGACCGAGTGCAATGGAGTTACGGCGATCGATGTTGATAGCAACTTCGAGGTCACTTACAACTTCTGCGTCAACAAAACCCATTGATGAGTAAACGAAGCCAGGTGTGTTACCGGTGAATGCCAAGTCTGGATCTGCAGCACGGTTGAACGCGTATGCAACATCATCAGCAGTCAATGGGGAACCATCATGACAGGTGAGACCTTCAAGCATGGTGAAGGTATATGTCATACCGTCTTCAGATACTTCATGGGATTCTGCGAGGACGGGGAAAATGTTACCATCCACGTCGATACCATAGAGGGTGCTGAAAAGGTGATGAGCAATATTTGCATCTGGACGTGACCCAATTTGTGGTGGATCGAGGCTTGTGACATCGGTGGATTGTGCTACAACAAGCACATCATCACCGGGTCCCGGAGATTGTGCGCTGACAACAACTGTCAGTGCGAAAACCGCTACGACGAGCAGAATAAGTCTACTCAATTTCATAAGGTGTTCCTCCTAAAATAAAAAATAGCAAACAAAGTTGGTTAAATGTTGATCCTCTGTTCGAGAATCAACCGATCAAAAATGTTACCCATCAGGCAACAAATCTTGAACACGAATCGCAGTGTTCTGGCGACTGGATTGAATACACGCTTCTAACATCGCCAGTGACATTAGATGGTCACGTCCGCTACATTGCAACGGCTCGCCATCCACAACATGAGATACAAAGGCAGAAAATAATCCGCTGGTTTCAGAAATCCAGCGCTCATGTGGAGGTAATTCCACAGATGTTAGGGATTCATCTGCCGACTTCGCATAATATAGTGCACCGAATTGTTCGCGTTGGGTGATAACCCCCTCAGTACAATCCGTACGCCACTCAAAGCCGGGGACAGTCCAATTGCTCTGCCATGTACCCTGATAATTCACAGTCATCCCACCATCAAATTGGAAAATTGCAGACACATTCGTATCGTCATCATACATACTCCACGAAGGATTCCATGTGTGACATTGTACAATCGTCGGGTCTTGACCATAGACATAGCGCATCAGGTCAAAATGGTGAATCGACTGTTCCCATAACATCGGATGTTCCATTGTTAATGGGTATTTATTGAGATCAGGACGACGACCATCACGCCATCTCTCATAAGTAAACCGTGCAAATTCAGGTTTGCCGATAGCATTATCTGCCAATAATTTCATGGTTTCGATTGTGACACCTAGATAACGAAAGTTTAATCCAACCATCATCGAGACGTTAGCAGATTCGGCAATTTTAACAAGTATATTGGCTTCCTCTAAATCGAGTGCCAGAGGTTTTTCGATTAGCATTGGTAATTTGCGGGCAACAGCCAACTGAATGATTTCTTCGCGCCCAATTGGCGGGTTTGCTAACACAAGTGCGTCAACATCATCAAGGGCATCTAAGGCTGCCTTCACAGTATCAAAAGTAGGACGTTGACCAAATTCGGTGCAGGCACGATCTAATGCTGGCTGTTGTGGGTCAACATAACCTACCGTCTCAGCGCGCTCCGAGCGATTAATAACCTCCGCCCAATAGCGTCCACGCACCCCTAACCCAGCAAGTAAGACTTTAAGCATCGGCTTTACTCCGCATCATGCCGACAAGTATTGGTTCGGCGATTCCTTGGTTAAGTGTAACCCAATTATCGAATCCTGTATCTTCACATAAGCGGGTATTGTCTAATATGCCTAGTCGTGTAAGCGGGGGAGCACTATCAGACTCTCTATCCACAATAATTTGTACACTATCCATAATACTTTGAATCAGATAAGCAATACTGTGATTGGATTGTCGTTCTGTATTGGCGATATTATACAATGAATAATTGAGTTGATCGGTAATCAATAAGCGATTCAGTGCACGTCCAATATCAGATGCTAATGTCCACTCGCGCACTTCAGCTGGACGGTAAACGCGAATTTCTCCCGTAGTGGTTGCCATATGAATCATACGCCCAATGACACTAAGATAGGGGCGTGAAGGTCGTTGAAATTCGTTAAGACCATAGATATTTCCAAGTCGACCACAAATGACATCGCGCTTATATACCGTTCTAAGTGTATCAACTGTTTGCTCCATAAATGTTTTGGCAACAGCATATGTGCCTAATGGATTAGGCGGGTATGTTTCGTCAATGGCTTTGTCAGGCATTGTGCGATAAACTCCACTTGAGCTGAGAAAGATGCTCCGCTTAATATTGTTGGTATGTGCATATTCCATCATCTGTAGTGTGGGATTGATATTCGCACGCAAGTTGTCTTCTGGTGATTCTTCACGGGATTCGGGCGATGCTGTAATAAACGCCCCATGTATCAACGCATCAACTGAAATTGGACGGAGTGTCTCGCATGGACTTTCAATAAATTCAACTTGAGATGTATTCCATGCTTTAGTAATTGGATTGTCGAAGTGTAAATCAACAGCATATACTTGCCAATCGAGTTTACTCAAAACAGTAACGATATTACTGCCAACAAATCCGTTTGCACCTGTGACAATCACAGATTTCATACACTATCGTCCTCATCTAGCGAATCTGTCTGCCAATCTTCAGCAATTAAATCACCTGCTGATGAAATATGTGTTTTCAGGAGGTCTGTCGCGAGTTGAATATCTCTGGCTTCGATGGCATCAATTAATGGCAAGTGATTATGAGCAATCTGTGTAATATCCGAGTTGCGTCGATTAACCAACACCATTACCTGACGTACCTTCATAGCGACTGTCTGCCACATTGTCAGTAATAAAGTATGTCCACTCATCACAATTAATTCATCGTGGAAATCACGATCAAGAACATTAATAGTTTTTATGTCGTCTTTATCCCCTGCTACAAGCATTTGCTCATAATTGTTGCGTAGCCATGTGATGTGTTCAGGATTATTCGCTTGAATAATGTGTTCCACCGCAAATGTCTCTAACAAAATCCGCATACTATAAATTTCAACAATATCTGTCTTGGTCAAACGACGTACTGTCGTACCGTGGTATGGAATTGTCTCGACAAGATTCTCTGAATTGAGAATACGTAATGCCTCGCGTATTGGCGCACGACTTACACCCAACTGTGTCGAAAGGTCAGTCTCAGTTAATGTCTGACCGGGTTTGAGTTCACCCGTCAATATTGCTTCACGTAGTGTATGCAACGTTTGCTCACGGATCGACAGATTCTTAATTTGAGGTAAGTTCGGTTTCATTTGCTTGACAATAACTAACACTATTCATATAATCTGGTCGTCTGTAGATTGTATACAATCTTCAAGCGACAGAAAAGATAATAACCAATCCGATATTATGTGTCAAGCAATTGGCTTAGAGTTATTAGAGAAAATACAAAATTGTAGGACTTTGTTCCTCCAATAAATACTTACTTATCTTCTAGGGTCTTTTATGCCACTAAAAACGAATAAAGATCAACTTGTTAAAATGGCAGTCACGGGTGATATTGCGCAACCCGGATTGCGTTATCCGGGCTATGTCCCAAATACAGACGGGCAAGCAACAATTCTGCCAGGTATGGCAGGGGTTGTTTATAATGCTCGTGTAGGTGATCCCGCTTTTGGTTGGTCGGCTGACCACCTCGAGCCGGGTGTTTCAATAGTTAATCCAGATGCTGATGCCGAATTTGCACTTCATTACCTCACTTGTATGGGGAACAAAGCGACTGTTACAAGCGGTCTAGCAGAAGGTGCAACCGGAATTGTTACTGGTGAACACGCACGGATGCTCGTCGATTTTGAAGCAGATGCACTTGAATTAATGTGCGTCGGTGATTCAATTCAGATTGAAGCCTATGGACGTGGCTTACAATTTACAGACTTCCCCGAAATTGAACTCAAGAAATGTAGCCCCGAACTCATTGATGCTATCCCTATCGAAAAAGTTAGCGATAAGAAAATCAAAGTTCCCGTGGCGATCGAACTTCCACCAAGAATTATGGGGTCTGGTGCTGAACTCAATTCTGAGTATGTCGATCAAGATTTAATGTCGGGCGATAAAGCGCTGATGTCTGAATTAGGCATCGATCAGATGAAGCTCGGCGATTTAATAGTTATCCCAAATGCTGACCACCGCTATGGGCGTGGCTATCGCACAGGTGCGGTCACCATTGCACTCTGTATTCATGGTGACTCGATCATGATTGGGCATGGACCGGGCATCCTCGCATTAATGGCATGTCCTGAACCGATGATTGAATGGGAAATCACCCCTGACGCAAATATTGGCAACTACCTCAACATAAGGAAAGACTTATGGGCGTAAAAACGAATGTAGACAAAATTGTAAGCGTATCGGTGATGGGACATATCGCATCACCGGGTTTCCCTGGTTTACCAGCAGAACCCTACCGCCTTGATAGCGAAGGACGGGCATTCTTGCTCCCGACTTGGGGTGGCATTGTATATAACGTGTCGGTTGGTGATTCAGTTTTTGGTTGGCTCGGCGATTGTATTCATCCCGGTATTAGTGTCAGCATGAAAGATGACCGGGGAAATCGTGGACTTAATATTTTCTCTTGTGTTGGTAATACAGCAATTGTGATGACAGGCAATGCTAAGGGCGAACGTGGGGTTGTCACAGGCAAATCGGGTCGTTTCTCGGAACAAGTGATTATCCATTTCCCGAAAGCTATCCGTGAAAAAATGGCGATCGGTGACAAAATTGTGATTAAAGCCAAGGGTGTTGGCTTGAAATTAGATGACCACCCCGCAGTGAAAATCAAAAGTTGCTCTCCGGAATTGATTGATAAACTTGAAGTTACCACAACTGACGACGGCAAATTGAGTGTACCAGTGGTTGGTGTTGTACCACCTCACCTATTGGGTGCAGGTGCAGGGTTAACTAGTGAAGGCGGTTCATTACACATCCAAACTGTCGATAAAAAAGAACTGACCAAAGCAGGACTCGACGATTTGAAACTTGGTGATGTCGTTGCATTACAAGATTATGATAGCAGTTGGAATCATGGCTTCTTGCGTGGCGCAGTAGGCATCGGTGTTATTGGTCAGACAGATAGCCCACGTGCAGGTTATGGGCCGGGTGTCACTTTGTTGATGACATCAGCAGAGTCGACGATTGAACCCAAAGTCACCGAGGGCGTGAATTTGAAAGACCTATTCAATTTAGAAGATTAAAACATCACGAAATTTGTGGGGATCAGACATGCCTGTTCCCTACATGGTTTATACAAGTATATGGAGGAACAAATGGACGGACGATACATTAAACATATGGCATTTGCGGTGAACGATGCCAAGGCAGCTCTCAAGACCTATCAGGATTTACTCGGTGTAGCATTGGATGCCGAAATTCACGACTACGAAAAATCACGTAACCGCGTAGCAATTTTCAATGTTGGTGATGTTGAGTATCAGCTCTGCCAGTCATTGGATGAAGGCGGACGTTTTGATGCATGGATTAAAGAGCGTGGATACGAGGGTTTACATCACATTTGCTATGCTGTGCCCAATATCGACCAAGCACTTGAAGAAGCCCAAGCAAAAGGCGCAACGCTAAAAGAATGTGCTGCCTGTAAAGTCAAAGGTAGCCATGTTCATCCTGAAGGATGGGTTGCATTCTTAGAACAAGAAGCTGGTGGGGTTGAGCTTGAATTGATGCAAGTTTACACGCCAGAAGAACTTGAAGAATACAAATCCGTGAAAGGCATTTAAGCATGGGGATTACCTTAATCCGCGTGCCTGTCGATGCGTTGTGGCAGTTTTGCATTGACGCATTTCAAGCGATGGGCACATCCGAAGACGAGGCTCGCCGTTGTTCACGTGGTCTCATGGAGAGTGAGTTACGGTGTTTGCCCGGTCAAGGACAAGGGGTGCGTCGCTTACCGACTTATCATGAACGGATCAGCAAGGGATGGATTATTCCCGGTGCTGAATTTGAAATTATCAAGGAATCCCCTGCTCTCGCACTTGTTGACGGCAACATCGGGCTTGGTTCAGTTATTGCTCAAAAGTCAATGGAACTAGCAATCAAAAAAGCTAAAATTAGTGGCATCGGTACGGTGATTGTTAAAAACAGTACTCACTATGGATCATCAGCAGTACCAGCAAGACTAGCCCTCGAACATGATTGTATCGGCATTGCGATTACTAATGCTGGACCTGAAATGGCACCGTGGGGTGGAAGTGAAGGACGCGTTGGCACAAATCCTTGGGGGATTGTTGCCCCGACAGGTGGTGACTTCCCTGTTGTACTTGATTTCGCGATTACAACTGCTGGTAAAGGTATGATGCGCTGGTATGAGCGTGAAGGCAAAAAGATGCCACTAGATTGGGCACTAACCCCTGATGGACATGAAACCGATGATCCGACAGCAGCTATGGCAGGTGCTCTACTCGGCATCGGTCAATACAAAGGTTATG
Source organism: Anaerolineales bacterium UBA6055 (assembly GCA_002428985.1). Lineage (GTDB taxonomy): Bacteria > Chloroflexota > Anaerolineae > Aggregatilineales > Phototrophicaceae > UBA6055. Next base: position 273,153 of record DIYL01000062.1, on the reverse strand, counting down.
GACTAGCGATGCTCACCGATGTCTTAACTGGTGTGATCAGTGGTGGTGCATTTGGTGTAACCCCGTATGCTGACAAAGCCAAGCAAGATGTGGCGCATACTTTCATCGCAATTGATATTGAGTGGTTCATGCCTGTAGACGCGTTTAAATCACGCATGGATGACTTCATCGCTGAAATTAAATCATCGGCGTTACGCCCTGATTTTGACGAGATTCTCGTACCCGGTGAGATTGATTACCGCCGTGAAACAGGCTACCGTGAAACAGGTGCAAAACTGGATGCGACAGTGTTTGATGAACTCAAAGACCTCGCTGACACCCTCGGTATCAACTTTCCATTTGAACGTGAGGAGATTACATGACAGACACATTATCCCACCCACTGGCAGACCGTGTCAGTAAATTAGAGTTGCCAACATTCACCCCTGTCGACTACGAGATACCACAATCTGCAAAAGACGGTGCAATTCAAGCGTTGGCAGATGGAAAGACGCATTACACTAACCGCCCCGGCATTGTGCCTCTAAGAGAGTGGGTTGCGAATAATCTCAACACAACCTACAACCTGAGCATCGACAAAGATGAAGTTACGATTACTTGTAGCGTTGTAGAAGCTATTTTTGCCTGTGTAATGGTGCTGGCAGAGACCAATGTCTATGTTGCAGGTGATGCCTCTCAATTACACGGCGCAGTCGCAATCAAAGATGTACCGCTAGTTTATGCAGTCGATGAGATTGCTAATGGGACGTTGATTTATCTCACGGGGGCTGATTCACAGGACACAATCGATGCTGTGCTGGAAAAAGCCAATCCTGAAACCTGTTGGGTTGTTTGGGATGCCTCCCATGCAAGTGCAGAAACAAATCCTGCACAAGATGCAACATGGGCTTCTCGTGTTGTCACAATCAGTGACACTGAGAATGTATTACCCGGCTGGCGTATCGGCTGGATGGCTGGCAGTGAAAAGGCCAATCAACTCCGTGCCTTTAAACAGAGTATGACCATCTGCTCACCATCAATTTCACAGTGGGCAGTCAATGAATGGGTGAGTGGCGAATGATAAACAACCCGAATATCCCGGAAGAAATCCGTAAAGTCGCCCATGATGGTACAGCCCTCCGCTATGCCTTAATGGAAATGGCAACCCACCCCGATGTGATCGCGCTTGGACGCGGTGATCCAGATTTGGACACACCGTCATATATTATCGAGGCAACACAAGAAGCAATCCGTCAGAACAAAATCCCTGTCTCCCCTGTTGCAGGCTTACCAGAACTACGCTCGGCAGTTGCTGATAAGCTGAAACGCGAAAACGGTTTAGCAGTTGATAGCGATAACGTGATTATTACAACCGGCGGTCAAGAGGGCGTGTTTTTGTTGATGCAGGTCTTGCTCAACCCCGGTGATGAGGTGCTGGTTCCCGACCCACGCTACACATCATACGATCAAGCCATTGAGAGTGCTGGCGGGAAAATGGTCATGATCCCAACAGATCATGAGGACGCGTTTAACCTGCGTCCCGAAGCTGTTGAGGAAGCTATCACTGACAAAACCAAAGCCTTGCTGATTGTCACACCGAGTAACCCGACAGGTGGCATTGTCACCCGCAAGCGTCTGGAAGAAATTGCACAAATCGCGATTAAACATAATTTAATTGTCATCTCCGATGAGATTTACGAAAAGTTTGTCTACGACGACTGGGAGCATTTCAGCATAGCGTCTGTACCCGGCATGGAATCTCGGACAATTACACTCAATGGGTTCTCCAAAGCCTATGCGATGACAGGCTTACGTGTAGGCTATGTGGCTGCACCAAAGGACTTCATCAATGGCATGATTAAGATCAAAGCGGTGACTTCAGGTTCGGCAGCAGGTGTCTCGCAAGTGGCGGCATTGAACGCGATAACAGGGGCACAGCAAAAAGAAGCAATTGAGGGGTTTCGAGCAATTTATGCCGAGCGTCGTCAGGTGATGATGGATGACTTAACCGCGATGGGCTTGGATTACAGTGATCCGCGTGGTGCATTCTTCTTATGGACAAATAGCTCATCAACTGGCATTCATGCGACCGAACTGTCGTATCTATTGTTGAAAGAAGGCAAAATTCTGATCTTCCCCGGTACTGGCTTCGGTGAACAATGGGGTGGCTATTTACGCATTAGTATCTTGCAATCAACCGATAAAATCCGTGAAGCACTCCAACGTATGGAAACGGTCGTCAACAACTATCGAGTGAGGTAAACATGGCAACATTAACAGAAGGCAAACTCTAGTGGATAGTGTCGAACTTTTACAAAAGTTGGTGCAGATCCCATCGCCTAACCCACCCGGCGATACTGTTGACATCGCTAACTTTATTGCTGAATCTATGCGCAATATTGGCTGTGATGTAAGAATGCCTGCGCCAGATGAAAAACCAGAAGCAATCAATGTTGTCGCAACCTTAGGTGATGGTGCGCCTGTGATTATGCTTCATGCGCACATCGATACAGTTCCCATCGCAGATAGCGAAGCCAGTAAATGGAGCGTTGACCCATATGCGGCTGTTGTTAAAGATGGTGCGTTATATGGTAAAGGTAGTATCGATGATAAAGCACCATTAGCTTCGATGATGTTGACAATGATCGAAGCATCGAAGCAAGAGACACTCAACGGTACACTTGTTTTGGTTGCGGCTGCCGAAGAGGAAGTCGGCGGTCAACTCGGTACAAAGTGGATGGCTGAAAACGGACACTTACCTGAGTGTGATTTCATTGTCGTTGGCGAACAAACTGCAAATAAAGTCGCGACTGCCCACAAAGGTGTGATGCGTTGTACCGTCACAACCACAGGCAAATCAGTTCATGCGACCAACCCCAATCGAGGGATTAACGCCATTAGCGCCATGGCTAAAATTGTGTTGGCACTTGAAGGCTATCACAATGAACTGGCAAAACGGGTACATCCGATTGTCGGATTTCCAACCTGTAATGTCGGTGTGATACAGGGTGGTAGCACCGCTAATGCTGTGCCCGATACTTGTGTCATTAAAATTGACCGTCGCATGATTCCGCGTGAAATTCCCGAAGTCGTGCAATCGGAATTACGTCACGTAGTTGAATCAGTCGATGTTAATCCCGCGCAAGCAACTGTTGACCAGTGGATTTTCTCCAGCTGGTTCGATTCGCCACTTGATAGCGATTTATCGCAGGCATTTTTGCAAAGTGTGCGTGATATTTTAGATGATGAACCGGGACCTATAGGTTATCTACCGGGCAGTGATGCCAAGCATCTAATGGATTTGGCAAAGGGTGACATGATTATTTTTGGGCCGGGCAGTTATGAAGTCGCGCATGCATTTGATGAGCATGTTCGGTTAGATGATTATCAAGCCACAACAGATATTTTGCTCGACTTTGTGAAGAAGACAATTTATAAGTAGTATAAGAACATTGTGGAGATACTGCTCTACAAAATAACGAATATAAATTTTATTGAGATGGCTGAAGGGCTAGATTGTGAATGTAGATACGTTAATTACCAATGGTCAGGTCGTGTTAGAGACAGGCATTGCCCGCCTTGATGTTGGCATTCGAGACGATAGGATTGTTGTTTTGACCGATTCATCCGAGGGCATTACAGCAACTAACACAATTGATGCAACAGATAAACTTGTTCTACCCGGTGCAATTGACATTCATTTCCATTGTCGCGCACCCGCCTACCCGCAACGTGGTGACTTTGCAACGGAAACACGAGCCGCGGCAGCTGGTGGCGTAACAACAATTTTTGAAATGCCAATTTCTAAGCCTTGTTGTGCGACAGGTGACATCTTCCGGATGCGCAAGGAACTAGCACAAAAAGATAGCTATGTGAACTTTGGCCTGTTCGCTGCACCCGGTCTACTTGATCCTGCCGAAATCGAAGACATGGTTAACGAAGGCGCAATTGCTTTCAAAATTTTTATGACATCCGCCCCTAAAGGACGTGATGACGAATTTGAAGGGCTATGTCTGCCAGATGTACAAGACTTGTATCAGGCCTTGAAATTGGTAGCGGATACAGGTTTAGTGTGTGTAATTCATGCGGAAAATAATCAACTGCTGGAATGGCACACTGAGCAACTTGTCAAAGCAGGACGTAACGATGTACCAGCGCATGGTGAATCACGCCCGCCACACGTAGAAGCATTAGCCATCGCTACCCTGTTGACACTCAATGAAGAAATTGATGCCAACCTACACATCGCCCATCTGAGTGCCAAAGAACCTCTTGAAGTATTCAAACGCTTCAAAGCAACAGGATCAACAGCAACGGCAGAAACCTGCCCACACTACTTGTTCTTCACAGAAGACGATTTAGAGCGTGTTGGACCTTATGCCAAGATCAACCCACCTCTGCGCAAGCAAGAAGATCAAGATGCATTGTGGGAAGCATTAGCCGATGGCTCGGTCATGGCAGTGACAACCGATCATTCGCCATTTACAGTCGAGGAAAAAGAACGTGCCCGCACCGATATTTGGGCGACCCCACCCGGTGCCCCTGGTGTTGAAGAGTTGCTCCTCGGTGTGATGAATGAAGCACTAACTGGGCGTATGAGCATTAATAGAGCAATTGACTTAGTTTGTACCAATGGTGCAAAACGTTTCGGCGTATATCCCGATCGTGGTCGTATCGGCGTAAATGCAATTGCTGACATTGTGATCTTCGATCCAAATGACGAGACAACGATTCATAAAGATATGTTGTTCAGTCAAGCCAAAGAATGTGACAAGCTCTATGAAGGCATGACATTTAAGGGCAAAGTCAATCAAACCATTGTGAGCGGTAAGACAATCTTTAAAGATGGTGAAATTTTAGGTGAATCTGGTGATGGTAAATTTGTACGTCCAGATCCTGCAAATGTCAGTAAGGAGTTTTAGACGATGGGATATGATTTAGATTTTGGTGAATATTTCGTCTATGACGACCTGACAGCCCACTTAAAAGGATTAGCAGAAGCCTATCCTAAACTTGCAACGTTAGAATCCATCGGGAAAAGTTGGCAAGGGCGTGACGTATGGGTTATGACTTTGACAAACCCTGAGACAGGAACACCCGATAGTAAACCCGCGTTTTATATTGATGCACATATTCACGCCGAAGAAGTCACAACATCTCACACAGCCTTGTATACGATCTGGTATCTGCTGACAAACTATGACAATAATGCCGATGTAACGTGGTTGCTAGAAAATATGACCTTTTACATCGTTCCACGGATTAACCCTGATGGTGCAGAAATTAGCTTAACAACTGCACACCACTGGTGCGGGAATGGTCGTTATCTACCAGGTGAAGAGCAAACCAAGGGGTTGTGTCAGCATGATATAGATGGAGATGGTCTCATCGTGCAGATGCGTATCGAAGACCCCAATGGCGAGTGGCGAGTCTCGGAAGATGACGCACGCTTGATGGTGCAACGTCAACCCGGCGAGGTCAACAACGGACCGTATTATCGTCTATACCGCGAAGGAGAAGTTCGGGGTGAATGGGATGGCGTAAACTTTGAAATTCATAAGCCCCGTGACGGCAATCTAAATCGCAACTTCCCTGCAGGTTGGCGACCTGAATTCCGTCAATATGGCGCGGGTGAACTGCCCTTATCCGAGCCGGAGACTAAAGCTGTCGCTGACTTCATCTTGAATCATCCAAATATCAGCGGGATGCAATGCTATCATACACATGGTGGCTTACATTTGCGTCCGTCGCTTGTAGAGCCAGACAGCACATTACCCCGTTTTGATCTGGCTGTGTACAATCGTATTGGCGCGATGGGTACGGAACTTACTGGCTATCCAGTGATTTCGGTCTACGAAGAATTCACAAATGACCCTGATAAACCGCGTGTTGGCTCAGAGATGCAGTGGTCATATGATGAATTTGGCATCATCACCTTCTCGACGGAATTGTGGAATCCACAACTTGCAGCTGGTATCGAAGTGCCTGCCAAGTACCAAATTGGTGCGCGGTCGACTGATGATGAGATTAAACTGCTTAATTACAATGATGAGCATCTTGGTGGAAAAGGGTTTATTGAGTGGCGCGAGTTTGATCATCCACAATTTGGACCTGTCGAAATCGGTGGATGGACACACATGTATACATTCCGTAATCCACCACCTGTGAGCATGGCATCATCTGAGGAAGCAAAAAACTTCCTGTTCGATACAATTCATACCAATTGTCTGTTCACCCTTAAACATGCAATGACAACCCCGCTATTGACAATCCAAGCGGCTGAAGTCGAAAAGTTAGCTGACGATCTCTACAAAGTGAGTGTTATTGTTGGTAATGAAGGATTTCTCCCAACACACCTAACACAACGTGCGCTAGCACACGGTACAGCTAAAGAAGTTGAGGTTAAGTTGTATGCAGAGGACGGTGAGGTTTTGATCGGTAAGCTTGGACAGTCAATCGGGCATCTTGCAGGACGGGACGAGCGAACAGCCACATGGTCGCCATGGTTACGCGAATGGAGTGATACCAATCGCAAATTAGAGTGGTTGCTACGTGCACCAGACAATACAACGCTAACCATCACTGCCAGTTCACAAAAAGCTGGCACGAAACAGGTTGAGGTCACCCTATCATGATGCCATTAGGCGAACCGTTTTATCGACGCAAAGTCGAACAAATTCAAACTAAGCTTGATGACGATAACCTTGACGGTATGTTATTGATTGATACCCATAATGTGATGTATGCGTCGGGTTTTATTCATACCGAATCAGAACGTCCCATTGGCTTGTTCATTCCAAAGTCGGGTGCTCCTGCTCTATTCGTCCCATTACTCGAATTAGAAAATGCAGGCGACACATGGATCGGTGACATCCGCACTTACTTTGAATACCCCGGAGAAACATATCCGGTCAACTGGATGGTAGAAGAAGCTGGTGTAAAAAATCTAGCGATTGATCATGTGTCGCATGATGTGTTTATGACACTTGGCGATGGGGTGACAACGTCAAACATGGTTAACCAAATGCGTTGGGTAAAAGAACCTGAAGAACTTGAAGTCATCAAGCAAGCAGCTCGTTACGCTGATTATTGCTTAGAGCAAGTGCTGGAAAATGCAGGTGATATTATCCGCGATGGTGGCACAGAGCTCGATATATTACGGCAATGCATCGGGGCAACATCTGAAAAAATGAAATCCGAAATCGGAGAACAATTCCGGTTGCGTAAAGGTGCTGTTGTCGGCACTGTCCATAGTGGACCACGCGCCGCTTTACCACACGGATCCCCGATAGCACGTCAACCTTTAATGGGCGAAACCGTCATTGCTGGGATTGGTGCATCGGTAGCAGGTTATCACGCAGAAAGTGGTGCAACTTTTGTCGTTGGTGATGCTGATGATGACACGATGCACTGTTTAAAAGCAGCAAAAGACTGTGATGAAACGGCAATTGCCGCATTAAAAGCTGGCGCAACCTGTGCGAGCGTCAATGAAGCTGCATTGGCTGTGCTTAAAGAGGCTGGACTAGGTGATGCTATTCGTCATCGCATTGGTCATGGCATGGGTATTCAAGGACATGAAGCCCCGTGGCTTGCACCTGGGGATAATACTATTTTGGAACCGAATATGGTTTTTTCGAATGAGCCGGGCATTTATCGCCCTGACAAAGACGGTTATCGTTTGATTGATACGATGATTGTCACGGATGGAGATGCCATTGTGCCAAGTCGATTTTTGGCAGAGCATCCACCCGAACAACGAATTTTGAAAATCTAGGGAAAACTTTTTGCGACAGTAGGGGAGGGTAACAATACCCTCCTTTACGCTTTTTATACAAAGAAATTAACTGAAAGGATAGGCGACATGCCAGAACCACCTGCATGGCGATACCAAAAAATTATTAAACCAATGTTTGATATGCCTTCAACCCATCGGATTCTCAAAGGGGGACAAGTTCTCACCTGTGTGGATGATGAAATTATTGAAAATGGGTTCGTAGAAATTGAAGATGGCAAAATCAAGACAGTCGGATCAGCGAGTGATCTGGGCGAAACCACTGCCGAAGTGATTGACTGCACCGGAAAAACAATTATGCCGGGTATGATGAACTCTCATGCCCATTTGGCTTGGGATGGCGTTCATGATCTTGCACGGCAATCAATGGATGACGCTCCCGAAATTAGTGCCTATAAGAGTGCCGGTAATATGCTAAAAAGTTTACGTGCTGGTGTAACACTCGTGCGCGATTTAGGCATGAATACATCGAATCTATTTGCCAAACAAGCTGTTGCTCAGGGCATTTTCCCGGGGCCACGTTTATTGGTCTGCGGTGAAGCCATCATCCAAACAGGTGGGCACACCTATTGGTGCTGTCGTGAAGCAAGCGGGGCTGATGAAATGCGTCGGGCTGTTCGTGAGCAGGTTAAAGGTGGTGCCGACCTCATTAAGATTATGGGATGCCATGATCTTTTGGAATTTACGGATGAAGAACTAGAAGCAGTAATTGATGAAACCCATCGCAATGGCTTACCAATTACTGCACATGCAACATTTAACGATTGCATTCACCGGATGGCAGAATTTGGCGTTGATGTGATTGAACATGGTGGTTCAATGACAGACGAGACAATCCAATTGCTTCTCGACAAGAAAATTCCAATTGTGACAACATTTGCACCATTAGTAATGCAATCACAGGCCGAATTAGCTCGCCAATACAATATTCCAGAGTGGAAAATTGAAGAACGCCAAAAGGCAGTTGCTAACAGAGGGCGTTATGAAGGTATCGTCAAGGCAGCAAAAGCCGGCGTACCTATTGCATTTGGGACAGATGCAGGTAGCCCTGTGGTTGGACATGATGTGGTCGCGCCAGAGCTCAAGTTTATGGTTGAATTGGGTGCAAAGAAAGATAATTATGATGCGCTTCGCTGTGCAACAGTTGTAGCAGCACATGTCAGCAATTTACAGGATTCACTGGGAACACTCGAAGCTGGAAAAGAAGCTGATATTATTGTGATGGACGGCGACCCGATTGCAGATTTAGATGCTCTCGAAACAGTCGAAATGGCATTCATCGCAGGCAAGAAAATGATTGGAATTGGATAGGATAAAAAATATGACAGCATATGAAGAATTACAAGAGCATATAGCAGAATACAACGATTTATTGAATGTGTTGAATACCCTCAAATGGGATATGCGCACACAAATGCCTCATGGTGGCTCGGTCACACGTGGTAATCAATTAGCGACTGTCAACAAACTCGCGAAGGCAAAATTTGTCAGTGACACGACCGAGCGTTTACTCGATGCAGCTGAAACAGAAGTTGTAAATGAAGATCCTGATTCTTACGTAGCACGAGCAGTACAACAAACCCGTGAATACTATGATATTCAAAAACGCATTCCAGCTGAACTGATTGGACGAATTGCTGCACTGGCGCCAGAATCCGAAACTGTCTGGGCAGAAGCAAAAGATAATGATGATTTTGAAAGCTTTAAGCCCTATCTGCAACAAATGCTAGATCTCAATATCGAGCTAGCAGAAGCGGTTGGTTATGAAGAACACCCGTTTGATGCACTTGTGTTCGAATATGAGCCAAGCATGACCGCTTCGAAGCTTAAAGTCCTATTTGGTGATCTGCGAGCTGGACTCATCCCTCTACTCGAAAAAATTGTCGAAAATGACGAACCCCTGCCCCAAAACTTATGGGAACAAGAGTACGACATCGAAGTACAGAAACAACTCTGTGCTGAAATGGCTAGCATGATTGGATATGATTTTAGCCGTGGACGTTTAGATATTGCACCCCATCCATTTGAGATTTCGTTTACCCGTAATGATGTGCGCATCACAACCCGTTACAACACAACGTATCTGCCAATGGCATTATTCGGGACACTCCATGAAGTCGGTCATGCGCTATATGAACAAAATATTTCACCAGAACTCACCCGTACCGCACTGACAACTGATTTCCTCGGACAATATGCAGTTGGTGGCACAAGTTATGGTGCACACGAATTTTCATCACGTATGTGGGAAAACCAGATTGGGCGTAGTCGTGAATTTTGGCAATTGCACTTTGCGCGTGTACAAGAATTATTCCCTGAACAACTTAAGGATGCTGACCCAGAATTATTTTATCGCTCCGTTAACCGTGTTAAACCAAGTTTGATTCGTGTCGAAGCTGATGAAGTCACCTATAACTTGCATATTATGTTGCGTACCGAAATTGAAATGGGTTTACTGGACGGCTCAACCAAGGTTGATGAATTACCAGAAATCTGGAACTCGACGATGCAAGAATATCTTGGTGTGACTCCGCCAAATAATAGCAAAGGCTGCCTACAGGATGTCCATTGGTCAGGTGGTGGATTCGGGTCGTTCCCCGGTTATACCATCGGCAACATTATGTCCGCGCAGGTATTATCTGCTGCACGAGCGAATATTGATGATCTTGATGGAAAACTCGCAGGCGGGGATTATCAAACCTTGCTCGATTGGTTGACAGAAAATATCTATCAACATGGGCGTGCCTATAATGTGAATGAATTGCTGCAACGCATCTCCGGTGAAGATTTACGCGCACAACCCCTACTGAGCTATCTAGAAGAAAAATACACCGACTTGTATAACCTCTAAATCAAGTCCTAATATTGTGTGTGATCGCCTATAACAGTCGGTCACACACGATTTGCTTCAATTGTCAAAACAACTTAAAAACCATTGGATAATGCGTAGAACATATCATTCCATCGGATTTCATTTTTCAGGTTATGCATGGTTGTGCCGTCAGTGATATGCAAATATTCAAGTCCCGCAATATCAGCGTAGTCTGCCATATATTCGGCATCAATCGCTTGACTGAAACCCGTATGATGCGCGCCTCCTGCATAAATCCAACCTGCAAGCCCATCTTTGAAATTGGGCTTAGGTAGCCATAATGCTCGAGCAACAGGTAAATTTGGCATCTCATTTTCGGCATCAACCACATCGACATCATTTACAATCAAACGAAAACGATTGCCCATATCCACTAATGACGCATTGATTGCCGGTCCTGCTGGTGTGTTGAAAACAAGTCGCGCAGGGTCTTCTTTGCCACCGATGCCCAGTGGATGAACTTCGAGGCTTGGTTTACCCGATGCGATTGTCGGGCAAATTTCGAGCATATGCGCACCGAGTACTTGTTGATTATCAGGGTCTAGATGATAGGTGTAATCCTCCATGAAGGATGTACCGCCATCTAATCCACTCGACATCACTTTCATTGCACGTAGTAATGCCGATGTTTTCCAGTCACCTTCTGCGCCAAAACCATAACCATCCGCCATCAACCGTTGTGAGGCGATACCTGGGAGTTGCTTCATACCGTGTAGATTTTCGAATGTATTGGTATAGGCTTTGAAGTTTCCATCTTCCAAAAAGGAACGAATACCCAGTTCAATTTTAGCAGCATCACGCACAGATTGGTGACGCGCTCCACCTTTTCGGAGGTCATCTGACATGGTATAGCTGTCTTCATATTCTTCAATGAGTGCATCAAGATCGCTATTAGATACTTGATCAATCACTGCAACCAAATCACCTACGCCATAGCCATAGACTTGGTAGCCAAGGCGAGTTAAGGCTTCAACTTTATCGCCTTCTGTGACCGAAACTGAGCGCATATTGTCCCCAAAGCGAGCAAGACGCGCACCTTGCGAGTCTGCCCATGCACACGCAACCCGTGCCCATACGCCTAACCGTTGTTGCACATCTGCCTCGCTCCAATGCCCGACGACAACTTTACGACTCTTACGCAACCGGCTAACCATAAACCCGAATTCACGGTCACCATGTGCCGCTTGATTCAGATTCATGAAGTCCATGTCAATATCTGCCCACGGGATATCGCGATTGTATTGGGTATGCAGATGAGCCATTGGCTTTTGGAGTGCAGATAGTCCAGCAATCCAGTTTTTAGCGGGTGAAAAAGTATGCATCCATGTAATGACCCCGACACATTCAGGTGTTGAGTTAGCTTCGAGACAGATGTTGTGGATTTCATCAGGGGTAGTCAGAACAGGCTTATAGACAACCTTCACTGGAATTGCATCTGCATCATTAAGTACACCTGCAATCTCAGTCGAATGTGCAGCGACTTGTTCTAGTGTTTCGGGTCCATAAAGGTGTTGACTACCCGTCAAAAACCACACTTCATACGTGCTTAAATCAATCATTATATGTCCTTTCAAAGTAAGTATGTTGATAACGTTTTTCTATAAATAATTAGATGATCTCGTTGTCAATCTTCTTGGGCATCTGTTACACTTGACGACATGATAACAAATACCGACAACACTATCTATAATTGTACATTCAACGCTACATTACATGCCAACTTTAAGTAGGACATTATAATAATTGATTATCGTGACCGCCATTGTCTCCGTGCATACGCCTCGGCTTCTTCCAGTGCGTTACCCTGTGCAATGTGTTCATAGAGTGTCTGCGGTTGATTTGGGCTATGATCAACACAATCATTCGCAGTTTGTTCGGTGGGTTGTGGATTAGTGACCCATGTTAAAATTCGTTTGAGCAACATATTGATCTCCTTTTGGTATGACTATATCAACAGCATATGCCACCCCATCATGCCCCTCAAGGACATATGTCCTCGACTTTACGTACACGATTTTGTACGCTTATCGAAACGTATAATAGAGGTACTCACGATGCACCTAACAGCACCTAACAAAACCATTGAAGATTATGTCCAGCAATACCAATTAGCAGATGTTTTGAATGATATGCTGTTGAATAACATGGAATTGTTTCACTTCCCTATCTATAGCCAAATCTGCATCGAGGGAACAGAACTACAGTATCTATATTTTCTAGTTGAAGGTCAGGTGCAGTGCAGTCATCATCATTTGAATGGGAAATTAGCTGTAATTGCCTTATCCAACCCACTCGAGTTAATCGGAGATCTTGAAATATTAGATGAAGATCATTTGCGTAGTAATGTCATTGCCACACAACCCACAACCCTACTCGGCATCAAAAAGCAGATTGTTCGGCAATATGGTGTGGAAGATGCGGTGTTTTTACAGTTTTTATTGAAACAATATCGAGGCAAACTGTATCGATCGAATGCATTGCAAGTAAATCAAGTATTACCTCTCAGCAGTCGATTATCATTGTACATGTTGTCGCAAATCAATGACAAAGATACTTCTATTGTGTTGCCCGCAAAAGAAGAACTCGCGTCATTGATGGGTACAACAACCCGTCACCTCAATCGGGTCTTACGCCAGCTAATTGACTCGGAGTATATTGGTGCGAGCTATCCTAGGATAACAATCCATAATCGGTCAGCCCTTGAAGACCTCGCTCATACCTAAATCAAGATTGAGATGTTGCCTGTTGGTTATTATCACTATCAGGTTGTTCATTTAATCCTGATAATCCTTGATTTTGTAAGCGAGACCCTGCCGTGATCTGCTGACTTTCTCGGCGCAGATACAATGAAATAGTGTTGACATAATGCAAATTTTTACCGAAGTCGTAGGTATCAAAAATACTATTGGCTTTGCTTTCGATTTGGACTTGGGTTGTATTCGGATTGATGTCTTTTAGTTGAATTTCGATCCGCGAAAAGTCGATGAATTCAGGGATCCCAAGGATGCGTGCCTTTAATCCTGCGCGAATATAACCTGCCACTTCATCAACTTCATGGATTGTTAAACGTTGGGTGCGGGGTAACAAATTTTCGAGTTGTACCAATACATCATCTGGTACAGGTACAGGCTGTTTATCTAATGTGTTTAACGCATCTAATGTCACTTGGATTGCTTGGTCCTTGGGTAGATCAATTTCAACTGTCCTGCTCTGATGATGATCTGTCGATTGACTAGCTTGTTTTTTATCTGTGAATGAGCGCTGTTGTAGAAAGCCTTTGTATCCGTAACTCATCATGGCAACACCTAATGTCATAAATCCCATAAGCACACCAGAGCCAAGACTCATCAAGACATTTGCTCCGGATGAAGACATCATCACAAAAAACATCAAGCCCATAAATATTGAAAATCCAACGATAAAGCGATTTCTAAATTGTTCCCGTGTCATTGTCACCTCGATGAAATAACTTTCAGCATTATTGTATGCAATACCGTTTGTCACTGTCTAGCAATGTCAAAAGATCATTACTCATCTTATATTATAAGTCGGTCGCTATACTGTATTTTGGACTAACATAATTATCTTGGATAGAGCTATGAATACACATGAAGGCGACTTTATCATCCCAAATTTTCAATTTAATAGTGGTGAAATGCTACCCGAACTACGATTGCACTATACGACACTCGGCACACCAAAGTGCGATGATGATGGAAAGACAACAAATGCTATTTGGATTGGACATGGTACAACTGGAAGTGGCCACCAATTTTTAAACGAAAATTTCGCAGATGAATTGTTCAATGCAGGTCAACTATTCGATTCAAATCAATATTATATTATTCTGCCAGATGGAATCGGTCACGGCAAATCCAGCAAACCAAGCGATGGATTACGAGTAAATTTCCCCAAATATGGCTATCTCGATATGGTAAGAGCACAATATCGCTTACTGACTGAACACTTGGGAGTTAATCATCTTTATTTGGCTATGGGAACATCGATGGGTGGTATGCAATCTTGGGTATGGGGGCATGAATATCCTGATTTTATGGACTTTTTGTTTCCATTAGCAAGCCTGCCAGTAGAAATCGCAGGGCGTAATCGGATGATTCGCAAAATGATAATCGACTCGATCCAAGATGATCCTGATTGGAATAATGGTAACTATGATGCGCAACCGCGTGGTTTAACCAATGCGTTACATTTATTATTGATGATGTCGAGTGTGCCGTTACAATGGCAAAAAGATGCCCCTACCCGCCAACAAGCAGATGCCCTATTAGCCGAAAAACTAGAAAGTTACGCTAGCAGGATGGAAGCAAACGACATGATTTATCAAGTTGGTGCATCCGAAGACTATAATCCACTACCCCACTTACACAAGATAACTGCGCCTCTGCTAGCTATCAATTCTGCCGACGACCAAGTAAACCCACCAGAACTGGGATTGATGGAAGATGCGATTCAGAAAGTAAAAAATGGGCGATTTATTTTATTGCCAATTACCGATGAAACACGCGGACATGGCACACATACACTAGCAAGGTTATGGAAACATCATCTTGAGGAATTTTTGCAGTCTACATAATCAATTGTATAACACAGCATGCAACTAAATTTTACTATGTAATTGTTCAGATTACCGTTGTTTGCATACTATCGCGCATTCAAAATCATTGGGCAAATTGCATCATGCTACATAGTAGCATATAATAACAAACCTAGATATAATGTAGCTAAATTAAAAGTTTCAATACTATTTTGTGGGATTTACTAAAGTTAAATTTATGACTAACCCAATGCAATTTGATGAGTATTGTCTGTGTCAATTTGTTTTATACTCATCTTATCCCCCACAAACCCAAATGATCGAGATAAACCAGTGATAAAGTTAAATCGCTGTTTATTGTTTTGTATTGTGATCTAACAAATCGCATAAGTAAGTACATAGATTGCAGTATAAAAGAGGCATATCAATATATTTATCGTAATTAGTTGGAGGCTTTAATGAAAATTACACTCACTGTGAATGATGTCGAACGTTCAGCAGACGTAGACCCACGCACCTTATTAGTACACTTTTTACGGGAAGACCTCGATCTTACAGGCACAAAAATTGGCTGTGATACTAGCCAATGTGGTGCTTGTACAGTTCACTATAATGGCAAAGCGCTTAAATCTTGCACGATGTTAGCTGTGCAAGCTGATGGTGGTGAAGTCACAACAATTGAAGGGCTTGCAATTGATGGCGAACATCATCCTATGCAGACCGCCTTCTGGGAAAATCATGGTCTACAATGTGGGTACTGCACCCCCGGTATGATTATGGCAACCTCAGCCTATGTCCAAGATAATCCAAGTGCATCCGAAGAGGCTATTCGTCACAATCTGGAAGGGAACATCTGCCGTTGCACGGGCTATCACAACATCGTGAAAGCAGTCAAGCAAGTTGTTGAATCTGCTGGAGGTGACTAATGAGTACCCGCATTTTTGGTAGTGGTATTAAACGTCGTGAAGATCCCCGTCTAATTACAGGTAAAGCTAAATATACGGACGATATTAAATTGCCCGGTCTGCTTCATATGGCAGTTGTGCGTAGCCCCTATGCACATGCGAATATCAAAAGCATCGATACATCAGCAGCAGAAGCGATGGACGGTGTTGTCGCGGTATACACAGGCGAAGATATTACGCTTGCACCAATTCCGACAGCGTGGCTCATCCCTGATAGTGACCTCAAAACTCCCGATCATCACGCATTAGCAAAAGGTAAAGTTCGCCATGTTGGCGATGGTGTAGCGATTGTACTAGCAGATGATCGCTATCAAGCACAGGATGCAGCCGATGCTATCGTCGTTGATTATGAAGAATTACCAGCGGTTGTTAATCCTGAAAAAGCTGCCCAAGATGGTGCGCCACAATTATTTGACGATGTTGAGAACAATATCGCATTCCGTTGGGTTATGGGCGACAGAGAAGCCAGTGATAAAGTTTTTGCTGATGCAGATATTGTCGTAAAAGATCGTATTGTTCAACAGCGCTTACTCCCAACAGCGATGGAACCTCGTGCATCCTTAGCACAGTATAATTCGGCAACGGAAGAATTAACCCTTTGGTGTACATCACAAAATCCGCATATTCACCGTTTCATTATCAGTGGCATCACCGGACTCGCAGAAAATAAAGTCCGCGTGATTGCGCCAGAAGTCGGCGGTGGTTTTGGTAGTAAGATCCCTGTATACCCTGATGAAGCCCTTGTATCGTGGGCGGCAATGAAACTCAATCGTCCAGTCAAATGGACAGAAACCCGTAGTGAAAATTATCAGGTCACTATTCATGGACGTGACCATGTTGAACACATCGAAATTGCAGCAAATAACGATGGTAAGGTCGTTGGTATTCGTGGAACAGTCTATGCAGGTTTAGGCGCATATATTTCGACCGCATCGCCCGGTGTCCCTACATATTTGCATGGGCTGATGTATGCAGGGCCATATACAATCCCAAGTGCATTCTGTGAATCTATCGGTGTGATGACCAATACAGCCCCGACTGATGCATATCGTGGTGCGGGTCGTCCTGAAGCAACATTCTTAATCGAGCGTATGATGGATTTGCTCTCTAAAGAACTTGATATGGATCCTGTCGAGTTACGCCGGAAAAATTTGATTCCGAAATTCGAAAATGGATATGAAGCCGCAACAGGTGTTATTTATGACAGTGGTGATTATATTCCTGCGTTGGAAAAAGCACTCGGCATGGCTGAATACGAAAAATTCCGTGAAGAACAAGCCGAAGCGCGTAAAAATGGACGCTACATAGGAATCGGTGTCACTACTTATACTGAAATGTGCGGTCTTGGTCCAAGTCAGGTTGCAGGAGCAATTGGCTTCCAGGGTGGTTTATGGGAAAGTGCAATTATTCGTGTCACCCCAACGGGTAAAGTTCAGGCAATGATCGGTTCATCACCACACGGTCAGGGTTCAGAAACAACACTGGCACAAATTATCAGCGAGGAGCTTGGATTCCCTGTTGATGATATTGAAATTGTACATGGCGATACTGACGAAACACCGATGGGATGGGGTACATATGGTAGCCGTACAACACCTGTTACAGGTGCAGCATTGGCTAAGGCATCCCGCAAACTTAAAGAAAAAGCCCGTACACTCGCTGCTCATTTACTTGAAGCGGCGGTTGAAGACATCGAATATGAAGACGGTAAATTTGCAGTAAAAGGCTCACCTGATAAATTCCAAACAATTCAAGATGTCGCGCTGATGGCAACCCTCGCATGGAATATGCCAGAAGGTATGGATCCTGGGTTTGAAGAATCACAATTTTATGATCCGCCAAATTTTGTCTATCCGTTCGGTACACATATCGCAATTGTAGAAGTTGACCCTGATACAGGTGTCGTTGACCTAAAACGCTATATTGCTGTCGATGATGTTGGGCCACAAATTAATCCTGTGATTGTTGCTGGGCAAATTCATGGCGGTGTCGTTCAAGGTGTCGCACAGGCATTGTGTGAAGGCGTAATCTACGATGATAATGGTCAGCTCCTAACAGGGACAATGATGGACTATACCATGCCCCGTGCTGATATGTTCCCCAACTTTGAAATTGATGAAACAGTCACACCATCTCCACACCATCCAATTGGTGTAAAAGGGGTCGGTGAAACTGGAACGATTGCAAGTACACCAACTGCTTATAACGCTGTAATTGATGCGCTTGCGCCATTTGGTATTACAAAAATTGAAATGCCGATGACTCCATATAAAGTCTGGGCTGCGATTCAAGAAGCGAGCAAAAACGAAGGAGACTCCGCAAATGTGGCCAACTAAATTTGAATATGAAAGAGTAGAGTCTGTTGATCAGGCTCTGGACATGATGAGTGATGAAGCTAAAGTCATCGCTGGTGGACATAGTTTAATTCCAACTATGAAGTTGCGTTTGTCCGCCCCTGAAAAGCTAATTGACATCGGGCGCATTACTGAACTTAAAGGGATTTCTGCGAATGGCAGTCTGACTATCGGTGCGACAACAACCCATGCTGAGATTGCAGATTCTTCTGATGTACAAAGTATGTGCCCTGCCCTCGCAAGTGCGGCGGGTCAAATTGGTGACCAACAAGTGCGTAACTTTGGGACACTTGGTGGCAATATTGCCCATGCTGACCCTGCATCCGATCCGCCATCCGTCTTGGTTGCGTCTGGTGCGACAATTAACATCAAGGGTAAAGATGGTGAACGCTCTGTTGGTGCAGAAGAATTCTTCATTGACTTATTTATGACCGATCTTGCTGAAGATGAAATTATTACCAGTGTGACGATTCCTGACTTAAGCGGTCACAAATCAGCATACGCAAAATTTGCTCACCCTGCATCGCGTTACGCGATTGTCGGTGTATCAGTTGTCCTTGAAATGGACGGCGATACTTGCTCATCTGCTAGTGTGGCAGTTGGTGGTGCAACAGTTAAAGCAGTTAAATGTACTGGGGCAGAAGCTGCTCTTGCGGGAACAAGTCTAGACGACTCAGCATTATCAGCAGCAGCTGATGCAATCAAAGCCGATATTGATGAGTATCTTGCAGGAGATATTGCTTATCCTGATGCATATCGTCAAAATATGGCGGGTGTATACCTCAAACGTGCTGTTAAAGCGGCAATTAGCTAACATATTTTGGAATCTAGCAGTGTGGGTAACGAAATTGCCCACACTGCTAACATATAACCTAGCTCTACGATAAACTATTCACTACCATCTCATTCGAAATTATTCTTCCCAGCTTTGGTCAAACTGATCAAACTACTAATTCACGACGCTCGTGAGATGTCATAGACATTACTGAAATCTCCAAACGACATACTATTGTCTAACCTGAATTTTACCTATTTATCTCGTCCGTATAAGACTAACTTAACTTCTAAATTAATTGTAATATATAGACATTGGGAGTTGCTTTTATTATTTCAGCAAACTCTTCAACACTATGCATTCGTTTTTATCGAGAGGTTTTTAATGACTACATTACATAAAATAAAGGAGACAGGGCAAGGTTTAGTCGAATATGCACTAATATTGGTACTTGTTGCTGTCGCCGCAATCGTGACGCTTTCTCTATTGGGAACAAGCATTGGCGATATTTATTTTTGTATGATTCATGAAATTGGCGCGGAAACACAAGCACTTGATGGTGTTCACAAATATGTGCTGATTGATGCAACTACAGATCAAGAAGTCGAGCGGGCTCAGTGTGGACAAGCGATTTCGCTAAGTGAAGGTATCAACTTTCGAGCGTATACATCGGGAGATGTAGCAAGTATAGAATTCGCGATTACTCTGCCTGATGGAACAGTTCTTGACCGAAGCGAAGGAACCTCGCCATGGGCCGTATTCGGAGACATAAGTGGCGATTATAATGAAGCTCTCGGTGGTACATTAGATTCAGGCAGATATGAGATTTTCGCTGAAACAGATAGAGGCGAAACGTCTAAATTCATATTTTTTGTAGAGTAGTTTTAATCAAATGACAATAATTGTTGAGAAAATACCCTTGTCAACTAATATGGGTATTTTATTACTTTATAATACATAGCGTCGGATAAACGTACGATTTTCACGTACCATCACAACATTAAATCCACCCGGCATGGTTAAATCATCTGTATCCGTCTGTGTCGTCGGATCAGCATGTAGGTTATACCATGTCGATGGACAACTCACATACATGACACCATCATAATAGCTATTAGCCGGCTGATGAATGTGACCATGAAACACCCCACACAAATGATTGGCATGTGGTTTTAATAGATGGTGTAATGCCTCACCATTTTGTACCCGCATTTGATTATCTATCCACGCGACACCCGTCTTTATCAATGGGTGATGTGTCGCAATTATTGTTTTACGCTGTATCTTTTGAACTTGCTTATCAAACCAAAGGATTTGCTCATAACCAATCGTTGGTGAATGAGCATTGCCCAATCCATTTGTATCAAGTGTTATCAATTGATAATCATCAATTTGCACACAGCTATCGCGTAAAATGTGTAGTCGACTACCGTCGTGCATATAGGTCATCAGCATATCAGCCGAATCATGATTCCCCGGTAAAATGTACATCGGTTTGTCAAATCGGCACAATAAATCTCGAGCGATCAAACAATCCGCTTTGGTTGGGTCTGCACATACATCACCAGTATGCAATATAAAATCATAGTTAAAAGGTAGTGTACTAATAACTCGATGCAAGCGTTCGACAGATATGTTCGGATCATTCGTATTTGAATGAACCCAATCGGGATGATAATCCCTGCTAGCGCTAATATGGGTATCACTAATATGGATAAATGTAAGTGTCAATGTAATTCCCTAGTGGTTCAACATATTTTCAAACTACTTTAACAGATGTCGTTAGTATGTGTGTTAAATTCGATTTAAGATTGTAGAACAATTTTTACAAAGATTGATTCCGCTATCGGCAAAACTCATGTATAATACAGTTGTAAAGATGTGTTAAAACAAAGTGATATAGATATGGAATCTAGCAAACAGTCACAAACTAATCAGCCAAAGACTGATGTGCAAACCACTTCATCTGGTTTTGAGGGATTTGGTGGTGATTTTGTTGCACCTATCGAAGATAGCGATATGTTGCTCCGTTCAGGACAAGATGATTACACTCCCAAACAAATCATGCAACTACAACGTGTCCTCGGTAACCAAGCAACTCTTCAGCTTGTCCGCAAACAAAAACCACAGGGTCGCGACTTTACCAAGCTAAAAATGGTACAGCGTGATGAAAAAGGTGGATTACCTCCACCGCCACCAGAAAATGATAATGAATCGCGTGGACTTCCCCCTCCACCGGACTATGATGAAGACAATAAAAGCGATGATCCACCACCTCTTTTCAGTGAATCAACTGGATTAAGTCTTAATAATAGCCAACAAACTTCTTCAATCAAATCGCTTCATCATCTGATTAATATGCCAGATAAATTTGCGAAAGAAGTATTGAATAAATATACTGCACATTTGCAACTAAATCCAAACGATAAGACCTTCACGCAGAATTGGAAAGATTTTGAAGTCGATGCTTTTGCTGAAGGTTGGGTCGAGATTCCTGCTAATGAACAGAAGGGTCATCAGTATGCAGTCTCGCAGCTAGTGCTTGAAGATCAACGGGTTGAGACTGCTGTTAGTGCAAAACAATTTGAGAAATCCGACCAGAACATCGGTAAGAAGTTGGAAAAAGCAGAAGGTGCGCTGAATGTCGGTATGATTACTAGTGCGGGCTTCTCTGTTGGGAAGGGTGTAGAAATAGCCCTCAAACTCAAAGACGGTATTGGCGAGCTTTTGAAGACAACATTCAATGCATTTGAGAAAACCCTTAACATGATCATCGGCTTCGTCTGGTTGCCTCTATTAATTGGCTACGAGGTTGTTAAAGCCTTCCACTATCACAAACGTCGTCGGGACGGTTTCAAGACACGTATGGATGCATTAGAGGGTAAAAACGATAAGACCAAAGAAGAAAGCAAACTATACAACGTTGCAAAATATGGATATAAGAAAACAAGACGCGCGTTTGCTACGAGCATGGCGAAAATTGCCCTACGCGTTGTCCGCATGATTTCTTTGATTATCACTGTTTTAACGGGTGGAACAACGGCTGCAGTTACTGGTGCGATCGCAGCAATCTCTGCAATTGTAGAATCATCAGAAACCCTATATCGTAAAGTCAAAGGTTTAATCAAAATTGGACTTGGTACACGCGGTAAGAATCGCCAAAAGAATGCTGAAGAATTGGTTAAACTGGCAAAGAATGGCAACGTCGATGCCGCACAGACCATTCTAGATGTCAATCCATTTGATGAATTCACAATGAAAAATCTACGCAAATTAGCA
Source organism: Anaerolineales bacterium UBA6055 (assembly GCA_002428985.1). Classification (GTDB taxonomy): domain Bacteria; phylum Chloroflexota; class Anaerolineae; order Aggregatilineales; family Phototrophicaceae; genus UBA6055. Next base: position 250,582 of record DIYL01000062.1, on the reverse strand, counting down.
AATAAATTGCCGACAAGCATCACAGGTGATGGCATTAATCCAGTTACAAACTCCCGTGATCTATTGCAAGGACTCAGTAAACCTGAGAGTGCGCAAGACTTAATTATGTTGCTGCAAAATCGTCCAGAAAATGGTGGTTGGACAGCAGAACACGAAACTATGCTCGAACGAGCGATTGCCAACGTGATGGTATCACAATAAACCAAAAGCTATTTATAGGGAACAGGCACTTACGACTGTTCCCTTATATCACAACTCCTCAAACTACTTAATTTCATTCAATGCATGTTCAATAACATCCAAGACTTGACTTAAATCATCATCTGTATGTGCTGCCGACATGCCATGATGCAGTGCCGTATGGAAATATACACCCCGTTCTAAACAGGCTCCAATAAATTTGCGTTCCATCTCAACATCACGCCCGATCGTATCCCGATACGTACGTAATTTGCCCTCTAACCCAAAGTGCATGCCAAATCGAGGTCCAGCATACTGGATGCGTATTGCTAATCCACTTCGATCAATAATATCTTGGAAGCCATCATAGAATCGTTGTGCTTTTGCATTCAATGTCGTGTAAAAATCGGATTGACTATATTCTTCTAGGGCGACGAGAGCAGGAAGCACTGTCGTTAGATGCGCCAGATACGTACCGCTGTGCTCACTTTGCCCTAGTGGACGCATATGAGACATAATCTCGCGTTTACCACTGATAGCACTGATAGGTGTACCAGCTCCAAATGCCTTACCTAGTACACATAAGTCTGGCGTAATCCCTAGATATTCTTGTGCACCACCTAATGCCATTCGAAAAGCAGTCAGTACTTCATCAAAAAATAGGACAACACCGTATTCATCACACAATTCTCGACATACTTCAAGATAACCATCATCAGGCAGTAGACAACCTGCATCGTAATTGATTGGTTCTAAAATAAGCATCGCGATGTCTTGATGATGTTGCTCAAAAGCTTGACGCAGCAAATCAGTTTCGTTATATGGAATCATGACAATATCATCCGCCAGTACAGGAGGGATCCCGGCTGACTCAGGGTATGGTTGCGGTGCATGTGCAGGGCCTGCCTTGTCTAATGGTGGTCCCCAGCTAAAATTAATTTCATCAGCATATCCATGAAAATGCCCCTCGATTTTAAGGATTTTTTGGCGCCCCGTTGCGGTACGTGCAAGGCGGATAGCATGCATGATGGTTTCTGTACCTGATCCAGAAAATCGCGACATGTCTCCACAAGGAATAATCTCAGAAAGTCTTTGAGCTAGTGCGGTATGATATTCTGTCTCATATGCACAAATGATCCCCATATCAAGTGCTTTTATAATCGCCTCTTTGATGCGCGGGTGATTATGTCCTAGCAACGATGCACCATGTGACATGCACATGTCAATGTATTTATTTCCATCAACATCGTAGACATACGCGCCATCCCCACGATCAATAAATAATGGACGCTTTAAAACATGATGGTAACGAGCAGTTGCACATACCCCACCCGGTAACACTTGTACAGCTTGTTGATAAAGTTGATCTGCTTGATTCATAAAATTCATCCTCAATAAGTTTTGACATAATCGTAACGATAATTGTCGGACTTCGCCAAATTTGCCGAGATACGGTAATGTTGTAATATCATAAACTGTCAGGAGGAGGTTACCATGCGAATTGCAATCGCTAAGTTCGGTCAAGAAACTAGCACATTTAGTCCCGTCGCAACAACCGTCGATACATTTCGGGAATTTGGCATTTATGAAGGGGAGGAGATGCTAGAAGAATCTAAGCGAGTTGGATCGATTGCTGGATTTCTAAAAGCGGGGGACGAATCAAGCATAACGTGGACGCCTGTACCGCTATTTCGGGCGTGGGCAGGTGCAAGTGGTCTGATTACAACTGACACATTGCAATTCTTCGAAGATAAATTACGTTCTGGGCTGGAAGCTGCAGGAGCGGTTGACGCATTCTATTTTGATTTACATGGAGCAGGACAATCAGTCGATGAACCTGATACAGAGGGTTATCTGTTGGCAATCGCACGTAACATCCTTGGTGACGACATCCCGATTGTCATTGCATTAGACCATCATGCAAACCTCACACAATTGATGGTTGATAGTGTGAACGGACTTGTTGGACATCGTACACAACCACATATTCCCTATGACACGGGTTATTTAGCAGGACAGCAGTTATTTGCCATATTAGAAGGCAAAACAAAACCCATAATCGCATGGCATAAAATTCCCATGATTACACATCAAGAGCAATTTTTGACGAGCAAAGGACCAATGAAAGAATGGTTTGATCTTGCCCGTGAGATAGAAACACGACCCCGTGTTATTTCTGCATCCACATTTCCAATGCAACCGTGGTTAGACATCAATGAAGGTGGCTGGGCATCGGTTGTCGTGACGAATAATGATTCAACGCTTGTCCAAGAGCTGTCTACAGAACTGGCTCAAAAAGCATGGGATTTACGAGAGGATTTCTGGGTACAAGATAGTATTACAGTAGACAAAGCAATTGAACAAGCAGTATCCGCAGAAAACAGGTTAGTTGTTCTATCCGACACTGGGGATTCAGTTTTTGGCGGTGCATCCGGTGATAGTACCGTCATTTTGGCAGAGATGCTCAAGCAGAACATTCAACAAATGGCACTTGTGCCAATGGTTGACCCTGAAGTTGTAGAAATCGCAATTAATGCAGGGCTTGATAATTCAATCACAGTGATGTTAGGTGGCAAATTAGACCCCAATTTTGGACAACCTGTAGAGGTAACGGCAACAGTAGAAAAAATTGGGGGTGGTCGGATTCATGCAAATGTCATCGGCATGGAATCTTACGATATGGGGCGAGCAGTCTTGCTTAAAGCCGGAACGATTTATATTGTTGTCAGCGAAACACGAGCAATTGGTGGTAATCACCCAAGTGTTTATGAACACTTCGGCATCACAGTCAAAGATGCGAAAATGGCTGTTCTTAAAACAGCGAGTAACTGGCAGTATTATGCAGACATCACCTCCGAAGTGATCCGTGTTGATACTCCCGGTGCGACCATGTCGCGTCTACAAGGCTTTGATTGGAAACAATTGCCCCGCCCTATCTATCCACTGGATGATTTAGACGACTGGCAAGCGGTTTAACCTTTTGAATTGAGTGGTAAAATCACAACACTTTGTAAACCCAGAAGGAAAGATATACATGATGATAAGTAATTCGCGCATTCAACCAGCGACATTATCAGAGCATTTGCCATCGACCAAAAGACAAGATCCTTACCCAACGATATTTGATCGTCTTTACACATTCGAAGATCGCTTTAAACACATTGAGCCACTCATCGAATCGTTCCTTCCAGAAGCAGATCGTTTTAATCGGTTGCGTAAGCAAGCCAAAGCGATTGAAACAGAGTATCCTGATTCACGAAAACGTCCGTCATTGTTTGGTGTATTAGTAGGGGTAAAAGATATTTTTCATGCGGATGGATTTATAACCCAGGCCGGCACACAAGTTCCATCAGACTTGTTTGCTGGGGATGAAGCGCGTGTCGTTACTAAACTGAAAAAAGCTGGTGCGTTAGTCGCGGGCAAAACAGTCACAACTGAATTCGCCTATTTTGAGCCAGGTCCAACTCGCAACCCATATAATTTGAAACACACACCCGGTGGGAGCAGTAGTGGTTCGGCAGCTGCGGTCGCTAGTGGCCTTGTTCATGTTGCGCTCGGTACCCAGACAGTTGGGTCTGTGATTCGTCCAGCGGCATATTGTGGTATTGTAGGCTATAAACCGACCTATGGGCGAATCGATTCCGAGGGATTAGTATATTTTTCACGGTCGGCCGATCATGTCGGATTATTCACACAAGACGTTGATAGTTTGAGGCAAGTCGCAAAAATTGTCGTTAACGATTGGTCTAATAAAGATCTTCCCAACCGTAAGCCCGTACTAGGTGTGCCAGAAGGTGCGTATTTGCAACAATCAACTGCGCTAGATGAGTTCGAAGTCCATGTTCAACAACTAGAAAAGGCTGGGTACACTGTCAAAGGAGTACCGATATTCGACGATATTCAGATGATTGACGATTATCATCAAGATATGATTTCTGCTGAACTAGCAATTGAACACGAAGCGTGGTTCGCTAAACACCAAGACCTCTATCGCTCGCGAACAGCCGATCTCATCCGTAAAGGACAGACAATTAGTAGTGAACGACGCGCCGAAGGACAAGTCCATCGGGAAACCTTGCGTAACCGTATTCATCAAGCGATGGACGACAATGAGATTGACCTATGGATATGTCCCTCAGCACCTGATGTAGCGCCAGAAGGTATCGGGGCAACGGGAAGCCCTGCGATGAATATGCCGTGGACTCATGCAGGTGTTCCTGTGGTAACAGTTCCGGCAAGAACAGGTAAGCTCGATTTACCGTTAGGGTTACAAATTTGCGGGCGACACGGGCAAGATGAAGCATTAATCCATTGGGCACAAGCTATCGAAGCTGTTTACAACCGTTAATTTATCTTATCTGCAATTGCCTGTGCGATACTTGCTGGATTATCAGCACGGGTAATTGCACCGCCCACAATGATAATATCGGGTGTGTAAGGTAATATATCGTCCAATCGATCGAGATTTACCCCACCTGCAATTGCTAATTGTGCCGATGGCAACTGTTCACGTAGATGTTTCAGTTCCTCATAAGGTGATGTTTGCGTAGATTGAAGGTCAAATGCTGTATGGACGCATAATATATCGCACCCCATCGTTAGTAACGCATTGACTCTATTGAGTGGATGTGCCACTTGCATCATATCAATCATGACCTGTCCCGCTGATGATTGCGCAGACTTAACTGCTCCCCTCACGGTAGCATCGTTGGTTACACCCATCACTGTCACTATATTTGCGCCAGCATCAAAAGCAATCTGTGCTTCATGTTCGCCAGCATCCATAATTTTGAGATCTGCTAAGATGGTAAGGGCAGGATAAGCTTCACGGATTTTTCGTACGCCGTGCATCCCCTCGCGGAAAATAAGAGGTGTACCCACCTCAGCTATATCAATATATGCATGCACCTGCGCCAGAATATCCAGCGCAGGTGTTAAATCACCATCCAAAGCGACTTGCAACTTTGTCATGATACACTTTTCAAGTGATCTGCAAGGCGCAAAGCAAGCGCAACAATTGTCAGTGTAGGGTTCGCATATCCACCAGTTGGGAATACACCACAGCCAGCTATATAGAGATTGTCGACAGCGTGCATCTTTGAATTAATATCAACGATACCATCTTCAGCAGATTCTGACATACGGAGTGAACCCATGTGATGGTCACCGGTTTCTAACGCGCCTTCGTGTGGATCATACAACCAATCATTTGCGCCCCCACTGACATCTGTAATCCACTCCCATTCTTGTCCGCCACGTTTTGCTAGGTAATCGCGAGTTAATTCTAGGGCGCGGACAGCGGATCGTTTATCTTCCTCACGCATGTTCCAATCGACATGTGCTACAGGTTGACCAAAGACCGGATCGACTTGTTCAGGATTCAACCCTACATAGCTATCCTCATTGGGAACTTGCTCCCAATTCAAATTGACTGCGGCTGATTTGTTATCATGTCCGAAGCGCAGGATAATGCGGAAGTTACCGATTTTTTCTTTTAATAATGTCTCATGTTTCGGAACGAGGATACCCCATGCATTAAACATCAAATAATCAAACACCATCTCAGGATTGACCAGTGGTGCGACCATATGCTCATAGTCACCATTGGGATCTGTCGGGGGCTTGAACCGAATTTGTTGTTCACGGAAGAAATTTCGAATATCTGATGCGATTGGCTGATCGAAGTATACATTAGCAGAGCTTGTAAGCAATGGATGTACCATAAACCCATGCCCAAGATGTCCTTTTTTGTTATCACCAAGATTACCTGATAATTTCAGCAAACGAACATTTTCGATACCACCCGTCGCTAATGTGTATTTATTAGCATGGACTTGAAATGCGGTACCGGCTTTTCCATCAACAATTGTCGAGCAATTTAATCCCGTTACATGATCTTGTTCATCATTGGATTCGAGTGAGACAACATGCGCGTTAAATAAGACTGTGATATTCTCAGCAGACATCAATTCTTGGCGGAACTGCACCTGAAAATCATGCAAATTTTCTTCATATTGAGCATGCATGATCGCACCCTCCAAGGTGTCATCATTCATTGGATCAAATGAGCGTGCATATAATACCCGTTCCCAAAAGGGCATGTCATCATAATTGAATGGACCAAAATGTCCGAATTCATGCGCATCTTCGTAATAAGGTTTCATCTCGTCGGCACCAAATAACCACCCCGCATCGCGATAACCCGGACGCGACATATAATCCGCATCATCAAGTGGTCGCGACCAAAAGCCAAAGTGATTGGTCGTACCGCCATACATATTCAGGCGTGAGCGGTGTACAAAAATGGGGTCTACTTTTTCCAAAAATTTACCCACTGTCCCATGATAAATGGACTGCCGCTCTTTGTTCGGTAAACCTTTATCATGTTTGTGACCACTAACTAATAACACAACTTTCACAGACGTATTGGCAAGGCGGCGCGCCATCGCAATTCCTGCAGCACCAGCCCCAATGATTGCGAGATCAAACCCTTGTAATACAGTTCCTTCCGGTAACTGATCTCCATGAACATACATACCAATAAAACTCCTTGATATAACTATTTATGTTTAAGTTATTTGCTTATTTGATGGCTTCTCTTGCCATCCACGCACCGCCTAGAATAGGTGCAGATTCACCTAATTCAGATTGTAAAATCTGGATGCGCTCCCCCACCGCTTTGAACGAATACTGAGGAACCGTCTCTCTCGCTACACTCAGCAGAACATCGCCTGCTTGTGATACACTGCCACCAATAACAAAAGTCTCAATATTGATCATCATTGCCATAGAGGCTACTGCGATGCCCAACGCCCTTCCAGCTTCATTCATGATTTGTAGCGCGATATTATCGCCGTCGATTGCGCGTTGTGTAATTTCTGCCCCGCCTATTGTTTCACCAGCTAGGTTTGCATAATGACGCTCTAAATTGGGTCCACTGGTATAAGTCTCTAGACAACCTTTTGACCCACAATGACAGGCATGTCCATCAGGGTTGACAGTCATATGACCAGATTCACCTGCCGTATTACTCTCTCCATAGAGTAAATTACCATCGTAGATAATAGCAGCACCGACCCCGGTACCAATGACAACATAAATCATACTTTCACGATCCTGCCCCACCCCATAATGGAACTCGCCCAATGCCGCAACTTTTGCATCATGGTCGAGCTTAACAGGAATACCTAGCTTCTCTTGCAATGTGCTCTGGAATGGGGTGTTCGAAATACCGGGTAAGTTGACGAGTGTTAATAAATCGCCTGTAATATGATCAACAGGCCCCGGCGTACAAATCCCGACGCCTGCTAATGTATCACCAGCAGGTAAATGGGACTTTAAGCTATCAATTTCATCAGCAATCCGATTGATGACTATTTCTAGTCCATCATCTGCATTTGTATCAATCCGGCTTTGTGCCACAATTTCGTTCTTAGGACTAACGAGACCAGATGCAATTTTTGTGCCGCCAAGATCAATTCCAATTACCCAGCTCATGCATTAGTCTCCTGTTGTGATGTAAGTAAAGGCTTACCCATCAATTGGTCAGCAACCCGTAGTGCTTGTGCACAAATAGTTAACGCAGGATTCATTGCGGCTGATGATGGGAAAAAGGATGAATCTATCACAGTCAAATTTTCGACATCATGTGCTTGACAGAATTCGTTGAGTACGGATGTTTTTGAATCATTACCAAAACGAATTGTGCCACATTGATGTGAGTTGGTCTCAATACCCATTGTTTCGGTGAATACAAACGTATAGCCAGCGTTACGCATCATCTTGACGGAGCGTTTGATCAATTCTTGATGGGCAATGCGATTATTCGGTTTCCAATGAACATGGACTTTCCCGTCATTTCCAACAACTACCCGATTATCTGGATCAGGCAAGTCTTCAGACATTACCCACCAATCGACACTACGGTTTGCCATACCTGTTAAAACGGGTTTGGGGATATAAGGTTTAGCAACAGAGAGCATACCCGCTTGTAACTTACCGAGCATCTGTAAATTACCCATTGGATATGGAAATTCGTCATCGCCGAAATAGTAGTCGTTAACTGCCATTGTCTTCTGGAATACAGTCGGATTGACCTTTAAAGGCGCGACAGCGGTCAATGCGGTATTGTTGTGTACCATATAGTTGCGCCCAACCATGCCCGAAGAATTTGCTAATCCATCCGGATGTTTCTCATTCTTCGATTTGAGCAATAATATGGCAGAGTTTGTTGCGCCTCCTGACAAGATAATTCTCTCTGCAGAGACAGTTATTACCGCACCATCGCGCTCAACTTCAACCGCAGTTGCACGTTGCCCCGTCTCGTCAGTTAGAATGCGACGCGCAAATGTATTTGTCCAAATATCAACATTGGTATGTTCTAATGCAGGACGCACAAGACATACGTCGGAGTCCCCCTTGGCGTGAACTTTACAAGGAAATCCATCACAGGTTTTACAACGAATACATCGTCCCCCGTCTTGTAAATCAATTGTCATTGGAAGGTTGAACGGGTTTAATCCCTGTGATCTAAGTTTGTCTATAAGATCGGCAATGTATGGTTCATGGGGTACGGGTGGGAATAGATAAGGCTGTGATCGTTCTGGTTCTGTCGGATCATCTCCAGATTGCCCATGCACAAAGAATAATTCTTCAGCCAATTGATAATAAGGTTCAAGGTCGTCATAACTGATACACCATTCAGGCGAGATACCTTCTTTGTGTTCAATTGTTTCAAAATCTTGACGACGAAAGCGTGGTAAAGCAGCACCATATACTTTGGTATTGCCACCCACATAATAATGGACACCTGGCTTGAATGGTTCGCCATTACTTGCATCGATCCAGTTTTCTGCAGGTTTATATCGTTTTTCATCGAATACAGCTTGAACTTGCCAATTTTGAGGTTCTTGCGGGAGGTAATCACCACGTTCAATTAGTAGAATTTTTGCGCCAGTTTCACGAAGGGCATAAGCCATTGTTCCACCGCCCATACCGGTGCCGATGATAATAAAATCATAGTGTTTTGTCATATCAAATGTTTTCTCAAAAGTACTTTATATTCTAAATCTATTGTAAATCAGGTCGTTTAACATCACCACTGATTTGTCATTTACATAAATTGTTATCTGCTTTTATAAGTTCTTTACAGTTGTCCAAGTAATATTTGTAACCAATACAGTGTCAAATAAACATAGACATGAGAGGATAACGTAATGGACACAATGACACGCATTAATCAACTATCAAACGAGCGTCAAAACTTATGGCGACTTGCTGGACAACAGCCACTTACATCAACACAACGCGCTCGTGTTCAAGAGATTACTGATACGCTATATAGTCTCTGGGATGTCCATCGTCGTGAGGTCGCTGGTGCAAGACCAGTCGCAAAACCCGATAACCTCATCAACATCCGCGATACATACCAAAATGCAGCTTAAATCATAAATATAACTCTAAGGCATAGTAGGTCTATGCCCTAGAGATAAGATCTACTCTACGACAGGCAGTTTCATTAAATTGCCAGTGTAATCGTCTTTAAGCCACGCATATTCCGGATCATCATAAGGTGGTGTTTTACGAGCATCATCGTATAACTCACCAGCTAGGTAATTTAGAAAATAAATATTCGATCCCGGTGCAGCGGCAGTTGAGTGAAACCCCTGTGTGACGAGCACGAGATCTGTATTTTTGGCGAGGAAAATTTCCTCAAAGTCGGTATCAACGCGGTAATTCCGGTGTAATGCCACGCCATTTTCAGGGTCTGTACGGAAGTAGTATGTTTCATCTAAATGTTCTGATCCTCCATAACCATCATGACAGTGTGGTGGATAACCTGACCATGCGCCACCGGGTACATAAACTTCAAATAAAATTAGACGTTCGGCAGGCAGCGGATGCGACAAAATATGATTCACTTGTCGAGTAGCAGCTCCCCCGCCGCGTACTTCTGACTTGATCTCATCAGGCGTGAATAATCGTAGCGGATATTTACCTTCTGCTGGTGCACCGCCAATAGAAAATTCAAAGTTGTTATCGGTTGTTACTGCAATATCATTTTGTGGTGGCACATATAGTACATGGGGTTTTTCTTCGAATACGCCTTTACGACTTAGCTCGAATTTCTCATCACCGACTTGTATTGTTCCTTTTCCGCTGAGGGGAACTATGGCAACTTCTGTGCCCTTTGTTGTATGGAAATATAACTGATCGCTGTTTATATTGACTATGCGAAATGACAAATAATCCCACCCTGCAGATTCAGGTGTAACATCTAGAACAATCATTTCATCATAATTTGACTTCAAATGATGACTCATTTAATAACCTCCATTATTTTCAATAAATTCTTCCACTTCATTTAAATATGGCATTGCTCGTGCACAACCATGTCGTGTCACAACAATCGCACCACAAGCATTTGCGAATCGCGCAGATTTCTCCCAACCCCAATCTTGCGACCAACCATACAATAAACCACTAGCAAATGCATCACCTGCACCGACTGTATTAAGTACCTCAACAGTAAATCCGCCGACATCATAAACATCATCAGCGTAAATACGGACACCTTTATCGCCTTGCTTTAGGACATAGGTTACATCCCCTTGTGACCAATACGCCATCAGACGATCTTGTAATGTCTCTGTTTGTGCTTTGCTGACTTTTTCACCCGCCATAATATTTTCAGGGTCTGGCATAAATGCGGCATAAAATTCTTCTTCTGTACCAATAATAACATCGCACAATGGTAATAGTGGACGGATATTCAGACCATACGCCAAAGGATGCGACCATTGATCAGGGCGTAAATCCAGATCAATAAATGTCGTTATCGGATAATTGCGAGCTTGTTCAGCAATATATAAAGTGACATCACGTGCTGTACCACGACTTAAAGCTGTCCCTGATAGTGATATAGCTTTTGTGTTGGCTAAAGGTAAAGTAATAGCTTCGTCCAATGTGAGATGAATATCGGCGGGATTTTCACGATAAAACAACAACGGGAATTTATCCGGCGGTTGAACGCCAACTACTGCCATACCTGTTCTTGCATCAGGTTTTGTGCTGATATAATCAGTATTCACATTTTCATTTTGCAGATAATGCTTGACGAATCGTCCAACCTCATCGTCACCTACAGCTGTAAATGCAACTGAATTCAACCCAAGCCGGCTCGATCCAATTGCAATATTCACAGGGCTACCGCCGACACCAGTCTCAAACCCAGTAATATCAACAAATGGTGCACCAATATTTTCAGCAAACAAATCCATCGATACACGCCCGACAATTATCAGATCATGTTCAAATTCCGTCATGCGTTTACCTTTTGCAATTCATCTAATAAACGACCCTCATCAATTGCAGTAATTGCATCAGTCACACCCGCAACCAGCCTATCGATTTGTGTGTAATCTTGATCCCACAATTCTATATTTGACAGCACAGCAATTACTACGTCCTCCACAGATTCTGTAGATGCCCATGTCTCTTTAAACCATGCAAGTGTATTTGCATCATCATTTAATGGAATGTCTTCACCCTGCCACTCACCTTTATAGAAGCGGATAAACGCACCCAAAGCAATCATAAGTCGTGGTGGTAACTCACCAGTTTTAGCAAGATAGCCATTGAGCGATGGTAGAATGCGTGCTTGAATTTTTGAGGATGTGTTGAGTGCAATCGTTAGCAAACGATGGTGAATATGTGGATTACGGAAACGATCAAAGACATCGCTTGCAAAGTCTTCTAGTTCGTCTTTTTCGACATCATCAATAGATGGGATCACCTCGTCAAAAATCAAGTCCGGAATAAATTTCCCCAAAGTCTCATGTTCCATTACATCACGCACAGATTCTAGTCCGAGGAAAAAACCAATCGGCACCATAGATGTATGCGCGCCATTCAATAAACGAACTTTAATCGTGCGATACGGGGATGCATCCTCAACAATTTTCACATTCAATGGGGTATCAGTTTTATCAATTGGGAATTCGTCGAGTAAGCTTTGTGGTGCTTCGATAATCCAACTGTGATAGATTTCACCCTCAACCAGCATCGTATCTTCATAACCAAGGGAATCGAAGATTTCTTGTGCTTTCGCCTGTGGATACCCCGGAATAATGCGATCAACCAGCGTATTGCAGAACATATTATGGTCAGTCACCCAAGTCTTGAAGTCATCACCCAATCCCCACAAATCAGCATATTGCAAAATAATATTATGCAATTGAGTCGCATTGTCGGTAATTAACTCTGTCGGGATGATGATGAGCCCTTTGTCACTTGCCCCATTAAACGCTTTGTAGCGTTCATTCAAAAACAATGTCAATTTTGCAGGGAATGATGATGGTGGTGTGTCAGTCTGTTGATCTGTCTCATCGTAGATAATACCAGACTCAGTCGTATTCGAGAAAACAAAACGTATCTCAGATTGTTTCGCAATGTCTAGATAGTCATCGAATCCACCTGCTTCATACGGATATATCGTACGATTCACAGATGTAATGAGCTTAGTTCGCTCAATTAATTCGCCATTTTGTATACCGTGGAGATATACATTGTAAAGTTGATCTTGTGCATCGAGTTTGCCATATGTACCGGGAGTTGCCTTCACTAGGGCAATCCCACTATCAAAATCGGCTTCTTCATTTAGCACTTGTACAAACCAATCACAGAATGCCCGCAGAAAGTTACCCCCACCAAACTGTACAATGCGTTCTGTATAGCGCGTAACCTCGCCTGCTGTTTCATTATTTAATGTTACTGTCATATTTAACTATCCAATCTATAGGTCTGTTTTGCAAGATCATATGATAAGGCTTTAATCATGTCATTTGCATCTTCATCATCAATAAAACCACGCACAACTTGTCGCGCTAACCAATCGGCACAGGCTCTCCGCCAAACATCATGTCGTGTTGGAATCGATGGATAGGCACGGGTATCATCATTAAAGCCTGCGGTGTTGTAAATACCAGCCGTTTCGACTACATCGTCCAAGAAGCGATGCATACCCATCCAGCTATCGAAGAACCACCAAGGTGGACCCAAGCGCAAAATTGGATAATGCCCTGCTAATGGTGCCAGTTCGCGGCTATAGGTTGTCTCATCCAAATTGAACAATATCAGTGTCATATTGAGATCATTGCCATATTTTTCCAATAATGGTCTGAGGTTTTTTGTAAACTCAGCCCGAATCGGTATATCAGCTCCCATATCGCGTCCAAAATTCTGATGGATTATGGGGTTATGGTTGCGGAATGACCCAACATGTAACTGCATCACCAGCCCATCTTCACTACTCATGCGCGCCATTTCAATCAGCATATGTCCTGTAAAACGCGCAGCATCTTTTGCACTGGCTTCACCAGCTAATGCACGTTGAAAAATCACTTCAGCATCCGCATCAGAAAGCACTTCCGTATACGCAGTGAGTGCCGCATGGTCGGTTGCCGTCGCACCCATCGACTTGAAAAACTCACGCCGTTGTTCTAGAGCTTGAATATAGGATTGATAGTCATTCACTGTAATGCCCGATACATTCGACAGGACATCAATGTTATCGCGCCATCCATCAAAATCTAGATTGACGACAGAGTCCGGTCTAAATGTCGGTACAATCCGACCATTCCAATCAGAATCCAAAATTGCCTGATGATGATCGAGTGTATCGGTTGCGGCATCAGTTGTTGCCAAGACTTCAATATTAAAGCGTTCGAACATCGTGCGTGGCTTAAAGGCATCGCTTTGTAATTTTTCATCAATAGCATCATAAATTGCCTGAGCATTATCACTGTTCATCTTTTCTGTGATACTAAATACATCCGCTAACTCATCCCGAATCCAGATACCTGTCGGTGTAGCACGGAATAGACACCAATTATCACAGACCAATTGCCAGATTTTACGGTGATCACCTTCGACTATGCTACCATCTTTGCGTGGAATGCCGACTGACTCCAGCGTAACACCCTGTGAATACAACATACGAAATATATAGTGATCTGGAATAATCAACAAATCAACCGGACTTCCGAATGTATAATCAGGGTCAGAAAATAAACGTGGATCAACATGACCATGTGGACAAATCAATGGTAAGTCCTTGACGGTCTCGTATAGTTCGACTGCTATTTTGTTTTGGGCGGGATCAGAGGAAAAATAACGGTTGTGCATAACACTCCCTATTCAATGAATGTCAATATTTGTGCATCATGGCATAAATCATATATGATATACAATGATTATGCTAGCTATTGAATCAGCGGAAAACAATGACGAGCAATCGTAAAAAATGGAAACTGCAAGGCAACACAGAAGATGGTGATATGATGATCCTTGGCGACCGCGCCACAATCACACCACTACCTGATAAAACCCTGATTTCAATCACATATTCAAAAAATGCCAATATCTTGCAAGGGGTGTTATCTGTATTATTTCAATTTTTGTTTATCATCCCCAACATGTCAAAAAATGATGGTTTACTTTACGCAGAGCTCATTGTAGATATGAAAACGCGGGATGGACTAACGATCAGCGTATGGAAGGATAAAGCACTTGTACCCTTTAGAGATAAAGGTAGCCATGGATTCGCTATTCGGAAATTGGGCTGGGTACTCACTGGATTCAATATGACCTCTCACTTTTTATCTATAAGACCAATTGACGGACAAATCCCCACACCGCCACAAGCCAAAACACTTGCCGAAGGCCATGGTAAAACGTATCATAAAGGCAAAGTCATTCGCTCTGCATCACGCATCCACTAATTAACAATATTATGGAGATACACACATGCAACATCGACAACTAGGCAATTCCGATATTCAAGTTTCACCTATCGCTGTCGGCTTTTGGGGGATTGTTGGTGGGGATTATTGGGGTGAACAAGACGAAACAGATACAATCAATACCGTTCATAGCGCATTAGATGCAGGTATCAACTTCTTTGATACTGCCGAGGGTTATGGTGATGGGTATTCTGAGCAGATGCTTGGGCGTGCGCTCAAAGATCGCCGGAACGAAGCCATCATTGCAAGCAAAGTTAGCGCACATAATCTCGCCCCTGACGATTTGCGTGCAGCATGCGAGCGAAGCCTGACCAATCTACAAACCGATGTCATTGATCTGTACCAAGTGCATTGGCCGAATCATGAACTCCCATTTGCCGATATTATGACTACGTTGCTTGATTTACAACAAGAAGGCAAAATTCGAGTTATTGGTGTCAGCAACTTTGGCAAGCTAGACGGTCCAGATATGATGCAGCATGGACGTTACGATGCAAACCAACTCCCATATAGTTTATTATGGAGAGCTATCGAATTTGATATTCAGCCACAATGTGTTGAACACAATGTTTCTATTTTACCATATAGCCCACTCAACCAAGCATTACTAACGGGGCGCTATAGCAACGCCGATGAGATGCCCTATCATCGTACACGTACCCGTCACTTTAATGGCAACCGCAAAAATTCGCGACACGGCACATCTGGATTCGAATCAGAGACGTTTGAAACAGTCGATAGAATCCGAGAAATTTGTGACGATATTGGTGAATCCATGGTGCATGTCGCCCTCGCGTGGTTATTACACAAACCTGCGGTCACATCTGTACTGGCAGGTGCACGAACGCCTAAACATATCGAGAGCAATGTCAAAGCTGGTAGTCTTGTCTTATCGGACGAAACAATGCAACGTCTAGATGATGCAACCAACGACTTAAAGCAGAAATTGGGTTCAGATCCTGATATGTGGATGAGCACCGAGGAGTCACGCTATCGCTAGTACGGACTGAACTATCAATACACGAGACAATAGCAGATATTATATATTTAAAACTACATTTTATGAAAAGACTGTAACGTATGAAACCTGACTCAAAATGCCCAATTCATAACTTCGACGACGCATTTGATCCGCTTGATCTGGCGAATCCATACCCTTTATTAGAGCAAGCGCGTGAAGAGCAACCTATCTTCTATAGTTCAGATATTGATTATTGGGTTGTCACACAATACGACGACATCAAAGCGATTTTTCGTGATCATGAAACATACACCGCTGAAAATACAATCACACCGATTGTGCCGTTCTCAGATGCTGTCAAAGCAATGTTAGACGACGGTGCCTATACCCCGCAACCCGTGTTATCCAATAATGTGCCACCGAGTCATTCTCGTATCCGATCATATGTCAACAGATTATTCACACCCCGCCGAATGAACAGCTTTGCACCTGCTATTCGCCAAATTGCACAGGATATGGTTGAGCGCATCAAAGACAAGGAACAGGTAGATATTGTTGCAGACCTAACATATGAATTTCCGGCATATGTTTTGTTTCATGTTTTGGGTGTGCCTGCTGAAGATGTTCCTCAAGTCAAAGAGTGGGCAGGTAATCGACTCAAATTATATTATGGTCGTCCCACTGCTGATGAGCAGATTGCAATGACACAAAATCTTGTGCCCTTCTGGAAATATACAGTCAATCTGGTCAACAAAAAAGTTGCAAATCCCCAAGATGATCTCACCAGCGATCTTATCCGCTTACGAGATGGTGATGATAGCAAACTAACACTAAATGAAATCGCCAGTTGTATGATCACCCTGTTAGTTGCAGGACACGAGACTACCACCGCACAGATCTCAAACACACTCCTTCACTGGCTTGGTAATCGGGAGCAATGGGATTTATTATGCAAAAATCCTGAACAAATCCCGCAATCAATTGAAGAAAGCATGCGTTATGATCCATCGGTTTGCACATGGCGACGTTTTACCCGTAAAGCAAGCACCATCAATGGCGTCGATATTCCCGAAAATGCTAATTTGCTGTTGATGCTCAATTCAGGGAATCGAGATGTAACGATATTTCCCGAGCCCGATAATATTGACATCACACGGGACAATGTTCGCGACCATTTGGCATTTGGTTATGGGATTCATTATTGTGTCGGCGCGCCATTGGCACGTCTAGAAATGGGGATTTTACTGGAGACTTTGACTCAAACGCTACCAAATATGCACCTAGTCCCTGACCAGACCATCGACTATGTGAGAAACATCTCATTTCGTGGTCCGGTCAAGTTATTTGTTGAATATCAATAGATTGAGTCTAGTAACTATTTGGAAAACTTAATCGCGTGTTGCTAGATTCGCTTGCTCTTGAATGTGTTTGACATCAACAAGTGCGTCAATTTCATACACAAACGCATTATATAGTGGTGAGCCATGCAGGATACCCCAGAGCTCTTCACCACTATTGGCAGTGTATATATCCACACCACCACCATTTACGAATCCATAAAACGATTCAACTATACCCTCAGCAATTAGTTTATCGATATAGTCCATATGTGCATTAATTTCATCTACGCCGAATGTTGCGCCATTTGGTGCATTCCGACCAATAACAAGAAATTTCATAACCCGCTCCCTCATCTAAAATATGATTTAAAAAGAATATTTTGTATCAAAAATAGTATAGTGCATTATTTAAATATGCGACATAAAACGCAAAACTGTTTATTATTATAAATATTGCACGCGTTTATTGGAGGTATTGGGAAGAGAGTGCGAACAAACCAATATGATTTGTCCGCATCAGATACAGGAGAAATTACTCGATTCCACCGATCATGACATTATCGACACGTAGTGTTGGGACACCGATGCTACCCATAAACGGTAATTGCACCAGGTCATTACCCACTTCAGAGATATTCATCAAGAAATCATCAAGCGTCGTCGCAATCGTCACACCGCCTACAGCTTGTTTAATTTCACCGTTTTCGATCCATAAGCCATTAGCTGACATTGAGCAATCGCCAGTCACAGGATCGACACCGCCTGTTTGCATGACACTCAACACATATAATCCGTTATCAAGCCCCTTGATAATCTCATCAGCCGATTTATGTCCGGGTTGCATGTAGAAGTTTGACGCACCAAGCCCCGGTAAGCCACGATGTCCGTTGCGGGTCGCATTGCCTGTAGAGACTGTACCAGCTTTTGCCGCAGAATAGCTATCATAAATCAAATTTTGCAAGATACCTTCATCAATCAAGCGAGTCGCTTGTGTCGGTACACCTTCAGCATCAAATGGTGCAGAAGCTAACCCGCCCTTTAGCCGTCCATTATCCATCAGTGTAACCATTGAACTACCAACTTCTTGATTCATGCGATCCAACAAAAACGAGCGTTTTCTCTGCCATGCCTCTGCGCTCAACGCTGCTGAAATAGCACCTAAGATTTGTCCACCCACCAAGGGATCGAGCACAACGGGTGCTTTTTGTGTTTTTATCGGTTTGCCACCCAATAAGCTCAATGCTTTACGCCCTGCTTGTTGACCAATGGCAACTGCATCTAAATCTTTAAAGCTAACACCAACACCTAGACCTGTAGCACTAACCTGTCCATCTTCATCACGCGCAACCGCATCCAAATATGCAAATGCAACCGTGCTACCATACGATCCGGCAAATCCTTTTGAATTGACAAGATACGTATGTGACATTTCATCACCGTATTGGCAAAAATCTGTTAGTGCAATTTTTTCATCATAATCAAGTGCAGCTTGTTCCACCTGCTTCAAAAACTCAAGCTTTTCCGCAGTCGTTACATCATTAAAAGTCGGATCAAAAATCTCGAGGTCTTCATCAGAAACAGGTTGTGGATCTGGTAATCTACGATATTCATCTTCGGTCGCTACTGCTGATAATGATTTAGCAGCTTTCCACGTTTTTGTGATGCCTTCGTCGGATAAGTCAGATGTATACGCATATCCAGTCCGTCCGTTGTCAATCACACGGACACCCATGCCAATCGACCCTGATGTTGACAGTTGGTCAATTTCGCCATTACGTACTTTCGCCTGTGTATTTTTGCTTTCGATGATAATTACTTCAGCTTCGACATCATCTACCGAGACCTGTCCTACAACGGATTTTGCCAGTTCAAGATAATCAGTCATTATTTAGTCGTCCTTTACTATGAAGCGGTAAACATATTGTGATACAGTCGTAGTTATTCACCGGTACCACCGACCATAACACGCGGTAAACGTACAGTCGGTTGTCCAACGCTCACACGAGCCGATTGTCCCTTACCGCACATTCCCATACCGGGATCTAGGGCAAGGTCTGTACCTACCATATCAATCTCCTTGAGGACTTCAGGACCATTGCCTGTCATCGTCGCACCACGTAATGGTGTTGTCAATTTACCGTCTTCAATGAGATATGCTTCTGTCGCATTAAATACAAAATCACCACGTGTAATATCAGCTTGACCGCCCGCCATTGACTTGACATAGACACCATGTTTTGTATTTTCAATAATTTCATCTGGATCATGTTCACCCGCATCAATGAATGTATTTGTCATGCGAGGCATTGGCATATGACGATAACTCTGGCGACGACCATTCCCAGTTGATGTATCACGTCCGACACGACGTGCCTCCACCTTATCCCACATATATTCTTTTAAGACACCATTTTCGATCAATACGGTACGTTGTGATGATGTGCCGTCATCATCAAAGCGAATTGATCCGCGTCGTCCAGCAATTGTTCCATCATCAATTGCAGTGATGATCGGTGACGCGACGGTTTCACCAACTTTGTTAGCATATGCCGATGCACCATTGGTAATGAAATCAGCTTCCATCTGATGTCCACATGCTTCGTGGAATAACACCCCACCCCATCCATTCGGTAAAACAACTGTCATTTCACCAACAGGCGCAGGTTTCGCATCCAACATCCGAATGGCAGAATCCGCAGCTTCTTTAATTTTCTCAATCGGATCGTTATTATCGAGCAGTTCTAAGCCAACTTGACCACCAAAGCCCATAAATGAGCGTTGCAAAACACCATCTTTTTGAGCAATCACACCCATCATCATCTCAACAAAATCGCGATTGTCATGTACATACAGACCCTCGCTATTATAAATCCAGACTTTACGACTGCGCTCCATATACCGACCAAAAACCTGCGCAACCAATGGGCTATGTGCACGTCCAACTTCATCGATTTGATTGAGAATGGCAGCTTTGTCATCAATACTGAGGTTATCAAATGATTTCTTAATGTCGAAGTCGAGTGAGCTTTTCTTCTCGGTGAGGTCAATCACTTGATTTTTACCACTAGATGTCCCTGCACTAGCAGCAGATTTTGCCGCTTCGAGCATACTGTCTTCGGTCAACACATCCGTATATGCATAAGTCACCAGATTGCCGAAGAATAAACGTATTCCTGCGCCACGATCATTACCTTGGACAGCTCGTTCTAACCGTGAATCATCAAGCCCAAGGCTTAATTGATTGACATCTTCAATATAAATTTCAGCAAAATCTGCACCTGTTTTAAGTCCCTCTGCAAGAATTTTGGATGCACTTTCTTTTGAGATCATAAACACTCCTTTTCAAACCGGATCAACTATTAGTTTATGACATATACGCAAAAATATAGAAATTGTTTTAGTAAATTATATCATTTTAAAAAATTTATATAATTGGACAAAAAAGACAGATAGGCAATAACTACCTATCTGATGACTCTTCCATTTTAATTCAGTATTCAGTAATTACTTATTCGCTTTGTATATGCCTTGCACAACCTTAATATGCCCGGCATCTAGATTTTTAATGATATTCTGTGCTTTGAGTGGTGTTTCCTCACCCACGAAGATGTTAAACCCCAGTGGTGGTTTTTCAGTTTGTTGTTTACGCGCCGTCAACATCTTCTCAAAAAATTCAACTGATGCCTGCGTGAGATCAACCCATTCAATCTGCTCAAATCCGACATCTGCCAGTATTTCTTGAACAGTTTCTGGTGAGCGCAAGTGATTCACTTCAGCAACATCCGCCCAGAATACTGGGAAAATTAGACCATCGTTCTCACCTGCCATGACTTCATGAAACGCAAGATAGCCACCATCACGGACAACACGATATGCCTGCTCGTAAAAGGTTTGTTTAGCTTCAATATTCATCCCAACAAATTGCGTCCAAACTACATCAAAACTATTATCCTCAAATGGCATATCCAATACATCGCCCTGTTTGAATGTGATTTTGTCAGATAAGCCAACTCGCTCAGTCAATACAGTTGCTGCTTTAACATATTCTTGGGTTAAATCTATACCAACAACTTCACAATCAAATTCATCAGCCAGTGTACGAGCTGGGCCACCTAATCCACTTCCCATATCCAGAACTTTGCTACCTTGCTGAAAATCTGGAATCTTGGAGATGAGTATACGTGTCTCTGCTAAACCACCAATATGGAACTCATCAAATGTGCCGAGATCAGCTCGTGTTAGATTGTCCAAGTCTTTGCCAGCATTTCCTAATGCTGTAAGTATCTGATCCGGCAGATTGTCACGACCATACTGTTTATTCACTTTTGGGCTATTCAAAATACCTCTCCTTTTTAATTTATCTTCTCGCAATGAACAAAGTTCTTACGTGAGCAATTTTATCTCAATTTGATACATAAAACAAAAATTTATAACATAAATCCGGATTTGGATTGCTTTTTCGTGATCTAAGTGCCCAAAGAAAACCAAAACAAAACACTTGACGACCATCATGAACCCTGATAGTCTTACACGTTCCGCTATTAATCGAAAACACCTATAGGAAGGAGCAACATCGTGTTCGTCGGCATGGACTTCGGTACTACGAACTCCGGCATGTCAGTCTACGACGGAAATAAGCTTACGTTAATTCCACTAGACCCGACTAATCGCAATCCCCACGTCGCCCGCACCGCCCTCTACATCACAAATGACAGTTATGTGCACATCGGCAGAGGGGCAACCGACACATATTATGAGCAGAACCTCAATCGCCCATCCAAATTTGAACGGGTGCGCGTCGGGGAAATCGAACAAACATTTGCGGAACTCCCAACATTTATCCGTGATGTCTACATCAACAAAGATATTTATTCACCCGGACGGTTATTCTTATCATTTAAGATGGGATTATCGTCACCTAATTATGTCGGCACTATCGTCGGTAACCACTACTATTTTCTTGAAGACATCATCGCAACCTACCTCTACACAGCCAAATATCGCGCAGAACAATACCTTGATACAACTCTGGATACAATTATTCTAGGTCGTCCAGTACGCTTTTCTGATGACCCCGAACATAATGAATTTGCAAAAGAACGGCTGATCCAAGCGGCATTCCGTGCAGGCTGGAAGCGAGTTTACTTACAATATGAACCGATAGCCGCCGCCTATTATTACGAAACAATAATCAAAAAGCAGCAGAATGTGCTGATATTCGACTTCGGTGGTGGTACGCTCGACATGAGTATCGTGCAGGTCGGGGGTCGCCAAAAAAGTAGTGTCATTGCCAATAATGGTATTCCAATCGCAGGTGACACATTCGACCGTCATATTGTGCGTGCTAAGTACCCTAAACACTTTGGCGAAGGCAGCACTTATCGTGTCGGTACATCGGATTTACCCGTACCGTCCGCACTTTACGAATCCTTCTCCGATTGGCAAACACTGCTTAACCTCCAACTACCCGAAAATATCGAAACCCTGCGTAAAATCGAAAAAACATCCCATGTACCCCGTAAAATTAGAGCCTTCCAGACACTCATTACTGGGCAGTATGGGTTAAAGATGTTTGACATTGCCGAGCAGGCTAAGCGTCGCCTCTCAGACAAATTATCAGCACGCATTGATATTAAATCTGATGATTTACTCGTCATGGATAAAATCACCCGAAGTGAATTCGAAAGTTTAATTCGGTCGGATGTCCGTGCCATTGATGCCCGCTTAACCACACTTTTAGATGAAGCAGGTATGACGCCTCCTGATATTGATCAAGTTATTCGTACAGGTGGATCGTCACAGATCCCGATGTTTGTCGATCTACTTGAGTCGCGCTTTGGTGCTGATAAAGTCGGTGATATAGACGCATTCGCCAGTGTTACATCAGGTCTCGGTGTAATTGCTAACCAGATTGAAGCTCATCAGGTCGATATGCCCTACTATGATGTCAACACATATACTGGAAAGCTTGACCTCCACGCCGATACAAAAACAAAAGTCCCAACGGTCAATCTCAATACGATGAAGCGCATCATCGACACACAAGAAAGCAGCGATGTCGACGCAAGTGAAGCGAGTATATTCATCGCTCGTGATAGCGAACAGAAGTTGTATGCAACAGGCATCGATACAATAACAGATGATCTATCACAACTTGATGAAACTAGTTTCGCTTATAGCTTTCACGGCAACCAGAAAATCACATTGCTCACTAGCGATTACGTCAGTTATACAAAAACCCCAAAAGAAATCGCCAGTTTACGCGAGAATGATCTTTATATTGAACAAATGGAAGGCTTCCGTGAAGATCGTTTCAGTCGCGAGTATGTACAGAATATCTCCGATTGGGAGAAACTCAACACATCAGAATTTCTCATTCTTACGAGTACACTTGGCTATACGAAAAAATTTATCGGTGAGCGGATCTTACCGAAAATGTCGATGCCCGTACCTTATAAATTTGTGGGAATGCGTGGCTACCCTGCATTTCTGATTGGTGTGAATACAAACGATGATTACCTTACATTTACGCATGCTGGACGCGTTGCACGAGTACGTGTAAAAGACATCTCATTATTGGAAACCCGACCAATTGCAGTTCCGCTAAAAGGAAGTATCATCAGCACGCTATCGGTAAACGCGAATGATGAGATCCTAATTGTCACCCGTAATGGCTATACGAAACGTGTCAGCATCGATAGTATTCCCTATACCACGGAGATGAACACCAACGGCAACAAGTTGATGCAACGCAGTAACCCCATTTTTGCTGGACACATCAATCCAAATGCACAATACATCGCTCTCACTAATCAACGCCTTATCAACATCGACCTCGACAAGATCCCCCTATTGAATGCTGATAAGACAGATTACAAACTCGCTAAACTCAAAAAACAAGAATTTATCATCACCCTATTTACCCGCTAAATTTATCCAACTGCCATCATGTATTCATATGATCATGATGAATAGTCGTTACAAATAATATGTAAATATGTTATTTTGAACGAAAATCATGATAATGTTCATGTGAAATGCCTGATACTCATGCCATGTGTCATATGTTAAACGCGGTATGATAGTGAAGTAGTCATAAAAGTCATCAAGATAAAGGATACACGATGGCAGAAAAACAGGATAAATTATTCCCAGAGTTCTCCGCTTCGACCTATGATGAATGGCTCGAAGCAACTGTAAAATCTCTAAAAGGTAAACCTTTTGATAAGTTAGTCAAAACAGCTTATGAAGGGTTTGATGTGCAACCGATGTATCGTAACGAGGATATTGCAGATCTCCCACATATTGATACATTACCCGGTCAATTCCCTTATGTCCGCGGGACAAAAACTGACGGCTATCAATCAGACACATGGTCAATTGCACAGTCCATCAATCTCAGCGATCCAAAGGACTTCAATGAAGCATTAAAGCATGATCTTGAGCGTGGTCAAACTGCAATCAATATCGGTCATACAATGCAATTGGAAAATCTCGAGGATATACAAACTGCCTTCGCAGATATTGACTTAACCCAATATCCACTCATAATTCAAGCAGATAGTAACGCAACCGCCGTCTATGATATGCTCACAAGCTATATTGATAATGACCAGCTTAGACAAATCAGTGGATGTATCGGTTACGATCCTGTTCATCAACTTGCTAAAACCGGACAGGTATCTGCAGACACCTTTGACTTGATGGCAGAATTGATTAATAAAGCAGACGATCAATCTCCGGAATTAGACACTATTGCAATTCACACTGATGTGTATCACGCAGCGGGTGCCAATGCTGTACAAGAAATGGCAATCGCAATTGCAACAGGTGTTACCTATCTGACAGAAATGATTGAACGTGGCGTTGACATCAATGTGGTCGCCAGTAAAATTCGTTTCTTCCTTATTGTTGGCGAAAACTTCTTTATGGAAGTCGCTAAATTACGCGCCATCAAGATGATGTGGGCACAAATTGTGCGTGAATTCGGTGGCGATGATGAATCCGCCAAGATGACATTACATGTTCGTACAGCAACCCGCAATAAGACACGGCATGATCCCTATGTAAATATGTTGCGTACCACAACCGAAGCGATGGCGGGTGCAATTGGTGGTATCGATAGTTTGCAAGTTTCACCATTTGATGAGCCATTCGGCGAACCCGATGAATTCTCACGACGGATTTCACGTAATGTCCAAATGATATTGCAAGAAGAAGTAAATTTAACCCGAGTGATCGATCCAGCAGGCGGTTCATGGTATGTAGAGCACTTGACCAATGAGCTAGCAACATCTGCGTGGGATTTCTTCCAACAGATCGAAGCTCAAGGTGGTATGGTAGACGCATTGGGCAGTGGCTTTATACATGCTCAAATTAATGATGTGCTTGATGCGCGTATTGCAAAATTAGCCAGTCGTCGTGACGTGCTAGTCGGTACAAATATGTATCCAAACCTCGAAGAAACAATGCCCGCAAATCGTAATTTGCACGAAAATGGGGTAGCAAACACCAATGGTAGCGACAATATGATCGAATCCACCCCACTACAACCTGTACGCTTAAGCGAACCATTCGAACAACTACGTGCAAATAGTGAAACATATCGTAAAGCTAACGGTCATCGTCCACAAATATTCCTCGCGAACTTCGGCGCTTTACGCGATTACAAAGCGCGTATGGACTTTACACGTGGGTTCTATGAAGTGGGTGGATTTGAATTGACCGATAATGGCGGATATGATGATATTACATCAGCAGTCGATGCAACAATTACCAATAATGCACCTGCGGTTGTGATTTGCTCGACGGATGCTAAATATGCTGATGTTGTGCCCGAATTTGTCTTGGCATTGAAGTCACAAAAGCCGGACACAGTTGTGATTTTAGCTGGGTATCCGAAGGATAAAATAGATGATTATCGCGAAGCTGGTGTGGATGACTTCATTCATGTTCGCGCTAATTGCTATGATATGAACAAAGATTTACAAGATAGATTAGGAGTCGGCTAATGACCAAACGACCAGATTTCACAAAGATAAACCTAAAAACCGACTATCAAAAACAGAGCTATGAGGCTTGGAAGCAAGAACTCGAAGCAACAACAGGACAACCTGCCGGTGAGTACGTCTGGAATACACTCGAACAAATCGACGTAAACACACTCTACACCCCTGACGATTTGCAAGATATGGAACACCTTGGTTTTGTCGCTGGTATTCCACCCTATATGCGCGGACCGTATCCTGCGATGTACGCAGTCCGCCCATGGACAATCCGTCAATATGCAGGCTTTTCCACGGCTGAAGAAAGTAATGCTTTCTATCGTCGCAACCTAGCGGCCGGGCAAAAAGGGCTGTCAGTAGCATTTGATCTTGCAACACATCGTGGTTATGACTCGGATCATCCACGTGTTGAGGGCGATGTTGGTAAAGCAGGTGTTGCAATTGATAGCGTGCTCGATATGAAAATCTTATTCGATGGTATTCCCCTCGATAAGATGTCAGTGTCAATGACAATGAACGGTGCTGTCCTCCCTGTGATGGCTTTCTATATTGCTACTGCTGAAGAACAAGGCGTATCACAGGCACAACTCACCGGTACGATTCAAAACGACATTCTCAAAGAATATATGGTGCGCAACACCTATATTTATCCACCAGTACCATCCATGCAAATTATCGCTGACATCTTCGATTACACCGCACAAAATATGCCACGCTTCAACAGCATCAGCATCAGTGGGTATCATATGCAAGAAGCTGGCGCCACAGCCGACATCGAACTCGGATACACTTTAGC
Organism: Anaerolineales bacterium UBA6055; assembly: GCA_002428985.1. Lineage (GTDB taxonomy): Bacteria > Chloroflexota > Anaerolineae > Aggregatilineales > Phototrophicaceae > UBA6055. Next base: position 223,499 of record DIYL01000062.1, on the reverse strand, counting down.
AGACGGTTTGCAATATCTACGTACAGGTCTAGAAGCCGGGCTTGATATTGATGGTTTTGCCCCGCGACTATCGTTCTTCTGGGCGATTGGCATGAATTACTTCATGGAGATCGCAAAAATGCGTGCTGGGCGGATGCTATGGGCGAAACTCGTCAAGCAATTCGATCCGAAAAACGTCAAATCGATGGCGCTGCGCACCCACTGCCAAACATCTGGTTGGAGTTTGCAAGAACAAGACCCATTCAATAATGTTGCGCGGACTTGTATCGAAGCAATGGCAGCAGCACTCGGGCACACACAATCTCTACACACTAACGCACTCGATGAAGCAATTGCGCTACCAACAGACTTCAGTGCACGAATCGCACGTAACACACAACTGTTCCTACAACATGAAACAGGCATCAATGATGTCGTTGATCCTTGGGGTGGCTCGTATCTTGTCGAAACGCTCACCCATGAACTAGCACAACGGGCTTGGGCACATATCCAAGAGATTGATGATCTCGGCGGTATGGCAAAAGCAATGGAGACAGGCTTGCCAAAGATGCGGATTGAAGAAGCAGCTGCACGTCGTCAAGCACATATCGACAGTGGTAAAGAAACCCTGATTGGTGTTAACAAATATCGGCTATCACATGAAGAACCAATTGATATTCTCGACATCGACAACTCAGCAGTACGTGATTCACAAATTGAACGCCTCAATCAACTCCGTGCAGAACGTGACGATGCAAAAGTATCGGCAACCCTCAACGCACTAACCAATTGTGCCGAAACTGGTGAAGGCAACTTACTTGAACTTGCTGTAGATGCAGCACGTGCGAGAGCCACCAACGGCGAAATATCTGATGCACTCGAAAAAGTCTGGGGTCGTCACAAAGCTGTCATTCGATCAATCGCTGGTGTTTATAGTAGTGAATTTGGTGACGATAACGAAGTCGATGAAATCCGTCGTCTAACCGACGAATTCGAAGCCAATGAAGGCCGTCGTCCTCGTATTATGGTCGCAAAAATGGGGCAAGATGGACACGATCGTGGTGCTAAAGTGATTGCAACCGCCTTTGCAGATATGGGCTTCGATGTAGATGTTGGTCCACTCTTCCAAACACCTGCCGAAGTCGCGAAACAAGCCGTCGAAAACGATGTACATGTTGTCGGTATTAGTTCGTTGGCAGCGGGACATAAGACCTTGCTGCCACAACTTATCGGCGAACTGGGGAAGCTCGGACGCGAAGACATCATGGTTGTAATTGGTGGGGTCATCCCAGCACAGGATTATCAATTCTTGTATGATAATGGTGCATCCGCAATCTTCGGGCCTGGCACCGTTATTCCAGTCGCGGCGCAAAAAGTTCTGCATGAACTCAACCGTCGATTGACTGAATTTGCATAAACTATCAAAGATAGGGGTGATTGATTTCACCCCTTATATCACAGATTTCTATTCAGGTGTGGGATAAACAATTTCTCCGGCACGTTTCATTGCAGAGATACCTGTTTCAACACTAATTAGCGGTGTTGTCTTACTAGACGATAGATGACCACCAGACACAGCAGCCAATACCAATGCGCCCATGCTTTCATTATCCGGCATTTCAACTAATGCAACAGCATCATAATCACCAAACGAAAGCCATGCGTCCACAATATCGCCACCAAATTTTTGTGCTACCGGACGTACCGCATCAATTCGGTTTGCAGGGTTTTTGATTTGTGTTGCCCAAGAATCGGAAGTGTAGCCAAGTTGCCATAAAAAGAGTGCCATAATAATATTCCCTTCGTAAAATATATGTATTTGATTGTCACAGATAGGAAACTGGGGACTACAAGAATAACATTGAGAGTATAATGAGTGACATAAATAGAATACACCATATGATTCATTATTACAAATTATGAAACATAAAATAGACTCAAAATTAGTTTAGGATCTACAACTATACCAATAGCTCAAATAACAACGACATTACAAACATTGACTGTTGTTGAACTACACACAGTGAAGGACATTAAGAATGACAGACTCAAACATCAGACCCGAATGGACACCTAATGATGCGGGTCAAGAATTCGCCTCGCAAGTCATGAAAGGTGTGATTGGTGGGCATGATGGGCTCTCAAAATTAACAAATACAGGTCAAGCACCTCGTCGCAAAATAGATGTTGCAGTCTACGCAGACGGTGTATTGGCAGGGAATCGTGCCATGCTAGCCCGCGCCATCACACTGGTAGAAAGTAACGCACCCCATCATCTACAGTCTGCACAAGAGTTACTACAACGTCTGCTCCCACATACAGGTCAGTCTATCCGGATTGGCATCACGGGTGTGCCTGGTGCGGGTAAAAGTACATTCATCGATACATTTGGCAGTTACCTCACCACAAAAGGTTACAAGGTAGCAGTCTTAGCCATTGACCCAAGTAGCAGTGTGACACGTGGTAGCATCTTAGGTGACAAAACCCGGATGGAAAATTTATCGCGTGACGAAAACGCGTTTGTACGCCCGTCACCGACAGGCGGTATGTTAGGTGGGGTTGCCCGTAAAACCCGTGAATCGATGCTTGTTTGTGAAGCCGCTGGCTATGATGTCATTCTTGTCGAAACTGTCGGCACAGGTCAGAGTGAAATCACAGTGCGCTCAATGGTTGATTTCTTCTTGTTGGTGCTCATCACAGGGGCAGGGGACGAGTTGCAAGGCATTAAAAAAGGTGTGATTGAAATTGCCGATGCCCTTCTCATTAACAAAGCCGATGGGGATAATAAAATCCCAGCGCAAACCGCCCGTTCAGAATATAATCGTGTCTTACACTTCTTGACTTCCGCAACCGACGGGTGGACAACACGAGCGCATACCGCCTCGGCATTGACAGGTGAAGGCATTGAAAACATCTGGAATGTGATACAAGAATTCAGACTGAATACAACTAAATCGGGTGTTATGGAATCACGTCGACAAGAGCAATTGCGAGAATGGTTACATACTGTTGTAGAGAACCAGCTCATTGATTTCTTTTTCCGGCATCCAAATATCCAATCTGCGCTACCCAACATTGAAGAAGCAGTTATGTCGGGGGAAATGCCCGCCACAGCAGGAGCTCAGTCGCTATTGAAGCTATTGATGGCTGATGAATAAGCCACAAAAAATGGGGAGAATTCAGGTTTCCGAACCATCATATTATGCTATACAATCACATGATTAAATACACCATTCTTAGGAGAACATATTCTTATGACAATGCCAATTAGCGCGTTTGGCGATGAAATTGCCGACGATTTTGAAGAACAATTAAAGAAACTAAAAGACCTCAATATTAATAAAATTGATGTTCGTGGAGCATGGGGTGTCAACTGCTCCAAATTCACAGACGAGCACATCGACAAAATTAACGCATTACTCAACCAATACGAAATTGAAGTCGCGTGTATGGGTAGCCCAATCGGTAAGTCACCGATTCAAGAAGACATAAGTATGGAAAGCGACCAACTACGATTTATTGCCAATGTAGCCAAGAAACTCGGCACAAAAAATATCCGTATGTTCTCGTTCTATCCAGAAGCGGACGTCAACCCTGACGTTATGCAAGACGCGATTCAACGACTCCAGACGCTCACCGATATTGCCGAAGAACTGGATGTCCAACTCTTGTTAGAAAACGAAAAAGAACTCGTCGGTGATTTACCCAAACGTTGCCTCGAGATTCTGAAAACGATCGACTCCCCTGCGATGCGATTCATCTGGGATCCAGCTAACTTCGTCCAATGTGGCGCCGAACAACAAGTCGATAAATGGTGGGACGAACTCAGCCCATACATCGGTTACATTCACGTTAAAGATGCACTCTTAGCTGACGGATCGGTCAAACCTGCAGGAGAAGGTGACGGACAACTAAAAGAACTACTCGAAAAATTGCATGAAACCGGATACGACGGTGTACTATCGCTTGAACCCCACCTTGCAATTGCCGGACACTCAAGTGGGTACAGTGGTCCAGAAGGCATGGAAGTCGCAGTAACTGCCCTCCGTAAATTGATGAACGAAGTTGGCATTAAAGAAGGCTAATCATACTACATCGGGGATGATTCTTATCGTCCTCGATTCACCAACATTTTTGCCAAACGAATCTCACTTATGATTTATCATCAGGTATATCTGTGTCACTGTTTGGTTGTATCAACGCTGGTGCAGAAACAACATGTAAATCACGTTGAGGGAATGGGATTTCGATGTTGTGTTTTTCGAATGCCCGCCAAATCATCATCCGCAAATCCGTCTCCGTTGGATACCAATCGTCAAAATGTTCGACCCAAAACAACACACGAAAGTCCAAACTGCTTGCCCCAAAATCCACAAAGAAGACACGGGGTTCAGGATCCTTGAGGACCTTACCATGGTTTGACACGACCTCGCGCAATAGTTTCCTAACTTCCGTTGGGTTAGAGGAGTAGCTCACACCAACATTTATCATGCCACGCAATACACGGGTACGCGTGTAATTCTTGACTGAGTCTGTCAAAAACCGCTCATTGGGTATTACCACATCAACATTTGACATTGTGCGAATCGTTGTTGAGCGGATACTCAATTGCTTAACAATACCCAGTTGCCCATCAACATCAACAACATCGCCGGGACGTAGAGATTGCTCGAAGAGTAATAAGATTCCACTAAGAAAGTTTGAGATAATCTGTTGTAAACCAAAACCAATACCAATCGACAGACCACCACCAATCAATGCTAATGATGATAAGTCTAACCCAAGCAATGCAAAACTAATCAAAAATCCAATGAAAACAATTGTATAGCGTGATATTGTCAAAATAACATTGGATGTTCCCACATCTACAGTAAGACGTGGTACAACCACACTGGCTAACACTTGTTGGATTACAGAGCTACTTGCAAACACAAAATAGACTGAAAAACTAAAACCTAGAATACGCGTCAACGTTAAGTCAAATTCACCTAATGTGATCAACCGAATATCACCCAGCTGATCAAGATCGAAGATATTCCCGAAGATTTGTGACAAAACAAAGAGTACAACAATAGGCAAGAGAATTTGACGATGAAATGGACGAACACGCTCTTCACTGAAGATATAATAGGAGATTGTGATGAACAACAGATACCCAAAAACAATCCACAAAATATTTAATGTAGCGAACATTAAACCCACTGGGTACCCTAGTGAAGTCAAAATTTCGGTGGCACCATAATGAATCCCAATAGCTATAACAGGGAACAGTCCGGTTGAGACAATCGCGAGTGGTTCACGGTTGATTCGCTGCAGTTGTGATAAAATCAGTGATTCAACCCCATAAGCAACCAACAAGGTGAGTGTAAACATCGCAATTTGCAACAAAACTGCTGGACGTTGAAGAAACCCGAGAAAGATATCATATTGTTGCAAAACAGTATCTAGTGCGATATCACTATTGATCAGTTCGGGATTCATCAATCCACCTCATTTACTGACAGTGCGTTAAATATATCCTCTGCAATTTCTTCAGATGGTTGATCCGTTCGTAATGCACGGTCAAGTGCACGGCTGACTTCACTCAATAGAAGACTTGTATCCGAGTTAATGACTATACCAGTTTGTAAAATATCGGAAATTGTCGCAACTAGCGAGTCAGTTGTTAGGCTGACATTGGTTGTTGTATTGGATGGTATCCAACGTAATATATCCACTAGATTTTCCTGTTCCTCTATATCCGTCACCAATTTTGAAAATGCAAGCGCAGTATCAAGATTTTCAGAAGACGGATTATGAAAGAGTGAATAGGATGTTACCAATGGCGATGCAAAAGTGCTTGTACCTGTTGGGAATGGAGCAACAGCTAAAGCATCCCCTAATATAGAGGAGAATTCAGCTAATCTCAGGTTACTATCAACATAATAGACTGACTGTGATGCTAAAAATTCACTACCACGCAAAAATGCATTTGCCGTAATGCCAATATGTTCAGACTCATCTATCCGTCGTAACCAGTCTATCCATGTAGTAAGTTGTTGCTGATCGGGGATAATGACATTGTCTACAACAGTGATGCCATTATACGCTGTTAACGTCCAAAGCATACTATCTGCATTGCGGGATAAAGAAAATGCAGGGGAGGCTTCTACAAGTAAATCATCGGTTGTAACGGGTGCATCCGCAATTACATCGCGATTATAATAAAATACATTCCCTCTCAGTGCGACGGGAATACCATAAGGAACATTCCCAGATGTTACCGTCTGTTGGGCGATAGGCGAATACGCTTGCATTAGATCTCGGTCAATAGGCTGGATGGCATTAGCCTCTAGCATCGCTATTAGATTATCCGATGTTGTCAACACAATATCAGGTGCGTTGTCCTGAATAAATAATTCAATGTAAGCAGATACAATTTCCCCAGGAGGTACATAAATTGTTTGCAACCTGAAGTCTAAACAGTTCACATTCAAGCGCGTCGTCAAATTATCAATATACTCCTCAGCTGCATTTGTTAAGCTGTGCCATAAAACCAAATTGCCCACAAGATCGCACATAACAGGTAGTTCAATTGTACTCAAGCCAACTTCTGCATTAATTGAGTTGGTTAATTCATCAGCAGCAATATTCGGCGCTACCACACCTTCCAAAACACGCAATAACATATCATCTCCGTCCTCTAATAACTGGGTTACCTGTGACAAATATGGTATGTTTATCGCCGTACGAGTTTGTGCGATAAAACCAGCAATAGCAGGGTACGTACGCAAGTCCACACGTACTTGCCGATTAGCTGGAACAAGCTGTAGATCTCTCATGAAGACATTTGCTTGCTCAAGATTTGTCAAAAACAATGCTAATTCAATTGCGTGTTCTTGAGCATTTGGTGCAGATGATGGATTAAATAATAATACGTCAGATTGCATCAATGGGCCCGATGCGCCATTTGGTCCTGCAGGAAGCGGTGCAACACCAACTTTGTCCTCGCCCATTTGCTCCCGCAACAACGGTAATTCATCTGGTGACCCCATATAGTAAGCAACACGACCATCAATAAATAGACGACGCAATGTGGTTGCATCACGGCTCAAAAACATCTCAGGGTTCGCATTTGCTGTAAGCAACCAATTTAGCCAATTTGTAAATGCTCCTTGATTGAGTGTTATGCGACCGTTGTCATCTATCACTTGTCCGCCATATGCTTGTATACCCCATAATATTTCACGAAACTGCGTGTTAAGTGCGACCCCGGTTCCCATTTCAGTCTGTGTCACAAGCTCACTTAAGGTCGTTGCCGGAGTCTCGATAAGATCGAGATTGTAGTACATTGCTGTAGGACGCATAGAAAATGGAATGCCGTATAACTTATTTTGATACATAGCGGTTGCCAATGCGGCATTATAATATGCTGATGGGTTTAGCGTATCATCGGGCAAGTAACGAATCAGCCCAGCATCCGCAAGATCACGCAAAGCACTATTTGGTGCGATGAAGACATCCGGTCCAAGCCCCTGTTCCGATGTAACCGTATACCGCTCGACTAATTCATCAGCCGGAACGAAAGAGGCAACTACAACCGCATCCTCAAAGATTTGACTGAAACGCCCGACCGTCGCGTTAATGACATTAGCTTGGTCACCATCCCACGTATGCCACAGGACAACCCTTGGTGTTAGCACTGATTGGCATGATGTTATAACCACAATAAAACATAACATGGTGAAAAGTCTGAAGGTGGTCTGTCGCACTATTTCCGCTACCCAATCTTGATACAAGCAATAAAATGAGAGTATAACAGTTTTAAATGAGTGTTACCTTATGTAATACCAATGATAGCTTACACTGTGTATCTATAACAAATGAACTCAAATCAAAAACACCCCGTATAAAACGAGGTGTTTTGATCTGTTGCAGTTACTATTTATTTACGCTTCTTCGCGTTTGAGCAGTTTTGCGATTTGTTTGAGCGGTGAGTTGTTACCGCGTCTATTTCTGCGACTACTCATTTGACGTTTATTGACTAGATTGCCTACACGTTCTTCGTGCATAATTTGCAATTCTTGTGATGTATACAAATACATAGGTATTACTCCTGTGAATCCTGATGTGATAGAAATTCATCTGGATGTTGGTATCCAAACTATACAAACAAAACTATATAAACACGGATAACCAAATAAATTGGGGAGTTGTATGCACTTGTTAAATATTTCATTATCAAGATACACCTAAATAATTCATGTGTCAATAGGTCAACTTAAAGGTTTAACCTAGTTTTAACATCTCATTTATTCAGGTATTATCTGGCGAATTAAATTCATGTGGTGTGTAAGGTTGACCTGTCTTCTGGCTCAACGCCTGCAAGACAAAATCAACTTCACGATCATGCTCGGTATAGGTATATCCTGTAAAATAATCGGATCGAAATAGCGCAAACAAAATCAGCCGTAAATCAAGCACGGTTGTCTCATCAGTAAATTGCCCCGCTTTCATAGCCGGTAACAATTGCTCATTTGACCACTTCATCACATCAAATCCCAACTCTTCACCGATTTGATAGCCATCCAATAAACCCGCAAAACCACGCCAGTTATCATCGAGTGATGTTGGCATGATGAAAGTTTGTTGTTTGGCTTCGGCCACAGTCGTCGCACGTTTGCTCATCTCAATTATCCGTTATAGCTATCGCGCCATGCGACCAATTGCTCAATTTTTTCATACGGCGGCGGGCACGGCATACTCACAATCATATGGGTTGCCCCGGCTTCAGCATAAGCATCCAAGTTATCAGGAATGTCATTCTCCATATTGACGGAGGCTGTGCGCACGATTTCTTTTGGATCACGTCCAACTTCAGCACACCATTTATCCAACACCCCATTTTTGTGTGCCCATGTCTCGGGTGGTCCAAAACCATTCCACTGGTCAGCATATTCTGCAGTAATCTTGAGTGTGACTTTTTCGCCTCCCCCACCAACCATAATTGGGATTGGATTACGAACAGGTGACGGAAGTTCTTTAGTCATCCGCTCTTTGATGATCGGCAAATTTTCACGCAGATCGCGTAAACGACTACCAGCCGTGCCAAACTCATATCCGAATTCAGTATAATCTTTTTCGAACCAACCTGAACCAATACCCAAAATCAAACGTCCATGACTGATATGATCAACGGTGTTTGCCATGTGCATAAGGAGTGACGGATTCCGATAACTATTACAGGTGACGAGTGTACCGATTTCAACCCTAGTCGTGAGTGTTGCCATAGCTGCTAGCAAAGTCCAACCCTCAAAATGATTATTATTGCCAGTCTCTTGCCCAAACAGGGGATAAAAATGATCCCAATTCCAAATGGAATCAACGCCGAGTGATTCCATTTTTTGCACAGCTTCTGCATATGCATCGTAGCTGGTGTGTTGTGGGTGAAGTTGGATGCCAACTTTCATCTTACTCATAGGTATGCCCTTTTCTATTGATAGCGTATGGCAACGTATTTTAACGCAGATCATCACCGGACGATATTAGCTGTCACTAAATGTCATATCCTACACATCAATATGGATTCGGAGTTCACCTAATTTTCAATCAATCAGCCAGTTCTCGATAGAGGTCGCGAGTAATCCAATAGTACATGCGCCCATGAGCAATATCACCGTCTTGTTTGACGCGTGCTTCGGCTTCGCGGTCATTTTCAAAGATGCCGATATGTACCACACGGTATCCACTCAGTGCACGGGTCGCTATCACCGCTTCATCTTTTGATCCACTCTTGACGAATTCTCTAAGCAGTTCTTCAACCCGTTGGTTTAAATCGAGGCGCACGAGCCCAAATAGAATTTGAAAGCGATAGGCTTCGGTCTTGAGTAGGCTCTGTAATGCACCGACCACAGGCTGATCGAGATCACCAACCATGCGTCCTTCGTCACCCGCAAGGCTACTAAGAGCATGTTCACGGATCTTCGGTTTTTCGGATTCATCAATTGCCATTGCTTTTAGACGCTCCGTAATTTCTGGGAACTCGTGAAAGTTGCCACTCGCTTTAATCGCCACAGATCGTATGCGCCGTTTATCGTCGTTCAAACCCGCGAGAACCCCATGCATCGCTTTTTCACCAGACTGATGTTTGAGGATACGTAACATCAAAACGCGAATATTGCGGTCTTCACTTTGCATACCGTCTAACGCAGTTTCTAAGATAGTATCAGACGAGGGATTGCCCACTCGAGACAGCGCATCTTGAAGCGAGAGTGGATGAAATGGTTGATAGCCATCGCGCAGAATTTTCATATCATCAAGGCTTAGCATGGCGTTTTCCCTTCGTGGTATCGCTGGTGTGAGGGTGTAGGCGGGCAGTCTTTCCATACTCGACATATTTCAGACTCTTTAGCAATGAGCCTCCCACAGAACAGTCTGTTCAGCCTCGACACATTTCAGACTCTTTAGTAATGAGTCCCCGCCTACACCTACACACAATTTTACACCCACTTTTTCGGATCAATGCCTGATTTTTTGCATAATTTACGCAATTTTGCCATAGCACCACCCACCCGCCGACCGTTGCGCACCGCGCCAAACAAGTGCTTACTCACGACTTGCTGACTGATATTGAGTTCTTCGGCAATCGCTTGCTGTGATTTATTTTCGTAAAAATACAATTCGACGATTTGGCGTTGCTTGGGGGTAATTTCTGTCTGAATCAACGCCTTAATCAGATCAATTGCTTCTTGTTTTAGGGCTTCTTTTTGGTCGTCAGCAGATTGTTCTTCGGGTGTTTTTGTCAGTTCTTCGAGGAAGTCGGGCATAACCGATAACGATTCCATCATTTCTGGATCAACACTAATTTCCCAAAAGTAGGGATCATACGGGGGCATGCCACACTTTATCCTAAATCATCGATTCAATACACATATACACAAATTTACACCCACATTTAAGTATATATCAGTTTACTCTCTGGTAGCGACATATTTGTATACCAGGTTATCCTCTAATTATTTGACACTGAGCCACATCGGGGGGACATAACAATGGGATTGTACGGACTGAAAGACTGACTCGCAGAAAACAAAGACGCACGCAGTACATTCTGGTTCATGGAGACGGTAACTATGTCATCCGATCTACATTTCATTTTTGGTGTATACTAATAAAAACAAAGGAGTAAATATGATGCTATATACAATAGCAAATACAATCAACGCATTCTGGTTTATGCTCCTGCTTTTACCCCTTGTTGCGGTGATCAAGGATTTTGAGTATACATGGAGACGTGGTCCGTTTATTCTACTGTTTTCATGGGGATTTGTTGCAGTGATGCGATTCATTGCCTCTATGAATACAGAACCACGTTTTGAGATTATTCCTCCGGCATTGGATAATCAGCTATTTATACTTGCTTTACTCTCAATTCTTATTTGGCTGTCAATAACACAACTGATTAAGCTTGGTATTGATGCTGCCTAACAACACACATTGTAGGGATGAGGATATCTCTGTTTATCTTGCACGTTGTAACTATCAGATGAAAATCACTGGATTCGGTTAGCGCATTAGACTATCAACATAGCGTATGAAGGCTTGCACATTTCCCTGCGTTATATCGGGTGAGCCATTGAGGTTATAGAGTGCGAGTTGAATAAGATCATGCCATTGTGCATCAACAACACCGATAGCCCATTTTCCGGCGGGTACTTTGGCGGTGGTTTTGCCTGTGCGATACGTATACAACATCCGACACATCGACAAAATCGCATAGCAACTATAGCCTGCCCCTTCGCCCACAAACATATCAGGGTTGTTGCTCTGTGGTATCCACCAGAAGTCCATTAGTTCCACCATGGTGGCGCGTAAGGTCTCGATAGAGATGGGTGCGATTAATTTCTCGAGCGGTTCACCATCTAAAACCATACCATTTTCAAGCAAGGTATAGCGTTGCACCACCCAATCCATATCATGTTGCATGACCGCAAGTTTGTTATCACCACGGTCGATATGCGGGTGATGCCGGTTGTTGAGGTCGTGTTTCCATAGAGCTTTTTTCGGGATATAAGACGCTTCGATCTCTAAACCCCAGCGGTCACTCTGCTTTGATAGCTCGATGTGCATCTGCTGGAGTTTTTTTAGTAGATCGCCCCGAATTTCTATCGTCGTCACAACCAGAAAATCAATATCACTACTATCCCAATCAAAATATCCAGTTGTGAGTGAGCCATACACATACATCCCGACAAATTTGTCTGCAAGAATTGCTTTGATGTGATGAAGATAGCGTTCTAAAACCGCATTGACATCATCATGTTGGGATACTTGAACCATCATAATCAATTATGCGCTGTCGATAACTTTGCGCAGTTCTGCGATATGGGCTGGACCGACATTACAGCAACCACCGATGATGCCTGCACCTGCATTCACCCAATCGAGTGCATGGTCCGCATAAATTTCTGGTGTCAAATCGGTGCGAGAAATAATCTGATCCACATCACCATCAGAAAGCCATGTCTGCGGGATCTCTTTGAAGCCGTTCGCATAGCCCCCATACGTTAATCCTGTCGCTTTGAGTACTGGTAACGCCTCGTCTATGCTATCGGGTGTTGTGCAGTTTATCAGCACCGCATCAGGTGAAAATCCATCAATGCTCTCAATTGCTTGATTGAGAGGTTCATTTCCACGTAAATCTGTTTCGCCATGATCGTGAGTTGTCCACGACACCCATATCTGTTTGTCGCGCCCTTGCGACGCTGTCAAAAATGCACGCGATTCTTGTATTGTCGAAAATGTTTCACCGAGGTAAATATCGACATACGGGTCGAGGAGTTCCATCAATTCGGTAAATTGCGTCACCATTTCATCAAAACAGAGTGAGAACGAATTGATATAGCTGGCTTCAAGCGGTCCAAAGCTCGCCGCAATTTTAATATGACCCGCTCCAGCTTCATCACGTGCTGTCACCGCAAGCTCACCTGCCAATTTGACCAACTCTTCAAAACGATCTTCAATCCCGACATGCTTCATACGGACACGTGTGGCGCTATAGGTGTTGGTGGTAATAACATCTGCACCCGCTTTGATATAATCCAAGTGAATATCTTTAACCATTTGTGGATTTTCGTGTAAGGCTGCCAGCGACCATTCTCCATAGCCACTTTTCCCACCACGGTTCACAATTTCTTGCCCCATCGAGCCATCTAGAAGAATCGGTTTATTCGCCATGTTTCGCCTCTTAATCTATCTATATGCATAAATTCTCCGAATGCTAGCATATTTGATAAAGTGACACAACTTATGACTTTTTAGGGATAATACGGAGGTATATTGCCGAAACAGTGAGATTATTTAGATGACAACCTATGTTCCGGCAATTGAGAAGATTTTATCTAAGCTTCGGTTGGTAACGCTTCCCACTCAGCATTGAGCTGTTCGAGGCGTTGTTGTTGCGCTTTATATTTCTGGCTCAAGCTGGAAATGGTGTCGCCATCACCGGCTTTACTAGCATGTGCCAAGAGCATTTCGAGTTCTTCGAGTTCACCTTCTAGCGATATAATCTGTGTCTCCATGTTTTTGATCAATTCAGGATCAACTGCAGATTGCTTCGATGATTTCTTGAAGTCTCGGGTTGGTGACTCGATGCCCTTCGCTTTTTCATCTTCTAGCACCGACAGATATTTTTGGTATGTACCCTTATAGACACGCATATAGCCTGCGTTTAAGTCCCAGATTTGGGTAGCAAGTCGATCCACTAGATAACGATCATGGGTTACGAGAAGGATTGTACCGTCATAATTTTGGAGCACCTCTTGCAAGACTTCTTGTGCGGGCAGATCAAGGTGATTTGTCGGCTCATCTAGCAGGAGGAGATTCGCACCCTGAATACCTAGAATCGCTAATGCCAAGCGCCCGCGTTCACCACCAGAAAGCGCACTGACTGGTTTAAAGACATCATCACCGCTAAAGAGATACAGCGCAAGATATTGACGCGCATCGTGTATCCCAATTTTGTCCTTATGGCGCATCAGTTCTTCTAAGACCGTATTATCGTGATCAAGCTCATCATGTGCCTGCGCAAAATAGCCGATTTGCAGGTCATTCCCAAACTTGAATTCACCGCGAATTGCAGGAATCTTTTCCAGCAAGGTTTTCAGCAAGGATGATTTACCAACCCCATTTGGTCCAATTAAAGCAGCAATATCCCCCCGTGCGAGTTCGATATTGTCAGCATCAAATAATGGGGTATCTTTTTCATAACCAATCGTTAAGTTACGACCACGTAAAACAATCTCTGCACCGCGTTCTTCGGCAACCAATTTAACGCGCATATCCTTTTGTGATTGGATTGGGCTTTTGAGGCGTTTCATCGCGCTCTCTAAAGCTTTCACAGTGGCGGGCGGATTTTTGCGCTCAAAATTATTGGTATATTCAGACCAGCTTTTACGCTTGATATAACGCAACGCGTCAATCCCATGTGATTGAACCGCTTCGACCTCCCGCGAAATGCGCTTGAAGCGTCCTTTGGCATTGGGGTCAGCAAGCGTGTGCTTTTTGATGTACTTGAGTTCGCTGTTAAAGCGATCCATCATCGCATCCCACTCAATTTGTGTCCGCGCGCGTCGTTCGGCATTTTGGCGCAGATACGCACTGTAGTTACCCTTAAATTCTTCGATATTGATCGGCGACATTTCCCAAATACGATTCACAACACGATCTAAGAAATAGCGATCATGACTGACAATCAGCAACGCGCCTTCCCAGACATGTAAAATCCCTTCTAACCAGCGAATCGCTTCAATATCGAGATGATTCGTCGGCTCATCAAGAATCAGTAAATCAGGGACTTCCAAGACCAACTTCGCTAGTAAAGCGCGCGTCTTTTGTCCACCACTGAGGATGTTAATTGGTTTTTGCCAATCAGCTTTATCAAATCCAAGTCCGTCGAGTGTCCGCTGAATGCGGCGTTCATAATCGTAGAGTCCATGAATGTCTACTTTAATTTGCAAATCACTATATAAATCAAAGTCGTCATCGGTGGCTGTACCATCCGCCATACCCTCTTCGATGCTCCGCATTTTACGCTCCATTTCAAAGACTTCTTCGAATACGAGGAGCATTTCACTCTCCAATGTGTTCTCTTTATCAGCAAAGGCAAGGACAGCTTCTTGCCGGAGGTAGCCAATTTTGAGGTTCTCCATTCGATGGATGTCACCTTGTAGAGTCTCTTCAATACCAGCTAACAACTTGAGCAACGTCGTTTTACCGATACCATTCGGACCAACCAGCCCAATTTTACTATCTACCAAGATTTTTCCATCAAGGTTTTTGAAGACATCCTTACCGCCGTAAGACTGACTCAAACGGTCGAAAGATATAATATGCATATGTATGTTTACCTATTGTTATTAGTGGTCTAATTTGGGATGCGCGATCAAAATTTCGCTAATATCCAAGCTCATTAACGATCGACGTTACACTTGTTTCTCTGCAAGATTTCAATCCGTTCGACTGACGTTGAATTTAGATTAAGCCAGATATGATGAACCTATCCGATTGCTCAACGACTATTCGATTTGTACCGAATAAGGTACACCTGACTCATAAGTTCTGCATTATACAATGTGATATTGTACTGAACTTTTCTAAACCCTCAATATGCTATTTTGGAATGACAAACAAATAATCAGTTATTTCGCTACTGATTATCTTTTTTTAGATGAGCCAGTACCTGTTTAGTAAAGTTAGCAATGTGATCTTTTAATGCCTGTGAAGCAGTTGGAATATCACGCACTTCAACCGCCTCAAAAATCACCTGATGTTCTTTCCATTCCGTATCGCTGTTATTTTCAATGTCCCAAATATTCATCGAGACCAAACGACGACGATCACTCAGACTATCCAGCCATTGGATCAGCAAATGATTGTCTGCCTTGCTATAGAGCAATTCGTGAAATTCTGTATTGATCTGACTTAATTTTTTCATCTCACCCGCATCAAGTGATTTACGAGCTTCTTCGAGGCAGTCACGTAACTGTTCTATTTCGTCATCTGTTAAATGAGGAATACTGAGTTCCAACGCCATCGGTTCAAGATATTGACGCATCTCCCAAATGTCTTTGATTTCTTCAGATGTCAACGTATGAACAGTCGCACCTTTAGCCGTTTCCAGGTCAACTAAACCGATATGGCTCAGATGATGTAATGCCTCACGAATCGGTGTTTTGCTCACACCAAAGTCTGCTGCAAGATTTTTCTCAATAAGTTGTGTTCCAGGTGAAAGCTCACCCGTGAGTATAGATTCACGGAGTGCATCAAAGATAAGATCGCTAGTCGATTTTTTGAGTTGTGCTTTAATTGATTCTGCTACTGGTGGTGTATATCGCTTTGCCATGTTGCCCCCTTACCGACTAACCAAAAAATAATATTTCATATATCATATAGAATATTAACCAAATGTACAAGCACAGACACTATGTCCACATCGCCATTTATACGCAATCAATTCACATTATCAGCTTATGTTTTATTGGGGTTTTACGCCTACATGCAGACCTCACTTGGTCCAATTATGCCATTTATCCGCGCAGAGTTGTCACTCAATTATACAGTGACCGGTTTCCATGTCACCGGTTTTGCATTAGGCATGGTTATTGCGGGAATAACGGGTGCATCGATGGCACAACGGTTTGGTCGAAAACTGTTATTTTGGGGCGCTGGGCTGGGAATGGTATCTGGTGGTATCTTACTAAGTCTCGCACAGATCGCACCACTAACCATTCTGGGCACATTTATGCTGGGATGGTTGGGTACGTATCTACTGGTGATGATCCAATCAACCTTAGCCGATGAACATGGTGAAAACCGCGCAATCGCATTAACAGAATCCAATATTGTGGCTAGTATTCTAGCAGCTATCGTACCGATAGTCGTTGGAATTGGTGCAGGTACAGTATTAACGTGGCGTGTGGCGATTGTTTTGGGTGCAGGATTATGGCTGACAATGTTTGTCATTAACCGCACGATGTCATTCCCTACTACAAAAATTGACAAAACAGACAACACGTCAAACACACAACTACCAAACTTATTCTGGTGGTATTGGATTGTAATCTTTTTATGTGTTGCGTTGGAATGGTGTGTGTTATTTTGGAGTGCTGATTTCTTGAATACTGTTGTTGGTCTACCCACAGAACAAGCTGCATCCATCTTGAGTGTGTTCTTAGTCGCGATGATTATCGGAAGGGTCTTAGGGAGTCGCCTCACCTATCGTTATGCACCGCAAAATTTACTATGGCTAGCAATCAGCTTAATTATAGTCGGCTTTCCACTATTCTGGTTGGGGCAAGTCGCTTGGCTGAATATTCTCGGATTATTTATCGTCGGGCTAGGAATTTCCAATTTATTCCCACTCGGATTATCAATCGCCTCCAGAGTCGGGGAAAATGCCAGCGATTTAGCCAGTTCACGCATCTCCTTAGCAGCCGGATTAGCCATTTTAATTATCCCTCAGGTTTTGGGATCAACCGCCGATGTCATCGGGATTTTTAACGCCTTTATGATCGTGCCATTATTTATAACGATGCTGGTTGTGATGTTAGCGATAGCGAATCGAAAATTTAAACATAAGACAGCGGACATTTAAGACCGAGGATAAAACAAAAAGAATACTTTGTGTGTTTCTGAAATTGGTGTGGGAAAATGCGGATCCTACTTATTGATCGGATCAATCACATCGGACTTGCTCGCCACATTATCGACTTCATCCATCATTGTGAAGAGTCCTTGCATCATTCTCTCTATAAGGGATTTGAATTGTTCTGGATCAATAGAATCTTGCATCCAATGATAAACTGCTTGTAAGACATCATTCCCTTGGACTTGATTGATGGCAAATGCAAGTGCATCAGTTTGTTCGGCGTAGAAATTGCGATGCAACATGTGCTCATAGATAGTGCTTTTGTCGCCTTCTTTGAGGATCGCAAGTGGGGAATAGAGTGTAAAGTAACTTTCACTTTCATCTATACGCAATTGAACTGTGAGTTCATCATCATGAAGAGCATGGGGTGCAGTTGGAAATGGCATTTGAATAAGCACCCAACTACGGCTATCTAACTCATTGGTGATGCTATATATACGGGGTAGCGTTTTGAGTCCGTTGTAGACATCGGTTTTGATACTCATATTAGTTATCCGATTCGTTGTCTTTAATTATTTTGCCCTTGATTTTCTTGACGACATTTTTGATGTAGCCACGGAAGCCATGACCACTCCACTGATGTGTCATTTTTGAGTCGTCATTTCCATGCCCGAAAATACTTTTCTCCACGCCAGCTTGTGTCATACTACCCACCGTCATACTCACCCCGTCATAATAGCCGACAATGAATTCAATCGGCAATACACTAGATGGGAATACAACAGCATTACCCGCATAGACTAAGCGAACGTATTTGTTCATCTCTTCTTTGGCTTTGGTCTTCGCAAGTGCTTTGATCACACTCCACATTTTTAAGACATTACCTTGCTCTAGATCGAGTGATCCAGCAACATCCTTGATCACTTCTTGCCTGAAGTGTTCCTGTAGTTTTCTGAAAGCATTACGGACAGCATTATCGGTCTTGATTGTGCCACGGCTATGTGCCGAGATGTATGTTAAATTACCCTGTAAAACCGCATCTAAAATCATCTGTGTCTGCATATGGATAACTTTATCATCAAACCCAAGTTTACCTTTGACACAATCAACTAAATCCCAACCGAATCCTTCAGTTGAACTATATGTATACAGAACATCTATCGCATCTTGACCAAGTGCAACATCATCCCCTGCTTGATCCATTTGCTCGTTAAGGTTTTGCTGTAACAACACAGCATCGGTAATGCCGTCCTGTGTCTTGACATTCATGCCGTTGAGATGTGTTACCGACGGATACCAATCACCGAGGTCAACTGGATTTTTGTAATAACGTACAATGGGCATCTTCTCCATGAAGTTGATCACTTCACCGAGTGCGACATAATACACCTCACCATCAACAGTTGTCATACGTTTGACTTCTTCAATTTTACGGTTTGGTGCTTTGCCTGTAACACGATATTGCTTGCCATCAAAATCTTCAAAATTTTTGTCATCGGGTACCGACATTGTATCTTCGGGTGGCTTTAGCTCTGTCGAACTATCGTCTTTCTCATTTGAGTTTGTTTTGACCTCATCTGTCTCATTGCGTTGCAAGAGGTTTTGCACAGCGTGGTTACCGATTGTCCGTTGCAAGTGCATGATAGTCTGTTGATTTTGGGCGCGTTGTGGATATGCCTGCAATACTGAACTCATCCGTGTGACATCTGAGTCATCGCTGACCATAGATGATGGGGATTTGTTTTGTTTATGACGTTGTGTCGCTGTTTTACGTTGTAGGCTTATCCGTTTTCTGGACATGAGTGTATTCCTTACATTCGAATATGCTTTTACTATAACATATCGACACATAATAAATTGTAAAATTATTATGCAGATCGTAAAAATTTCACATATGATTTTGCTTGCGGAGTAAGTGGAAATACGATATAGTTTTTGTATCCTTAATTTAAGGGAAAGGCGGTGTAGAGACCGCCTCTCAGGAATACTTCTAGAAGTACTTAAGTTTCCTGACAATATTGTAACGCATGTCACAGCGCGCGTGTAGTTTGTGTTATCTATTGATGTCAGGAATAGTCGTCGGGAATCATATGATTGTGATTCATCGTTAGTACGATCGTTTATCGGATATAGCCACCTGAGTAACGAGGGGTGTCGCCTCAGGAGGCTATTTGTGTTTTCAGTGGACGTTAGCTGATATATCACTAGCTAACGACAAATGGAGATTTAACCTGTTGTGCCTAGGCCATTTGCAATTGCATTGACTGTGACAAGCAATTCCGATAGGGCTTCATCAGTGGGGTTTTCCCGCCATGCACGCAATAACCGGATTTGTTGTTCATGCAAATTGCGTAGTGGTGTCTGGCGCATCAAAATAACTTGCGATACATTTGGACGTTGATCCCATAACGAGCCACTATAAAAGTGCTCCAATACACTCCATGTACGCTCTAGCTCAGCCGAAATCATTTGCATCATATGCTGACGTATATCGCTATCCTCGACCAATGCTGCATACTGTTGCATGATTGCTTCGTCTGTCAGCATCACATTACTGGCGACACTACTGACGACATGATGGAATTGAGGCCACTCAAATAGTGTGTTACTAATTTCCTCAAACAACCCAGCATCACTTGACTGGAGCGTTTGTAAAGCCGTTCCAAAACCATACCATCCCGACAACAAGAAACGCGCCTGACTCCAACTGAACACCCATGGAATAGCGCGCAAATCAGCGAGTGTGTGTTTACCAGTACGTCGAGCTGGACGTGAACCAATTCGACTCGATTCAATCACATCAATGGGTGTTGCCTGACGATAAAACGGTATAAATCCATCCTGACTAATCAAGTCGTGATAGGTTTGACGACTAATGTCGACTAATTGAGGCATGACATGTTCAAGCGCATGAGGTTTGCTACTCTGCTTGCGGATGGATGCCCTCAGCGAATTAGATAGCAATTGTTCGATGTTGCGTACTGCGGTCTCTTTGTTCGCATATTTACGAGCGATCACTTCACCCTGCTCAGTTAGCCGTAGATCACCATCGAGTGCTTTTGCTGGCAATGCGCGTAAAAAACGATGCGATGGTCCACCACCACGGCTAATTGATCCGCCCCGCCCGTGGAAGAAGCGAATTTTCACACCGTGTTCTGCACCTACATCGGTTAATTGACGTTGCGCTTCATACAATTTCCACATACTTGCTAGAATGCCACCATCTTTATTGCTATCGCTATAGCCGATCATTACCTGTTGCACAGGCATTTCCAAACCATCGCGTTCTTGTTGATACTTCAAACTACGAATAGTCAGTGGGTGCGATAGAAATTCAGTCAAAATGCCGGAGCTACGTTCTAGATCATCAATTGTCTCGAACAACGGGACAACCGGAAGTTGACAGATGAGCCCCTCATCACCATTAATCAATAACCCTGCCTCACGGGCTAGCGCATAAACAGTCAATAAGTCGGTTACATCACGTGTCATACTGACGATTAACGAGCCAAGCCCGCGTGCACCATGATGATGAATATAATCGGCAACAACACGGTATACATCAACAACAGCACGAGACTCTGCCTCAAGTTCAGCGTCAGGTAAAGTAAAGGGGCGCGGTATGGTCAATTCATGATTGAGCAATTGTAAGCGTTTATCTTTGTCCCAATTGAGGAAATCACTATCGTCAACGCCTGCGACTTCAAGCAGTTGCGACAACGCACGATCATGAAAGCTGCTATTCTGGCGAATATCGAGTGATGCCAGATGGAAACCAAAAGTTTGGACGATACGAATCACAGGTAACACATCAAATTTTGCAAGGCGATCTGCACCGATGTCAATTAGACTATGATATAGCACCTTGAGATCATCTTCGAGCGCATTAGCATTGACATATGTATCTGCGTGTTCCTCTGCAGTTAAGCGAGCCAACATGAGATTGATTATTTGTCGCCAAGGTTCTTCAGGGTTGCGATCTAATGCAGCTTGACCAGCTTCACCGAGACTAGTCGCGTTATCCTGAATGTGTTGATCAAGTGTATAGGGTACAGTTTGTGTAAACCGAGATAAACTGAGCTTTTGCGCAAGGTGAATTAATTTTTCTTCAAGCAGGCTGAGTGCATTTGCCCTAAGCGCTTGTAATGTCTGCGCAGTAGTCTCTGATGTGACGAGTGGGTGTCCATCACGATCCCCACCAACCCATGTACCAAATTGAATGTTGGGATAGTTATCAGGATTGGTAAACCGTTCTCCATCAAAACCTGCTTCAATCCAATTTTGTACTAAGCGTTTGTCTACTAGCTCAACAACTTGCGGGAACATGTTGCGCAGATAATAGAGCGTATTTCTGATCTCAGATGCGACATCGGGTTTATCTAAATAGATTTCGCCAGTACGCCACAACCGATCCAAGGCTGTTTTGATCTCATCTCGAATAGCCTGTGTTTCTTGTGGTGTCCACATCTGATTTTCGCGGCGCACCATCAGCAGATACAGATAGCGGTGTTGCTCGAGTACCGTATAGCGTTTTGCTTCAGTCGGGTGCGCAGTTAACACCGGCTCAACACGAACACGGGCTAGGTCTGATGCAATCTGTTCATCTGATACGCCTCGTTGTTTAAAGGATTGCAAGTTTTGACTCCACAATCCAGAGAAGCGTTCACTAACGGCTTCTTTTTCCAACAATCTACGGTATTGGACAACTGCGTTTTCCTCAGCAATATTCAGCAACTGAAATGCTATCGAATAGGCTTGTGTCACTTTGACAGTGTCGATGCGTTTGTGGTCTAACTCGGACTCTTTTTCTTCCGTCCATGGCAATGCCTGTGCAAGTTCCTGTTCGCCATTTTCTTCTAATACTTCTCGAAAACACTGAATAAGAAACCGAATATCTTGTTCAACTTTTCCAAAATCACTTGTTTTAGAACTTGATAGATTCAACGAAAACTCCTATAAAAATACTGGTAACGAAGAATAGAAAACATGAGATTTTGCTACATTTTCGTTTTGCAGTGTAGTTGAAGAAATCACGGGGAAATAGAGTAAAATCTTTAAGAATATTATACAGTTTATATAAATCCAGCTTGATATAATACATTTAAGGACTATATGTGATGCAATCAACCCATGGCGAGATGATTAACCACCGCGATTCAGTTTTGGCACACGACATATCACGTATCCCTCTCGCGTTTTTACCCACCCCACTAGAAGAATTGCATAATCTACGCCAATTACTTGGAGATAATTGTCCGCGCCTACTCATCAAGCGCGATGACCAAACCGGACTAGCAACCGGTGGCAATAAAGTCCGCAAACTAGAATATGTCGTTGGGGATGCGTTGACAACGGGAGCAAATACAGTCATCACAACCGGATCAGCGCAATCCAACCACTGTCGACAAACAGCTGCAACTGCCGCTAAGTACGGACTCGACTGTGTCTTATTACTGCGCGGACATGAACCAGAACATATCAATGGCAACTTATTATTGGACAAACTACTCGGTGCAACTATTCGCTGGTCAGGCAAACCACAACATCCTACTGGAGAAATCGATGCAATGTTGCACACTATTGCCGATGAGTTGCGTGAAGAAGGCAAAAAACCGTATATCATCCCATTAGGCGCATCCAATCCAATAGGTACAGCCGGATATATCAATGCGATTGAAGAGGTCTACCATCAACTACAAGCGATGAATACATCAATAGATCGTATTATCTTTTTATCAGGGTCGGGTGGAACACATGTTGGGATGCTCATCGGCGCGAAATTACTGGGCTGGGATGTGAGACTTGAGGGTATCATGAACAGTGGCTTCGAGACATTGCCTGCAAAAATCGTAAAGCTCACACACGACACTATCGAACACTATAATTTCGACATCAACGTAACCGAAAACGACATTCATTTACTTGCAGCCGCCGGAACTCACAGCTACGGTGTCGTTACGGATTTAGAGCGCAATGCAATCCGAAAAATTGCACAATCCGAAGGTATCATTGTCGACCCTGTCTATACGGGGCGCGCCTTAGGTGGGTTGATGCAACGGATACAGTCAGGTGAATATTCATCGGATGAAGCAATTTTATTCTGGCACACAGGCGGTACATCAGGTCTATTTGCTAAGGCTGATGATGTATTAGGGAATTAATAGGTTGAATCAGAATTGGGGGCAGGTAACATACCCCCAACATCCTTAAACCTTGTACCAGTTGTTTACCTCTTCTTCGACTTGCTCAATAGTGAAGTTTGCTTCCAACTGTGTCAAAATCTCCGTGACTTGTTGCGGAGATGCAGTCAATTCAGGGATTTTACTTGCAAAGTCATAAGCGGATCCCGATGGTTTTAGAATATCATCAATATCCAGTACCTGCACATGACGATGTTGCAATAGATGTTGATACACAGCTGTGTAAATTTCAGATGAGTATGGTACTTTTTCCGCTTCAACTGTAGTTAAACCTAGCTCACCCGCCAGTTGATACAGGTCATGCCACAATGTCCTAAGTACATTCGGGGGTGCATCTTTAGTTTCTTTTTCATGGCGTGGCTCAACAATCGTTTTTTCGCGGTTGGCTTCAATTACATTGCGCACAGCTTTGGATGGTGCAGGGATAACAAATTGAGTTCGCGTATTTTTAAGCATCTTTTCGATCTTATCGTCGTGTGGTATCGCCAACTCCATCAGCCGATTACCAACGAGTGGCACTTCGCCAATGAGCATATGTGCAGGTTTATCATGTGCATTATCCCAATCCTCTACACCTTGACGCGCCCACATGCCAACAGCTTTGCGTACCATTGCGTGAGTCACTCCATCAACCTCTGGATATTTTTGCATGACCTCGGATATTTCAAACGCAGGACGCGCAGTATCCCACTGAATGAGGTGTACACTACGCCCTACCTCTTTTGCCATCAATGTTAATTGCTGCAACATCAGGCTTTTACCTACACCCGGTAATCCTGCAAAAAATACGCGATCGGCATCAGCAATTAAATTTTGAAAAGTGCGATAAATTTTAGAGTCTGGTTTTAGAATAATATCTGTCATGATTATGCCTTTGGTGGGCGAATATGTCCCATATTGCGGAAGCGGTCTACACTTGGGGTCTCACCAATCGGCACTTCAATTACTGTGGGTAAATCACTGGCAAAGCCTTTCTGCATTGCTTCACGCAATTGAGCCTCTGTTTCAGCACGGTAACCATTTGCGCCAAAGGCTTCAGCCAATTTGACAAAATCTGGGTTGACCAAGTCAGTGGCAATCACGCGCTCATCATAATCACGGATTTGCATTGTGCGGACATTGCCATAGGCATTGTTATTAAACACAATCGTCACCAACCCAATTCTATGTTGAACTGCAGTCGCAATGGATTGAACACTAAACATAAACCCACCATCCCCTGCAATCGACAAAACAGGAATATCCGGTTTAGCCACTTTCACACCCAGCCCGGTAGGCACACCATAACCGAGTGTCCCTTGATACCCTGTACTAATGAAGGTGCGCGGTTTATACACGGGATAATTAATCCGCGCAGCAAACCCAACCTGTGTCAATTCATCAACAAAAATACCATCCTCACCAAGTTCTTCACGAATAATTTTTAAATACGTATTTTGAGGTTCCAGGTACTCTGTACTTTGTGCCCATTTTGCTTTGATACCTAGCATCTCATCTTTAGCTGACTCGCGTTTGATGTTGTGCTTTGCAACAGCATCAAGTAATAATGGCAATGCATCTTCGGATTGAGCGACAATAGCTAAGTCCGGTTGCTTAATCCGGTGCATCGCATCACTGTCGACATCAATGCGAATAATCTTCATATCGCTATCTGTACCCCAACGTTGTATCGGAATCCGCATATTCGATCCAACCGCGAGAACAACATCGGTAGTTTTGTAATAGTCGTGTGCAGGTGGTGTATGCAAGCTGAGGTAATGCCGTCCATCAATGACACCTTGTCCCGTACGATAAGCAACCACAGGAGCTTGTAACATCCCAGCGAGTTGGGTTACCTCTTCGCTCACACCTTGCGCACCACCCCCAACAAAAATCATCGGGCGTTTTGCTGTTCCCAATAGCTTACCAGCTTCAGCAATCGCATCTTCATCGACAGGTGGTATGAGTGTTGGTAAGATCTCAACTTCGGGAACTTCGGTTTTTAGTTTAAGCACATCCATCGGAACTTCTAATGCAACTGGACGCGGACGACCGGAATTCATTTCGCTAAATGCCTGTGCGACTTTACGTCCTGCTTCGGACGGATGTAACACTGTGCCAGTCCATTTGGTTAATCCGCGCAAAACATCCGGCTGATGATTAATCTCATGTAAAACACCGCGACCTTTGCCAATATGCTGTGATGGTATCTGCCCTGTTAAACAAAAAACTTTGGCATTCAATCCATAAGCAGTCGCCAACGCAGCCGACGCATTCAACACCCCCGGTCCTGGTACAACACTAAAAGTCATCGGTTTACCAGTCGCCATTGCATATCCCAATGCCATATAGCCTGCACCTTGTTCATGGCGGGGGTGAATGACTTTGATTTTGTCCTGAGCATCGTAGAGTGCGTTGTAGAGCCAATCGTTTTGAACACCGGGTAATCCAAATATCGTATGAACTCCATGTTTGATGAGTGCATCAACAACAGCTTCACCACCTGTCTTTTTTGCCATATGAATTGCTCCTTATGATGATAGTCCAGATAAGTGAGCTTATATTACCTCATATAGACAGGTATTTGCTTCAATTTGGCAACCAAACGGCCTTATATTGTTTTATGTATGTTTCACTTTGATAGATTTACGACTAGCTAGATGACTAACGAGCATAATCAAACCACCAATTACCATCGCAACACAACATAAGACAAAAAATATCATCGGCGAGAAATTATCATAGACAAACCCTAGTGGCGCACTAGAGATCAAACCTGCGATACTAGGGACAGTAATTTGTGCTAACGCCTGATTTGTAGACACATTACGCGGGTGACTAATTTCATTGATATGTACCAGAATCGACAAATTCCACATGGCAAACATTGGACCACGCGTTATCAATATCACAATAATAGCTAGGAAGCTGCCAGCCAGCCCGAAGAATACAAAGTGTATTCCAAGACCGATCGCGCCAATAATATAAAACCAGACCGCGCTCCATCGTTTCATCGGTCCATCCAATAACATAAACCATGGTAGTTCGAGAATTGCTGAAAATGCAACAATTAAAGGGATTTGTTCGCTTGGGATATTGAGCGCATCTTGAAAATAAATCAACCAGAATGCAAACCCATTGCGCAAGCCGATCGCCACAAAAAACTGTGCAAGAAAAACCGGATACATCAGCCGATTGCGCTCGATGGTCTCATCAGATGTTTCGTTATCCATATCATCAGAGGGTTTGTCCGTGGTGTTTTTAGGCATCGCACCCGAAAACAGAATCGATAATGCCCCGCTGATGATCGTTGCAATAAATAGCCCTGTAAATTGTCCTATTGCAAATAAGGGACTGGCTGTGAGATTGCCGATCATAAATCCGCCCGCGGATACCGACCGAATGCGCCCAAAGAATGTTTTGCCATGTTGTTCTAACTTCGTGAACGATAACTGCATCGCAAACAGAAATGTACTACGAAAATTGGATTGTACGATAACAGTCCCCACAAACAAAACAGCTGTAATCGGATAAATCATCATCGCCAACACAGCCAGAATATAAGCAAGCATCAACCCACGATACAACAGCCGATGCGCCCCCCTTGAATCCGCGATACGACTCAATGTAGGGATCATAACCAGTTCGAGGATGGACGCTATACTTAAGACCGTACCGATTAAGGTCGCAGAAAATCCCATATCATCTAAGAATAGATTGAAGTACGGTGCACTGTATCCACGCATCGTACCGCTAAAGAAAACAACAAGTATTAATTGCGGAAAAAGGTCAGGAGGGATAGTCAGCAAGTAAGATCGGGATTGTGAGGTCAAAAGCTTATACTTTTCTATGTTTGGATTGATAGTTTTGTATCATTTCAGTGTAATCACAGTCCGGTTGCTTTGACACCCACATCCTGTACGTGATTTGTAGGTTGTTTTGCACGAGGGAATTATGTGTACATGATATTTTATTAAGTAAATCGTGGAATAAATCGAGTTGGTGCTAAGATACGATTATCGCCGTGATATGATAACCGGAGCTAACAAGATGACCGTCACACAAC
Source organism: Anaerolineales bacterium UBA6055 (assembly GCA_002428985.1). Lineage (GTDB taxonomy): Bacteria > Chloroflexota > Anaerolineae > Aggregatilineales > Phototrophicaceae > UBA6055. The sequence goes on along the minus strand of DIYL01000062.1, from coordinate 195,649 downwards.
CACCTTATGTTCCCGCACCGAATCCAATTCTCGGGCACCTCCAAGATGCACGCAAAGACATAATTCAACATCAATGGGATATGTATAAACAAGGCGACATTGTACGCGTGCGCTACGGCCCTGTGACCTCAGTCTATGTTAATCACCCTGATTTAATCCAAGAATTTCTCGTCAAGCAGAGCAAGAATTTTCGCAAAGATGACATTCTTAAACGTGCTTTTCGTTCATATACAGGCGAGAGTATTTTTACATCAGATGACGAGGTATGGCGCAAGCAACGTAAGTTGATGCAACCTGCGTTTCATAGTCAGCGTATCGGGAATTATGCTGACGACATTGTCAATTTAACACAAGATACCATCAGTAATTGGAATCATGGCGATGTAGTGGACATTAAAGAGATTATCCCCGATTTGACATCTAAAATCATACTCAAGACCATGTTTGGCATGGAAGATGATAGTCACTATCAAATGATTAGTGACGCGCTGAACCAATTTTTCCAATTCGCAGCCGAAGATGTCACCGCTAGTTCATCACCACCAATGTGGTTACCAACACCACGAAATCAAAAGATCAAAACTGTTATGGCAACCCTGAAAACACTGTATCAAGAAGTCATCGATGAATGGCGCAAGATAGGTGAAGATCGTGGCGACTTACTGTCGATGTTGATGCTGGCACAATATGATGACGGTAGCACTATGAGCGACGACCAAATCATGAGCGAACTCAATACGATTTTTATCGCCGGACATGAAACCACTGCCAATACCATTATTTTTGCACTGACAACCTTATCCGATTACCCCGATATTGTGGACAAACTACGTGCTGAACTCTCGACAGTATTAGAAGATTGTCCAGCTAAACTTACTGACCTTAAGTCGCTGACATATAGCGCACAGATCATCAAAGAGACACAAAGATTGTTCCCATCAGCATTAGGGGTTGGACGCGTGAGCAGTGATAATGTGGAAATTGGTGGAAATCACATCAGTAAGGGTAGTCTTGTTGTAACGACGATCTATGGTTTACATCGTGACGGAGCGATCTACCCTAATCCACTGACATTTGACCCAGACCGTTGGACACCAGAATTTGAGGAACAATTACATCGTTATGCCTATATTCCATTCGGAGCAGGCCCGCGTATATGCCTAGGCAACCAATTTGCAATCATGGAGATGCAACTAATACTCGCGACTCTATACCAGCATTGCACATTAACGCTACACGGTGGGGTGAAAGTCACGCCTAGTTACAACTTCACCTTAAATCCGGGTGCTGATCAAGTCTTGATGGATGTGCATCGTTGATACCTACTCTATTATGAATGAGCTGATTCTAGTACAGGACTACGAAACAGACGTTGTAGCAAGTATAAATGAATAAAAAATGCCACAGCAACCTGATAGATTGTAATAAGTGATAACGGATACAATCCCATCCGCGCTGGCACAGGCGAAATGTCAATAATGCCGAAATGTGATAGTGAAATAACCATCGCCGCACTGACAAAGTCAAATAACCCTACTAGATTCCAAACGATTGCCAGATTACGACTCCATGAAAAACCTCGATATAATGCCCATGCAACAGGCAAAGCAGTGAGGCCAATAATAATATCTTGTATCCCGTTGGATAAGCCAATTTCAGCAGGGAGCAATCCTTCCAAGTACAAAATCAAAAGCGTCGCACCCGATAAACGGTAGATTTGAGTTGCCATTAAAACCCATGATGGTGTATCGCTCATAAATTTCCCGAACGCCTTCGAACGCCATGATGCAACAACAAGGATGATCACAGGAATCGCAAAAATAGCGTTAAATACGTTGAAGCCGAACGCATCACCTTCCGTCCAACTGTCAGGACTTTGGACATAGGGAATTTGTGCTAGAGCTATACTGGCAATTGCCCAAGCTATGGCAATGATCGCAACTGTCCGCGATCGTTGCCAACTATAAAGAGCAATTGCGCTACCAATAGTGAGTGTAATGATAGGGAAAAGAATATCAGGTATTTGTGAGTCCATAGGTCACCTCAAGTTCATACATCAATTAGAAAATTGGACAAGCAGCTATTGAATATAAGCTGTTGGTGTTAGGTTATCTGCATCATTCGTATCACAAGCACCCTTATATAGGGGCATAAACAGTGTTTATAAACCATCCTCATCAAGTGCTACGAATTTATGCAAAATAGTATATTTCAAAGCTTATGATTATAGGATAGGGGTTTACAGCTTATTATGTTAGGACTCAGAACGGGGGAATAGGTACTTTTCTCGGGTATGTGTACGGAAAGCAGTTGGGCTTTGACCTGTTTCTCTACGAAAGTAACGCGCAAAATACGAGGGATCCGTAAAATTGAGGCTAAAGGCAATCTCACCCACACTGTTCTCGCCATAGGTGAGCATTCGTTTTGCTTCTAAAAGCACTCGTCGTTGGATCAACTGCCCCGCAGGTAGACCCAGCTTCTCACGCGTCGTATCAGTCAGATGACCGGGTGTGACACCTAATAACGTTGCATACTCATTCACACGCTGTTTTTGCAAAAAGTGCTGATCGATGAGCCGAATATAGTTGGTAACAAGCGATCCAACTGACTCGGTACTATCGGTAGTCTGTTGACGCACAAATAGCCGTTGTGACTGAATTAGAAATACGCGTAGGTACGATTGCAATAGAGCTGTACGACCAAAGTCTTTCTCATGATAGGCAGTCAGCATGTCCTGACACAACGTTAGCATTTTCGCTTCCAGATCACCAAGCTGTAATACGGGTGCAAGATCAGTACGATGAAAATAATCAAAACTGCGCGGGGTGATTTGATCCGCACCATTCATCGGCAAAAAACTTTCCTGAAATAACAAGATATAGCCAGTTAGCGATCGGGTACTCGCCCACTGTTGCACTTGCCCCGGTGTGATGAAATAGACAATCCCACGGTCAATGGGATGTGCCTGAAAATCTATAAAGCTGTTACCAGCACCTGCTGTGATAACTACAATGACATAAAAATCACTGCGGAAGGATATAGGATAACCGGGATAGTGATTTCTACCCTCAATCCGGAAAATCTCGAATGGCATGTCCTGTGCTTTTTCGCTACTAAATTGTAGGATCGGAATCTTGTTTTCAGTCATTTTTGGCATGTCCATTTGCATGTGATCCACTGTATGGAGACTGCTTGCGCCAACATATAAGCGATTATAACAGAACGCAAAATAGCCACCTGAGGCGACACCCCTCGTTACTCAGGCGTCTATATATCCGATAAACGATCGTACTAATGACGAACCACATCAAGCGATTCCCGACGGCTATTCCTGATGCCAATAGATAACACAAACTACACGCGCGCTGTGACATGCGTTACAATACCATCAGGAAACTTATGTACTTTGCAAAGTATCCTGAGAGGCGGTCTAGTACACCGCCTTTCCCTTGGTTAGGGATAATCAGACTATATCCTATTTTTCAGCCCATCGCAAGCAAAATTTGCAAATTTGTCATCTAGTCTTATAAGCCACTGACTAGCAAATCGTAATCCGGTCGATGTGCGCCATTATGTACAGATAGATGACATTTATCTTCCGCACCAAACGCTTCATAAATCCGATCCAAAAGATCATATTGTTCATGAACGCCAGCTATCGGAAAGATGGGGTCATTTTCACCGGAGATAATGTGAATAGAGCGCGGTGCAATCAGTCCAGCAATATCACTTAACTCACCGAGTGTCAACAAATTCGGGACATAATTACATTCACAATGTTCAATATCCAATATCGACTGTTTTAAGGTACAAAAATAACCCATTATCACCGCTTTACGGATACGCTCGTCGATTGCCGATAAAAATAGTGAAGTTGTACCACCTCCAGAGAATCCGACACATGCCAGTTGATCGCTCAAAATATCATTGCGCTTCAGCAAATAGCTAATCGCTAACATACCTTCCCATACCCGTTCACCAAGTAGCGTCCGATTGTGGAGTAGATAATTGAATGCCAATTGCCGACACGAATTACCGCCTTCCGGTTTTGAAGTCAAAGCCGTGAGCCGTTCGCCAAAACCCTGTTGTTCGATCACACACACCAGATAGCCATCTTGGGCGAGACATTGGGCAAAGTTTTCATCATTTGCGCGATACATGTCTGCGTTAGGGTCATTAGCATAATTACCGAGGATCAAATTCGCACCCATACCATGACCATGAAATGCGACAATAGGTTTGTATGGTGGCTCTGCTTTAGGAATAAGCAAATACATGGGTATCGCAATATCATCATATTTGAGTGCGTATTTATCTTGGATATATGTGCCTTGGTCGGATGTCGCGATATATTCAGCACTCAAATCATCAGGTAACTCACGATAGTCAATTTTTAGAGCTTCGTGTAACGCAACTCGAAAGACGATTTGCCATGCACGTGCAGATGATGGGTCAGTTACATCAAACGTAAATAATCGCTCTGTTGTTTCATAGATTCTATCGAGATGTGTTTGTAACTCAAATTGACTCATATGCTACCCTTTCACTTATGATCAAAGATAACATAGTCCTCAAAAATATGATAATGAGTAGTAGTTCATTTCTATCTAAATTCAAAACAGGTATAGTTTAAGGCAATAACTACTATTCTTAGGAGGAGCCATCAATGTCATCTTATGAGACAATTTCTGAAAAACTAAAAATTTTATACCCAGACCATTTTGAAGATACACTCCAACAACTCCAGCAGATACTTAATGCATATCCCGAACAGCCGTCTAGCAATGAATTACCACTCGGTGAGCAAGATGTAGTCTTGATTACATATGGAGATCAAATTCAACGCGATGATGAAAACCCGTTAGCTGTTCAACATCAATTTTTAAAAGAGACAATCCATCCAATCGTCAATAGTGTACATCTGTTACCATTCTTCCCTTATTCATCTGACGACGGGTTTTCTGTTATTGACTACAAAGCCGTCAACCCAGAGCATGGAACATGGGATGATATCAGTGCAATGGGACAAGATTTCAAATTGATGTTCGATGCTGTGTTCAACCATATTTCAGCAAAGAGCGAGTGGTTTCAAGCATTTTTAAGAGATGAATCACCGTATAGTAATTACTTTGTAGTCATGTCACCTGACGTTGATTTATCAGAGGTTGTTCGTCCCCGTGCACTACCCTTACTCACACCCGTCGAAACGCCATCCGGCACAAAACATGTGTGGACAACCTTTAGCGATGATCAAATCGACCTGAATATTATGAATCCAGCTGTATTGATTGAGCTCATTGATATTCTCTTATTTTATGTTGAACAAGGTGCAAAACTAATCCGGCTAGATGCTATTGCATTTTTGTGGAAAATCGCTGGGACAACCAGTATTCACCTTGAGCAAACCCACCTCGTTATTCAAATTATGCGGGATGCGCTTGAAATAGTCGCACCTGATGTGTTGATTGTCACAGAAACCAACGTACCCCATGAGGAAAACATTTCTTATTTCGGTGATGGCACAAATGAAGCACATATGGTGTACCAATTCCCTCTCCCACCACTCATTCTGCATACACTTGCAACAGGTGATACAGCGAAATTGACACAATGGGCGGATAATCTCGAGCCAGCGGGTGCACAAACCACATTTTTTAACTTTATCGCTTCACATGACGGTGTTGGATTGCGCCCAGTAACAGGCATTCTTTCAGATGCAGAAATACAAAATTTAGTTGATCGAGCCCAAACACATGGCGGTTATGTTTCTTTCAAAAACAATAGTGATGGTTCACAAAGCCCATATGAGTTAAATATCAATTACTTTGATGCTATCAATCCGCCTGCGTTGGTTGATTCATCCCCAGAGGTTGCAGTCAGACGCTTTATTGTCTCACAGGCAATCGGTTTATGTCTTGCAGGTGTGCCAGGGATTTATGTACACAGTCTATTTGGATCGCGTAATGATCGCGAAGGTGTTGAACAAACCGGACGTTATCGGACGATTAATCGTGAAAAACTCCAATATAACGCGTTAAAAGAAGAGCTCAACAACAAGCAATCACTAAGATCACAGGTGTTTTCTGCATATATGAATCTACTTGCCATTCGACGTGAGCAATCCGCATTTCATCCATTAGCAACACAGCGCATTCACACACTCAATTCAAGCATATTTGCAGTAGAACGTCAAAACGAACTGACGGGTGATCGCATCATTGCGTTAAATAATGTCACAGATCAAGCTATAAGTGTTGCCATACCTGTCGAACATGATGATTGGCACGACTTGATCCAATCAAATAACTATTCTGCTCAGCAAAAGACACTTCCACTAACAATCGAACCCTATCAAATTATGTGGTTAAAAGCAGAAATTTAAACAACAATATACTTGTTTTGTCGATTATTTCCCTCATTTTATAGCTCCATCATTCAGGGTGGCATATACTATTAAAATATGCCCTCATAATGTTGGAGCAATACCATGCAACTTATTCGACGTGGTTTACAACAACTGGTTGTCTATAAATGGTTGGCAATCGGTGCTTTAATCTCTATGCTGATCGTCACAGCCACCAACCTGATTACCCCACAGCTTTTCCAAAACCTAATTGATGACGGCTTAAATGCCCGCAATAGTGATGTCATTGTCTCCATTACGGTCATCTTGGTCATCATTGCCATTGTGCGTGGACTCTTTAACTTCACCAATGCCTATTGGTCAGAAAAAGCATCACAAGGTATCGCTTACGATTTACGAAACGATTTATTTGTCAAACTCGAAAATCTATCCTTCTCATTCCACGATAGTCATAATGTCGGTCAACTCATGACACGCGCTACATCGGATGTTGAAGGTGTGCGACAATTCTATGCACAGGGTGTATTGCAACTCATTTCTGCAATTGTGACATTTATTGGCACGATTATTATCTTACTCACAACAGAATGGACACTAGCACTAGCTGTTCTCGTTGTGATTGTGCTGATTGTGGTTGTGTTTGCGCAAATCTTCCAGCGACTCGGTCCGATGTTTGGTCAAGTCCAGCAGAATCTAGGGATTCTCAATAACATCTTACAAGAAAATATAGAAGGCATTCGCGTGGTAAAAGGTTTCACAGCCGAGTCGCGTGAATTACAACGATATAACGACCAGAACAAAGTGCTATATGATATGAATTTACAAGTGGTGAATGTCTTTTCTATTGGCTTTCCCACAGTGTTCCTTCTATCAAATGTTGCCACACTCATTGTCATCTGGTTAGGAGGAGAACGTGTCATTTCTGAGACAATGACGCTCGGCACATTGGTTGCATTCAATAGCTACCTCACCTATCTAGTCACCCCAATTTTTCAGATTGGATTCATCGCACAACAATTATCCCGCGCACAAGCTTCAGGCAAACGCATCTACGAAATTTTGGATACCGAGATTGAAATAGATAGCAAACCCAATGCAATCGAATTACATAATGATGTTGCGGGTGAAGTCGTCTTTGAAAATGTCTCATTCACCTACCCCGGTAATGATGATAACGTGCTCAAGAACATTTCACTTCGTGCAGGTGCTGGAACAACTGTTGCTTTACTGGGTCCGACAGGTAGTGGCAAAAGTTCACTCGTTAATCTCATACCACGCTTCTACGATGTGACAGACGGTAGTGTAAAAATTGACGGTGTCGATGTTCGCAACCTTGAGTTGCTATCACTACGACATGAAATTGGGGTTGTTCTCCAAAATGTAAATCTCGTTAGTGGCACAATCCGTGAAAACATCTGTTTCGGGAAAGCTGATGCCACTGATGCAGAGGTTGAAGAAGCGTGTCGCATCGCGCAAGCACATGACTTTATTATGAAGTTGGACGATGGATATAACACACATGTTGGCGAAGGCGGGTCTGGATTAAGTGGTGGACAGAAACAACGTATTGCGATTGCCCGAGCTTTAGTAGTTCATCCTCGCATTCTCATCTTCGATGACAGCATGAGTGCAGTGGATGCTGAAACCGAAGCTAAGTTACGACTCGCACTCAAACCTTATCTCGAAAATCATACGGCTTTCATCATAGCTCAACGTATTTCGACTGTTCGCAATGCTGACCAAATTCTAGTAATTGACAAGGGTGAGATTGTTGCACAGGGCACGCATCATACCTTGATGGAAACCAGCCAAATCTATGTTGATATTGTAAATAGCCAGCTTGAGGATGATGAGATTCATGCAAACACAATCTAAACAAGGCACAGTAGTCCGGCTATTAGCTTACTTAAGAAGTGAAGTCCCACTCATTATGGGTACGATCATCATGTTAATTTTGTCTACATTGGGGCAAGCTGCTGGACCAGCATTAATTGGGCGGGCGATCGATGAGTTTATCGCATTCGGAGATAGTGCAGGTTTAGGTCAGACAATGATGATCTTGCTTGCGACTTATCTGGTTGGTTATGTCGGTTTCATCGGACAGCTTCGGCTTATAAGTATCCTAGCACAACGCCTGCTCTTACGGTTACGCGGAGATGTCTTCAAGCACTTACAAACTTTACATCTTGGCTATTATTTCGATCATGAAGCAGGTGATCTGATGAGCCGATTAGTGAATGATACAGACGCAATTGGGACGTTATTCGGTCAATCTTTGACACAATCTCTCGGATCGCTTTTCAGCCTTGTCGCGATTGTCATCGCGATGTTTGCCTTGGATATTCGTTTATCATTGGCAACCATTATCATCATCCCATTGATGGTACTGGTAACATTCTATTTTTCGAGTCAATCACGTAAAGCATTCCGCACATCACGAGAAACCCTCGGAAAATTATCAGCAGAACTTGAGCAAGAACTATCAACAGTCCGTGAAGCACAAGCATTTGCGCGAACGGCATTAGCCATACAAGAATTCGAGCAAGATAATGCCGCAAATCGTGATGCCAATATCTATGCAGCCCGTATCACAACTGTATTCTCGCCAACAATCGATGTCCTATCGACCATCGCAACCGTACTTGTAACAGGCTTTGGAGGGTATCTCGCCTTCAATGGTGAAATCACAGTTGGGATTGTGGTCGCTTTCTTAAGCTACTCGCAACAATTTTTCCGTCCAGTTCAACAACTTGCCAATTTGTATACTCAGATGCAATCTGCGCTTGCAGCTGGTGAGCGTGTGTTTGAATTATTGGATACGGAAACTGATATAGCAGATAAACCTTCGGCTAAACAACTTGGAACAATTGAAGGGCGAATTCAGCTACAAAATGTTGTATTCGGCTATTCAGACGAACAGATCGTGTTGGATGATGTGACCTTAGTCGCCCAAGCTGGTGAAACTGTCGCATTAGTTGGTGAAACAGGTGCTGGTAAAAGTACGATTGTGAACCTTGTAGGGCGTTTCTATGATGTTAAAGATGGGCAAATCTTGGTCGATGATGTGGATATACGTGATGTCACGAAAGAAAGTCTACGCTTAAATATAGGTGAAGTGCCACAAAATAGCTATCTATTTAACACGACCATTGCAGATAACATCCGCTATGGTAAACCATTAGCAACTATGGATGAAGTCATCTCTGCGGCGAAGTCAGCACGAGTGCACGACTTCATTATGAGTTTACCATCAGGATATGATACCGAGCTCAAAGGAGCTAGTGGATCAGTCAGTCAAGGGCAACGTCAATTATTGTGCATCGCCCGTGCAATTCTCGCGGATCCACAAATTCTGATTCTTGACGAGGCAACAGCTAACATTGATACCCGTACAGAACGTCTGGTACAAGATGCGATTAACGAAGTTTTAGAGGGACGTACAGCATTTGTGATTGCGCATCGCTTGTCTACGATTCGCCATGCTGACAAAATTGTTGTTATTGGTAACGGCGGTATTATTGAAGAAGGCAATCATGATGAACTAATGGCATTGGGTGGTGCATATGCGGATTTAATCCATCAGCAACAAGCCAGCTAAATTTTGCGCATCTAGAAGAAAAATCCGGTTGTCACCTGTAGCGCAATAATCAATCCAATCCAGATAATAATCGGCAGAACCAGTACACTGTAAGCCAGTGGTTGCTGGTTCATCCGCCATAATACCTCAGCGATAATTGCACATACAACAGACGCAGGTGCGAGCCACATCATCATCGTTCCAATTTGTTGGAATGCAGGTGTCAACCCACCTCCACTCAATCCGGACATCAGCCCTAATGCTAAAATTGGGAAGAATAGTAGGACATCTATAATTTGCAGTAGTCGGAACATAGCAAGCTCTATTCGATAACGGCTTCGATTTCATCTATGAGTATAGCATCATCCACAATACCGAACGAACGGAACAGTTCTTCGCCATCTGGTTGAAAAATAACATAACTTGGATGTCCGGGTAAACTTAGTATCTCAAATATAGCTTGCCCTACCCCATTATCTTCTGCATCCAGATATTCAAATGTCATCTGATTACTGTATGTCTCTTGTAGCCCATCCACGATGGGACGCATAACTTGTCAAGGTGGTCAATTATCTGTGTAAAACAACAGAAACGTGGGTTGAGTTTCTGATAGCGGTAGATTGATATCCGTAGGCGTTTGTGCGGTCGTACACCCAAAAATTGTCAGACCCACCAGCACAAGAATATAACGCATAATATAAGTCATGAACGGTCCTCATCAAGATTTTCATCTGCCCAAAAGGGATTATTCTCTTCAAATTGTGTTGTTAAGTTTGCTTGATGTCTCCGCTGGTCATCTGTCCACCAACCTTTAATGTAATCTACAACACCGAAAATTTCTTCGTCGCTCAAATTTTCTTCATAAGGTGACATTGGATACAAATTGGTTGGATTTTGGATACCATATTTGACGACTTCAAATAGTATTTGGTCGGGATGTTGCCATGTATGACCATATTCATCATGTCTTGGCACGGTATGGTACCCCAATTTTTCGGCATTTTCGATTGTTACCTGTGGTTGCCCGTCACCAGCCCACCCGTGACAGTGAGCACAGTACTTATTGTAATTTTGTTGAGCAGCATACAACACGTCATTAGAGGGATCGATTGTCGGGACTGCTTCTGGTTTGACGGTATCCGACAAATTAAGTAAATCAGGCTGTGATTGGCAAGCACTCACCAGCAGTATTGTGATGCAAAACAAGTAAACTAATTTCATCAATTATCCAGACTATCAATAAATATATTCAATAATACTTGGAACAATTAAAAATTCTGTAGAGTTGATTTATCAGAACAAATAAACCCTTATTGACCCTTATTGACACATAAACACTAAAATGATATGGTATCTATAGATCATTTTATAGTGAAATAAAACATACTAGCAAGAAAGGGCAATGATGGCAGACATCCAAGCACAAGACGCGCAAAAACTTCAACAAGCACTAGCTGATAACTATGTTCCCAAACGGATTAAGCGAGAAGCTTGGTCTATCCTCAAAACACAGGGAATAGAGAGTGCTTTAAGTTTTGTTGCAGAGTTTAGCTTGCCATCACCAACACAAGCACCTGTCCCCTATCAAATTTGGGGGCGTGATGACATCGACAAAGCAACTGTCTCACAGATGAGATCAGCCGCAACACTATCCATCTCTCGTAAAGGTGCATTAATGCCTGATGCCCACTTAGGATATGGTTTACCAATCGGTGGGGTTCTAGCGACAGAAGGGGCTGTGATTCCTTATGCTGTTGGGGTTGATATTGCTTGCCGAATGCGTATTACGATTTTTGGAGTTGATGAGCAAGTCATTGAAACCCATAACGATTTACTAAAACACACCTTAACCAATCAGACACGCTTTGGGATGGGTGCACAATTCGAGGATGATGACCGCTCAGAGCATGCAGTGTTAGACGATCCAGATTGGGATGCAACCAAGCTTTTGCAAGGTCTAAAAGCAAAAGCGGTTCAACAATTGGGATCAAGTGGTGGTGGAAACCACTTTGTTGAATGGGGAACATTCAAAATAGATGCACCCAATTCAACATTAGGCATCACCGAAGCAGGTACATATCTAGCATTACTATCTCATAGTGGATCGCGTGGTATTGGCTATAAGATCGCCAATACTTATAGTAAACTAGCGATGTCATTCCATCCACATATGCCAAAGGATGTTAAGCATCTTGCATGGTTGGATATGAATAGTGAAACCGGTCAAGAATACTGGGTGGCAATGAATCTCGCAGGTAAATTTGCAGCAGCCAACCACGAAGTTATCCATCAACGCATTACTGATGCAACTGGATTTACTGTGCTAGGAACAGTCGAAAATCATCATAACTTCGCATGGAAAGAGATGGTAGACGGCAAAGAATTGATCGTCCATCGTAAGGGAGCAACTCCAGCAGGCGATGGCGTTTTGGGGATTATTCCCGGTAGTATGGGTGATCCGGGATTTGTGGTACAAGGCAAAGGTAATCCTGATAGCCTGAATAGTGCATCACATGGTGCCGGACGTAAGATGAGTCGTACGGCCGCTAAAAAGGCTTTCACTCGTTCTGAACAATTAGCATATCTAAAAACCAACAACATCGAGTTGATTGGTGGTGGGCTGGACGAGGCCCCACAGGCATATAAATCAATTCATGATGTGATGGAAGCACAACAAGATTTAGTAGACATCGTCGGCGAATTTATGCCCCGCATTGTTCGTATGGCAGATGATTAAACAGTCTGATAGTTCAAAATTAGATGTAGAGCATAATGAGGGCTGAACTGTAGTCTTCATATTGTAGCCATTAGTCTATCCCATAGTGCAATCCTGCCATAATAGCATATGGAGTTTCAGAATAATCATTTACGATATTTTGATAAATGTCATTGGCTATCGTTGTTTGGCCAAGTGCTTCATAAGCAAGTGCTTCCCAATAAAGCCAATGTGCAGTTTCAATAAAATCAACAGTCTCAGCATTTTGGGCAACCTGTAGAACGGTATTGTAATCCATGTCAAGAAAAAGTCTCTCAACATATAATTGACTTTCAGCTTGCGATGGTAAATGTTCTCTTGGTTCGGGAATCGTCAGTTTAAGATATTCTGTCGATTCAGGAATGAAATCATCCGTAAAGTAACGAATATCACATCCTGCTTTGTAAGCAAAATCATCAGAGTGAATTGCTCGCAAAACATCGGTCTGGTATGCATTTGGTTCAAACACCCGTCCTACAAAAAAACCTGTATATGGATCTTCAAGATACTCAGCATTTTCATATGCAATGTAACATAATTCTTCTGGATCAGTTGCTGCTGATTGCCACATCATACTTGCTAAACCACTTGCTACTTGAAATCCATTAGCATCATTAGTTTGAAAAGTCTTCAATTGATAGGGGATATTTGATAACTGTTCAGCTACAGCATCTTGATGCCCTAGTAGCGCATGCGCAAGTATACGTCGCACATAGAAATACTCAAATATAAGTTCATTTTGGGAGCGATAATAGCAAGATTGTTGACAATTAGTTTCGCGATCGTAATTTTCTGCATTATATAATAAGTATTTATTATATAATTTAATCGCATTTTCAAAATCGCCATTCATCATAGCAACTTCTGCATCATGCGCAGTGCAATCGGTTGCTTTATATTGAGTAGGAAGCCTTACATATTGTTGCCCATCCCAATCAGTCACGTTATATGCTGAGTATCCACAGTTCCAATTATCGAAACGCGAACCTGCGTTTGACACAATTTCAAGAGCATCATCACCATCTATATTTTTTAATACGCCTATGTCATCCACATGAAATAATCGTTTGAGGTGATCATCATGCCAATAGACAGCAGCAACACTGTTATTAGGCATCATTTCCGAAGTTCCATCCCGCCCTGTTATTGCAGGGAAATAACCAAATAACCAATCTATATTTCCATCGCGATTGTAGTCAGTTTTTTCAAGGATTCCTTTTTGGCTACGATGTGCTCCATCTCCTGTAAATCGTTTACTAAAGAATGAGATTGGCGCAGGCTCAATATCATATCCTGTAAGAGTCGGGACTGCTGTCATATAATTATGATAATTGACAGGATCTACACCATGTGTGACTTCCAAAAAGACCTCTAATTCATCGTCAGAATCAAAATCATCAATATTAACTACAAGTGTAAATTCATCAAATGTCAGAGACATGTCGTCTTGTAATTGTGTGCGAGTCTCAGATAGCCAGCGTTCTAACATCAACTCCATCCATAAATTATAATTGGCAACCGGACCAACAGCACCGGGGCCACCCGGTATAAAATGTGTATAGTGTTTGAAGTTATCAAATCCTGTTGATAATTCTTGAAATGTAGCTGATGCTCCGTAACGATACATCCATTCAGTTTCAGCTAAATCGACTAACTTAAACGAATTAAATGTATTAATCTCAATATTTTCGAGAGCATTCAAAAATTCTTGCTGTGTTGGTTGGGCTAATTCAGACTGCGTGTAACTAGAATACGAAACACTGAAGGTAAGCATTATCATCAAGATTTTTGAATACATGAAATAGGACATGGAGATATATTCCAGTTTTCATAATTTGCTTGCGTCAATGATGAAAATAAGATATATTAGCATCAACCTAATCTTTAAGAGAAGGCGGTCTAGTGAACCGCCTTAGGTTAGAACCTGTTCGAGAACAGATTGTTCTGATAATCAGTATAGCCCACAAGGGTGTGTGGGTATAGTTCTATGTACTGATGTGTCGGAGCATATACAGAAATTGCGCGATTTACTACATTGAATATATTCCCCAACTAGCTGGTGTGTCCTCAGGGGTGAGATGGCAAACCGGCTTGTTTTACTTGGCACATCGCCTTACCTCACAGAACAAACCACTACGAATTGGAGTAAACCAAGTAAAGGTATCAAACGGGTAGAGTGATAATATCCCCTGCCTAATAAGCTGACCTAATCATTAAATTTAACAGTAGCTAATTTAATTTTTATGCCTTTCTATAAAGCATTTTTTGCACATGTCTATGCAATGAGAACAACTGAACATAAATAGGATTTCAAAGACTGGTCAGGTGGCTAGGTAGATTACTGGTCACATGTCAATTCTTTAGCCCATCAATATCGGGTATACTAAAATTACGTAGTCTTACAACGATATGATGGAATCATGCTACAAATTACACCCTATGCCCTATTTCCTATAATATCCATGCTAATTTCGATTTGGTTGGCGTTCCAAATCTGGTCTAAGCGACCGGGTCAGGGTGTTGTGGAATTTGTCGTGATGTTAGTGGGTTTGGTGATCTGGACATTTGGTATGTCATCTAGACTATTGGTTACAGACCCAACACTCAAAATACTTTTTTGGCAGATTACATACATAGGAGTCACCGTTGTTGCTCTAACATGGATGCTTTTTTGTCTAGCGTATACAGGTAAAAAAGCATGGTTAACCAAGCGTAAATTTCTCTTATTCTCAATTGAACCGATCTTAGTTCAACTAGCAATACTTACCAATCCATTACACGAATTATTCTTCACAGAGGTTGATTTTGTTGAAGTTGGTGGATTAATCATAGCATCATCATCACCAGGAATTCTTTTCTGGATTCATGCAATTTATTCATATGTTTTGATTTTAATTGGTTGTATAGTCCTAATACGCGCTATGTTTAGATCTCCACAGCTGTATCGTGGTCAGATGACATTACTCCTAGTCGGGGCATTCACACCATGGATTGCTAATATTGTTTTTCTACTAAGAATAAGCCCATTACCGGATTTTGTTGATATTACTCCTTTCGCATTTGTTGTAACGGGTTTAACAACAGGGTGGAGTATGTACCGCTTTCGGCTAATGGACATCATTCCGATCGCACGAGATGTCATAGTAGATAACATGGATAACGCCATCCTTGTTCTAAACGTAAATCAGCAAGTTGTTGATGCCAACCAAAGTGCATTAGCTATCTTAAACCGCCCGCTAGAAGCTGTAATCGGACAATCAATTCCACACATATTATCAAATCAAGACAAATTGATGCACGAGTTAATTGGAAAAGACTCACTAGAAAAAAATATCCAAATAACTCAAGCAAACAAAACACGTCATTATAAGTTACGTGTCACAAAAATACGTAATCGGCAAAACGAAGTCAGTGGTTATATTGTTTCATTAACCGATTTCACGTCCCTTCAAGAAGCTAACCAAGATCTTGAAATTGCAAATCAAAAAGCACGAGAAGCGACACGTCTCAAAAGCCAATTCTTAGCAACAATGTCGCATGAGTTGAGAACACCACTCAACGCAATCATCGGCTATACAGAGTTACAACTTGCTGGCATCACAGGAGAATTAAACCCTACGCAACAACAATATCAAGAACGTGTTTTTTCCAATGCTAAGCACTTACTGCAACTGATCAATGACATATTAGACATTTCAAAAATTGAAGCTGGTCGTATGGATTTCATTCGAGAATCCTTCGCCCTGCAACCGTGGGTTGATGAAATAGTCCGTCAGAATATAGTGTTAGCGGATGAGAAGGGGTTAAACTTCGTCTGTGATATTAACGACAATATGCCGTCACATCTGATAGGAGACCCCGGACGTTTACGTCAAATTGTGATCAACTTACTATCGAATGCAATTAAATTCACCCGTGAGGGTCAAGTCAAACTAGTTGTCCGTCAAGCAAGTAAAAGTACATGGACAGTCACTGTAATTGATACAGGAATCGGCATCCCGTCGCATAAACAAGAAACAATTTTTGATGAATTCCGTCAAGTTGATAATGGTTCAACCCGCCAATATGGAGGCACAGGGCTAGGACTGGCAATTGTGCGTAAATTGGCGTTATCTATGGGTGGGAATATTCGTGTCAACAGCACTGTTGACGAAGGAAGTCAATTCACTGTGACATTACCGTTGGAACCTGCGGACATATCCGAAGTAGACCTACAAAAAGTATAATTTTAGAGATTAGAGGAAATTATGACAGCTAATAATCAATTAGATAACACACATACCGCTCGCAAAGTCTCACCTGCAATTCCGACTGATCTATCCGATTGGTCTGTTCTAATTGTGGATGATGTTTACGACAACATATCTATTGCTGAAGCTATTTTGAAATTTAATGAAGCTGATGTGCAAATCGCGACCAACGGGCTTGAAGGGTTACAGATAATGGAAAGCTGGGTGCCGAATATCATTCTACTTGATCTATCTATGCCAGAGATGAATGGCTGGGAAATGCATGAGGTATTACGCCAAATGCCAGAACGTTTATCAATAGCTGTAATTGCATTGACGGCTCATGCTATGGTTGGCGATCGTGAAAAGGTCATGGAAGCTGGCTTTGATGGCTATATTGCCAAACCATTTTCGGTATCTACATTCGTTGAAGACATCACAACAATCTTAAAATCTATGGAAGTAGGAGCGTAACAACATGAATGTACAGGATTGGACAGTAATTGTTGTTGAAGATACCTATGATGATGTTCAACTAGCATCAGCGATTTTGACCTATTATGGTGCACATGTCAAAGTTGCCAGTAATGGCAGAGAGTGTTTGAATTTACTGCAAGATATCGAACCTAAGTTCATCATTACCGATTTATCCATGCCCGAAATGGATGGATGGGAAATGTTGAAGTGGGTCCGCAATACAGAAAAGACTAAACATATCCCAGTCATTGCTATGACAGCATATGGTTCTGTAGATGTTGCCCATGATGCGATGAATGCAGGGTTTGACGCATATGTCACCAAACCCCTTAGCCCACATACATTCTTAGATTATATTGAGAAGGCAGTAAGCTAAACATGGAAAGCATGTAACAAGCTCGCATTTGTATGCATATTAAGAAACAACTTCCCCTAGTGTAGCCTGAATCCCGCGCGCTTCACCAAATATCTCCACTTGTTCGGCATTCACACTCTTGATAAGTCGACGCATCTGCTTTTGCACATTTGCTAATGTCGCCTGCTCACCTGACAACGGTTGACCAAAAAATATACTTACAATTGGGTCACGATACATAGGAAATGCAAGCTGAAATGTCGCTGCTAAAAATAAACGGCGTTCAGGATCTTTATATTGGCGCACAATCGGATTATTTAACGCCGAACGAGAAATCACGCCACCAACCCCAAATGGCACAACTTGTAAATCAGGCACATGTTTGACAAAAAACTCAATACTTTCTGACCAATGTGCTAAATTGTCTAATGCCAAATCCAAATCAAGTGATGGATCATCTTCTATTTTGCCGCGTGGGTAGAGTAAGACGGACTTACCTTCTTTGAGTAACCGTACTGTTCGGCGTAGTGTATAAGCAGGATTATCGTTATCAACTGCAATCGCATACTCATGGAAGGCTTGAAGACCAGGTAAAATCCCATGATTAATCAAAATCGTATGGGTATCTCGGCGTGGTGATGACATCATCACAGCATTCGCATCGCCTAGTCCAGCATGATTCCCAACAAATAACACGGGTTTATTCATCGGAATACATTCAGTATTATGTGCCTTTACTCCATGTGTTGCGCGCTCCAAAATCCACTGGCTAGCTGTTTTCATATCACTGTTTTCGATAACCATGTCCATTTCGACACCAAGCCGCGTCAGGTTAGCGATAAATGGCGATAAAACAAAAAATGTCACGCCATTGAGTATCGGATTTGAAAAACAAAATGCACTAACAATCGATTGTGCCATAGAAGGAAATAACTGAGCAAAACGTTTGAAGGATGATAAAGTTTGTTTAAACATGATCTTCACTAACTACGCATCATTGCGAACTTTAATACAGTCAATCTATACTTAACTAAAGCCGAGAACAATGAGAAACTACTGTGCAAAAGATAAAGAGCTATAGAATTTTAAGATCATATTATGATTCAAAAAACAACTGAAAACATCTTCATACAATCATGGGATGAGATGGAATCTTTTTTCCATGACGATAATGTTATTGGTGGATGGTTGTGGGTACTCCCGATTCGCAAGATTATGGGGGACTTACGCACACTTGGATACGATCGTCACCTACGCGCCAACCAAGCTATGCTCACATTCGTCATTTCGCGTTCAATACAACCCACACTCCAACCGGGGCAAGCGAGTATTGCATTTACATTGTTCCGTGATAATACAATGGAAGTTCGGTATTACTCTCTAGAAGAAGAAATCACACTCAACTTTGATCACACGACACTCGATACACAAATCGAACCCTTGATTGAAAAATTACTCCAGCAACCAATTAACTAGGATTATCGATGACAATAGAGATACAAACCGGACATGATTTGTCAGATGAAATCATTGACATGATGAATCAACAACGGGTCCAAGAATACGAGATTAACACCAAGAATTTTCGACAAAATGAACAAGATTCGACCTTCTTTTTTCTGCGCGACGGTGGTCAAGTGACAGCGTTTGGTATGCTTAAACCCATAACCTTGATTCACCAAGGACAGATGACGACTGTGCTTGGCATCGGCAACATCATCGCACGAGATAAGAGTGCAGGTAATGGTAAGCAACTTATGCTCTCCATCAAAGCTTATCTAGACGATAAACAACGGATTGGCTTAGGCTTCTGCAATTCTCATGTTGCAGGTTTTTATCGCAAATGTGGCTATCAAGTCCTTAACGATTTACCTGAACGTTTTCGCTATCCACTCGCATCCCTCAATGGTGAAAAGGAAAAATTATCGCCTGCCCTCAATAGCTTATGCCATGATCCAATCGGAGGGTTTATCGAGGCACTTCAGTCTGATGATGATCATATCTATATTAACCAGCCCTTCTGGTAACCATACATGTTAACGAGCCAATTCCCTGATAATCACACTATTACCGATACCTACATTGACCTCATCAATGAACAACGACGTCTAAATTTTGGTGATGATTTTTCTGGAGACTTTAGTCGGCAGTTGGAGATGATCTATGCTTTACTACTCGATAATGACACAGTGAAAGCGTTCGGCACACTATTATCTGTTGACCTCACCCACCACAACACCAGTTATAAGATATTAGGAATCGGCAATGTGGTTGCTATTGAAAAAGGTCATGGCTACGGCAAACACCTCATGATAGCTATTCGCAATTACCTCGCTAGTCAAAATATAATCGGGATCGGTTTCTGCGAACCGCGTCTATCTAAATTTTATCGGGCTTGCGGATATACTGTGATCAAGAATATATCTGATCGTTTTCATTATTCATCAGCAAATATTCAAAAGGATCATGAGGCACTTGATGTACTCTGTTATACTCCGAATAATGAATTCATTCGATCATTGCAAACTGATAAAACCCCAATTCACATCAACCAACCAATCTGGTAAAGCAACAGTCGCACTACAATCAATAAGCGACTATACGTTACAATAGCCACATTACCGAAATAGATTATTATGGAATACACCATGTCATTACAAGAAAAAGTACATCAACTCTTTGAAGATGAATTTGGCGAAACTCCTGCATTTATTGTGCGTGCACCGGGTCGGGTCAATTTGATTGGCGAGCACACCGACTATAACGATGGTTTTGTCTTCCCCATGGCGATTGACCGCGCCACGTGGATTGCCTTACGACCTCGTGAGGATAACAAAGTCTTTGCTATTTCTGCCGATTTAGAAGACAAACAAGATTTCTTATTGGACAATTTAGTCCGCCCTGAAAAAACACGCTGGATTGATTACCTCATCGGTACGGCATGGGCATTACAAGAACGTGGTCATAAACTGTCCGGTTGGGAAGGAGTTGTCACTGGGAATGTGCCAATTGGCGCAGGTTTATCATCCTCAGCTTCATTAGAAATTGCAACCGCTCGTGCATTTCACATGGTATCTGAGTTTGAGTGGGATGCAGCCGCAATGGCTAAAGCGGGTCAGTCTGTTGAAAACGATTGGCTGGGGTTGAAATCAGGCATTATGGATCAGATGATTTCCGCGTCAGGTGTTGAAAATCGCGCGCTCATGATTGATTGTCGTAGCTTAGATACCATAACAGCCCCATTACCACCTGAAACGGTTATTGTAATTATGGATACCGGAACAAGACACACATTAGTTGATTCTAAATATAATGAAAGGCGCGAACAATGCGAAGCAGCAGCAGAATATTTTGGTGTTGAAAAGCTACGAGATGTGGATATAGAGACATTTGAATCGCGTGCAGATGGACTTGACGACTTGATTCGTCGCCGCGGTCGTCATGTGGTATATGAAAATGATCGTGTATTAAAAGCACGGGATGCGATGAATGCTGGCGATGCCAAATTAATGGGACAACTTATGATTCAAAGTCATGTCAGTATGCGAGATGACTTTGAAATCTCCAGCATCGCATTGGATACGATGGTAGACTGTGCCAATGTAGAAGATACTTGTTATGGCGCACGTATGACCGGAGGCGGTTTTGCGGGCTGTGCAGTAGCATTAGTTAAAGCTGATGCTGTTGACGAATTTGTCGAAAATGTCACCCAATGTTACACATCAAAAACAGAACATACCCCTCAAGTATATATTTCACAGGCAAGTAACGGTGCAGAAACCGTCTACCCACAATAGGAACAATATATTATGGATTATGGACAACGTGATGCAAATTGGTATAGTGAACAATCTCAACTGACATTAGAACGGCTTTTACCACGCATCGACCCCATTTTGAGCGCAATTGAAACCCGTGATGTTTTTCTCGAACGCCTCGATGAGCATTTCCCACGCTTATTCCAGTTGCTATATGAATTGTATGGCAATCAATATGATTTTTTCTTCCACTTAGAAAGCATTCTGGCGCATATGGCACGTATGTTTGCGAACCGTCCACCAGAATTAAAAGCCCTAGATAGTAAGCGTGAGGCGGATCTGTTGTGGTTTCAGTCAGAAGATATGATTGGGGCTGTTTGTTATGTCGATCTGTTCAGTAGTACGTTGTCCAAATTGCGGGAACGCATTCCATACTTTAAAGAATTAGGGGTCACCTATCTTCATCTAATGCCCCTGTTCATGTCACCTGAAGATAATAGCGACGGTGGCTATGCTGTGAGTGATTATCGACAAGTGAATCCAGCTTTAGGAACAATGCAACAACTCGCAGGACTCGCAGCAGAATTACGTCAAAACGGCATCAGTTTGACAGTCGATTTTGTGTTTAACCACACATCAGATGAACATGACTGGGCAAAACATGCCATGAACGGCGAACAAGAGTATATGGATTACTATCGCATGTTCGATGACCGCGCCTTGCCCGACATCTATGAGCAGAACTTACGTGAAATTTTCCCTGAACAAGACCCCGGCAATTTCACTTATATTCCGGAGCTACGCAAATGGGTATGGACGACGTTCTATCATTTCCAATGGGATTTGAATTATGCCAATCCAGCAGTATTCAATGCGATGATGGGCGAAATGCTATTCCTTGCTAATCAAGGTGTCGAGGTTTTGCGGTTGGATGCTGTCGCATTCATATGGAAAGAGATAGGTACACCGTGTGAAAACCTACCTGAAGCCCACAAAATTATCCAAGCTTATAATGCAGTGACGCGTATTGTCTGTCCGGCGATGTTGTTTAAATCCGAGGCAATTGTGCATCCACGAGATGTCGCGTCATATATCAGTTGGGAAGAATGCCCAATTTCTTATAATCCCACGTTGATGGCATTATCATGGGAAGCCCTCGCAACCCGCGATGTAACGCTGTTACGCCATTCAATGAGCAAACGTTTTGACCTACCACCACGGACAGCATGGGTTAACTACGTACGCGTCCACGACGATATTGGCTGGACGTTTGCGAATGAAGATGCCGATGAACTCTGGATGAATAGCTTCGATCATCGCCTTTTCTTAAACGAATTTTACACAGGTGAATTCGAAGGTAGCTTTGCAAAGGGGCTTAGCTTCAACTATAACCCAATCAACAAAGACCGTCGTATTACAGGGACAGCAGCATCACTTGCTGGTGTCGAAGAAGGGATTGAGATTGATGACAAGTTCTACATTGACCATGCGATTAAGCGTGTTTTGATGATTTACAGCATCGCGATGAGTGCAGGTGGTATTCCGCTGATTTATATTGGTGATGAAATCGCGACACTCAACGACTATAGCTATACAAATGACCCTGATAAAAAAGAGGACAGTCGCTGGGTGCATCGTCCCGAATTTGACTGGGAGCGAGCCAACGACCGCGAGGATGGCACAACGGTTCAAGGTCAGATGTTTGCAGGTTTCCAACAGATGATCCAAACACGCAAAACCACGCCTAACATTGGACGTGGTCAGACGTTGTTCTTCGATACGGGCAACCAACATGTTTTAGGTTACACCCGCAACAAGGACATTTTATGCCTTTATAATTTCAGCGAACAATCACAAACAGTCGAACGCACACTATTAGCCATGTATATGGCGTTACCAGATGCGATGCAAGATTTGCTGACAGATACACAATGGACACTAGATAAGCAAATCACACTTGAGCCATATCAGTATGTCTGGTTGAAATGATCAAATTTAATCACCATTAGAGTCAAAAGCTGTTACCGGCCCGACATCATACACTGGATTATCTTTGAGCAACCCGACAGATTCACCATTGCGGGTTGCTGATACATCGTCACGATGATATTGGACTGCATAACCTAACCGAGGCATGTTTGTACTGTTCGCACCCGACCCATGCAATGTTAGGCGGGTAAAGGCGACCGCATCCCCTGGCATCATGCGTAACGGCAGAAATTGTTCCGGCTCGACAGTAACCGTGCGATGTCCATCCTTATCTTCGCTCTCAACCGATTCCATTGTTCCTTCTAAGTGTGTTTTCGGGGCAATTTGAAGACATCCGTTATCAGGTGTCATCTCGACCAATGCAAACCAGATATTGATGCCCGGTCCATCAAACCGTGTGTACTGATTATCTTGATGAAAGTGGAATTTGCCGCCGCCACCGCCACTTTTTACAGCAGTAAATGGCAGATAAATTGTCGATGCTCCGCCCATCAGTTGTGATGCAATACTGTTTAGACCTGCACTATTGACGAGATGATCTAACGATGTGTCGGCAAGATACTGTTTGCTCTGACGTAGTTTATCTTTGGATGACGTTGCGGCTTGTAATGATTCGCGAGCTACACCTAACCCGTCCATCACCTCCAATACATTATCAGCTAAAGATCTCGCTACTTCTTGGCTGATTAAACCCGGTAACATGAGATAGCCATAGGTGTTGTAATAGTTGATTTCGTTAGCTGTTAGGGTTGTATAACGAACAATGTCAGACATAATCTATTTACTCCTATAAAATGTAATAAGTTTCTGCAAACTGATAATTTGATTATTTGGCACGAGCAAGATCAAAGATTTAAAGACTCTTTAACAAGCAAAACCTAACACAACCCGCTACAATTGTCTACAAAAAGCATGAGGCTAATTGTTGACGATTAATTTGTTTTCGATTACAATTTGTGCAAATGAACCTAAATTGTGCAATTGCACAGTAAAATAGATTCTATGTGAGAAAAATATGGCTCAAGCAATTGTTATGCCCAAACTCGGCAACACGGTCGAGAGTTCAATTATTTTGTCATGGCAGGTCGAAATTGGTGACCAAGTTGGTCTTGGTGATATTCTGTGCGAGGTCGAGACTGATAAAGCCACATTAGAGGTCGAAAGCTCGATTGAAGGAACGTTACTTGCACGATTTTTTGAAGAAGGCGATGATGTGCCTGTTCTCGAAAATATCGCTGTGATCGGTGAAGCAGGCGAATCGTACGCAGAATTCACCCCAGGCATAGCACAAGCCCCTTCACCTGACCCCACCCCAATGCCCGACCCTGAACCACAACAAACATTCGCAACATCTGTCCCCCAACCTGTACAACAAGCCAATTCATCGGGAGAGGTCTTCATCTCACCACGGGCGAAGAATTTAGCGCAACGTAAAAATATTGACTTCAGCAGTTTAGCAGGATCCGGTCCCGAGGGACGGATTATTGAGCGCGATATTGAGGCAGCAATTGCAAATCAGGTAAAAATGACACCTGTTGCCAAAGCGATGCTTGATAGTGGTGAATTTGCAGTTGGGGATAACCTCACCTCAGCAAACCGCATCACCAAAACTGACCTTGTCCCTGTGCAACAACAAGCGATACAAATACCGTCACAATCAAATATCACAGAAACCAAGCTCAAAGGCATACGCAAAACGATTGCCCGCAGGATGCTTGAATCCATGCAAACCACAGCCCAGTTAACCCTCAATGCATCGGCTGATGCACGCGCAATGAAAGCATTCCGTAAACGCCTAAAAGCGAGCGATGAACGCCTCGGTTTACGCAAAGTCAGCATCAATGATATTGTCATGTACGCAGTAGCTCAGACACTGGTGGATTTTCCAGAGTTAAACACCCTATTCGAGAATGACACAATCTATCAGTATCATGATATTAACCTCGGGATGGCAGTTGATACACCGCGTGGTCTGATTGTGCCTGTGATTCATCAAGCCAATAACTTAAGTTTAAAAGCACTATCGGCAGAAACACATCGTCTCGCATACGCGTCTTTGGAAGGGAAAATTAAGCCAGATGAAATGGCAGGTGGTACATTCACCGTGACCAACCTCGGTGGTTTAGGCATTGAGACATTTACGCCTGTGTTGAACTTGCCACAAGTTGCGATTCTCGGCGTAGGCAATATCAATCTGAAGCCTGTTGAAGTTGGTGATGACGTTGCATTTATCCCGCACATGAGTTTATCGCTGACGATTAATCATCAAGTGGTGGATGGTGCACCCGGTGCCCGTTTCCTCAGTCAACTATCAGCAACGCTTGCAAATATTGACCTGATGCTTGCTGTATAGTCTAAGGATTCATGAATATGGACTTACAAACTGTTGATAAATTACTATCAACAACCCGCGCTGTTCGTAAACGTCTAGATTTGGAGCGTCCGGTTGAACCGGAAGTTATCCAAGAATGCTTGGAGCTTGCCATTCAAGCCCCAACAGGCTCAAATGGACAAAACTGGGCATTTGTCGTTGTCACTGACGCAGATAAACGTGCCGAAATTGCTCGTTTTTATGGCATGGCATGGGAACAATATATTCAACGGCAAAAGTTTGATGCGACTGACAATGCATCTGCTTCGGAAATGACCAAAGTTGGCGCGTCAGCACAACACCTTGCCGACAATTATCATCGTGTCCCAGCTATGATTATCCCATGCTACAAAGGCCGTGTTGAAAATGAGTCGCAAATGTCCCAAGCATCCCTATATGGGTCAATTGCTCCAGCGGCATGGTCGCTCATGTTGGCGCTGCGTTCACGCGGTATCGGCACTGCTTGGACGACACTACATTTAATGTATGAACGCGATGTAGCCGAACTACTCAATATACCCGATGACTATACACAACTAGCACTCATTCCCGTAGCATATTACACCGGAGATGATTTCAAACCCGCCAAACGCCGTCCTGCTAGCGACATCACATATTGGGACGCGTGGGGCGACACCCGTTAACACACTATTTTTGATAACTAACAGAGGCTATTTTAAAGGTAATGATCTATGCCAAAATCTATTCTGATTGACCCAGCAGAGGTACGTAAACCCACAGTCATTGAATCGCCTGATATTCCTGTCAATGCCTATGAACCTGACCCAGCTATTGAATCGACACTCTATTCATCTGACGATTTGGTGAATATGTATCATGATATGCTGCTCATCCGTGAATTCGAGACCGTTCTCGATAGCTTTAAACGCGAGGGAGCATATCGTGGCATTGAATACAACCATCGTGGTCCTGCTCACTTGTCTATCGGGCAAGAAGCATCTGTCGTCGGTCAAGCCTATCACCTCGACCCGCACGACTTTATCTTGGGGTCGCATCGGAGTCACGGCGAAATCCTTGCAAAAGGTCTATCCGCCATCCGTAAACTAGATAATGACACACTAATTAATGTCATGGAAAGTTACATGGGTGGGCAAGCGTTCAAAACCGTCCAAACATTTGATAGCACCGATGACATTAAATCATTGGCAACCACGTACCTGATTTATGGTACATATAGCGAAATTTTTGCCCGTGCGAACGGCTTTAACAAAGGCATGGGCGGCTCCATGCACACCTTCTTCCCACCATTCGGTATCATGCCAAATAATGCAATCGTCGGTGGCTCAGCAGATATCGCTGTCGGTATGGCATTATTCAAACGAATCAACCGTAAAGAAGGTATTGTCATTGCAAACATCGGCGATTCATCCGTTGGTACGGGACCGGTATGGGAAGCGATGAACTTCGCGTCTATGGATCAGTATCATACTTTATGGGATGAAAGTTTGGGTGGTGCACCACCAATTCTGTTCAACTTTATGAATAATTTCTACGGTATGGGTGGACAACCACAGGGCGAAACGATGGGCTTCGGTATGTTAGCCCGTGTCGGACTCGGCATCAATGAAGATGCGATGCATGTTGAACGTGTTGATGGTTATGACCCACTTGCAGTCGCAGACGCGACCCGTCGTAAAAAAGATATCTTGCTCGAAGGGCGTGGTCCAGCAATGCTCGATGTCATCACCTATCGCTTCAGTGGTCACTCCCCAAGCGATGCGTCCTCTTACCGTGAACGTGATGAGGTTGACCTCTGGCGACAACACGATTCAATTACCGGATTTGGTCAATATCTGCTGACAAATGGTCATGCCAACGGCGATACACTTGAAGAAATTCAAGAAACCGTTGTCGAGCGCATCACGCGCACCGTCACAGCAAGCATATCACTGGATACATCGCCACGGATTAATGTATCAGTGGATTCAATTGCCGATATGATGTTTTCAAATGGTAATGAACCATTTATGGAAGACCGTGAGCCAGACATCATCCAAAAATTAGGTGACACACGCCTAAAAATTACCTCGAAAAAGAACCGTTTTGCGTATGACGCGAACGGCAAACCGCACTCCAAACTTAAAACTCTCACATATGCTGAATCTATCTTTGAAGCAATGTTGCATCGTTATTATGAAGACCCAACGATGATCGCATATGGTGAAGAAAACCGTGATTGGGGTGGTGCATTCGGTGCATACCGTGGTCTAACTGAAGCACTTCCTTACCATCGCCTCTTTAACAGCCCAATTTCCGAAGCTGCAATTGTCGGAACAGCGGTTGGTTATGCACTCGCAGGTGGGCGTGTGGTCGCTGAGTTGATGTACTGCGATTTTATGGGTCGCGCCGGAGACGAAATTTTCAATCAGATGGCGAAGTGGCAAGCAATGTCTGCCAATGTACTCAGTATGCCATTGGTCTTGCGCGTATCTGTCGGTATGAAATATGGTGCACAACACTCCCAGGATTGGAGTTCGATGGTCGCGCATATCCCCGGCTTAAAAGTCTATTTCCCCGCGACCCCATATGATGCAAAGGGTATGCTCAATCTTGCCCTACGTGGCACTGACCCGGTTGTATTCTTCGAAAGTCAACGCCTATATAGCCAACCTGAGACCCTATTTAGTGAGGGAGTTCCGATTGACTACTACGAAGTTGAAGAAGGTGAGCCATACATCCATCGTAAAGGGTCTGACCTAACCATTGTGACCATCGGTGCAACACTATATATCGCGATGGAAACAGCACAGAAACTACAAGACGATTATGGCATCAGTGCAGAAGTGATTGATGCACGATTCTTGAATCCGCTCAATTATGACAAGATTATTCAGAGCGTGAAGAAAACTGGAAAAGTCTTGTTATCATCAGATGCGACTGAACGTGGATCGTATCTGCATACAATGGCATCAAACATCACACAACTTGCGTTTGATTACCTCGATGGACCTGTCGCCGTGTTAGGGTCAAAGAATTGGATCACACCACCCGCCGAGCTGGATTATACATTCTTCCCACAAACGGATTGGATGATTGATATGATTCATCAGCGTGTATTCCCAATTCCGGGGTATCAACCAACCACAGATCAAAGCACCTCTGAAATCCTCAAGACCAACAGTCAAGGTATTTAATCTCTACATCACAGGGCAGTTGCTAGTTGCTATACAACCATAGTGACTGCCCGAAAATTCTGACAAACGACATTACGCTTTCATGACAAATAGTAATTGCTTAGGTATCGAGATCGTCGTTACACTATAGTTAATAGGACAATTAGACTGAAAGGAAGCCTCTTATGAACGAGAAATTCGGTCTCAGATATGTTGTCGGGCTTCTTGCAATTGTCGTTGGAGCAGTCGCTACATTTGACTACACGCTCCTACCTGCACTCCGTTACCTTGCAATCTACCTATCCATTTTCGTGATTGTAGGGGTCATGTTATTGGATGTGTATCAATTTGTAGATGACACACCCACATACGATAAAATCAAGGAAGAGCAATAGTATACGAGGCGGGGCAACCCGCCTTTTTTAGTTGGACGGCTGAGGATACACGAGTATCTTACAGGTGACACCTGTCGGACGATCCGGCAACTCTCCAAATATTTCGTAGCCATATGAAACCAACATATCCCATTGTTCCGTAGAAAACGCATGCGTCACGATCCCAATTTGATGATCATCGCAGTATTGATTTACGCGCTCAAGCAGCAATTTAAGAGTATCGGTATCATTCGCATACAATAGGTGAATATCTAAATATCCCCAAAATTCATGCCCAAACATACCACCACAAACCCGTCCATCTGCATCTTGTACTTCGATCAAACGCTCATGGACGACAATCGTTTCGTATTGAGCAGCGTGTTGGGTTAAGCCATCTTCGATAATGTCAAACGACGTTTCTGTGACAGGGTTTTCAACTGTGAATTCTGATGTTAGCGCGTCGGTCACAAAATCGGTTTTGATGTAATAAGTCGCATCATATCCATGTGGGCGATTTGGGAGTTTACCAAGCAACTCATAGCCTAACTTCAAATAAAATTCAGGTGCTTGAAAGTCAATTGTATAGAGTAAGATGCCATTCAATCCAATCTGATGCACATAACTTTCAACGGCGCGCATCAGCTTACGTCCTATGCCCTGCCCGCGCAACGATTCATCAACCCACACCGTTTCCACGTATGCCCAATCTTTGGTAATTACAGTAATTGCACCCGCAAGGATTACATCACCCTGACGATACACAACAGCAAATGTGCCCTCGGAATCAAATTGAAACTCAAAATCGCCCATCGGGTCATGAGGTTGTGAGGTTTTAATCAAGCGTCTAATACGGTCGCGAGTCGGATTTTCGATGAGAAGTGTTTGCAAATGTATCTCTCCATCTGTAATTGAAAGAGGACATTATAACTCTTTATAAGCTACTGTGAACCCTAGGGCGCGATCTGTGCCATATGATTTAATGACTGTGCCACTCTATAAGGCACGAAATTATTGATATACAGACGATTTAGCCCGCTATTTGGCAATGGCACAGGCAAGACATTTTTTGTGCCAGTTAACCCTCATCTATTATGATGGGACGGCGCCCTTATAGATTGCATCTGGAAGATATGCAGTTATTCATAAGATAGCAGAATTAGATATTGAAATGGTGAGCATAGGGTCGCGTTGAGATGGTTTGATTCAGCTTTATCGTAAAATCCGCCGCACCGCTAAACAGGGCATAGATAACATTCATCAGAGACCAGAGACAAACACTTTGTTAGCCAATAGAGCGAGACAAAACTAAACGCATACCATAGAAGCGGCTACCGAAGTGTGGAAGGTCATCGCCGCGAAACGAAGCACGGGCGTCAAAGTTATTGTGTTTGAACGACCCACTACGCAACACCTTCACTCTATTGTCATCAAAGCCATTGTTTATTGTTGGATTACGATAATTATTTAAACACCATTCCCAGACATTGCCACTCATATCCACCGCCCCATACGGAGATTGACCTTGAGGATATTGAGTCACCGAAGTCGTTCTGCCAATGCGCGATTCTTTAGTATTTGACATCCTTTTATCAAATTCGTTTCCATAAGGATAAATAAGACCTTTGGTACCCCTTGCTGCTTTTTCCCATTCATAATCTGTTGGTAAACATACCAACCAATCGTCTAAGTTGTCTAACTCAAAGTCACCACCTAGACAATTAGATAACCAACGGCAAAAAGCAATGGCATCATACCAACGAATATTCGTTCGTGGGTGATTGTTAGTTTTTATGTTTTGTGTAGGAGGCTGATCTAATTTACCTTTTCCAAATCCAGACCACCAGCGATTGTCACGGTAGCCATCCTTGGCATCGACAAATACTTGAAATTGATTGTATGTCACTGGATATTTGGCTATCTTATAGGTGGGCAATGTGTGAGTTTCATTATTGTACCCATACAGAAATTCTCCTGCAGGGACATCACACCAGTCAAATGGGTCACCAATAATAGCACTTACTGCTTCAGCATAGACATTTGATCGTGACTTAGATGAGGATTTAGTTTCCTGTCCTTCAGATATATCGGGCTGACCAAAATGTCGTTTAATTTGATCAGCAATTAGCTTACAGTCGTTTGCCATATGTGCGCCACGGCGATGGGCTTCGGCAGCATTAAGCCACTGTAATTCCTGTACGGACTCCGGTAAGTTGGCAAAATTAGGCATGGTTGCGCCCTTTACCAGCACCGGAATAACCAGTTTCTTCAGTGACAAGGCACTTTCGACTTCGATGCGCACAAAATCGTTGGGTTGATTGGCGCGGTCTTGCATGATGCGTTCCCAATCGGGACCGATAATTACCAGCACAACATCACGCACTGCGATTTGCTCCGTCAAATACGTGCGGAAGTTCACACCTAATGGAATACCCTCAATATCCAAAAAGACATCATCATCATCAAAATGCTTTTTCATTTCACTATAAATCGTATCGGTGACATATTGCGCATCTGCGCGACGATAGGAAATAAAGATTTTTGGCATATCCGGTTTCCAAGACTGTGTCAGTATCGTCTATTAATATACCATTCGGTTGGAGAGGATGCTACTGAGATGCGTATAGAATCGGGGCGAGACATTCCCGCCCCAAAGACGTTATTTCAAGACAATAATATGGACTTCACGCGGTCCATGTGCACCTTTGATGAGTTCCTGCGCGATGTCAGCAGTCTTACTCGGTCCGGTGATGAGAACCGTGTTACTCGCCTTGGTAAATGCAGGATACCCATCGGCTTGTTGCGCTCGTTGCCATGTCTCAAAATCAGGATAGAGTTGATCCGGTGTCATGATGGCAATATGGCGATCAGGTAGCAATGATGTCCCGCGATATTGCCCTGCCCCACTGGACATTACCAGACTACCAGTAGCTGATAATGCCGAGGTCACCCCTGTAATACCCACCAACACATCCCCATCTTTTGGATCCGCAATCGCGATACCCGCGTCGTCTAATTTATCATGCAGACCGTCGAGTGGTATGTGTTCTTGTGTCCAACTGAGCACCGATTTATGATCACCGATCAAGTCCATGATTTGCTCAAAGGCATCATTGTTGTTGAGGTAATAGACATAACAACTGAGAGCTTGTGCTTCTTCAGTAAAGCGTTCCAATAGTTCGTCTTGTGTCAGCTCTGGCGACATCGGCACCATATGACGACGCTCTTCTATCGACGCAACATCTTGGAATGGTTTTTGAGCCGAACGGAGTTTACCTAAAATTTTATCGCGTGAACTCATTACTGACGCTCCTTCCATTGTTGACGGAATGATTTGGGCGCGAAGTCAGGGAAATCACGATATTTTGTCCAATTGCCCAAAACCCCTGGCATATAATCCCCCATCACAAATTGTCCAG
Source organism: Anaerolineales bacterium UBA6055 (assembly GCA_002428985.1). GTDB lineage: Bacteria > Chloroflexota > Anaerolineae > Aggregatilineales > Phototrophicaceae > UBA6055. The sequence goes on along the minus strand of DIYL01000062.1, from coordinate 162,847 downwards.
CACGCGCAGCAACCCCACCCAAACTAAATCGGGCAGGTGATGTCATACCAATTGCCCACATTTTCATGCCCATATTCCAACCCGTTTTGGATTCACCCGCTTGTACAAGATCCCATCGCAGGTCAAGCAACATGCGTGGTAGGTCAATATCAACCGGACAGACTTCTTTACAGCTTCCACATAAACTACTGGCATGAGGCAACGGCGCCGCATTTTCGAGTCCGACATATAATGGTGTGAGGACTGCACCAATAGGTCCACCATAGACCCACCCATAGGCATGACCGCCCGTACTACGATACACCGGACACGCATTTTGGCAAGCACCACAACGGATACAAGCCAACGCCTCGGCATAATTTGTCGCGTAAATATCACTGCGCCCATTATCCACAAAAATGATGTAGACATGTTCCGGTCCGTCATCTTCATCTTCGCGTGATGGTCCATTGAGGATGTTGGTGTAGACTGTCAAATTTTGTCCGGTGCCACTACGTGCAAGCACTTGTGTCAGGGTTGTGTAGTCTTCAACTGATTCGACAAGTTTCTCTATGCCAACGAGTGCAATATGCACCTTCGGTACCGATGTACACATACGCCCGTTGCCCTCATTCATGACCAAAGCGAGTGATCCTGTTTCAGCAATTACAAAATTACCACCAGAAATACCCATATCCGAATTTAGGAAATCATCGCGGAGCATCTTGCGGGCAAATGCAACCATTTCGCCTGCGTCATCGGTATATTCCATCCCTAATTCACGGATGAAAATATCACGGATTTCAGGTTTTGTTTTGTGGATGACGGGTGCGACAATATGGCTCGGTGGCTCGTCATTAAGTTGGATGATATATTCACCAAGGTCAGTCTCGACGACACGTAAGCCAGCGTTTTCCATCGCATGGTTAACACCCAACTCTTCGCTGAGCATACTCTTGCTTTTGGTAACCGTTTTTACACCGTGTTTTTTGGCAATCTCAAGCACGAGTTTATTGGCTTCAGCTGCATCAACTGCCCACTCGACATTAAACCCATTCTTCGTCAGATTCGCTTCTGCTGTTTCCAACAAATCAGGTAGATTACGTAACGCGCGTCGTTTGGCTTCGGCAGCTTGTTGGCGCATCGCTTCGCCATGTTCATGAGTATGGGCAAACATTGATTTTTGGCGTTTGTTATATGCAGTCCGTGTCCCACTCCCAACCGCCTCTTGTAAGTCTTTATCGTGAATCGCAATCTCGGATAATGCGATAAAATCGTTTGATTGTACTTTCATGATTAATCATCCCGTCCTTTTAAGCCCTTAGCGAGCACATTGGCGATATGCTGCACCCGCTTATCTGATTTATTGCGCGATAGCCCGCCATTCATTTGTGTCATACAGCTAACATCGCCAGTCACGATTGTGTCCGCCTCAACTGCATTGATATTGTCGACCTTATTTGCAAGCATCGCGTTACTGACATCAGGCATCTTGACACTAAACAATCCGCCAAATCCACAACACACATTCGCTTCATTAAGCTCAACTAATTCGGCATTTTTCATATTATGTAATAAACGACGCGCCGACTGTCCAAGACCCAACACACGCAACCCATGACACGCATCATGGAATGCAAAGGTTTCTTTGGTCGGTAGCTCAAGATCAAGCCGTTCAATCTCTAACCCCTCAACCAGAAACTCGGTAAATTCCCATGTAATGCTAGCCATTCGCTGTGCCTGTTCATAGAGGTCGCCATCTTCTGGTGTAAACAATGTTGGATATTCGTGACGCACCATCGCGGCACACGATCCTGATGGCGCTACAATAACCTCAGCGTCTTTAAAAGCTTTCAAGAATTGTTTTGCCACCGTTTTTGCATCGGTGCGATGTCCCGCATTAAATGCAGGCTGACCACAACACGTCTGTTCCATCGGAAAATCGACTTGTATATTCAGGTGTTCCAAAATATCAACGACAGACATTCCTGTTTCAGGGTAAATCATGTCTACAATACACGTTACAAATAGAGATACTTTTTTATCTTTGGGAGATTCGCGTTTCAATAAAGCCATAAGTTTTGCTTTCGTTCACTTCCGTTTGTTTTCATTAGTTAGTTTACCTAATCTCAAGTTACATAGCTATATTTTAGTCCGCTAATATAGACTTATCTAATTCGGTAGATTTCGTTTCAAATCAATACACTATGTTATGATATTTATAGTCATTTGTTGCAAATCCATACACACATAAGGTTATCTATGGTGAAAAGACTGATCTATATTGTATTAAGCCCTTTTTTGATCATTTTGCTTGTTGAGATTGCCTTACGTGGGTACTTTATGATTGCTGGTTCAGAAATCGACCGAATTCAATATGTATATTCAGCACAACACATTGCAGAACAACACCCAAGATTCATGGGATTACCGTATGTCGGGTATGCATCGTCGCCCGATTTTCCCGATCATAATTCACTTGGTTTTCGTAATGAAGAAATAATGATTGAAAAACCCGACGATACTTATCGTATTATTGCGATTGGTGGTTCTACAACTTACGGCTTTGGTGTGGACGCAGACCAAACATGGGCAGTCCAATTAGAAACCATCCTTCATGATGATCACGATTTAAAACATATTGAGGTCATTAATTCTGCAGCTATGGGTTATACGACATGGAATAATCTCACAAACCTTGCATTTCGATTGTTAGATTTAGATCCTGATTTAATCATAATTTATCACAGTACGAATGATGCAAAATCGCGCTGGATACATCCTGATTGTTTTGATGGGCAAACACCCATTCGTGGTTTAGCACGTGGTATCTGGCGCGAAACCGGTCCGGAACTCGGACCACTGACGAGTTTGCGTTTTATAGGAATTGGACGTGGATGGATTGACAACCCGCTTGAACTCAATAGTTGGATTTACCCCCTCACTCACTCTGACCCTGATTGTATTCCACCTAAAGATATGTCTCTTGCCGACTTAATGCAAACCAACACATCACAATATTTTGAACGCAATATGATAAATATAGTGCATCTCGCCAAGGCAAACTCAGTTGATGTCCTTCTTTCGACATGGGCATATTTTCCACAATGGGTTGATCCTGTATTAATTCCAACTTATGAGGAACAAAACGTTATCATCGAAATGATTGCCAACCAACTTGACACCCATAACATAGACTTGATGCAAAATCTTCCATCAAATGAGCAATTTTGGCTTGGAGATGGTGAACATCAAAGTCCTCAGGGATATTATGAGCAGGCTAAACTTTATGCTGAAATTGTTGCAGACATTGTTTCTCGATCAAACGAAGTGGATTAGCGTCAGTCAGTGACACTTGGGATTGTGGTATGATATAACTATTTGTTATAATTTTGCAAACGTTTGCATTTTTGTAAATTATCCAGTATTGTTTGTCGAAAATATACTGAATTTTTGTTACAATCCAGCTAAATATTTACTTTTGAAAAGGATTAAAAATGGCTGATTACACACCAAAACCAGAGCATAAATTTACATTTGGCTTATGGACGGTCGGCAACATCGGACGTGATCCGTTTGGCGAACCAACCCGCCCTGTCATTTCTCCTGTAGAAATTGTTGAAATGCTAGCCGAAGTCGGCGCATGGGGTGTCAACTTACACGATAATGATCTTGTTCCAATTGATGCAACCGCAAGCGAACGTGATGCAATCGTCGCTGAGTTCAAGCAAGCTTGTGCTGATAATGGCATTGTCGTTCCAATGGCAACAACCAATCTATTCACTGATCCTGCGTTCAAAGATGGTGCCTTTACAAGTAATGACCCAGCGGTACGTGCTTACGCACTACAAAAAACTATGGCTTCAATGGATTTAGGTGCAGAACTCGGTGCGAAAGTTTACGTATTCTGGGGTGGACGTGAAGGTGCAGAAAGCGATAGCGCAAAAAATCCTGGCGATGTCATCAAACGGATGCGTGATGCAATGAATTTCCTCTGTGAATACTCCAAAGCTAATGATTATGGGTATCAATTTGCGCTTGAGCCAAAACCTAACGAACCCCGCAGTGACATATATTTCCCAACCGTAGGTAGCATGCTCGGCTTCATCGCGACACTCGATGATCCTGATATGGTCGGGCTAAATCCCGAAGTTGCTCATGAACACATGGCTGGGCTAAATTTCTTGCACGCTGTTGCCCAAGCATGGGATGCTGGCAAATTATTCCACATCGATCTCAACGACCAGATGTTTGGACGTTATGATCAAGATTTCCGCTTTGGTAGTATGATGATTAAGCAAAACTTCCACCTTGTCCGCTTCCTTGAAGATGTCGGATATGATGGTAGTCGTCACTTTGATGCACATGCTTACCGCACTTCGAATTATGATGATGTTAAAGAATTCGCCAAAGGATGTATGCGATCCTATTTGATTTTCAAAGACAAAGCCGAACAATTTAATGCTGACAGCGAAATTCAAGCATTGATCACAGAGATTAATGCAGATACTGGCGATTATGATTATCTAACAGATGGTTATAGTGCTGATGCTGTTGAAAAACTCAAATCTACTGAGTTTGACCGTGTTGGTATCGGCGCACGTAATCTTCCTTATGAACGCCTCGATCAACTCACCTTTGACTTGTTGATGGGTGTCCGCTAATTGTCATCAAATGGGGTGATGGTATCGTCACCCCATCTCTATGCTGAGGTTGCGTTGCATGTGGAAACAGCTACAACGACTCTATAAGATAATCGCTTATATGGTGCTGAACACGATCATATTATTGGCACTCGCGCTATTGATTACGGACGTTGTTGTCCCGCGCACATTCAACCCAGAAGAAAAACAAGATATTACAGCAGTCAATTGGGGTGCGGTTGGCGTAAATTTTGCTTACTCTCAAGCTTTTATTGCAGACTCCTACCAATACATGGATAACGATGCAATAAGTCAATTGTGGTTTGAATATGATTCGATGGCTGCAGAAGGCCATTGGCAGGTTCATCCATGGACGGGTTTAACACTCAGACCATTTAGTGGGCAATATTTGAATATTGATGAAAATGATTATCGCCAATCGCTCCCACCATCACAAGAACACACGGATAATTCGCCGTTACGGGTTTGGATGTTTGGTGGTTCGACCTTGTTTGGTTGGGGTGTGAGTGATGCCTATACTTTACCATCACAGCTACAGGTTCAATTACAGGCGAGTTACCCTGATCATCAGATTCAAGTATCTAATTTTGGTATCCCATGGTATTTCTCCTCACAGGAGTTAGCCCTTTTTGTGACGAATCTACGCTTACAAGACCCACCCGACATCGCTATTTTTCTTGATGGGCTAAACGAAGTGCAATACCTCGTGATGGAGAACAATCAACTGTCGTTACTACCACCGCTTGCGCTCGCATGGGAAGCGCAAATCGCACAATTTACCCAGCCTGAAGAACAACCATGGGTCTCACTCAACCCATCGTTTCCACCAAATCGCCTTGCCCGCCAACTAGGCATCGAGATTACCTACGATAACGAGGCATGGCGTAACAATCGTTATGCACATAGCTTTACGGGTGCAAGGGAAGTCGGTGATCGCCTCGAGATTGCTGCTCGTGACTATCTACACAATCAACGCATCATTTCTGCTATTGCTCAAGATTATGACATCGCCACCTATGCATTTATTCAGCCACTCCCCTTCTGGCGTGACGACAATAACTATAATTGGTTTCGGCGTGAAGTCATGCAGAAAAATCCGACAGTAATTGATCTCGGTGACACATTTGATGATACGGCTGGAGATGTCCCCTTACTCGTAGATCGCACCCATTACAGCGATATTGCGACAACCATACTCGCCGAAAAGATCGCACAAATCATTGTTGATACTTATAAGCCATAGAATAATTTTTATTAACCTCATACTGATTGGAGAATAGAATATGCCCTATCTCATGGGATTAGATATTAGTACAACCGGAGCTAAAGCCCTGATTATTGATGAATCGGGAAATGTTGTAGCCGTTGCCAATACACCACAGCCCATTAGCCAACCACACCCCCTCTGGAGTGAACAAAATCCTGCGGATTGGTGGGATGGCATCGCAAGTAGTATCCGCACTGCCTTATCAGATGCAAATTTGACAGGAGATGATATCAGTGCAATTGGGCTCACTGGACAAATGCACGGTTTGGTCTTACTGGACGAAAATGGCGATGTATTACGTCCATCCATTTTATGGAACGACCAACGAACCCAAGCACAATGCGATTATATGACAGAAACCATAGGCTTTGAGCGTTTAATTGCACTGACAGGAAATCGTGCATTAACCGGATTCACCGCGCCGAAGCTACTATGGGTGCGCGATAACGAGCCCGAAGTCTATGCACAAGTAAAACAGATGCTCCTGCCTAAAGACTATATTCGCTATAAATTGACTGATACCTACGCAACTGATCTGGCAGGAGCAGCTGGAACGTCCTTGCTAAACGTAGCAGAACGTACATGGTCATCAGAAGTGCTTGAGGCACTCGACATTCCAGCAGACTGGATGCCACCTGTACATGAAGGGACTGAGGTTACTGGCACAATTAGCCAAGCAGGGGCAGACGCAACAGGATTAAAAGTTGGTACGCCTGTTGTTGGTGGAGGTGGTGATCAAGCAGCAGGTGCGATCGGGATGGGTTGTGTCACTCCTGACAAAATTGGGGTAACGGTCGGCACATCCGGTGTTGTATTTGCGCCACTTGCCGAATATGCGTATGAACCGGATGGACGACTTCATGCGTTTTGTCACTCTGTCCCCAACACATGGCATTTTATGGGCGTGATGTTGAGTGCAGCCGGAAGTTTACAATGGTATAAAGATACATTTGCACCCGATATGAATTTTGATGACTTACTCAAGGAAGCAAAAGATGTTCCGGCTGGTAGTGAAGGTCTCTTCTTCATGCCATACCTCACAGGTGAGCGTACTCCTCATCCAGACCCGCTTGCACGGGGTGCATTCATCGGTATGACAACCCGCCATACACGCGGACATATGACCCGTGCGGTACTAGAAGGCGTTGCATTCGGGTTAAAGGACTCATTTACACTCATCGACAATGCAGGGTTACCTGATGAATTTGAGGTACGCATTAGTGGTGGTGGTGCAAAAAGTCCGTTTTGGCAACAGATTATTGCGGATGTATTGGGCGCCCCATTAGTTAACATCAACACTACCGAAGGGGGTGCCTTTGGAGCTGCAATTCTAGCAAGCATCAATGCCGGACTTTACGAAGATGTCGCAACAGCATGTGAGACAATGATACAGACAGGTGACAAAGTTGCTGTTGGTGACGATCAAGCAGTCTACGCAGAACGCTATGCAATTTATCAGACGCTCTATCCAGTACTCAAAGATACATTCGCCAAACTATAGTTCACCCTATCAAATCAAAAAGCGCACCTCACCCAGAGATGCGCTTTCCTCATTAACTTAGAATAGCATCAATATCTTCAACTGTTTCCGGTTTATCGTCGTTACCAGAGCGTTGACGGGCGCGTGATGCATCCCTAAGGGAGCTATGTTGGGCCTGTTTTGCTTTACCCAAGCCAAATTGAGGCATATTGCCGTAGATGCATTCATATTCGCCAGCACGGATCATATAGGTTTCATGCCAGATGCCGTAATCACTATTCGCACCAATGTCTTTATAGAAGCGCAACCACGCTGGATAGTGCAAATTATCACGCGCACGGGAAAATCGTTCCAGATCGTCAAATGACCGCCAATAACTGATGAGTATATTTTCGACTGGAAAAAAGCGAAAGAAACTCTCTCCACCCAAATATCCTGAGTCAGGATCAGCTTTGAGTTCTCGAACCATTTCATTAAATGAATTACCCACCCACGCGTTTTTGAAAATGTGTATGAATGGGATTCGCGCCCCGATTAGAAAGACAACAAAATCACCTTCGAGTTGTGCTGTGTATCGTCCGTGATAAATTTGCTTTGCCATAGGTTTACCTTGTAGTCAAAATAATATGAAACAAAATATGGATTTATTATACGGCAATTTTCTGTTTATGTTTCACCACAATATCAATGCATGTTTTCATTCCACCAGTGATTGTATACATCAAGGGCATGTGGCGTCCCTATTTTACGTAAAGCAATTAAACAGTGATTGACTATTACATCATCTTTGTCAGGAAAAGTGTCATCATTCAAAAATGTGTCAATGATTCCGACGACATTTTCAACTCTTCGCTCGATTAACTCAGATACTACAAGCTTAAAAGTTTCATACCTATCGTACGTTGAGGGCTTTTCGTCTGACTTGGGTTGAGGCAGATTAAGCCAGCGCTTCAGAAAATCGACAAGATATTGAACTGTATATTCGCCATCACTCTTAATAATGATCTCTAGTGTGCTTTTCTGTATTGATATGCTTTCTGTCCGTAAAGCATACTCAACCAAATAAGGAGTTAAACGCTTGTCGTCAAGACTTTCAACTAATGATAAAGGTATCCATTCATTATCTCTCGCATTTATAATTCTTGTTTTCAAGCGCAGAAACTCATGTTCTTGCCACTTAAACAAAGCGTTTGCTAAGTCGGGTGATGGAGATTTGAAATCACGAAGGATACCCGCAACTTGGTAGCATATCGGAGGAAAACTCCCCCATTTATGGTAAGGCTCTTGGTAGTCTGCAAGGAGTGGTATCAATATAGGAATAAAACGTTTATCATTAAGTTGTCTGATTACAGAGACAATATCCATTCTATTCAAGTCACTACTACGTTTCAAAGCAATTGCTAGGGTATCAATTTGATTGTCGGGCAGTGGTATTTTTAAATGTGGTTGATAGTAACGCGTTGCAATTTCACCGAGAAAATCCCTGCTACCCTTACATAAGCATTGCTCTATTACATTGATTTTTTCAACATCACCCCAATTAATCAAACAGCTTGCAGACATAGAACGTGTATAGTCATCGCGATGCCCTATTAGCTCACTTAAGGCATTTTCTGTTTCTCGAAGGTCATACTCGACGATAGCCTCATATATAAAATCCAATATCGTCCGTCGCCCCCAATAAAAGTTTGCATCAACAAACTCGTCCAACTGATCGAATATTTGCAATATTTCATCAACAAGTTTCTGGCGATCTATCCGATTATCACGAAATTTTAATAGAGTTGTATCTATGTGTGTTTCGAAACCAACTGCGATTTTGTACTTTCGCATAGAGAATATATATTGCAGAAAGGAAGGCATGTTAAATCCATCATATTCGGGTATACAAATGATACCCGAATACGTCGAAGAAGTCTTAAAGTGCGTGGGTTAGTACCAATACGCGGGTTGATTCTGGCAAGTCGTCTTTGGTCAGTTCGACTTCCCAATCGCCTTGGAAATCAACATCACTATCATTGAAGTGACTCAAGAACGATTCAATCCATAGGGTGTTGCGTGGGATATAACGCAACGTGCGGAAGTGCATCGGGATGACTAGTTTCGGTTGGACTTGATAAATCACTTGGCGTAAGTCCGGTAAGCGGATGGTCGGGACATCCCCTGCCAACGCAAGGAATACGTCAATCCCCTTGAAGAATTCGACTTCTTCGGGTGTAAACGGATTACCAACGTCTCCCATGTGACCAATGCTGATGCCATCCATCTCCCAGCGATACATCGCGCATTTATCTGGTTCGTGTTCGGGATGTTCATACATCTCCGAGGATTCAATTGCTTTGAACGTAATCCCTTTTATCTCTTTTTCGCCACCATTACGAGCAACTTCCAACATATTTTCCCGAATTGGATCGCCACCAATCAGGTCTGAACGATCATGGAAGCTATCATTTAGTGATGATGTTACTGCAATATCCGGATGATCAGGAATAGGTTGATAGCCTGATGTCTCTGGTGTGTATGGGTCTGTAATAACGGATGTGCCATCGCTTGCTGTGACAATAAAAGCAGCATGTCCATACCATTTAATTTTCATAAACTTTTTCTCCTAAGCTGTACAAATAATCAAGTTTCAGGTTCATATTCTAGCGGATAATTTTATAGATGTGATACCACGATATACACTAAGTCAATTTTGGTATCAACTCCTCAGTCAAGAGACCGATGACATCTTCGTTCGGTAAGCCGATAACATCGATCATAAAATAATCACACCCAACATCGATAAACGACCCCATCTGCTCGGCAATTTGGTCTGGTGTTCCAACAAACGCATTATCTTTTGTCCATTTTTGCGTACGCGAGTTACCCCATTTTTCAGCTTCGGTTTCGGTTGCGCCAATCGCGACACGTCCAAACCATGTATAACGAATCGTATCTGGATCGCGTTCAATATCATCGAGGTGTTGTTTAAGAATATCAAGTCGTTCCGTATAACGATCAAGTGGCGCATCGGGCAAATTCCACATATCTGCATATTTTGCAGCATGTTTCATGGTCGTTTTGCCTCCCCCGCCCACCAAAATTGGGATCATCGGATCGGGTTTTGGTTCACACCACGCATCTGTAATCTTATAATGCTTACCCTCATAGCTAACTTGTCCAGCTTCCTCCCACATTTTTTTGAAAATAATGAGCGTATCTTCAAGTTGTTCAAGCCGGATTTTTGGTGATGGATACTCGTAATCATATGCGAGGTATTCATCTTCTTTCCACCCTGCTCCGATTGCCATAATGAAGCGTCCATTAGTCAGCGTTTGTAAAGTACTTGCCATTAATGCTAATGTCGCCGGATTGCGGTAACTTTGACCCAACACCATAGGGCCGATCTCAAAATCGGGATAACGTGCGGCAATAAAACTCAATGCAGTCCACGCTTCAAAAGTTGGTTCACCATCCCAGAAAAAGTGATCCGTCATCCATAAACTACGAAATGTCTCTTTAAGTTTTGGTACAGTCGCATCTAAATCGGCTAACCATTGGTCGTGCTGTCCCATTGGAGGTCCTGCCGCCAATCCAAGTCCAAAATCTACAGCCATGGAAAAATCCTTTCAATAAATTTATTTTCTTATTGTACTGCGTTCATACGTAGATAACTGCAAGTTAATTTAGAATGTTGGAGATTTGTTGCAAATTCATTTGCTCAAGCCTTTTATTAATTTTAAGAAACAATATTGTTAACAAAAAAGTTTGCTAAAAGCTTGAATATTGTAACAAGTTCTCAGACAGGACATATTCTTACAGAATCTAGACATAGTGGGGCATGCTTTAATTGTTATGCGACATTAGTCATGCTATTCTTAACGTAGGGGGTAATGTGTGAGGTTAGTATTGAAAATCCTTTTGTTATCCCCCTTGTAATAGTTAAAATACGATTAAACTGTTTGAATTATTTGGTTACATTTAGTTGTAATTCTTATTCATTTGCAAATGTTATAAATAAATCTAACACCCCAATCAAAGGATTTATTGCAGTATGAATCAATCACATAATAGGATTAAACGACGAAGAACTTATACAAGTTTGATCAGGTTATTCATCTTCGCAATTATGTTATCTGGTCTTTTTGTAAATGTAGCTATCGTCCGAGCTGAAGGTGCAATTGACTACGATATTACCCTCAGCCCCACAGTAGTTGAAACAGGCGATCTTATCACCTACGAATTCAGTTCATCATGTTCTGGTGTCATTGGTGGATGTGTTAATTTCGAAATTGAAATTGACTATGATGAGACTGTCTTCGAATACGTTGGTGATTCAATTGATAGTGCTGATGGAGACGCCACGATTACAGATGATGGGAACGTCTTCACAATTACAGACCCAACCTATGGTGATGGTGATGGCTTTACAGCAGTTGTTACATTACGTGTACGTCGTGATCTAACAACAGGTACAGCAAACATCCCAAGTACTATCACAACCTCATCAGGCGACCCCAATAATACAGTTAATGGAACAACAAGCTTACCGACTATAACTGTAGAAAATCCCGATTTACGCTATGATGTTCGTAAAACACAAGTGCTTCCATCTGGATTAAACCCAGCCTTCAATGACGGGGGAAATGGCGCATTTGTACAATATAATGTTCAGTATTGTGCAACACAAGACACTGATGTATTGCCGATTTCAGATGCAATTTTAGTCGATCAATTACCACCGGGTGTAAATCTATTAACACCACCAACAGACCCACCAGATTCAACATCTGGGACAGTTGCTACAGGTCAATTCTTAATTTGGAATATTGGTGATATGGATGGTTCGAGTGGTTGTATCACACGAACAGTTGCATATGAATTCCCTACAACTTCGGGATACGATGCGGATAGCGATGGTTCTACAACACCATCAACAACCAACACTGTCTCAGGTTATTTTAACGACGACACAAGCTCATTGGGAACATGTCCAGCAACTTGTATCGGACAAACAACTGAAAGCCCAGAGCTAGACGATCCATCGGGTCAGCCAAATGTCTTTAAAAGTATCCGTGATGATCGCCCAGTAGCATTTCCGGGGAATAATGAATTTAGCATCGGTTTTAACACTGCTGATTTGAATGTCGACATGACTAATGTCACGATCGGCGATACTTTGCCAACAGGTGTTGATGTTTACGAAATATCTCCGGGTACATGGTCTGGGAGTGTTTCCGCTACTTTGAATGTAATATTTGATTCAGGGCCAACAGATGTGTTCACTGTTGATGGCACAGGGGGAACTATAACCTATGGTACAGCACAGACCGATGGCAGTGCAGTTGTTTCAGGAGCAGGTATCACACCTGTAACAACAGGTGCAACACGTGTAGTTACAGGAACAAACAACCGTATTAATCGGGTAGAATTGGTATTTGCAACAATACCGCAAGCATTTTCTATGAGTGGTCTTGACCTACTCTACACAGTTGATACAGATGTTATATCAACTGAGACAACACAACAGAACTGTGCAATCGCCTCTTATAGTGGAACAAATCCAACACCAACTAGTACACCACAAGGTTGTCAAAATACTACCCTAACCAATGATCCATCAAGTGTTGTCAACTTTAGTAAGTCTTCCTCAACGAATTCAGCCGATAATAGTGATTTAGTTGATGATTACATTGACTTCACAATTACACTTGAAGTCGACCAACAGTCTTCGAATAGTTTAACGGGAGACTTGAGTTATACTGACAGCTTACCCGATGTATTGGATTTTGTTCGACAAGATGAAAGTGCTTTTGCCCCGGGTGCAGGTGCGAACTTATTTATTTCATCAGCAAATAACTTAACAGGTGGGGATTCTGTTCCTACGCCATTCATTCGTGTCACCGATAGTACAGCAGACACACTAGAATTTATCTGGACAACAGACCTTAATACGCTAACGTTCCCTGTGTATAACATCAATGGTACTGAATATAATTCAGTCCCAGATATGACTGCCGATGGGCAGGTTGCAAACCCAATCTCAATAGCTCCACCTGCTACCGGTACAAAAGACATTATCGTAACCTATAAGGCACGTGTCAAAGATGTATCAGAAGGTGCGTTTGCAGGCGACTACACCAATAACGTAACCGTTGATGCAGGTGTCATTGATTTGTATTGTGATGGTGCTAGTGTACAAACACAAACATGCGATACAGATGATAGTTTTGAAATTGTGTCCGTGGCTGCATTTGAGGCGGCAAAATGGGTACGTAGTAATGTTTTGCCAGTGATCAATGTCCGTGCCGACCGCACATCATATGATCACAACGCTCCACAGTTTACCGTTAATTCAAACTTCTTCTGTACAACACCAATTGGAACAGATGAAGTTTTACGAAATGATACTGAACCACTTCCACCAGACCCACTAAGTGATCCAGCTCAAACAGACAACAACGATCCCGGGGACGGTGTTCTCTATTCAAGAACCCCATGTGTAGCACAAGGGAATCCGGGTGAATCCTTCGAATACCTTATTGAGATCGTCAATCGTGGTAATAACCAACTTAATGAGTTTGTGTTTTATGACATCCTTCCATTTATTGGTGATACAGGTGTCAATGAGGCGGTTGCAACCACCCAACGGTTTAGTGAATTTGAAGTTTGGTTAGATGGCGCAATTTCTATTGATACATCAGGTGCAGCATCAATTGATGCTGCGGATTTTGATATCCAATACAGTGCATCAACAGATCCCTGTCGTCCAGAGATGTCATCAGGGGCAGGTATCAATGATTGGCAAGGTTGTGGTACCTTTGTTGAGGACTCGGCTGCCTCAAGTATGACACGCAATCCAAGATCATTCCGCATCGTACAAACAGATAACACAGCTCTGTTATCACCTGACGAAACCTTAGTAATTAGTGTTCCTGTGTATATCCCAACAGAAACAGACTTGGTGAACGCAGGGCTTGCCCCTAACACTACAAATGAAGATATATATGCTGAAACAGGTGAAATCGCTTGGAATAGTTTTGCATTCCGTTTTAGAAGCAGTAGTACAGGTGATTTGTTACTGACAGCTTCGCCACGTAAGGTTGGTATACGTATTCCAGAGCGTTTGAGCGTTGGTAACCGTGTCTGGATTGATGATGGTCGTGCGACAACAGGTAACATCGTCGCTGATATTGACGATCTAGAACGCGACGATACGGCTCCAGCCGATGAACAAGGTGTTGCCAATGTTGTCCTCGAACTCTATCGTTTTGAGGGTACTGGGGGTACAGTGCCTGCTAATTCGGCGGGGAATTCGCCTGCGGACTTAGTGGCGAGTGGTGATGTTGTGCTTGTTTCGAGGACCGCCACCGATGCTGATGGTCACTACTTATTTGAAATCGATATGCGTTCTACCTCGGCATCTGATGGTGGACTAACCGTAAATGGTAATACATTTGGTGCAGTCCCCAATGATACAGATACCCCCGATACAAATGATAATTATCCTGATGATGAAGCATATGATTGGATCGGTGGTACTGACACACGAAGTTTAAGACCGGGTAGTTACTTTATCTATATCCCACCGGAAAACTTCAATAGTAATGGTCCATTATTCGGCTATGCAAGTAGTAATGGTATCAACAGTTCGGGTGGCAACGGCGCTGCTGATAACCGCGATCGGGGTAATGATACTGGATTCAGTGGTACAACGAACGATCCTGTAACAAACGGTGTCGTGAGTGAATGGTTTGATCTGGAATTCTATACGAATGCCAGCCTCAGTGGTGCACCTGCAGGAAGCAATTCTAACCCGCTAAATGAAACCGATATGGATACCGAAATAACCATCGATTCTGTAGATTATGGACCATTCGGTCGTGGGAACTTATTCCAAAAAGATGAATTTAGTGACCTCGTCCGTGACTTTGGTTTTATTCCGTTACTGAGTATTGGTAACTTTATCTGGATCGATGATGGTTCTACCGCAGCCGGTACAGATCTCACTCTTCGGGATAATGGTGTGTTTAATAATGCAGCGAATCCCGCAGCAACTCTTGGTACCGAAGTGGGAGTAAACGGTGTTGATGTGGAATTATACATTGAAACACCTACTGGTTATGAACTACTGGATACCACGACAACAGCGAATAATGGTTACTATATTTTTGATAATATTCCGCCGGGTAACTACTATGTACAAATTCCAGCTTCTGAATTCAGTCTCGGTGGGGATAACCAACTCGGTGGAGGCGATGATGGTCCGCTTGCGGGTTATCGCAGTAGTTCCGATGGAGGAGTAACACCTGTCGATGCTGACCCTGACTATAACGATCACGGTATTGATAATCCTGATCCAGCCAACACATTGTTGCCATTCACTGGCATTAGCAGTCCAATCATCGAGCTATTGCCTTCAACAGAACCTGTCGCAGGCGATGATGAAGCTGTAACAGATACAAATGACAATACTGATCCTGCAATTGAAGATTCTTATAGTGATCTCACGGTCGACTTTGGTTTCGTACCTTATATGAGTATCGGTAACATTGTCTGGCATGATAATGGGAGTACCGCCGCAGGATTTGACCCACGTCAATTTGATGATGGCATACGCAACGGCAATGAACCCGCGTTCGCAGATGTAACAGTCGAGTTATATTACTTTAACGAATTGACGAGCGCATTTGTCTTACAGGAGACGACTGTAACAGACGCAAACGGATTTTATCTGTTTGATGACTTACCGCCGGGTACGTATTATACAAAAATCCCAAATACTGAATTTATTTCTGGTAGTGGTACAGAAAGTCTTGTTGGATACTTCAGCAGTACAGATGTCACGGCACCAGCCGATGGCGATGCGGACAATGATGATCATGGTATTGATAATTCTGATCCTGATAATGCCGACCCGGCCATTGGAGGTGTTCGTAGCCCTGACATTGTTTTGACTTTTGGTAGTGAGCCAACCACTGGCGATGCAGAGGGTACGGCGGGAACAGTAGACAGTGCGTACTTGAGTGACACGGCAGATCCTGCAGAACTCGACGTCGTGATTGATGATGGTAATAGTGATCTCACGGTTGACTTTGGTTTTGTCCGTCCAATGAGTATTGGTAACCGTGTTTGGTTCGACATGGAACGTTCAGCAACTGCAACATTAGGTGATGGCACTCGTCAACTCACCGAAGTGGGTGTACCTGATGTTCTAATCCAACTATATGCAGATACCAATAACAATGGCGTATTTGATATAGCTACCGACACATTGATTGCTGAAGATAGAACGACGGATACAGGCACAGGGTCGCAAGATGGTTACTATCTATTTGACCGTATGACTGAATTTAATGATCGGTTGATTGGTCCCGGCAACTATTTCGTTCACATTCCATTCGGAGAATTTGCAACGACTCGTCCGCTGTTTAATTACGTCAATAGTAATAATGGGGGTGCGTCATCATCTGGTGGGGATACCCAAACCGATAGTATTGTTGATGGTGGCGATGAAAATGGTGTAGATGCTATCGTTACAGATACAAACACCTACCCTGCAACCGCAGGTGTCACCAGTGGTATGATTACATTAGGACAAACAACCACACCATTTTATGAAACAGAACCGATACAAACACCGGGGGCAGAAGCAGACTTCGACCCAGCACTTGGTGTTGGCTTCAATGGGCAAGATGTTAGCGATAATAATGGTGACCTCACGGTAGACTTCGGTTTTTATCAGGGTGTTGCCATTGGTAATCGTGTTTGGTTCGATAGCAATCGCAGCGGGCGTGTCGAAACAACAGGCGCGGATCCGGATGTCAATGCAACCAATCCAATTGGTTCAATTGGTATCCCAGGTGTCACCCTCCACCTTTATCGAGATGATGATGGTGATGAACAACCCGATGGTGGCGCAACCAATTTTATTGCAACAGCAGTAACAGATAATGAAGGTTTCTATATCTTTGATCAAACAAGTTCTGGTGATGTTCTCCTTCCCGGACGCTATATCGTTGGTATTCCATCTGAAGATAATACGATACCGACTCTTGGTGATAACTCTACCTCACTTCAAGACATGATCAATACAGTCACACGAGCTGATACCAATGGTGTTCCGAGACAGACTGCTCCAGGTTCAGATCAGGATAATGATGACAACGGTATTGATCTACGTGATGTAGCAACCATCCCAACCATCTACTACAGTGAAGCAATGCTTGTAACACACTTCCAAGAACCCGAACTGGAAGACCCTAAAGCAGCAACTAACCCGGACGGTTTCGGCATTTCGGATATTAACAGTAACCTCACGGTTGATTTTGGTTTCTTCATCCCAATGGCAATCGGTAACCGCGTGTGGTTTGATAGTAATCGTGACGCAGAAATCGATCCTGCTGATCGCAATCCGGAGAACCTAACAAGTACATCACCGGGTATTGATGGCGTTATCGTTGAACTTTTCCGTGATGCTGGGTCTGGTATCAATCTCGCGACGGACACACCATATCGTGTGACTGTTACAACTACAGACACCAACACCGGCGAATTAGGTTATTATCTTTTTGATGACTTGCCCGAGGGTAATTATATTGTCCGTTTGGCACCCGAAAATTTCCAAGCAGGTGCAGATGTTGACTTGAGTGCCTTTGGCATAGCCACTCCTGTGCCACGTGGTAGTTTACGCAACGCAGCAGGTCCATATTCTAGTACAGAGAGTGGTCTACCAACACCTCCAGAGTATCTCTTAGATAACGGTACTGAGAGCAACGACAATGGTATTGATGAAAACTTACCGCAAAACAATGGTATTTTTAGTACGACCATCACTTTGCTCCGTAACAGCGAGCCATTTACTGGATCAACAACACCGCAAGAAGACGATACAGATTTAGATACTACGGTACTCTATGATGGTGTTCAGAACGAAGGTCGATTTGGTGAAGAAGACTATAACACGGATTTAACCATCGACTTCGGTGTTTATGCGCCATTGATGAGTATTGGTAACCGCGTCTTTAAAGACTATGACAATAACCGTATTTTTGATGGCGTAGATGAAGGTGTAGAGAATGTTATCGTCAATTTGTTCCGTGATGACGACAATGACGGTAATCCTGACTCAGGTATCACCAACCCGATAGCGACCACGTTAACAGATGCTACCGGATATTATCTCTTTGATGGGCTGAATGCTGGAGACTATCTGGTACAGATCGATGAAGATAATTTCCGTACAATCACCAACGGGGTATTGCAAGATTTCTATAGTAGTCAAGATAAAGCCAACCCCACCGATACAACACAGACACTTCCGGTTGAAGGTATAGATGACATCATCGAAAATGGTGTAGATGATCCATTCAATCCAGCAAACAATCCTGATCCACAGGCCAATGGTGTCTTCAGCCCGACAATCTTCTTAGAGCCATCTAATGAAATCTCGACAGAAACGCTTGGTCCACAGGGCGACGGTGAACCTAATATCCAACCAACCAATAGTGATCTAACTGTCGATTTTGGTTTCTATCAACCGATGAGTATCGGTAATGTTGTCTGGTTTGATACCATTCCAAATGGTCTGATCGATGCAAGTGAAGCTGGTATTGCGAATGTGGAGGTCTACCTCTATCGTGACGATGGAGACGGGATATTCAATTCAGCATTAGATACAGTTGTTCCAGTCTTTGATGGCACAAACTATGTCAACTTTGATACAACCGATGCAAACGGGTATTATCTATTTGATAACTTGTTAGCAGGTCAATATTTCGTCCACATACCGTCGACAAACTTCACCGGAGGCGCTTTGACGGGTTACAACAGTACCACTGTAAGAGACGAGCCAAGTAGCAACCCACCTGCCCCAACAAGCGATAACAATCACAATGGTGAGATAAACACAGATGGTTCAACAGCAGGTATCACTAGTGAGTTAGTCACACTTGGTGTACAAAGTCCGTTAAACACCAGTGTTTATATTCCGGGTGATGATGAGCCAGCACTTGAATTCGATAAGAGTCTCAACCCTGCATTGCCCGCAAACGAATATGATGGCCCTGCGAGTATTGGTCGTTATGGCGAAATTGATGCAAACAGTGATATTACCGTTGACTTTGGTTTTGTCCTCTCAACCAACGCAAGCATGAGTATTGGTAACCGTGTTTGGTTTGATACCAATCGTGACGGTCTGGTTGATGCAGCGGATGATAATCCGAATGCTACTGGGGATCCGGGTATCAATGATGTTGTCGTGTTACTCTATCGTTCTGATGCAGCTGGAAACCCAATTGGTGCTCCAATTGCCCGTGACATCACCACAAGTGATAGTGGTGGCAACGCTGGTTATTACCTCTTTGATGTGCTCGATACCGATGCAGCAACAGCTGTCGGTGATGGTGATAGCCTTGGTGGTCCAATCACACCGGGTAACTACGTCGTCGTGATTCCAGATAGTAACTTTGCAGGTGGTGGTGCATTAGAAAATCACATCACAACCGTCCAAAACGTTGATAATTTACCTGATGATCCAACAACTGATTCGACAGCACCAACAACCCCATTTGTTGACATTTTCGATGATGACAACAATGATAACGGTCGGGAAGTGGCAGCACTTGGCATCATCAGCGATGTTATTCAGTTGGTCCTCAGTGAAGAACGTAGTGATGAAGGTCTCGGAGAGCCAGTCGGTAGCAAACACTTAGAAGATCTTGATGGTACAGATGCAGGCGGTTCCGCAATCAGCTTTGATAACAGTGATTTAACGATAGACTTTGGGTTCTACATTCCAATGAGTATCGGTAACTTTGTGTGGGTCGATACCAACAACAACGGTGTTTATGATTCAGTAACTGAAAATCCCGTTGATGATGGTGTCACACTCTCACTATATGAAAGCGACGGTACAACACCTGTTGAGGATCCGGCTAATCCGGGAAATCCTTATCAAGTCACCACTGACGATGGATACTATTTGTTCGAGAATCTCCCACCCGGTGATTATGTTGTAACAATCGATCCAGCTAACTTCCAAGGTGGCGGCATATTGGAAGGCTATGTCGGCAGTGATGACGCGCCAAACGGTTTTGAGGACAACACTGACGACGACGACAATGACAATGGTCGTGATGCAGGCACCGCTGACCCGCTTGTAGATGGTATTCCTAGTGGTGTTATCACCCTCAGTTATGGTGATGAACCGACAGGTGAAACAACCAGCGGTAATTCCGCCGATGGGCCAAACGGTCGCGGCAACAATGGCGAGCTAGATAACAACAGTAACCTAACTGTCGATTTCGGTGTTTATCCATCTGAATACTTCAGTATTGGTAACCGTGTTTGGGAAGATGACGGAGCGGGCACAAACAGAAATAACGGTATCATGGACAGCGATGAAAGCGGTATCGGTAATGTTATAATGTACTTGTTCCGTGATGAAGATAGCGATGACCTTCCTGACACAACCCTACCGATTGCAACCACAACAACCAATGGTGATGGCTATTATCTATTCGATAGTCTACCACCAGGGAACTATATCGTTTCTGTCGCACCAGAGAACTTTGAAGCAAGTGGTACATTGCGGAGTTATGACCCAGCACAACCCGCAGATCCCAGTGATAGTGGGCCAGATGACGATGAAGACAACACAACCGATCAAGCCAATACGACACTTGATCTAGATTTTGGTTACTATAGTGGACGCTATACACTCGAAATTCCTGAACCAATTTCTCCAACCGAAGTAGATGTGACACCAGCAAATGCAGTTCAAGACCCGGGGACCGATCCAGCAGGAGATCCAATCCCAGATAACCAGAGTAACCTCACAGTGGACTTTGGTTTTGTCCGTACACTGACAATTGGTAACCTCATCTGGTTTGATCTTGATGCAGATGGTGTCTACGATAACGGTACGGAGTTGGGTATCAGCAATGTTGAAGTCCGCCTGTATGAAGATGATGGTTCGGGCGATTTCGATATCAATCTGGACAGTCTCGTTGCCACAGATATAACAGATGGTAACGGGTTCTACCTATTCAATAATGTCAGTGCAACCGATTTCTTCATCCATGTTCCGTATATCAACTGGAATGATGGCGGAACAAACGGTCCGCTATTCGGATATGAAAGTACCACAGATGCAAGTGCAGGGGATCGTGGCGATAACAACGATAATGGTATTGGTGATAGTGATCCTGATCCAACCGATGGTATTACCAGCGAACTCTTTACAATGAGCTTCGGCGGTGCACCAACAGGCGAAAGCGTACTCAGTAACAATGATAACGATGGTCCTGAATTCCGTGGGGTGAATAATCCACCAGACAACAATAGTGACCTCACCCGCGACTTTGGTTTCGTCATAGGGAACCCGATGAGTATCGGTAATATTGTCTGGCTTGATGATGGCGGTCCAACAGGTGGTGGTACAGCTAATGATGGTATTCGGGATGGTGATGAAGAAGGTATAGACGGTGTTATCGTTGAACTTTATAGCGATAGTGACGGTGACGGCATACCTGATACAACTACACCACTCGATTCAACGACAACTAACAATGGCGGTTACTACTTGTTCGATGGGTTGCCACCCGGTGACTATGTTGTCGTAATTGCAGCAGATAACTTCGACAATGGCGGTGTTCTCAATGGATTCCGTAGCACATCGACACAAGCACCCGATACCGATGATAACGATAATGGCGACGATACGACCGATCCGGTTACAGACGGTGTTCGTAGCGATACAGTTGAATTGGTTATTGGTAATGAGCCAACCGACCCAACACCAGCAGACCCGACCAATGGCGATGACGAAGATAGTGAAGATGTAACCGGTACGGGATCTAATGGAGAGCTAGATGAGGATTCAAACCTGACAGTAGACTTTGGTTTCGTTCAATCATTTGATTGGGGTGATGCGCCAGATACTTATGGTACAAACGGTCCGCTCGATACCATTAGCGGCACAACAGACGACAGTGACGAACCCGGTGCAAGTCATCGTATCATTGCAAACTTATATCTAGGTGCTGGTGTTGATGATGAAGGCAACGGTCAACCAGTCGCTGTAGCGGATCCAAAAACGAGCAATAATACATCGGACCCAGATGGTGATGGTACTGATGAAGACGGTATGGACTTCCCGAACTTCGTAGCAGGTACAACCGTCACAGTTGATGTTACTGCTTTTAACCGCACAGGTGAAACAGCAACATTAATTGGTTGGTTTGATTGGAATGGTGACGGTACATTCGATGATACAGAAGCCTACTCCGTCAGTGTACCAAATGGCACAGATGGTATTGTCCAACTCGACGTTGATATTCCAATTGATGCTGAGGATCAAACGGGTGGTAGCACCTACGTCCGTCTACGTTATACAACTGACAGTATAACCGCCAGTGAGCCTTTCGGTCCTAAAGATAGCGGTGAAGTCGAAGACTACTTAATTCAAGTTGATGATCCGGGCTTGTTAATTAACAAGACTGACGGACTCAATTCAATTATTGCTGGCGAAACGAATACGTATACGATTACGATTGAAAATAGTGGTGAGGAACGTATTGGTGTTCGCTTCTTCGATGATTTACAAATTGCGACAGATGCCGATCCAAATGGGTATGATCCTGAAACAATAGAATGGACGTGTGTAGGAACTAACGGCGGTTTGTGTATCTCCAATCCAGCATCTGGTACAGATGGTACAACTGCTAGTGATGGTCCGTTTGATGAAGATGCGACATCAGTGGTTATTGATGAACTCATTGATTTGCCACGTGATGGTGTTGTCACATATACAATCACAGCACGGGTTAATCCGCAAGCAGGTCTAGACGGAACCAACACGCTTCTCATCAACGTAGCGCAACTACCTAACGAGGATCCAATCATTGAAGATGATGATGAAACGGCTGTTATCTACGATCCACCGTTCGGTGTTAAGACAGGTACATTACTTGAAGACGACATCATACGATGGACAATGATTTGGTACAACCCGGGTGCAGAACAAACAGGTGTGGTCATTAGAGATACGTTGAATGATGATCAAACCTTCCCACCAACAACTGCTGAGATTAACTTGCAGTGTTCTGGTAGTGTAGGTACATGCGCGATCGTCGGTGATGATACAGTGGAGTGGCAAGGTACGATGCAGACAAGCACTGAAGATGATGATGATGAAGCTGTTATCATTTCATTCAACGTTTTGGTCGACGGTGATGGTACATATCGCAATACAGGTACACTCGAATTCCCAACCGATGTCACTGCTACCGCAAGTGCACGTGTTCGCATACAGGATGGTGAGGAAGAAGATGATGATGATGACGATGAACCAGGTACTGCAGGATCAGACGATCCCGGCTTCACACTACCTCCACCGCCACTGATCAAAGTGGTAGATACGCCATTTACATTACCCGGTGCCGAGGTTGTATGGACAATTACAGCGATCAATAATACTGACAATACAGCGAAAAATGTTGTGATTACCGATACCGTACCAAGTACGCTGACAATCGTTGACGTACAAACATCCGCAGGTGACCTGCAAATTGATGGACAGAACGTCACGGTAAAACTGGATTCGCTATTCGAGAATGAAACAGTCACCATTACAGTTACAACAACTGTCAATGATGATGTAGAAATCCCATTTGCGATCAACAATCCGGCTGTTCTGACATGCGATTGTAGTGACGAAGCAAATGCGATTGCAACGATTCTGAGCGTTCTAGAACTTCCAGCAACGGGTGAAACCCCATTGTGGCGCGATCTGTTGATTGTTGGCCTTCTAAGCGGGTTAACACTTACAAGCGGATATATCGTGTATCGCCGTAAGATAAGCCTAAGCTAGTCTTACACTGATTTATAAAGACGAAGAAGAGCATCTCTCATAGGTGCTCTTTTTTTATTATTATTTATAACTTCGTCTGATTTTCGTAATCTTTAGAGACAAACAATATAATATGTAACAATAAGTACAGAATAGAGGACAATGATGAAGCGCTATATAGTATTATTTCTCATATTTGTATTGACACTACCTACCCTATCAATCTATGGGCAAGATTTTATCGACGAGTGTGAGACGTACGAATTAATTGAAGTTGAAACACCTAATTTTGAAGACGCAGGGCTCGATATTAGAACACTACGCTGCGCAACTGTACATGTCTTAAATGAAGATGGTGCAATTGTTGACGTATTTATCATTGCAGAAGATACCATTGGTTCATATCTGCGCGGTGCCGACTTCAGCGGACAAGATATAACAGATTTAGATTTTAGCTTCGCAAACTTACGCGATGCGATCCTCAACGAAATCACAGCCGAATTTGTCATGTTTGTTAATTCTGATTTCACCCGCGCGACGCTCGACTCGGCTAATTTAAGTTTTGCCTATTTCAATTTTGCGACATTAACCGAAGCAAGTCTGGTCAACGCAAACTTACAAGGCGCAGAACTCAGCGATGCTGATCTGATATTTTCAAATCTTGAAGGTGCCAATCTCGATAATGTGATCGGTTATGAGGGTGAGTAGCAGGCAATTGGAATATAGCATAGGCGTACCCGATAAAAGTACGCCTATGCATAATAAGATTAATTGTATCTAATGTTTACCGTTTGAACCATTTCCATTGGCACGGGTTGGACGTTTGCGTGGTAGGCGCATTGGTAACTCAGTACGGCGAACTCCATCATATTGATAGAGCGCATTGGCAACCGCACCAGCCGTCGGTACAAGCCCAATTTCACCAACACCTTTTGCGCCGTATGGTCCATATGGATCAGGCACTTCAACACCAATGACTTCCATTTCTGGCATATCCTTCGCCCGCAAGATCCCGCATTTGCGCAACATCGTACTTTTTGGCACACCACCTTCTAACTCAAGGTTTTCGCTGATGGCATAGCCTAGCCCCATATGAATCGAGCCTTCTAGTTGTCCTTCAAACAGTGTCGGATTAAAGATTTTACCAGCATCATGTGCCGCAACAATCTTATCAACTTGTCCAGCATCATCGAGGATGACAACTTGTGTCGCATAACTATAGGAGTAGTGAGTATATACTTTCTCGACCATTGCGCCGGGTTTGGTCGTCCAATCGACAGTGAAATCTCCGACATATTGCTTACCGACAAGGTCAGCGAGCGTATTACTTTCGAGATCAGCTTTGAGCCCTTTCGCCGCATCAATTGTCGCATTACCAACTAGTGATGTCGCCCGAGACGCGGTTGTCATACCGGTGACCATTTCGGATGTTGTATCAACACGAACTTCAATGATCGATGCATCAAGACCGGTTTCAGTAATCAGGGTCTGTAGAGCCATGGTATGAACACCCTGCCCCATTTCCGTCCAGCCATGATCAATAACAACTTTATCTGCAGCTTCAATTGTGATGGTTACTTTAGAGGAATCCGGCATACCATTACCGATACCGGTATTTTTGATCCCACAAGCAATACCAGCATACTTTGCATTCTGGAATTCATCTTTGACCGCTTCGAGGGTTGCTTTTGCACCAGCACCAGCTTCAATAACTTGTCCTGTTGCTGTCATATCGCCATCATCTAGCGCATTCTGATAACGGAATTCCCAACGATCGAACCCACCCTGTTCGCAGAGGTCATCAATACAACTTTCGAGCGCAAATGCTGTTTGATTTACACCGAATCCACGCATCGCACCACAAGGTAAATTATTGGTGTATACAGCTGTACTTTCGATGTCAGTCACAGGGAAATTATAGGCACCCGTTGCATGTCCAGCCGAGCGTTCCAGCACCTTCATACCGACGGACGCATATGCACCTGTATCGCCGACAAAACGCCCTTTACAGAATGTCAGCTTACCATCTTCATCACAGCCGATTGTATATTCCATCCAAATTGGATGCCGTTTAGGATGCATAATAATCGATTCGTCACGCGTCAAACGGACTTTAACAGGTTCTTTCATTAGATAAGCGGCTAATGCTGCATGCCCCTGTACCGACAAATCTTCTTTACCACCAAAACCACCGCCATTCGGCACGAGTATTACACGTACGTCACTTTCAGACAGTCCTAGTACTTTGGCAATTTGTTTGCGGTCTTCAAATACTCCCTGTCCTTGGGACAAAACTTCAATGCCATCATCTTTGGGATACGCGATACATGCTTCAGGTTCCATAAACCCATGTTCGATCATTTGCGTCTGATACACACCGTGCGCAGTGTACTTAGCTGTTTTTTCTGCATGATCAATGTCGCCACGACTGGTAATTGTCTTCGCGAGGACATTACCACCTTCATGTACCGATGGACTATCGTCTTGGATTGCTTTATGCATATCGACAACAGGCTCAAGTACATCATAATCTACATTAATCAGTGCAACAGCCTCACGCGCGATTGCATCAGTTTCGGCAACGACACATGCTAATACATCACCGACATAACGTGTCGTTTCGCCTTCGGCTACCATCAGAGGCCAATCTTGTTTAATCAAGCCGATATGACGATCACCCGTCACATCACCTGCTGTGATAATCCGCAAAACACCGTCTAATTTTTCAGCTTCGCTGAGATCAATCGATTTAACGACAGCCCGTGGATGATCACTAAATTTCAACGCACCAACCCGCATCCCTTCGATGCGAATATCATCAACATAGCGATGCTGTCCCAACACCAAATCTTGTGCATGGTATTTCGGCACGCGTGTACCAACCTTGCCATCATTATCTGGGATATGAACTTCTTCTTCGGTACGAATTGCTTCTGCAGCGGTTTCGATCGCGTCGACAATTTTCTTGTATCCGGTGCAACGACATAGATGAGGGGTAAGCGCTTTTTCAATATCGTCACGGGATGGGTCGGGATTATGATTAATGAGGTTATTGGCTTGCATCACAATACCCGGAATACAGAAACCACACTGTACACCGCCCTCTTTAACGAAAGCATTCGCGAAAACTTCTTGCCGATATTCACCAAGCCCTTCCGTCGTGACAATCGACTTACCTTCGACTTTTGACATCTTGGTTACGCACGAAATAACCGCTTTATCATCGATCTGTACAACACAGCACCCGCAAGCAGCTTGTGGCGCACAGCCATCTTTCGGTGAGATAATCCCCTGTACGTCACGTAAATATGTGAGTAAGGGCATATCAGGGTTGCCATCAAATTCTACTGGATATCCGTTTAGTTTAAACTGAATCATAAATTTTTCTCCAATAATCAATCCGGTCAGTCAATCAGGCACTTTTCGATAGCATCAACTACCGCCGTGTGACACGACCTGCGACTGTTATTCATATTATGTTAGTAGATGATGAATTTTTCAAATGTATTTCGTACAAATCATGTGCGAATTCTTTGAGCAACACCAACAGATGCCCAAATTGAAGATAGGGAAACAAAAAAGGTCGGCATATGCATCACCCCATGCGGTAGCCGACCACAAATATGGACTCTTCAAACTGTATACAATTCCCGATAGATACCACTATTCAACGCAAAGCTCTACCCACCCATAGGAGAGTGCGTTATACTGAATATGATATATTTTCTTCGTACGAAGTATGTCACTTAGGGCGATTGCCGTCGCCCTTATCTTAGCTAGACTGCTTATAACTATATCCTACTTCGTTGCACCCTGCAAGTTATTTCACATATTTTGTTATCACACCGTCTTTATATGATCGTTCCAGTCAATCCCCTGTGTTATACCGGCTTTAAGTGACTCTAAAAAGGCAATTGCTTCTTCGACTGTTTCGAACATTTCGGATTTATTTTCTGCTTCGACTGTAAACATCTGAAAAGACTGAACAACGATCTTACTCACAAAATCGCGACTAAATGCGGTACTACCCCCATAATTTGAGTGCTTCGCTAATTTGCTCAGTTTATTGATGGTGTCCAGATTCGTGATGCGCCCTTGTCTCAAATCAGAAATATAATAAAGCGGTTCTGTCGCTTCGTTCAACTGGTTAGCATGTTCTTCTAAGAATGTGATTTCTTCTTCCTTTGTCGGATAGCGCATCCAAGTAATCAAAATTAGATTTGACGATAAATAGGTAAATTCATATGCCATTGGACAGTCCTACTTCTAACAAGTTGCCACACAGATTTGGAATCTTCTTAATGATAATATAACACATTATCCAAGTTTTATTACAATGGCTGTATTAACAAATTAACAACAGTGCATTCAAACACTCTCTATGCAGTTTGATCACATATCATATTTATTTCTAAAATGGATAAATACTCTATCATGACTCATATAATGTGTTATAAATAACATAAAAGTCCATAACGGATCAGGAGAATGCATGACAAACATACAGATTATTTCATTGGATCCATCCCGTTGGCGAGAATCTAAAGAACTTCGACTTGAAGCTTTAAAATCCGATCCGCTGGCATTTGGATCAAGTTACGAGGAAAATCTAGAATTTGACGATCAATTGTGGATAGAGCGTACAACCGCCGCCTACGAAAAGAAGAATTCCATTACTATCTATGCAGAAGCTGAAGGTAAACTTATTGGTGTAATGGGAGCTTTTTGGACAAATCGCATTAAAACGGGTCATATTGCCACCATTGTTGGCGTGTATGTATCCTCAGATTATCGCGGACAGGGAGTCGGCAAACGCTTATTACAATCCCTCTCAGATGAAATCACAGCCGTCCCCCAGATCGAGAAAATCAACCTAACTGTGAATACAACCCAAACAGCTGCTCAAAAACTCTATGAAACATTTGGATTCCAGCCCATCGGTATCGCCCGTAAAGAACTAAAGTATGAAGGGCAATACTATGATGAGCTCTATATGGAAAAGCATTTATAGTTATGCAGGATGTTTATAAGGGCTGTTATCGTGCATTTTAAATGTAACGGACGCCCAAATAACAGGCTGCCCATCACGCCATTCTGCAATTTTATCGTTACAACTAATCACGCGAATACCATCCATTACTGCCTGCATTTGACTGGCTATCGTAAACGATGATTCGACCGGATCTTGCATACCTGGATGATAGGCTTCAGCAATATAATCCCCACTTTCAATACGACGGACAACTTTTTTAATTGGAATACCAGCTTGTTGGAGCCGACGACATACCACCGCACCGGATAAGGTTTTTTTTCGTTTCATATTGTTTTCGCACTAGTTTCTCTGTTTTTTGAGGTGTACTTATTATAGAACATTTTTTCTAAAATTGATATAAGAATATAGTTTAGAAATCGTTTTAATATATGTGTTAAATGCTATAATTCACAACGTAGTATGTATACTTTATCGCTTATATAGCAACGTCTACAGCAATTTAAATGCATGGTTCTATATATCGCATTATCTCTATTTAGATGTAACAATCTATAAGCATTCCAACATTCATCAATCAGACGCAATCTAGCAATTCTTATCAGCCGTAGCTGAAGAATTTTGATTCACATTTACCGCTATCTCATGGGAAATATTAACGAAAATCAGTGCCTCATTCTCATAGACGGATAACATAAGCTGAATATTTTATTCATTCAGAATTTATAGAATGTTTGTAAATTCAGGGCATTCGCGGAATTTGTTTCGTTTTATTCAGAATGTTCACAATGTTAAAAACTTAGAATTCACATAGAAATATGTGAGCCACACTGTATCAGACTTTTAGATGGGTCTAATACATTACTTTAATATCATTCAGATAAGCCAACTAATATGTGTAACGTACGATTTAACTTTTTACATGTATATGGAGTATCTCAATGAAACGTGTTCTAGTATTACTTTTCGCACTTCTATTGGTAGCAGTACCAGCATTCGCTGACGGTCACGAAGGTAACACCATCGCTGACATCGTTATCGCATCCGCAGAAGCAGAAACACCAGAATTTGCAACATTGTTGGCAGCTGTAAGTGCAGCAGACCCTTCAATTGTTGAAGCACTTGCTAATCCAGAAGCTGAACTTACCGTATTTGCACCAACCGACGCAGCATTCGCAGCACTCGCAGAAGCACTTGGCGAAGAAGCATTCACTGAAATTCTTACAGAAGAAGGTACACCACGCCTGAACGAAATTCTTCTCTACCACGTTGTTGATGGTATCGTTCCTTCCTCAGCTGTTATTGAAGGTCTTGAAGGTGCAGAAGCTGATGACATGGGCGCAGTAAGCTTCCCAGTACAAACCCTCAGCGGTCAAGCATTTGATGTTAAAGGTACAGCTGATGATATGGGTGCACTCGACCTCGAAGCTGGTATCACAGTTGCAGAAGCTAACCTCGTTCTCGAAATGATCGACATCGAAGCTGACAACGGTACAATCCACGTAATCGACGCAGTTATCGTCCCAGAACTTCGCACAGTTGCAGAAATCGTAACAGAACTAACCGAAGCTGACGAACCAGAATTCACAACCCTTTTGACAGCAATCGGCGCAGCTGATCCAGCAATTCTTGAACTAGTTGCAGATCCAGCAGCAGAATTCACCGTATTCGCACCAGTTGACGCAGCATTCGCAGCAGTTGAAGGTCTTGATGACATCGTAGCTGACACCGAATTATTGACAGCAATTCTTCAGTACCACGTATTCCCAGGTACAGTATATAGCTGGCAAATTGGCGACCTCGTTGACGACATGGGCTCAGTAAGCATCGAAATGGCTAACGGTTCAGAAGCTACAATCACCGTAAGCGACATGGGTGTCATGATCGACGGCGCAAACATCGTTCTAGAACTAGTTGACATCGAAGCAAGCAACGGTGTTATCCACGTAATCGACGCAGTGATTGTTCCTGCTGAATAAGATTACATAGCATATGTACAGAAAAAAGCCCTCCTTATGAGGGTTTTTTGCATTCACCACAAAATGTAATTAGATGAAGTTAGAAATATTATGTGATATAATACATAAAAAATAGTTGCAAGCACTAATTCATGCAAACCGCAAATAGTAAAATCTACAATTTACCAACACCTTCAACGAAATTCATCGGGCGTAAACAAGATCTGCATAACATCATCGACAAGCTCTATGATAAAGATTGTCACTTGTTGACTTGCATTGGCTCTGGGGGTATTGGTAAAACCCGTCTTGTAATCGAAGCTGTCCAGCATGTAAACACCCATTACTTTCCACATGGTATCTTCTATATTTCACTTGCCCCACTCAAAAGCTCTGAGAATCTCATCCCAGCTATTATTGATATCTTGGGGATTCATACAGATGGTAAAGAGTCACCACACCATGCCCTATTAGATTTTTTGTGTCAAAGAGAGCTCCTATTGGTGATGGATAACTTCGAACATCTCTTTGAAAGTTTGGACATTGTCACTGATATTATCCAAAAAGCTCCAAATGTGACAATCCTCACCACATCACGTAAACCTCTCGGATTACAGGCAGAACACCTTTGGAAAATGAGGGGGTTAAATTATCCCAACATCAAAGATCCAGAGGATATTAATCAGTTCGACGCGGTTAACCTTTTTATTGAACGCGCCTTACAAGTCCAGCGGGATTTTTCACCAAGTGTGGAACAACATTATTTAATCGAAATCTGTCAATTAGTAGAAGGATACCCACTAGCAATCGAGTTAGCAGCCAGTTGGTTGAAGACCTTATCTTGCACTGACATTATTCAACAAATTAAATATAGCATAGACATCTTATCAACAAACGCACCCGATATTGAGGCACGACATCGTAGTATACGTGCTGTCTTCGACCATTCATGGCACTTATTAACGGTACAAGAACAAGCTGTTTTCCCGCATTTATCAGTATTTCGGGATGGATTTACTTTAGATGCGGCAATGAATGTAGCAGGTGCAACCATCATGTCACTTTCAGGTCTTGTCGAAAAGTCCATGATTCGGCGTATAGATAATAGTCGTTATGATATTCACGAATTACTCCGCCAATATGCAGAAGAAAAACTAGCAACACTTAATTTATCGGAGCATACCAATCAGCAGCATCTAAGCTACTTTACGCAATTACTAGTAGATGCTGTACCAAACTTGCAGGGAAAACAACAAGTTAAACAAGTCAACATGATTCGTAACGACTTTGATAATATCTTAGGAGCGTGGGAGTATGCGACACAGCATCTACTCATTGATAAATTAGATGCGATGTTAGAAGGTCTTCATATATACTTTGAAATTATTCGCCAACCGCCAATATCTTCGGATATGTATCACATGTCTATGTCTGCGTTAGACAAGCATCCAACTGACCATATAGCATTTCGGATTCGTCTTCAAATTTATAGTTGGTATATTGTGTTTCGTCGGCGGAGTAATAATTTTTTTGAAAGTTTCCCTGCACACCTAGATGAGTACACAGATCATGTCTGTCGCACAGGTGATAACCTATCCTTGCTTATGTGTAAAATTATCAGCAATCTCACGCCTCCACACGCCTTTACACGCACACCAGATATTGACGAAATATTAGACATTAGCAAACACCTTGAGCCATACTATCAAGGTTGGGCACTCAATCAAATTTGCTACTACTATACGATCCTTCTGAACGACAATAGTACGATCTCTCTCAAATATTTACATGACTATCTACATATTACACAGTCCATTAATGATATAGATGGGATTGCCACGGCTTATAGCCACCTAGCACAACATGCACGATTTTGGGGCGATATTGATGATGCAATTGATTATTATAGTCAGGCACTGGTTGGTTTTCGCCAAGTTAACAATATTCAAGCAACGGCAGTTTTTCATAATCTAAAAATTTTTATGGGATTGAAAAAAGGGAAGTTTGCATATGTGATGAACCAATTACCATCAGGAGTCGATAAACTGACTGCATTCGGATTCTTTTCAAATCATCGTTTTATGCACATGATCCTAGCAAAAGCAGAGATCCTGAGCGGACATGGCAAACAGGGTCGCCATTACTTGAACAAACTAGCAACATTACCCTATGACCCACGCCCCCGCACTATATTCCACACATATGAAGCAACTGCAATGTACGCAATCGCAATGAACGACATCACAACGTTACGCCACGAGTTGACTCAAGCCCTTAAGCTTAATATGAATGTGATCGCCGTTAGGCTTTTACTGGACTTTCTCATCCTCAGTGTATTTCTCTATTATCACGATAAGCAATACATTCGCGCAATAGAAATCACTAGTCTCGTTTTTAATCATAAGCTCGCAACCACAGAGTGGATGAAACAATGGGCGTTATTAACAGACATGCTAGATAAACTTGAAGATTGTTGTGATACAAGACAATTCGAAAGTGCTTGGCAAAACGGCAAAAATTTGAACGTTGATACTACAATTGCACAGTTGCGTTATTATCTAACCCATCATGAAACGGGAATCGTCCACACCCCTTCACTCATTGAACCCCTTACTGATCGTGAGTTAGACATTCTCCAACTGGTAGGTAAAGGGTATACCAATAAAGAAATTGCCGAGACATTAATCATCGCACTCGGTACAGTTAAGTCGCATATCCACCATATTTATAGTAAGTTTGATGTTAAAAACCGCACAACAGCAATCCGCAAGGCTCAGCAACTGGGACTACTACCCGAATAAACCCCAAAATAAACTAAAGTTAGATGAATCTTCCAATGACAGATATTACTCTATAGATAAGGACTATAGAGCAAACTAGTCTATAGGTCAGCTAGATTGGGGAACTAAAGGGGCAAAATATCACAATGTCAAAGGTTTATAGTATTCACACCTTAGAACTACTACCAGGCGTCACACCAAGAGAATTTGAAGATTTTGTGCATTACGAGTTACCAGCAATGGTAGCATGGCAAGGATGGACATTTACAATCCTCAAAGGAAATCGGGGCGAACGAACGGGGAAGTATCTGCTTCTTGGCGAGGTCAAAGATCTCTACACACGCGATCACTACTTTGCAGATGAGAACAAAGTGACAACGGCGGATCTCAAGCATGCGGAACGATTTCCATATACAATGGAACTCGTTGATAAATTTCATACCTTAGTAAATGGTTTTGGTGATATCTACACAGATTACACAATATTAGAAACAATACGTTAAAATTAAATTTAAAGACATTTTACATATTCTATAGAAAGAATAACCTCAGTATTAAAACATACCGAGGTTATTTATTTATCGACACTCTATTCTTGTCCAACCTCGTTCGGTTCATTAGGCTGAACAATATATAGTCCAGCACCACGGCGACGCCCCCAAGGGCTTGGGGCAGCTTCCGGCGACCGTTCTTGTACAGCACATTCATCCAGTTTATCTTGAATATACGTCAAGCCTAGTCCGGGTTCATCGCCAAGCATAATATAACCATCTTCAACAGTAATGCTGTGATCAAATACATAATCCCGTCCGACATCAACAACTTCCATCCAAATATGATTGGGTAAGACAGCCGCAAAATGTGCCATAAAATTTGCGGGGCAATTCATAACTGATACGGGTATATCAAAGGTATCCGCCATATGAGCAACGCGTAATGCGCCAGTAATCCCACCTGTGCCTTGTCCAATTTGCAAATAGTCAGCTGCTCCATTGGCAATCAATGGGCGGAATTCACTCGCATCATCAAGGTTTTCGCCAGTAGCAACTGCTGCATTTACATTGTCAGATACTCTACGTAAACCTGCCCAATCCCACCGACGCGCGGGTTCTTCTGCCCAGAAAATATCATATTCAGACTCAAAATAACGGATATGTTGAATCGCTTGTTTAGGCGACCAATATTCGTTCGAGTCAATCAGATTAACGGGTGACTTACCGGAGGTTGCCAGCGCGTCTTGCATGATACCAATGCGCCTTAAATCAGTCTCACGATCTAGACCCACCTTAAGCTTACCAATCGCAATACCTTTCTTGGCTTGTGATTCATAAAAGGCACGAATTTCATCATCACTCAATGACATATCAATACCACTAGCGTATGCTTTAACAGCACGACTTGATGCGCCCAAGGTTTTCCAAAGGGGTTCGCTATTGATCTTAGCTTTCAGATCCCATAGCGCAATATCTAGTGCGCCAATAACATCCGTGATGTAGCCTCGATTGCCCCCCTTGAAGGCGAAATCGACCATCCGTTGCCATAAGCCAACAACACCGCGTGGGTCGCGCCCAACTAGTAAATCAGTTGTAATTTGATGATAAACCCCTTCTAGTGCAGGATTACCAAGTCCGATACCAGTTACGCCTTCATCAGTTTCAATCCAGATAGCTAACTGTGCATAGCGTTTACGCCCAACTGGATTGTTTGCATCCGCTAGTGGTCTGGTCATATCATGTTCAAACGATTGGGTACGAATCCCTGTTATTTTCATGTCTCTCCTTTTGGTAGCAAATTTAAGTAAATGTCATATCAGGGTGACACGCACCCTGACATACAAGTTTAACTTAACTGAGGTTGCCTTCGCTATGCATTGCACGCAGAACTTTTTTGTCGAGTTTACCAACGCTTGTCTTAGGAATTTCGGGGATAACTACATATTCATCGGGTAGCCAGAATTTCGGGAATTGTTCGAGCAAATAGTCGTTTAGATCATCTTCAGGTACTTCACCATCAACTGGCACAACAACAGCCAATGGACGCTCTGACCATTGTTCGTTGGGAACAGCAATAACTGCAGCTTCACGTATCTTTGGATGTGACATCAATGCATTTTCGAGATCAACAGACGAAATCCATTCACCACCACTCTTTACAAGGTCTTTCGTACGATCGGTAATTGTCATAAAGCCACTTTCATCAATCGTGACGACATCTCCCGTACGGAACCAACCATCATCAGTGAAATGCTCAGGGCGTTTTTCGACCTTATAATATGATCCAGCAATCCACGGGCCACGTACTTGTAATTCACCCATAGTTTCGCCATCCCACGGCAATTCTTCACCAACAAGATCAACAATACGCGCATCGACACCGGGAATAAAATACCCTTGTTTAGCTTTGATGTCCAACTTTTCTGATTCACCGAGGTCTTGGTGATGGCTCTGTAGTTTAGACGTACTACCGAGAGGTGAGAGTTCGGTCATACCCCATGCGTGGACAACATTCACACCAAGTTCTTTTTCATATGCTTCTATCAGACCGCGTGGCATCGCCGACCCACCAACAACCAACTGTGTGATGCAAGAAATATCACGCGGGTTATTCTTGAGTTCGTGGTAGAGTCCGTTCCAGATTGTGGGTACACCTGCCGCAATCGTGACGCGTTCTTCGCCAATCATCTTAGCAAGCGGTTCAGGTTTGAGGTGTGGACCGGGCATTACAATTGTCGCGCCAATAAATGTGCAGGCATAAGGTAACCCCCATGCCATCGCATGGAATTGTGGTACGACCGGTAAAACTACATCTGCTTCAATCACGCCAAGAGCAGCATTCATCAATACCCCAAATGTATGCAAGAACATAGAACGATGGCTATACAGTGCACCTTTTGGCATGCCAGTTGTACCACTTGTGTAACACAACCCCATCGCCATATTTTCATCTGTACAACGCCACGTATAATCTTCACTCGCCTCTGCCATGAGATCTTCGTATTGTGAAACATTCGGTAAGTTAACTTCTTTGCCTTCCGGCACATTAAACACCACAAAATGCTGGACAGATTCCAATTGATCGGCGATGGGCTCAATCAATGGGAGCAATGTGCCATCAACGAAGATAACTTTATCCTTGGCATGATTGATGATATATGTCAGTTGATCGTGTGGCAGACGAAGATTGAGCGTATGGCAGACTGCTCCAGCACCAGGGATACCAAAATAGAATTCAAGGTGTTGATAGTTATTCCACGCAAATGTCCCGACCCGATCACCAACTTCAACACCGAGTGATTCCAATACATTACTAAGTTTTTTGACGCGCTTGTAAAAGTCTGCATAGGTATAGTCGTGCATTGAACCATCAGGGAGCATTGTCTTGACTTTTTTGTTGGGTGACATGCGATTAGCATGCTCAACAATGTGGTCAAGTGTGAGGGGATAATCCATCATTAAACCGTTTAACATTAAAGTACTCCTTTTAAAAATATTGTTAGGTCAAAATATATTCGATAGGGAAATTATATCATGATGAATAGCATATCACCTGAAAAACATGCTATACTACACATACACTCAAAATTAAACCTCAACGAAAAAAGTCATGAATGCAAGACATCTTCACTACCATTAGGGATGAGTTATTAGATGCCAACCCAAAAGCAACACATCTACCTGATCTAATCCGAGCCTTTCATACAACCCAATCCAAGCAAGAATTTGATGGATTATTCAAACAATTTACTGAATTTATCCATCCTTTGGGTCTTATTACCGCTATAACTCCTCCAGCTACGCGAATTTTGTTACAGTTACTTGAAGATACGGACAATATACATCGTAAGCAATCGTATACACAGTGTTTGTACTATATTTTAAGTAGTACACTGATTAGCCCAAACCTTCGACGATTGCAAGTTAGACGTATCCGTTTTGATTACCCCGATTATCCAACACAATTTCGTGATTCAATAGCTATCTATGACATTATTTTCAATAATCAACAATTGTTTATCGAACAATGCCAAAGCGATAATGCTTATTTTGTTGTCACCAATATAGCTCTCCTTTCAATGTTGAGGGACCAAGACATAGCATATATCCATGAAATTCTAAGATGTATCAACTATTATGACGACGTTTGGGTGAAATCTATCGGTGCATGGGCTTTCGCTGAATATAATTATCACTCATATAAAAGCAGGTGGGAGGACTACGATAAGTTATTGCTAGAATGGGTGAAAAATGGTGAAAGTTTCACTTTCCGTGTGTGTGCAGCACTAGGCTATATGCTAATTTATCGGAAGAACCTTGAATCCCAGAATGGTCAAGTTCCAGAAGTTGTTGTTGATACATTAGCCGAATATCTGAGTATTGATATTTGGAAGCGACCAATATTTTACGGTTGGAATCTTCATTATTTTGTACTCGGTCAAATGCCCTTCAATAGATTTGATGAAGATCGCATCTTATATAAAAATGGGGATTTGTCTTTACTTCTGGAAATTTCAAGACGAAGCAATTTGACACCTGCAAAAGCTCATCACCATTATCGTGAGTTACTTGACATTGCATTTAGAAAAATCAATCGAAATGAATCTGATCATTACTGGGAAAGTCATGCATACATTGATGTCTCAGACTTACCAGATCAACTGTTGTATGAGTACCCAGAACGGCTTAAGAAAGGGCAATATCATCCCAATAAACCATTGAACAACAGACACAGACAAGTGCTTCACGCTATCGTTAACTGTGACCCATTTTGGGAAATACCAACAAATTTATTTTCGTATTTTTATGGCTTACCAGATAATAAAGAGGACTTACAGCGTTTAGCGAATCAGGGGTAATGGCAGAAGTGGTAACGGCACGCGAACGCTTGAGGCGATATGCGAAGCAATTATAGTGCGCTTTGCTAGCCAAAAGATTCGTGGATGTGGGTTCAACTCTCACTTACTCCACTACTTGACTTACAGATTTTCTCAAATATGAGATGTTGATAGTTTATTTGGATACAGATCGTGATCAGGTAGATTTGATAAGTTTATGGTTTTAGTCGGCTAACACTTAGGATGACACTGCCGACCGATTTTGGTTTGTCATAAACATGTATCACAATATCTCCCCAAGATTCGACAATTGTATACTTAAACTTGCTTTGTCTCTTAAGCTACACCAGTAACCCTACAACCACTATAATTGATACAGAATACATCACTTTAGGGGAATTAACTTGAACACAGATGATAACCTTTACAAATTCGATGCAACTAGAATTGAGCTGTTACAGACAGTTATTGTATCTGTTATGTTGATTGTGATTATTGATCTCCTAACAAACTCTATAGACACCACACTTTTTGAAGGTGATTTCATTTTTTATATTGATATGGCAGAAAATGGTATATTAGGCAACTCTAGTTTAGTTGCTCCCTTCGCCTATCGTCCCCTAACGCCATTTCTAGCCAGTCTGATTTCCACATTTACTGGAATATCGACGATGATGGGGTATCAGGTCATTGCTTGGGGCGGTGCATTATTTACACTAGTCAGTAGTTATGCTCTCACACGCGTTTTTGGGGGTAGTCATCGTCATGGGCTAATCTCAGTTATCATAATTGGACTCACATTTTATCATCTAAAATACCTTCTTTTTGATGTATATCGTCCAGATCACCTCGCCTATGGATTAACCAGTTTCGCATTCATTGCGTTAGTTCAAAAACGCTATTGGTTATGTATTGGATTATCTGCAATAGGTGGATTGACACGCGAATTTACGCTTGTGCCTTTAGCTTTGCTATTATTGCAACAATTGGTATGGTTGGTGCAAGAAGGTGATAGTCGAAAGCAGATCATGTCACGAATCATTGTAGGCGGCGGTGTTATAGTGGTATTTGTGATTGTGCCCCGACTATTTATCTCCGTTGAATCCACTGTTGTCTATGCCACACTTTTCAAACCTAATCCTACATCGATCGAAACGATTACACTACCACTCACATCATTTCGGCGAAATCTAAATTTGATATTTGCAGTGTTAGCATATACTTTACCGATACTATGGTTAGGTGGGATACATCAGTTAAAAGCGGTCTGGGAAAATTTAGGATCTACACGTGGACTCGTCGTAGGATACACATTTTTTGTTATTGGTCTAACATTGATTGGTGGAACAGACCTTGCCCGTTTTGTTACTTATTTACATGTGCCTTTGATTATCATCGTCACCTTGATGTTAAATCGTAAACCCTCTGTGATACTCCTCATTGGTATGTTCATCACGTTGTTGATATTCAATCGTATACCGTTTCTACTACCCCAAGAAGATTACAATAATTTCATTGATTTTTATGGTGCATACCATGATCGTGTCAATCCGAATATCATTTTACGCTGGCAAGAGCTAGTCGTGTTTATGTTTATTGCAGGAGGTATACGTGGTGGTATTGACATTGTTCAACGAGACCGCAAGGCAAAATCTCGAGAAGATTAACTTATTTTTTAATTACAATACATTAAATATAGAGGTCGTTTAAAGCGATATATTAGGCATGTAGTGAGCAAAGAAACGTAAAACCACTTACTTTTGCATTGATTCAAAAGCGAACCAACATGTTTAAATCATGTGCTCTTCAACCAGCGTTGGCGTCATATAACGATACACAATAAGCATGATTAAACTACCAAACGCCATAAACATCAAACATAATCCGAAGAATATATGTGGAGGGTAAGTATCGAATATCCACCCCATAATCGGTGCACCAAACAACATCGCCAACCCCGGAACTGTAACTTGTAGTAGCGATTGATTGGTGGCAACATTGCGCGGGTCACTAATCCGTGAGATCAAGACTAGTGTTGATAAATTCAGCAACGCAAACACCAGCCCGCGCATCAACAAAATCGGAATAAGCCAAGCCGGCGACGGCGCAATGGATACGAGAAACCACATGATCCCCATGCCTGTCGCCCCGAGCATATACGTAATGCGCACATCAAAACGCCGGATGAGTGAGTCAAACAGAATAAAAAATGGAATTTCTGCAAATGCCCAAATGGCGATGAGGATACCAATGTCTTCCACGTAGACACCGAGGTTATTTGTAAAGTGAATCAGCCAGAATGCAAAGCCCGCCCGTTGCCCCAACATCACAAACACCTGAATTAACACCATAAAATAGAATTTACGTTGACGCGGCGCAAGTGTTTGATCTGTTTTGCGGGTTGTCACTTGCTTGGGTAATACGCGGGTAAACCAGAGCGATAATCCAGTAAATAGACCCGATACCAAGAACATCCCCAGAAAGCCCGATGCAAGAAATATAATTCCTTGAAACATATTCGCCATACTGAAGCCGAGCGCATTAAATGACCGTACACGCCCGATAATGTCACGATGGATTTGTTCCAAACGAATCAATGTCAGTTGCAGGCTGAGGACAACTGCCGAGCGTTTTCCCAATTCGATGAGAATGATAATAAGACCTAGAAACCAGATATTCGTTGTCGTCGCCACCAGAAATGTACCAATGGCAAATGTACCATACTGAAACCATAACAACATCCGGTGGCGTTTATAACGATCCGCGAGGTTATTCAAAAATGGACTGAACGTCAACTCAACCAGCGCTGCAATACCAACAATTGTGCCAATCACAGTCGCCGAGATACCTATGCCATCCAGATAGAGGTTGATGTACGGCACACCTAACCCACGCCCAACTGACGAGAAAAACATCAGCGCCATGAGTTGCGCAACGATACTGTTTGTCGGTGTACGTAGTTTGGCAATGTTTTGGTTGAGCATAGCGTTGAATTTTCCCTGTGTTATATACGCAAAAAAGGAGAGTCGATCCTCTCCTCAATTCTTCGCGTCTTCTATTCTAATTCACCATAGGCAAATTGCTACACCCGTTTATAAATTATTTTCCACGTAGCCCAAATAAACTAGCCGATTTGGTTTTACTGTGTTCCCACGCCTCGATGTCAACAATACCGTCAATACCTTTTTGATACACAGGATGATCGGTATCAAACGGTAATTTTACAACTTGTCCAGTCACCCCAGAGACATAAGCACCTAATGCAATCTCCAGCGCCCGTTGTCCAGCTTTTGCGGTTGCTAGTGGTTCACTATTGTTCCAGATTGCGTCGCGGAAATTCGCCCAGAGTTGTGTAAATGAGCGTGCAATATTATCTGTGTGTGTCTCAAGATTTGTAATCGCGTGATCTGTGCGTTTCCAGTCTTTGTCTACACTATAAAACTCAACTGGCTGGTTAAACCCACTCGTTTGATAATCTTTATAGCGCATACGAATTTGTCCATCGCTTCCTGTGATGTCCACACCACCCGTACCTTCACCCCATCCCATATGAATCGAAGCATACCCTGTCGGGAAAGCAATCTGTAGCATCGCCAAGTCTTCTATCACTGGAGCACGATGTGCATATTCTGGTGCATCCACAAATGCCATTACTTGTTCGGCTTGGGCACCCATCAACCACTCGGATAGATAAACAGCATGAATCATATCCATGAGGACACCACCACCTGCTGCCATCGTATGACGCCAATCTGCTTGATATTCCGCCGCTCCTGGATAATCAATCACACCGAGGAAGTGCATCATGGCGACGCGAACATCTCCAATCACACCGTCAGTTAGCATCTGTTTGATTTGGCGATATTCTGGCAGAAAATGATAATTATGTACCATTCCAAATTTCAATCCAGCATCATCAGCCGTTTGGATTAATTCTGACGCAATCGCAGGGATGTTACTGATTGGTTTTTCGCTGAGAACATGTTTACCCGCTGCAAATGCATCTAAAACGATCTGACGACGGAATTTCTGGGGTACAGTTACACACACCACATCAATCTCATCTATAGCAAGAATATCCTTATAGTCTTCATATAATTGATCATCATCAAGGTTAAACCATTCTTTACCAATCTCACGACGTGCAGGTGTAATATCAGCAAGTGCAACTAGCTCGACATCCTCGAGTGTTGTTAGTGCCGGACGATGTCCATAGCTGACAACATTACCGCACCCAATTAAGCCAACTTTTAATTTATCTGTCATCATAAAAATCTTTCACTAGAATCACTATTTCACGGCAGAGTTTACCATGTCCTATACGACAATAAATAGATTCACATACCGCTTATCCACTATCGGCAAATCGGTTGTTGTGCTGGTTGTCAATTCTGTGTACGATAGGGATATGGACGGTAGTGATAGATTAGGATACCAGTGATGAGTTTTAGAATAGACGGACAAAGTACACTCGAATTCGAATATAAACAACTGCTCGGACGCGGACGTATGAGCGAAATCCATATTGCTCAATGTGTCGAAAATCCTGATTTAAAGGTTGCTATCAAACGTCATCGGAGCGATAGACAAAATATCAACGAGTGGATGCAACAGGTCGAGCGTGAAATTAGTGTTTTGCATCATATGAATACCGCAGAATCAGCTGACTGGTCATTCGATATGTCTTTGCGAAACCGCATCACCTTTGCCAACGATACCAAAGACCAACGGTCTGTCATTCAACTTTTATCCGTATTTGATATAGATAATTCTACAGCTATCGCAATTGAAATTGCTCCGCCAAGCATCACCGACCAGAAACTCGATAAATACCAATTTGTGGATGCGATGCACCAGATAGCGACACTCACACAGATAGCACATGATGGTAACCTCGCTCTAACTGATATCGACCCACTCGTCAAAATGCCACGTATCCGTTGGGATAAAGATGTAGAACGTATCAAGATTATTGACTGGAATACTACCCGCGAAACTGAAGATTATCGCCGTCGGGATATAATTTATCTGGGGCGTATTTTCTTCCAATTGTTGACAGGGTATCCAGCATGGGCTAAAGGTGAACCGACAGTTGATAGTTTACCTGAGAACTACAATTCATATGCCATTGATACAACAGGTACAGGCATTGAATCATGGATTCAAGTAGAAACTGCTATTCGTGACCTCATCGAACGGTTAATGATTCAAGATGCAAATGATGCGATTACGAATGCAGACGGACTTATGTCCGCAGTGGATGAACTGAAACAGTTATCCGACTTGGCAAAACGCATCGAAAATGGCAGTACCCCAGCTACCAACGAAATGGAAAACTTACTGCAAGAAGCTTCGAATGCTCGCCCACCACAATTACGTCGCATCGCGAACATCGGTGATTATTTCTTGCGTGTAGCCCCAGAAACACATACACGCGACTATATCAATCAGGTCAAGAGTGCTGGTAATCTGTTAAAAACAGCCTATCTTGATCGCATCGGACAAGCGATTGAGTACTTCAACGATGAACGCTACGGAGATGCTGTCGCAGAACTCGAAAATGCGCGCAGTCGATTTACATCGAGCCAGCTATTAACCAATTCATCCAATTATCGTTATGCTGTTGCACAAATTGGTGAGACACTACAGAATAATGGGAAACTCCAAGGGGCTGAGCTCAAAACATTGATGGATAAA
Source organism: Anaerolineales bacterium UBA6055 (assembly GCA_002428985.1). GTDB lineage: Bacteria > Chloroflexota > Anaerolineae > Aggregatilineales > Phototrophicaceae > UBA6055. The sequence goes on along the minus strand of DIYL01000062.1, from coordinate 118,367 downwards.
TTAGTCGACATGGTTTCTGGATTAGAATCGCGGTTATGGGATACTGAAGATGCTGAAAAAATCCGCGATGATATTCGTGCGACCTATCCGCCAGACATCGTCAATATGAGCTACATGCAAGCATTATTCGATGATATTGAAGCGAGCGAAATTTACAGTGCGCAAATTAAACAGATCAACGAGTCGCCACGCACAACCTTAATCGAAGATGGTTGGACAGTCAGCGAAACGCAACGTATAGCGACATACACTCAACAATTTATCCCCAAACTACAAGAAGTTGCGGAAAAATCGTTCATTAAAGGACGCATTGATGTTCGCTTGCAAAAACTACAGGAAGACTTGCTTGCTGACCAACAAGACCTTGCAACAGTTGAGCGCTTCCTTAACGAACTGCGAGAAGGTGCTACTAACATTAATATCGAAGCTCTCCTCGAAAAATCATCACTTGAGCGTCCATATGCACCTATTAAGATTAGTAAGGCGTTGTTGCCTAAAGATCAAAGTGAGCTTAGTGCCGATGAGGTTGCAGGTGATGCAATCGAGCGGTATCAGACATTCCGTAGCAACTGGGATAAAGTCATGCACGCACCGATGGGGGTCGAGGAAAAAATTAGTGTGTTGAGTTCGCTGGTATCCGAAAACGAAGATATGATTACAATCTTCCGTGAACAACTCCCAACCGTCACAGTCCCCGGAAAAAATAACGAGCGGAAAACCGTTTATCGTGACCTCGAGGACTTGACTCAATTTGTAAATTCTGTCGATTTTGTGTATGACGAATTAGGGTCGATTGGTATCAATCGTATCCCAAATATTAACAAAATTCAGCAACGTTGGGTGTATGTCACCAATGTTCAAGATCCAGAACTAAAACGCTTTGTCTCGTCAATTCAAGCAAACCTCGCCGCCCATACGAACGATAAGGTACAAGAGAAAGCCTTACCACCAGAATTATCGATGTTAGTGTACGAAATGTTAGATGTACCTGTGCCAACGTCAGTCATGCAGATTGGGCAAGAAATCCAGCTTCACAAATATATTCGTACAACCTTACGCCGAGCCGAACAACTCCTCAAAGATGCAGATTCAATCGACGCAATTATCGGGGAATTTAATCGGCTGACCGTACGAAGCAACGGTGAGCTCGACCAAGCGATTGAACAAGTCATTAATAAATTAGAACAGCTCAAAACCGCACTCCAATCTCGTACAACAGTGCGACAAATTCGAACCCTGTATCAAGTAATTAAGCGCAAAGTAGACTCTGATAATGAGTCGATGGTTGCATTCGGCGAAGCAATTGATAATGCAGTTGATGAGATTATCGACAGCAAAGTGAGACAGATCGAAAAAGCGCTAGATAATGCCAAAGCAAACAAACCGTTGGATCGCGAAGAAGAAATTCTCGTTCACGATACGCAACGTATTATTGACACACTTCGACATAATAATCGTCTACAAGAACGACGCTGGCATCATGTTCAGAACTCCCAAGCTTATTTGGTTCGTGAATATACGCAGACACTTGAACAAGCAACAACAGCCTTCAACGACTATAAATATGGCGAGTCGCGTCAACATATTGAACGTGCCTTTTATCTTGCACAGTTGTTTGATATGCCGTCCGATAAACGATTACCAGAAGAACTCCGCACAGCCGAAGAAATGGTAGAGCAACTCAGCCAACACTTCACGATGATGCGCGCAGTCGAAACTGTAGACACCGAAGACATCAAAAAATTTCTCGATGATGAAATCAGTTTCTGGGAAAAATTACTCGAGATTATCAAAGATCTTGGCAATCAATCTGAGGGTGAACAAGAAATTGAGCTTGAGATTTCATTTGAGCCACAGAGTGTACAACATGTCATTGAAGGACTCGATAAAGCCCAGTCAGTAATCAAAGCAATGCAAAGAATTCAAAGAGCAGTTGATCGCCTGCGCGATTTAGAACAAACAATTGATATTTATGATCTTGAATTATTGAAACCCCTTGCTCAACGACTAGAAGACGTTTTGCTCTATCGCTACACACAAGCACTCAATGATAACATCACAGAACTAGAGGAAATCGCAACCCGCGAACGCATTATCTCTAACGAAAGTGTTATTCGACGGGTCAGTGAAGGCTATGATTTGATTGCAATGAATAACACTCTCAAGATCTTAAATGATGCAGAGACCACACGTCGTCGTCGCCAACTCCAAACCAATAGCTATACCGCCCTAAGAAACATGCAACTTAAAAATCAAGACGAGCGTCAAGCGTTAGCTGATTTCATTGACGATGTCATGCCTGCACAAGAAGTCGAGTCGAATGAATTTCGTAGTGTACTCACACGACTTGCAGAAGACGCAAATAGTTATGTTTATATCATAGAACAAGTCCATAACCATCAACTCCCGAATTTAGGGGCAAATAATAATCGACAACTGCGTAGAATCCTAATGATAGTTGCAATTCTTGCAATTGTCGCATTGATTGCAGGTGTTATCATCGCTACAACAACCAATGCAATCCCACTACCATTTTAGAGACAAAGGATAAAATCAAATGGCAAAATTTCATGACACAATCACCGATAGCATCCGTGAATTTATCAATGCACAACACATGTTCTTTGTCGCTTCTGCCCCATTACAAGCAGATGGACATGTCAATCTATCACCCAAGGGGCTAGATGCGTTTCGTGTTCTCGGCGAAAATAAAGTGGGGTACATGGATCTAGTCAGTAGTGGCAACGAAACATCAGCTCATATCCATGAAAACGGGCGCATAACTATCATGATGTGTAGCTTTGAGGGAAATCCCAACATTCTAAGATTATACGGCACAGGTCATACAGTATTGCCAGACACACCAGAGTGGGAAGAACTCAGCCCCCAATTTACGATTTATCCCAGTACGCGTCAGCTAATCGTCGTTGATGTTACAAAAATCCAGACATCATGTGGATTTGGTGTGCCCCTATATAATTATGTCGGCGAACGAGATATCCACTTTGATTGGGCAGAGAAAAAAGGAGAGGATGGTCTAAAAGCGTATCGCGCAGAAAAGAACTATGTTAGCCTTGATGGACTGCCAACACCACTTGGTATGCATGAAGGTGATCAACAAGCATAAAACCCAATAGGACATCATATGTTTAAATCAAAAAAGCGACCCGTCATCGTTACTCAAGCCGAACATGGGAGACTCTCGGGCATATTAGCCAGTTTATGGGGCAATGACAACTTTGACCGCCCTGCTATGAATTTTGAATCATTTGTATTGGGCGTAACATTTCACGACCGTGGTTACGGGCTGGTTGATAACGCTCCAATTGGCGAAGCTGATCCCGCAGAATGGCGTGAGATTCAACGTTTAGGTATCGTCAATGGATTTACAGATGATCCAGTTGCAAACATTATTGTGCTGATGCACATCAAACGCCTGCTAACATGGATGAATGAAGACGAATTCGTCGAACTTGCGCATCAATACATCCGCCAGTCCTTGATAAAGACCGATGTGCCACAGTCGATGTTTGAATGGACAGATCATATTACGCGCTTATGTGATGAAATCTCCTTCAACTTTTCGTTTGAAGCTAATCTACAAAAACCTGCTGAGCTATACCCCAAATTAGACTCTGATGAAACTGTGACTATTTACCACCGCTTAACTGATGATGGCACAATCTATGTCAAACCATGGGTATTTTCTGTCGACAGTTATTCGGGGTTTATCACCGGCTATAACGCAAACACCTATCCCGACACGCTTGAGCCAGTTTATATGCCATTTAAGCTATTACCCGATACCGATTAGGATAAATGATGATCGACCAATATATGGAACGGGCGATTGATGAAGCCCAAAAGACTAAAGATGAAAATGGGCATCCGTTTGGTGCTGTTCTATTACGTGGTGATCGAATAATTGGTATCGGTCGCAACCTTGCAGTACAAAACAACGACCCAATTAGTCATGGTGAAATTGAAGCGATTCGTGATGCCGGATTACAAGATACTTATACAGATACCATCATGTATACAACAGCATTCCCATGTTTGATGTGTGCGGGTGCGATTGTAAAGATGGGCATTCCTAAAGTGATTATAGGAGCAAGCTGGGAAAGCAGTGCATCATCGCGTGAGTTTATGACATCACACGGGATCGAATTGGTCGAATTACGTTTAGACGAATGCTACCAACTCGTTGAATGACCTAAGCTAAATCTTCATCTGATGGATGAAAAATATCCTCTATTGGCATCTCAAACAACTTTGCCATCTTAAATGCCAGTGTAAGACTCGGGTCATATTTGCCCTTCTCGATGGAATTGATTGTTTGGCGGGAGCAATCCAATTTTTCGGCAAGTGTTGCTTGCGACCAGTCCCGCTCTGCTCGTAAGACTTTCAATCGGTTTTTCATTCGTATCGTCGCCTTGCAATTGCTTGCCCCATGCTCCAGAACACGATAATCATCGGTAATACCCAGATTAAATCAAGCGTTGGCAATCCTGCATTTCCGGCAAACCCCAGTGTAAATGTGACAATACCTGTTGCACCCAGACTCCATGCAAATGCTTCTAGTTGGATGCGTTGTTGTAGTTCGTCCAGTGTGCGGACATATTCCATCAGTGCCCACATCGCAAATATAGCCGGTGCAACAGGCAATAATGCGATAAACAGTCGAATGATTGTGGGTACGGTTTCTAACTGATTGAGCAGAACCAATGAAATGGGGAGAATCGCCAGATAGGCGACCATCCCGATGATTAAACGGCGTGTATATTGCTTAATCATTGTTGCTCGCTTGTGACCAGACTGTTCCTAAGCCAACACCAATTGCTACACCGACACCGACGCCAACTCCCATGTTATCTGTAGCGACCCCGATTGCAGCCCCAATAGCGATACCTAATGCAATGCCGATAGCCATACGATTTGAAGTTTTTGATTCGTTTTCCATTTTGTTCTCCTATATTGTCAAATGAATTAACCATATTATCTTTAAAACTTGTCATTATGTCAAGTTTACTTTACATAAAGTGTGGCATTTTTACACTTTTTTATACTTGAATCAAAAACAGGGTGCCAAATATGACACCCTGCTAGAAATTCCGAAAATGGGGTATGGATTAGTCCGTGTTTGCTTTGCCCATCAAGTCTGCATAGGCGTGTTGGAAGGCAGACTCGGTGTTGAGTCCAAGTGCATCGTTGAATTTGTTCCATGCTGAGCACAAGGCAAAACGCATCGACATATCCACAATTTGGCGATCATCAAAGTAACGGTGTAATTCCTCAAACATCGCATCATTGATCTTATGGGGTTCGCGAGTCATCTGTTCAGCATATTGTATGACAACCCATTCTTCATCTGACCATAAATCACGATGAATTTGCCAGACTCCATCACTAATACACTCAAGCTGTTCATAGGTCAGGCCAGATTCAGCACCCAATGGCGTATGATGTTGTAGGCAATACTCACAAGCATTGACGCGAGATGTAACCAATACACCCAATTCTAGATATTTGCGGTTGACCGATTGCGTATCCGCAAACGTCTCATATACATTGATAAGGGATTGCAATAAGGCAGGGTTATGTGCCAATGCACGAACTTGATTGCCAAAGAGTGTCGGTCCGGGTAAGTTGCCATCTACCATTGCACTATCTGCATTGGTATAAATATCAGTGAGTTCTTCAGGGGCATTTTCGTCAGAAATCAGGGTAATACGATCATTCGTCATGGGAGATGTGTCCTCAGTCTAAGATTTAGAAGTCTTGTGCCGAGGCGTTACCATCCTCGACACATATTCGTTATACACTAAGGACGCTGTGGGAGGGTGAAACTAAACGTTGTTCCCTCAGATTTAGTACTCGTTGCCCAGATATGACCGCCATGCGCTTCAATAAATCCGCGCGCAATCGCCAAGCCAAGACCTGTTCCACGCACCCCATCATCACCCTGTGGACGTGACCGCTCACCACGATAGAAGCTTTCGAACAATCGGGGTAACACGTCATCAGGGATATACGATCCACTGTTATGAATATCAATCCGCACATCGTTTTTCTGGAAGTAAGCGCGAACTGTCACAGACTCATTTTCAGGCGTATATTTGATTGCATTATCCACCAGATTCGATAGAACGCGTTGAATCTTATCAGGAGCCATTCTTACAAGATCAAGGGATTCGTCAACTTCACCCTTCAGCGTAATGTTTTGCTGATTGGCTTTGACCATCATGCTACCAATCGTATCAGAGATCAGATCACTGATTGATGCTCTATGGAAGTCAATTTGTAGATGCCCGACATCTAATTGTGCTAGCTCGAATAAATCCTCGATCAAATGACTGAGATGTTCAATTTCTGCGAGGCTTGTATTCATATAGCGCTGGACGGTCTCTTCGTCCGTTACAACCCCATCTGCCATCGCTTCAAGCATAACACGCATCGAAGCGAGTGGAGTCCGCAAATCATGTGATACCCATGCGATCAAGTCGCGGCGTGTTTGTTCGAGTTGTCGTTTTTGTTCGTCTACTTCTTGCAAGTTGTGTGCCATCATATTAAATGTCGTCGCTAACTGTGAAATTTCATCATTACCTGGAATTTTTAGACGTGTTGTTAAATTACCCTCTGCTAGTTCATGAGTTGCCTCGGTCAGCTGACTGAGACGATCCGTCATGGTTTTCGATGCAAAGAAACCAATCGTGAGTGCAGTCAATCCAGCAAAGACAAGCAATGCTGATGTCAAACTAATATAATGCGCTTCGATAAACGTGAACTGCGCAATCACCCAAACATTGAGGAAAATCATCAAGACCGTTAATGCAATTACTGTCAGAATCGACCAGCGCAAACTGCTGAACAACTCCAGTATGCCCAGTCGATAAAACCCATACGACAATAATGAAGTCATAATCCCCGTCAGTGTCATAAACGTAACGAGCGTCTGAATCTCATTTTCGGGCATATCAAAGATGATGATACCAATCACGATTGTTCCCAAGATCGGCAAAATCAATGTTGATACAAAGATAATCAGCGGATTATCCGATAATGTTTGATTCCATTGTCTGAGCATAGTTTCACTTTCTTTTTATGTTACATAGATGGTGCTTCGAATTTATAACCAACACCCCACACAGTTTGGATATAGGAGGGTTTACTCGGGTCAGTTTCAATTTTTTCCCGTAGTCGGCGTACGTGCACAGTAACTGTACTTTCATCACCATAAAATTCATAACCCCAAACATGATCAAGCAGTTGCTGACGTGTAAAGACTTGGCGCGGATGACGGACCAAAAACCACAGTAAATCAAATTCCTTTGCAGTCAATGTCACTGGATCTTGATTCACACTAACCGAGCGACTACGCGGATCCAAGTAGAGGTTGTCAAATTCGACTGGATTTTCTGCATCTTCCGCTCCGGTCGCGCTACGACGTAATACCGCTTTGACGCGAGCAACTAGCTCTCGAGGGCTAAATGGCTTGACAACATAATCGTCAGCACCAACCTCAAAACCCGCAACACGATCAACCTCATTGGTACGGGCTGTCAGTAAAATAATGGGAATATCCCCTTCAATGCTCAAGGGCGTATATTCGACAGGGTTTCTCAATTTACGTGTAATAGTAAACCCATCGACACCCGGTAGCATAATATCAAGCACAATCAAATCTGGTGTTTCGGTCTGAAGTATAGATAGTGCTTCTGGTCCAGTTTCAGCTTCGGTTACATCAAAGCCTTCAAGTTCAAGATAACGTCGGACGACTTCGCGTATTGTTCGTTCATCATCTACGACAAGGATATTTTGTTGTTTTGACATAATTCTGTACACATTCCTGTTGATAACCATCTCTAGTGTATTGTATCTTACATTCCAAATCTGAATAAATCATAACAACTTTCCATAAATCCGATATTGATTATCAACTTCGTCCTATTTGGAGCAATCCTAGTGATGAAGACCTTAAACTCCATAGCAAAATTTCTACAATTCGGTTCCTCTAACTGGAAAGTTTCCAAATGTTTGTGCTGAGTTTGTGGAGTGTGGTGTACGATAAGGTTGTGTATTCTGATAAATAAGGAGTTTATGAACATAATGACTGCAAAAGCAACAATTTTAGGAATGCTCGATAATCCAACAGCGACTGAAGTCCCATTTCACGAAAAACGCTCAACAGAAGCACCTGTAAAATTTACTGCTCCAGTAGGATTCGGTAATTTACCGATTCTACGTGTCAAACGTGATGACAATAATGCTGAAACAAATGGCAAGCCACACTTCTGGTTCAGACTTGAATTCCCAGGTGATGCAGTAGGTTGGGTGCGTGATGATTGGATCGCAATTGAAGGTGACTGTGCACAATTTGGCTATTCCGATGGGCTTGCACAAACACGTGCGTCCGAGTTGACCATCAATCCAACAGCCCCAAGACCAGGTCCCGGCGAAGAAGCACCAGCAGGTACAGCCCCAGCGGCTCCGAGTGCTCCGCCCGCTACACCTCAACCACAAACACAAGCTCCATCAGCACCTGCGACACCTGCTGCACAACAACCAAGTAACAAGTATGAAGCAGCGGGCAAAGTTCGTATCCGTGCAGCAGCATCATTATCCGCCCAACATCTTGGTTGGATCGAAGCGACAAATGTTGTTGAAGTTGTCCCAAGTTCACGGACAGAAGCAGACGGCTATGTATGGTGGCAACACGCTGGTGGATGGTCAGCAGAAAAGGCTACATCGGGTAACCCTGTCTTCTTACAACCAGCATTAGTCATCGGCGGTCCTGTTCCTCCGATTACTTCACGCGAAGGCTTTGATGACCTTAACCGTATCAAGATGGCATCCTATGCGGTCACAGGTAATTTCGAAGGTAGCGGATATGCTGCATACAATAATTACGATGCGGGTATTATCAGCTATGGTTTAATCCAGTTTACGATGGCGGCGGGTTCTATGATTACCGTTGTTCAACGCTATCTACAAAACTCACAGACTGATGTTGCCAACCAACTACGTGGATATTTACCGCGCATCGAAGCAAAAGATCAAGGCTTACGTAACGATGAAAATCTCAAGAACTTGCTGATTGCAGCAGCAGACGAACAAGTCATGAAAGATGCTCAACATTCTGTCGCTGACGAAAAATATTGGGACAAAGTCTGGAAAGGCTATATTGAGCCACGCGGCCTGACATCCCCATTAGGCATTGCACTTCTCTTTGATATGGGTGTTAATTTTGGTACAGGCCACGGGTTTGTTCGCCTTGCAGAAAAACAACTCGGTGTAGCACCACAATCGAAACCCGGCCAGAACGGTATTACTGAAGAACAACTGATTCAACGTGTTGCCGAACTTCGTAAAGAATCCCACGATAAGCAAGCTCGTGAACAAGGCTTCTATGGTCTAAAGAAACGTGGTGATTTCTGGGTACGCCTCATTAACCAAGGCGATTGGGGTCTACTCGGTGATGCTAATGGTAATGTCGACGTTAGCGGTAAAATCACACAGGTACGTAATCCATAAGCTAATTTGTTAGCCTCAAAGAAAATTCGTAGGAGCATGGTATATCATGCTCCTCCAAACCACATATGTTTTTGATCCCATCAAATACAACAAGCCGAAGTCGCAAGCTTCTCTGTTCAGGCAGGCAAACTATGATTCACTACTGTTGCCAGATAATGCAGTGGTAACCCCAAGCAAGATATAAATCGTTCCCGATAGATACTTCTGAATTTTCAAGAATTGTTGATTTGTTTTCAACCACTCGCCAAGCGTCCCTGCAACAAGAGCATACACACTATCTGTTATCACTGCCATAATCAAGAATATTGATCCAAGAAAAACAATCTGTAATGCAATGGATCCTCTCGACGGATCAACAAATTGTGGAATAAATGTGAAGAAGAAAAGTGCAGTTTTGGGGTTGAGGATATTGACAATCATGCCCTGACGGAAAATTTTTGCATGCGACATCTTGACAATTTCAGTGTCACCAACAGGTTTGGTTGGAGCAAGTAATGTTGTGATACCCAGATAAATAAGATACGCCGCGCCTAGGTATTTCACAACGGTAAATGCTAATGCAGATGACACGAGCAAAGCAGATAGACCAATAGCAGCCGCCACTACATGCACCCATCCACCAAGACTAATCCCTAATACAGAGACAATACCCGCCATTCGCCCTTGATCAACACTACGAGCAACGACATATAATACAGCCGGACCAGGTGCTAACAATAGCGCCAATGATGCCAAAACAAATACAACTAACGACCCACTGTCAATCATAATGAACTCCTCTTTTATTGAACTCCCTCCATAAATACACAGCGCTTTTACATTGTCAAGCAACAAAACAAATATTGTCGGATTTATGCTCTATAGGTTATTATCGTTTTAATTCACTTTTTAACGTAAGGGCTACTCAATGAGCGAAAAAATACAAAATGCAATTGATTATATTGAAGAAACAAATAATAAGATTTTAGAGGACTATAAAGAGCTCTTAGCTTTCCCATCAATCGGTGGTGACCCTGCTTATGATGCGGATACGCGTGCCTGTGCTGAATGGGTTGTTCAGCAATTTAAAGACATTGGCTTTGATAATGCACAACTGCTCGAAACAGGTGGACATCCTGTTGTCTATGCAGATTGGCTTCATGCAGGCGATGATAAACCGACAGTATTAGTCTATGATCACTATGATGTGCAACCTGTTGATCCATTGCCATTGTGGGAATCACAACCATTCGAGGCAGAAATTCGTGATGGCAAAATGTACGCACGCGGTGCTAGCGATAATAAAGCCGGTGTCTGGGGCAACTTAAAAGTCTTTGAGGCGATGCTAAAAACAACAGGTGAACTCCCTGTCAACGTCAAAATCATGTTTGAAGGTGAAGAAGAATCCGGTTCACCTAGCATCTTAAATTTTGTCGAATCGCATAAAGATATGCTTACCGCAGATGTCATGCTCAATTGTGATGGTGAACTCGATCCTGAAAATCCAGCCATCTATTATGCTGGACGTGGTATTGTCAGTGCAGAAGTGAAAGTCACAGGTCCAACCGCTGACTTACATTCAGGTGAGTATGGTGGCATCGTACAAAATCCACTACATATCGCAGGTAAAATCATCGGTTCATTCCATGATGATGATGGGCGAATTCAACTCCCGGGATACTATGACACTGTTGTTGAAGTTGACGATGCAGAAAAGGAACGTATTAAGGCTGGATTTGATGCAGACGAAAAAATGGAACGGTCTGGTGTAAAAGCCTTCTGGGGCGAAAAAATCGCACCAGTCTCAGAGCGTGCTACAGTCTATCCAACACTCGATGTCAATGGTATGTGGGGTGGCTACCAAGGTGCAGGTAGTAAAACTGTGCTTCCTGCAGAAGCAGGTTTTAAAATCACCATGCGTCTTGCCCCTGACCAAGATCCAACCGTTGTATCGCAAATTCTGAAGAATTATGTTGAAGGATTTGCGACCGAAGCTGTTGCTGTGGAATGTACAATCGGTGAAGAACAATGGTACTTCCAACTTGTCACAGCAGGACCTTATTTGGAAGCAGTTCAATCGGCTATCGAAAGTACACTTGGCAAACGTGCAAGCTTGAAACGTACTGGTGGTTCAATTCCAATTTTAGGCGTTTTCAACCGTATCATCGGTCTACCCATTACAGCTTTTGGTTATGGAACAGGTGGTGGTATTCATTCGCCTAACGAATATCTTGATACCGAATCATTCTTCACAGCGTTACAAGCTGGTATTCGCTTATATCATAATTTTGCAGAGGTATCTGAATAACACTATAGAGGCCATGTAAACTTTCGCAGTCATGCTAGAATAATGTGTGTTGATATTAACATTATCCCAAAGGAAACAACATGAAGAACAACTTGATTATCAACACACTTACGCTAGCTATGTTAGCGATTTTATTGGTCGCATGTGGCGGTGAAGAAGAGGCGCTTCCAACCCTCGCCCCAACCGTAGGTAGTGAAGTCCAGTCTGATGACTCTTCTGATGCGGATGCTGACACTGTTGAATCAGAAGAGTCTAGTGAAGAAGACACCGAAACAGAGTCTGAGCCAGCAGCATCTAATGAAGAAAATGCGGAAACAGACTCTGATACAACTGAAAATACAGCATCACAAAGTGTAGCAGGCTCAGAAGTATTGACTGTCGATATTGACTATTCCAGAGCTAACAATGTAGGAGAATCGGGTACAGCATCACTGTCCACCAACGCACCGGATGGCTGGTCAATCAGTGAACAATCAATTGTTCGCCCAGAAGTTTATACTTTCCTATCATTGACACAGTTAGCAGATTCTCCTGTAAGTTATGACGAACAAGCACGCGCACTACCCGATTTCGAAACCACTCACGATATTAACGGCGTTACTGTATATGAATATCGTAACGAACGATCAGGACTGCCGTCCTTCCGCCGTGGTTTTGGAGATTCTGAGCTGATTGTCACCGCCTTCGCATATGGTGATGATGACACGGTTGTTTTAGATTTTGTTGATGATATGGTGCAATTTATTGGTAATGCAGACGTCACCACAGGCGATTTACCAGAACTAGATCCGATTACAATCGAGCTATCTGACGACTTCACAGCATTTGTCTCAGGCGCTGTCGAAGGGTCAATGGTAAGTGCATTTGGCGTTGATCTCTGCTCAGATACGACTACACGCATCAGCTACACCAATCTGTTCAACAGTCGTGATAACGAAGTTGTTGGTGATGTATCATTTACATTTAATGCACCTGAAGTTGGTGAATATATCTATGATCGTGAAAACTTCGATATTCCACCTGCTAGCATGTCTGCTTATGCCCAACCATTTGACGAGGGTGAAGATTATACAAACACCATCACTTATACACTCACACTAGATACTATTGCAACGGCCCCGGGTGAAGCCTTCAGTGGCTCGTATACCATTACTCTAAGCCAATTGAACGATCTAGATCCTGAGACAACAAATACAACCACAATAACAGGCACATTCACCCATATTATGGATGAACTATGTAGCTAGTTTGCTGACACTTCTTTAGTGGGACTCACACGTTACTGGGAGTCCCACTCATTTTTTAATTCCCTTATTTGATGCTGCAATTAAGTGGCTTGTATCATCCCAACCATAAATGTAAGAGAGTGTTTTAAAGCCATCCCAATCAAACATATATTGAGAGACATATCTCGCACCAAGATGTTCGTAAAATTTGCGATTTGGATTTATAGCTAAAACATGGACACACATGCTAGCCATCGCTTGCTGGGCTAACTTTTTAGCCACAGTCTGTAACATCAAACGACCAATACCTTGCCTCTGATATTCTGGGACAATCCCAATTTGTTTTAGTTCACCCGCATACGATGAATCCGCATCTGCAGGGCACCCCCAACAGTGGCCAACCACCTCATTGTTGTCTTGATCAACAGCTAGGAGTATGAAATCACGGTCATCAAATCCTTGTCTCAAACGCTTAAGCCAGTTCGTTTCACTCTCTTCAAGAGGATAGTCTAATACAGCGTCGGGGACACTGCCACGAAACACTTCATTACTCCGCTTGAGAATTTCGGCTAATGACCTCGCGTCATCTACACCTACAGGGCGTAATTCAATGTCCATTTATATCACAAGCCCAAAAGCAATAAAAATGAGTCCAACAATTGCATAGTACATCGCAGATTTTTGTGTGCGACGATCCCATGCGTCAGTGCGTTCGGGGTTTTCCTCGCGCCAACGGGGTTCAAGTGAATACAATCGCCATACAAGATCACGACGCATCATGCACAGTCCCGCCAATACTAAAAAGATCAATCCACCGCCAATTAAAAAAAAGTCACCCATTAATTTGTATCCATATAATTTGCAGTTAGAGAGGCAGCAACAGACTGCCTCCACAATGCGATTATACCTTAATTAGGTTGTAAAATAATCTTCGCGTCTTCACGACTTTCAAGCCGTTTAAATGCTGACAGCGCATCATCTAACGGCATACGTGCACTGACCATCTTGCGCATATCAATCCGCCCTGCTGCCATCAAGCGAATGACATTCTGGAATGTTCCACTACCTGAATGCCCTAGTGATCCTGCCAATTGAACACCCTGTTGTTTATAGGTCACGGTTGGTAATGTCGGCCGTTTGCCACCCATACCAATATCAATGATTGAAGCATTCACAGCCAAACATCTGTTGAGCGGTTCTATGGTCTTATCAGCGACACCCGCACATTCGATCACATAATCTACACCACGCCCCAGTGTTAATTCGAGGATAGCTTCATCAAGATCAATATCAATCGGGCTGAGTGAGGCTGATGCCCCCATGTCATCTGCAACTCTACGACGACTTGCAGATGGGTCAAACATGATCACCTTACCTGCACCAGCAGCAATGGCCAGTGCCTCGGCGGCTAGACCGATAGGACCTGCACCAAAGATCACTACATTATTGCCCGGTTGCCAATTATGCAAGCGGTTGAACATCCCCTGATATGACACACCTGTCGGTTCGACCATTGCACCCATAACGAGTGCCTCTTCTTCACCAAATTGTTCGGCAATTTCATCAAGTTTCCAGCAGTATTTTGCTCGAACAGGTGTATATTGCGCCATTGCACCGGGTGTCGTAAAACCAAGTTCTTCCATATTTTGGCAATGGTTTACAAATCCCCGTCGACAAGCTGTACACACCCCACACCATTGGATTTCTTCAACTGCGACTAGATCACCAACTTGTAATTCAGTCACTTTAGAGCCGACTTCGACGACTTTACCTGCAAATTCATGCCCGAGGATATTAGGCGCAGTCACATATCCTGGATACAACATGTAGCCATCATCAGCGGCTTCATACATGTGCATATCCGAACCACATATTCCGACAGCTTTAATTTCAAGAATGACTTCATCGGGTTCGGGAGTCGGGTCAGGAACTTCGCCTAAATCAAGGGATGGGTTCTTCCACACCATGAAGCCATTTCGAATTTTACGGGTTTCGCGTTCACGATCTGACATTTGGTATTCAGGTTTTGGTGCCCATTCGGCATTTAATGTGAGTGCTTTCATAATAGAATTCTCCTAATAATATGATTTCAAAGATACAAAGCATAATAAAATGTGCTTGGAATTTTCTCGTGTTTTATGATCACAGTGTTTTGTTTTGTACTCAGTTAAACCTTGAGACTACCTTGAAACCATCCCAACAAATATGCTTCAAGGTTTTCAGCTTTATCGACGCGCTCACCGTTTGCAGGATAGAATGCGATAATCTTCTCTTCTATCAAGCCATCTACAATCGGAAAGCCAAATAAGATACCGCCAACTCCAGCATTCGAGAAGAAGAATACATCATCGAATGTATATCCCCTTGCTGCGAATGTCTCGTCATTGCGCATTGCTAAGTTGTAAGCAGCTAAATCACGGACATTCCAGACGATCCACAAGAACTGCTTATAGTCGTAGAGCCCGTCTGTTTCCAATAGAAATGATTTCAAGCTCTCGCTGAGTTTAACATTAAGCTCAGCAAGTCCCTTGTCTATCCACTCCTCAGACAATGGTGCATGTGTCTTACAGTTGGAATCAAGTTGTCGAACGAATTGAAGCCACATATGTTCAGCCTATCTTGTTGGCGCGTAGAACGCATCCCACTGCTTTTTGAAGTCGTGTAGTGCGTCTTGTACACCCAATGCTTGCCGTCCGAGGCGTTTTGCTGTTTTTTCTATACTGGTGACAATCCGAAACGGAATACTGACATGGCGATGTGCATCGAGAACTTTGGGGTCAGTCGGTACAGGGGCAATAAGCGCATGATTGACATCAAACAAGTCGGCTAGATGATGAGCCAGTTGTAGTCGGCTAATGGCTTCACTCCCCCAACAATGAAAAATTCCATTACCGTCATAGTTTGCAACGCGTAACAGCATATCTGCACCGTCAGATGCGAGTGTCCCATGTGCAACTTCGTTTACTTTAGGTCCTGTCCAAATTTCAGCAACGCGGTTATTAGATAGTTGGTCAATCACATAGTTAATGAAATCAAATCCCATCCCATTATCCTTGCGCAGTAAGCTCGGATTACTATAATTCAATCCGTAAACACCCGCTAACCGCCCAATACCATAGCTTAAATTAGGCACCCCCATAATATCGCGCTCGGATACCGTTTTCATGATACCGTAGAAATTCACAGGATGCGGTGGCGAGTCTTCTGTAACAAGTGGTTCTTGTCCATCAAACACCCAATCCGAGGAGACAAACACATAGCGCGCACCCACTTCGGCACAGGCGTGTGCAAATGCAAGATTACTGTCGACAGTCATCTTCCATGAAATTTCACGTTTTTCATACATAAAGACCTGATCAAGTATCGCTGCGCAATGGATCACAACATCTGGTTTATGTGTGATGATCGTATTACGACAAGCTTCTGTATCTGACAGATCAAGCGGATCAAGTTGATAATCATAGTCCCATTCGGGTTCAGGACCGTATTGCGAGGCAATAATCTCTATATCGTCACGTAGGCGCATGAGTCGGATGACATTACTCCCGACTAAACCCGTACCACCAGTGATATATACACGCATAAGCCGACACCTCAAAATCTATTTTAATAAGTAAATTGAAAGTCTACCACAAATCATATATGATATATCATGTACTGTCCAGTGATACTATAAAACGGTATCAAAATAGGAAATGGACATGTTTTATAAAACTTATCTTGGGGAAGACATTATGATACAGGGAATTGCACCCATCGTTTTTATACCATTTAATGACAATGGCGATATTGATGCTGACGGGTTACGCGACATCGTCCGATTCGAATTGGACGGTGGTGTCCATGCGTTAGGCATTAACGGATTTGCTAGCGAAGCTTATAAGTTGACCGATAGTGAGCGGCTTGATGCAGTCAAAATTGTCGCACATGAGGTATCAGGTCATGTGCCATTGATTGTTGGCATTGCATCAGGGAGTACCGAAGCTGCTATCCGACAAGCTAAAGAATATGCACCATATAAACCTGCGGCACTTATGACACTTCCGCCTGCAACAATGGATAACGGGGTACAGTCGTTTGTTGACCACTATATCACACTAGGTAATGCAGTTGATGTACCTATCATTGTGCAACAGTCGCCACATATCCCACAATACAGTCATTGTGAACTCCCTGCCGAGGCATTAGCAGAGATTGCTGATAAATCCGCAAATGTCCAATATTTCAAAATTGAAGGACCCGGTGCACCTGATAAGATGAAGCAACTTGCCCCACTACTCGATGATAGCCGTAAAATGTTTGGTGGTGGCGGTGGCATCACAGTCATTAAAGAATTAGAAAATGGTGCGGCGGGTTTAATCCCAGGTGTCGGATTTAATGAAGTCTTTATCGATGCATGGAAAGAATGGTCAACAGGTGGACAAAAAGAAGCACAAGAAATCCTGCAAAACGCCGACAAACTCGTCAAAGCTGTATCGGGTCATGGACACGAATATTCATTACATGTCCGCAAACAATTGATGAAACGCGCTGGATACATCGACTCCGCCTATGTTCGTCGCCCTACAGTTGATTTCCATGAGTATGATATGACTGCAATTTTTGATATAGTTGATGGACTTGATTTACGTATTTCACAAAATTAAAAGAGGGTTATTTATGCAACTTACAGGTAAAAATTATATTGCAGGCACAATCTCTGGTAATGGAAATGAGACATTTACCAGTGTAAACCCACGTACTAAAGCTGAGGGTGACATTCAGTTTTATAATGCGACATCCGATGAAATTAACCTCGCAGTTGAAGCAGCGGTAGACGCGTTTAAAGAGGTCCGTACCTATCCCGCTAGTAAATTAGCCGATTTCCTAGATGAGGTTGCCACTCAAATTGAGGCACTCGGCGATGAGCTACTCGAAACGGCCGATATGGAAACTGGGCTTGGTCTACCCCGCCTAACAGGAGAGCGTGGACGTACCACAGGGCAATTGCGCGCCTTTGGTAATTTGTTGCGTGACGGGTCATATGTACGCGCAATTATTGATACTGAACCTAATATTCGTCAGATGCAATTTCCAATTGGACCTATTGCTGTATTTTCCGCAAGTAACTTCCCATTCGCATTTGCAGTTGCCGGTGGCGATACGGCATCAGCGTTTGCAGCAGGTTGTCCAGTCGTGGTTAAAGGACATCCGGGGCATCCAGCAACCAGCGAACTGTTCGCGCATGCACTCACAGAAGCAGTCAAAGCACAAGATTTCCCTGCGGGCATGTTCTCCATGATTCAGGGCAGTACAATTGAAGTTGGACAAAATCTAGTTGAGCACGAAGGCATTGAAGCTGTAGGTTTCACCGGATCTTTACGCGGTGGACGGGCTATCTACAATACAGCGGCTCAACGTCCAAAACCTATTCCTGTATTTGCCGAGATGGGCAGTATTAATCCAGTTGTAATCACACAAAAGGCACTCACAAGCCGTAGTGCTGACATTGCAGAAGGTCTCGTCAATTCTGTCACCTTGGGCACAGGGCAATTTTGTACCAACCCCGGTTTAATCTTGATGGAAAATACTGATGCAACCCAAGCGTTTATTGAATCTGTCACAGCGCAGATGACAGATAAACCTGAAGGCGTCCTCTTAAACGGCGCAATTGAAAGTGGCTTAGAGAAAGCCGTCAATGCGACAAAAACCAAAAATAGCATCAGCATTTTGACAGGTGGTGAAGCTGTCGATGATAGCGATTTCTTCTGCTATCGTAACACAGTCATGGAGACGACCGCTGCCGAGGTTCGTGCCGATGAAGAACTACAGATTGAACATTTCGGTCCTGTCACGTTATTTGTACTCTGTGAAGATATGGATGACATCAAGAAAACACTCGAAGTTGTTGAAGGCAATCTAACAACAACAATTCAAGCTGAAGAAGATGAAGTCGATAGTCTTCAAGATGTATTAGTGTTGATGCGTGAAAAATCTGGTCGTGTTATCTGGAACGGGTATCCAACAGGTGTTGCTGTCGTCTATTCGATGCAACATGGCGGCCCCTATCCAGCAACAACAGCCCCCGGAACAACTTCAGTCGGTATGACCGCACTGTATCGCTTTATGCGTCCGATTGCCTTCCAGAGTATGCCACAAACGCTGTTACCCGACGCACTCAAAGATGCTAACCCACTCGGCATCATGCGCATTGTAGACAATCAATATAGCGACGCTTCCCTTTAAGATATAAAGATCATGGGCGGATGTACGTTTGTATGTCCGCTCCCTCACAAGAACCTATAGCAAGAATTGACAATTCGAATTAAAATAAAGATAAATGTAAATCAAATGCAACTAAATGAAATTTTATTTACTTTCGTTTACTTTCATATTGAAAAAATATTTATTAAATCAAGTTGATATAGTGAGGGTTAGACTACATGACTTTACCTAATGGTGATAAACGCATCGCCGAACTGGAAACTATGCTCAACGATTTTTCCCCTGATGTACGTGCCGAAGCACTCGCCGAACTCAAGACTGCCGCAGAACAAGGCATAGTCGACCTAGAACCAGAAACCACCGTCGCCAATATGCATTGCCATACGTTCTTCTCGTTTAATGCCTATGGATATTCACCATCGGCATTGGTTTGGCTGGCAAAACGACGTGGATACAAGTTGTTAGGTATCGTCGATTTTGATGTATTAGATGGGGTGGAGGAATTCCTCAACGCTTGCGATATGCTGGGGGTGCGCGGTAGTGCCGGTATCGAAACGCGTGTATTCGTACCGGAACTTGCGACCAAAGAAATTAATTCGCCGGGAGAACCAGGTGTTCTCTATCATATGGGGATTGGCTTTACATCAAGCGATGTTCCTGAATCTGCTCAGAGTATTCTTGTTGACTTGCGTGATCGGGCGACACGCCGCAATCAAGGCTTGATTGAGCGTATTAATCCGCATTTGTCGCCCTTAACCCTTGACTATGACGAAGATGTGATGCCACTCGCACCGGGTGGTACACCAACAGAACGTCATATTGCGTTAGCGTATGTCACCAAAGCACAACACATAGATGGCGATTTGGCGACATTCTGGGTGGGCAAACTCGGTGTCGGTAGTGAGGATGTTAGCCCACTACTACCAGACAGTGCAGGTCTACAAAATTTGGTACGTGCTAAATTGATGAAACGTGGCGGAGTCGGCTATGTTCAACCGGGACCTGATACTTTCCCGCAAACCGAGTCACTTAACGCGCTGAGTATTGCCTGTGGTGCACTCCCCTGTGTAGCATGGTTAGACGGACTCTCGGAAGGCGAACAAGCTATTGGCGACGTGCTAGAGTTGATGATTAATCAGGGCGCAGTGGCATTTAATATTGTTCCTAATCGAAATTGGGACATCGCTGATCCCGAGTTGAAAAAAGTCAAAGTACAAAATCTGTATGATGTTGTGAAAATTGCGGGGGAACTCGATTTGCCGCTTAACATCGGAACAGAGATGAATAGCTTCGGACAGAAGCATATTGATGACTTCGACGCACCCGAACTAAAGCCCGTACGCCAAGCCTTTCTGGACGGTGCTCATTTCATTTATGGGCACACCGTCTTACAACGTACTCTATCGATGGGTTTCCAGAGTGATTGGGCAAAATCGTCGCTACCAACCCGTAAGGAACGTAATGCTTTCTTTACAAAGATTGGCTATACAGTGACTCCGAGCGAAGAAAAACTCAAGTCGATTACTTCTGAGATGGAACCAAATGCCATTCTCGATATGTTGGGGAAATAGCAGGCACGGCAGGTGTCGTGTTATTTTGAAGTGGGAGTTTGTGTATATTATGGATAAGGATAGTTAGACAGGACGCTCAAATATGGCTGACAAATTAGTACAATTCAAGTCCGCGGAAGACGCAGTGCCCGATCACAATAAGGTCTGGCCCCTATATGGTTCGGGGTTTGAGAATCTCGGTTTAGATGAAAAACTCATTGATGTTGATATGCCAGACATTGGTGCCGATGAGTTACTCGTACGTCATGATGCCTGTGGTTTGTGTTTTTCTGATATTAAAGTGCTGAATCTCGGTGAAAATCACCCGCGTATCTATCGGGATATGAAAGCTGATCCCATTGTGCTAGGTCATGAGGTTAGCATGACAGTTGTGGGTGTAGGGGATAACCTTCGTGAAGAATACAATGTCGGTGATCGCTATATCATTCAGGCAGATATTTGGGTTGATGGTGTTGGTTATGCTTATGGCTACGAAATTCAAGGTGGTCTATCCAAATATGGCAAGATCGACCAACGTATCCTCAACGGTGACCATGGTAACTATTTGATTCCCGTACAGGAAACCACAGGGTATGCGGAAAGCGCACTCACCGAACCGTGGGCATGTGTCATTGCCGCATATCAACTAGAATATCGTACCAGCCTCAAATCGGGCGGAACAACATGGATTGTCGGAACAGAATCTGGCACTCAAGATTACACCATTGGCGCGGGTTTTGACGAAGAGTCACATCCAGAAAAGTTGATGTTGACCAATGTACCAGAACAATTCAAAGCATGGTTGATTGAGCAAGCAAGTGCATTGGATATCGAAGTGATTGAGGTCGATGATCCAACGCAACCGACTGTAGATAAAGTAGATGACATCGTCATCCTTGGTGCTGACCCTGACATGATTGAGACAGTCAGCGTATTCTTAGCAGACTTTGGCATCGCTGCAGTGATCGCTGAGGAAGCGCCATCGCGCAAGGTTGAGATTGATATGGGGCGTGTCCACTATAATCGTTGGGTGTATGTCGGCGGAAGTGACCCCGATATTGCCCGTGCTTACAGTGATGTGCCTGTGCGGTCGACACTCCATCCAGAAGGACGCGTGTGGTTTGTCGGTGCCGGTGGACCAATGGGACGCATGCACGTCCAACGTGCTATTCAAGTCGCGAACGGGCCGAAGACCATCGTTTGCACAGACATCAGCGATGTGCGACTTAATGATTTAAAGGAAAGTTTCGCAGCCGAAGCCGAAGCTAAAGGTATTGAATTCATTTGCTTAAACCCGATAGAAAAAGAAACATATGCTGAAGGCATGGCACCGTTCAAAGAGCAACCATTTGACGACATCATTGTCATGGCACCCGTGCCCCCTGTGATTGCTGATGCAGCGACTTACCTTGCACCAAAAGGCGTGATGAATGTCTTTGCTGGTGTAGCTCGTGGTACAAAAGTTGCTGTGAATATCGAAGACTTCTATCTCAACAACATCCGCCATATCGGACATTCGGCATCAACCATTGATGATTTACGACTGATGCTCAGCCAAGCGGAATCCGGTGAACTCTCACCGAATCGCGCAGTAGCGGCAGTCGGGTCATTGAGTGCAGTATATGATGGTCTGAAAGCTGTTTATGACACAACCTTCCCCGGCAAAGTGGTCATCTTCCCGCACATTAAAGACATGCCCTTGACAGCCCTTCCCGATCTAAAAGATGTGTTGCCAACAGTCTATGACAAATTGCATGAGGGACGCGAATGGACTGTTGAAGCCGAAGAAGAATTTCTTAAATTGATGCTACCCTAAGGATAGGATGATTATGAGTCAAAATCTCCAAGACAAAATTGCAATTGTAACTGGTGGCGGTGGTGGATTAGGTCAGGCGCTATGTATGCGGTTAGCCGAAGAAGGAAGCCATGTTGTTGTTGTTGATCTCAACGGAGAAGCCGCGCAAGAAACCGCAAAGGCAATCGAAGCAAATACAGATCGTCGCAGTTTTGCCATGAAAGTGGATGTAACCGACGACCAACAGGTCTCTGATCTCGTTGATCATACTGTTAAAGAATTCGGACAGCTCGATATTATGGTATCCAACGCAGGGATTCTCATCGCCGAAGCCGTTGATGAGTTCCCATCAGACAAATGGAAACTGGTTATGGATGTCAATCTTGTTGGCTATTTCCATTGTGCTAAACATGCTGCCCGCGTGATGAAAGCCCAGAAAAGCGGATCAATCATTCAGATTAACTCTAAGTCGGGCAAAAAGGGAAGCTTCAAGAACTCCGCCTACGCCGCATCAAAATTTGGTGGAATCGGTCTGACCCAGAGTATCGCACTGGAACTCGCTGAATTTAATGTTCGCGCGAATGCCATTTGCCCCGGCAACTTGCTCGATTCGCCTCTGTGGGTGAACTCACTTTATAGTCAATATGCTAAAAAATGGGGTATCACAGAAGAAGAAGTGCGTGAGCGCTATGTAAATCAGGTACCGATGAAACGGGGTTGCACCTATGAAGATGTCGCCAATGTGATGGTTTTCCTCGCTAGCGATCAATCCAGTTACATGACCGGACAAGCCGTGAATGTCACTGGTGGACAAGAAATGCGCTAGGCATTTGACACACTACAGCTAAATTTGTGGGAGGTGAGTTTGCCTCCCCTTTCGGGATCTACGATTGATGGATTGGGCAAAACAATTTTACGAACAGCAAAACAATCTGCTTAACATCTATCGTACTGATGTACAAGACTATCATCATGACAAAGTCAAGCTTATCCAAAAGTCAGGTATATCAGGTGGCTCAGTTCTGGAACTTGGTGCAGGTGGCGGGCAGATGGCGGTCGCTACGGCGCAGGCTGGTTATCGTGTGACTGCAATTGAACTCATCCATGCTCTATCTACACATATCACCGAACTTGCTCAACAACATAATCAATCAGTCACAGTTCTAAATGCTGATTTCTATCAAGTCAAACTCGATCAACAATTTGATGTCATCACCTATTGGGATGGATTCGGAATTGGTACAGATGACGATCAACTCCGATTACTCAAACGTTGTGCAAGCTGGTTAAAGCCCAACGGTATCATGTTGCTTGATGTGTATACACCGTGGTATTGGGCAAACGCACAGGGGCAGGAAATGCAATTTGGGAATGTATGTCGCCGTTACGAGTTTGATGCACTTGGGTGTCGTATGCTCGATACATGGTGGCATGCTGATTCACCTGACGACCGTGTCACACAGTCCTTGCGTTGTTATTCCACTGCTGATTTAAAACTGTTGTTGCCGAATACAGGCTTATCATTTGTGGATGTGGTCAAAACAGGTGGCGCGGTCAATACTGATGGACAATACGAAGATCATGTTGACCTATACCGCGCAATGTCGTATACACTACGATTAGCCAAGTCATATTAGCTATCCTTGTACCAATTATCCTCACAATACTGTTTGACCAAGCCAGCGTGAGACAGCGGTTTACTCAAATTTTTGATGTCTGTATTTGTCTCATAATCGAGCAGTAGCACTGTCTTGTTTTCACTAAGTTGGCGAAGTTGGTCAACTTCATCTTGAAGATAATTTTCCAGAACCCAACGATAACTTGGCAGATAAATTTGCAAACGTGCTTCAAAATATGATAACAACTCATCACTATCAATACCCTTCGAATGCCCGCGTACGATTCCGTATTTTCGGACTGTGCGCTTCAGCCCTTTCATCGTAGTAATCTCGAACTTGCTTGTATCTATCCCTGTAGACTCGAAGACTTTCAATCCCTGCCAGATACCTTCAACCGATTGCGCTGTACGCCCATCAGAAAACGGTAGAGGAATAAGACCATGTGGATAAAATGGACTAAACTTTACCCACGGTTCGTCACCTTTAGATGTGAGATCAAGATAAATTGCATCAGGGTATTTTTTCGCGAGGGTTTTGGGTTGCTTACGGCGGCTCTCTACAATTAATGGCATCTGCTTGTCTTCCTGTTTATACTCAGATAATCAGTATACACGCAAACAAAAACAGCCCCACCCAATGGATGAGGCTGTTCGAAATTACGATAGATTAGATCTATTCTTCTTCAACAACTGGAAGCAATACAGCGTCGATTACGTGAATCACACCGTTGTCAGCTTCGATGTCGGTGACAACAACATTAACAGCATCGTTGAGGACAACGCCATCATCAGTTACGCTGATGGTGATTGTGAAGTCTTCACCCAAGAGGGTTGGAACAGCTTCGCCATCAAGTGTGACAACTGTTTCTGCCATTACAGCACCATCAATTACGTGGTAAAGCAAAACAGTAGAAAGCAAGTCAGTGTCTGCAAGTAATGATTCTGCATCTGTTTCGAGCAATTCAAGCAAGTCAGTAAATGCTGCATCGGTTGGAGCAAAGACTGTGAGGCTAGCTTCTGGATCTGCAAGAGCTTCAATGATAGCTGGGTCTGCTGCGCCAACTGCTGCCAATAAAACAGTGAATTCTGCTTCTTCAGCTTCAGCGGATGCAACAACGATGTCAGCAATGGTGTTACCCATCATCATATCGTCGCCCATATCATCCATCATGTCATCTTCCATGAGGTCACCAGATACTGGATCAACACCTGTGCTAATTTCACCTTCAACAAGAAGATCATTGATTTCTGCAACTTCTTCGTAGATTGCATCATCAATATCAGCTTCGTGCTTGTCTGCAAGACCAACACCATTTAGTGCTGCATCCATTAGATACACTTCACCACCTGGGAATGCGTCCATGTCTTCTTCTGCAAGTGCTGCAACCATGTCAAAGACACCTTGGTCAACGCGTTTGATTGCACTAGAAATAATGAATTCGGAACCTGGAGTTTCGCCAGCACCAAAGCTTGTGAGCCATTCGTCTTGGTCAACGCCGATAACAAAAATATCTTGTTGAGCAGCTGCAAGAATACCACCAGAACCAGTTGGGCCACCAGCACCGAAGATAACGGATGCGCCTTCACCAATAAACTGTTCAGCAGCAGATGCGCCACGGTCAGGTGCGAGGAAGTCGTCAATGTAAACACCGAGTAGGTTGATGTCCGGGTTGACATAACGTGCACCATTTTCGAAACCATTACGGAATTTCTTTACTGGTGGAATGTCGATACCATAAACACCTGCAACTGTATCGGATTCAATAGATGCAGCAACTTTAGCCGCCAATGCACCAGCAAGGAAACCTGCTTCGTCTTCACGGAACTGAATGCCAACGTAGTTTTCTGGACCTTCGGTGACAAATTGATCAACACCGATAAAGAAGACATCAGGGTTAGCTTCTGCAGCAGCAAATGTATTATCAGCAATCAAGAAACCAACAGTAACAACAACTTCAAATCCTTCGTCAATACAAGTCTGGATGTTGGCTGCATAATCAGTTTCTGCTTGTGTTTCAATAAAATTATATTCAAGGTCATATTCGTCAGATACAGCAACTGCACCTTCGTGAGCGAACTGGTTGAATGTACCGTCGTTTACGCGACCGAGGTCAGTTACGAGACATAATGTTTCGACACCATCTTGTGCAAATGCTAAAGGTGTTGCACCTAGAGCAAGGACAAGAAAGCTGAGAACAATAATGAATTTTTTCATTCGTTTCTCTCTCCTGAGAATAAGTTTAATCGTAGGTTAATTCACAACTTATACTTTAACTATATCCAGCAAATTTTCAAGCCAACTGGATGATAAAATCATTAGACTTTTATGATGAAAATAGAATTAGTGAGGTTTGAAGCGAAGCTATCATACGAGCGAATAATCCATCCGCTCGTATGATAATGTCTTTAACATTAAACTATATCATTCTTTGACATAGGGTTCACCAATCGCCTTTGGTGGTGATGCGCGTCCGATGAAACCTGCCAACACAATAATCGTCACAGCGTAAGGCACCATCTGCAGGAACTGAACAGGGAAACCAACGCCAACCATTTGTAAGCGAATACCTAGTGAATCGGAGAACCCGAACAATAACGCCGCCCCAAATGCACCAATCGGCGTCCATTTACCGAAAATCATCGCCGCTAATGCAATAAAGCCAGCACCACGTGTCATCCCATCGTTAAAGCTACCTGTAGCCTCTAATGAGAACCAAGCGCCAGCTAGACCCGCGATCATCCCACTAATGAAGACGTTTGTCCAACGCGTCCGATTCACATTAATCCCGAGTGTATCAGCAGCGTGTGGATGTTCACCAACAGCGCGTGTCCGTAGACCCCAACGTGTATAAAACAAAACCACATGGGTGAAAATCAACGTCACAAACATCAAGAAGAAAATCGGCTGATTTGTGAAGATTGCATCCCCAACCACAGGTAAATCACTCAAAATCGGTATCGAGATATTACCAAGTTTCGCTGCACCAGCTTCTGTCGATAGCAAATATTCACGGCGAACAAAACTGGTCACACCAACAGCCAAGATGTTGATGACAGTCCCGCTTACAATCTGATCAGTACGAAATGTAATCGACAACCACCCATGTAAGAGCGCGATAATGCCACCGCTAAATACACCAATAATCACAGCGAGGAACTGCGCTGTTTCGAGTGGCACACCTGCTTGGCGCAAGAAGAACAATGCTGTAAAGCCGAAACAAGCAGCAAACAACATCATCCCTTCAATCGCAATATTGACGATACCCGCACGTTCACACCAAATCCCCGCCATTGCACCAATCGCCAGCGGTGTCGCTAAACGCAGACTTTCAGCAATAATCGTTGTGATATTCGTCTCATTGCCTGCTGCCGCCGCGATAATCACGGTTGGGATAAACAACACCCCACTAAATACCAGCAAAGCCAATGAAGCACGTTTTAAGCCTTTCTGAGGAAAGTCAGGTAGTACCAGTCCACCTGTGATGATGAAAAGAATACCGATCATACTTAGATAGCTGGCTGTAGGAATATCCAATGGCGCAACTGTTGGTACTTCAGATGCCGAGGTCGATTGGAATGTAAGTGTTGTTATCAGGTCACGGTCCATATCTTGTGCTTGGGCAAAGATAAATAAACCCAGCACAATCAATACAATACCGATAATCCGTACACGTGTAATTTTAAAGGATAGGGCTGACCCTGTTGTATTTTTCGCAATCGTCGTCATTGTCATTAACCTCCCCATCCAGACGAGAATACAAGTTCATTTTCTTCTTCCGCAGTCCGTTTTGGAATGCGCCATAAGAAACGGATAATCTGGTCAGCAGCGACAAACATAATAATCAACGCCTGTACAATTTTTACGAGGTCGATCGAAATGTTTGCGCGAATCTGCATCAGACCTGCCCCACTGAGCAAACCACCCCATAGCAACCCTGCCCAGACCATATTCTTTGGATTATTTCTCGCTAGCAACGCCACAGCAATCGCATCAAAGCCAACACCAGCAAAGAAGCGCGGGAGCATTTCATGTTCTACACCACTAATTTCGATTGCACCAGCCAGACCAGCCAATGCACCACTCAGCGCCATCGCCAACACCACATTACGTGGGACACTCATGCCTGCATATTTAGCAGCATTTTGATTCGCCCCGACCGTCCGCAACTCAAAACCAAGCGTCGTACGCATCAGGAACCAATCCGTAAGCCAAACAGCAGCAATCATTAGCCAGAAGCCAAAGTGTAATTTACTCTGATCGCCAACTGCAATCAGAATGAGTACTAGTTGCACTACACCCATCACAACAGCCCAGATAATACCGCTACGCAATGCCGCCTGCGGATTATCCCGTCTTGCAGGTAAGTAATTGAGCAAAAATGCAACAGTAGAAATCGCTGCGATGACGATAATCAGTGCAATTGGTGTGTTAATCGTGTCAAATGTAGGCAACATCGCCGTTGGGAGAATTTCAGGAGTTTTGGGCACACTGGATTCCACATCACCCAAAATAACTGGCTCAACCGATTTAATTAACCAATCTACCAGCAAAATCGCAATGAAGTTCAACATAATTGTCGTAATAACCTCATGCGCACCTGTATAGGCTTTGAGCGCACCGGGTATCGCCCCCCATAAGAAGCCCCCCAATATACCCAGTAAGATGACCGAGGGTAACAAAAGTAGCGCAGGAATATCAGGCGATGAAAATGCTCCGATAGCCGCGACAGCAATCGCACCTGCGTATAACTGCCCTTCAGCACCAATATTAAAGAGACCCGCCTTAAAGCCTAAGCCAACAGCTAGACCCGCAATGATAAATGGAATCGAACGGACAATTGTCTTTTCTAAGTTAGCAGGGAAGAATAGTAATACCCGATCCCCTAAGCGGAAAAACAGCACTTCTAACTCTTGGTCATTTTGTAAAATCCCAAAAGATTCTGAGCCTAAATCTGTTCCGTTAAGCACACGATTACCGGGACGACGGATAATTAGATTCTCCTCAAGTTGTCCTATCAGTTCATTATCAAGTACATCATTGACATTCGGATTATCAAAATAGGCGGCATCGTACATTTCATCGAGAATACGGAATTGAGAACCGAGATCTTCGGGATCTGTAATGCCGAGTTCATCAAGAATTGCAATCGTTTCAATTGCTTCGGTGACATCACCATAATCGGCTGCAGCAATCGCCATAATTTGATTGGCTGTATCACTGAATAAACCAATCTCGAGCGTATCCAATAGGTCAAGTGCTTCTCCCATTCGTACAAGAGAAACTTGTCCATACTCGTCAATCGTTCGTAAATCATCGGCAGTACGTGCACGATCTTCAGCTGATAATGCTTCAAAATCAGAATATAGTTCAATCGCCTGTGCAACCACATCATCCGTCAGTGTTTCATTAAGACCCATCAACTCAGCTAAGTCGCGAACTGTAGACCGTTCCAAAGCCTCAAGCTCTGTCAGGAACGGTTGTAGATCTCGTAACTGTTGTTCGCCCAACTCCCGAATCGTCGGAATACGCTCTGCAAGCTCGATCATTGTTTCTTCGTCAATATCATAATTCTCAAAGAAAACCGTGTATTCACGCGTTTCATCAACGCCAACTTCAACAATTCGCTCAAATGGACGTGCTTGTCGCGACAAACTGCGATCAGTCGTTAACTCGTTACTTGCTGCATAGATCCGGATAGCATCAAAATCATCAGAGCTAGCAACATCATTGACAGTAAACCCTGTTATCGATTCGACTAAAGCGACATAAGCAGTTGACGATACCCGTAAGCCCTCAGCCAGATCGGGCTGAAACGCATTATCACTAACTGTAATAGTGATGAGTGGGATACCAGCCAAAAATGCTGTAACAACCGCAAGAACTGGAACAAGACTTGGCGAGACACGTGTCCATAAGCGTGTGAAACCCGGTATACCCGGTGGACGTTGTTGTTCTACTTGTTGTGTTTCACTCATTGCTCTACCTCTACCTGACTATCCTCTTTGACACCTGCCATCCGCAAACCAACAGTATCTTTATCTGCCTGTTCAATCGGCAAAATGTCGATAATCTCACCTTCAAACATCACCGCAACCCGATCTGCCAAACTCAAAACCTCATCTAATTCTGATGAGACCAACAGAATACCCGAGCCGGAATCACGCATTTTGATAATTTGTTTATGAATAAATTCAATTGAACCCACATCTAAACCACGTGTCGGCTGTGATGCAATTAATAATTCAACACCACGCGAAAACTCACGGGCAACAATCACTTTTTGTTGGTTACCACCAGATAATCCGCCGGCTGCATTATTAATAATTGGAGGGCGTACATCATACTGTTCCACCAAATCACTGGCGTTCTCAGCAATTGCTCGATCATCAACCACAATATTCTTAGAAAACTTATCTTTGTAGTAGGTGCTCAGCACCATGTTATGCATGACACTAAAGCTGGAGACCAATCCATCACGTTGACGATCTTCAGGAACATGCCCCACCCCTTTTTCAGTCACTTTACGAGGAGAGGCATTGGTTAAGTTGTCACCTTTGATGAAAAATTGTCCCCGTTCTGTCTGTCGCATCCCTGTGAGTGCTTCAACAAGTTCAGTTTGTCCATTACCTTGTACACCTGCCACACCGAGAATTTCACCACGGCGAACCTCAAACGTAACATCTTCAACAGCAGGCAACCCACGATCATCATTGACATGTAAATCTTGTACAACCAAAATTTCTTCACCGGGATTCGCTGGGGATTTGTCGACTTCAAGGATAACATCGCGTCCGACCATCAATGAGGCAAGCGATTGTTCTGTAGATTGTTTCGGATCAGCATGTCCAGCGACTTTACCACGCCGTAACACGGCTACATCATCACAGATTTCAATTACTTCTTTAAGTTTATGGCTGATGAAAATAATGCTCACGCCTTTATCTAACAGTGTGTACATAATCTTGAATAACCCCTGTGTTTCTTGAGGTGTCAAAACAGCTGTTGGCTCATCAAGAATCAAAATATCAGCATCGCGATAGAGTGCTTTGATAATCTCAACACGCTGTTGGATACCCACAGGTAAATCAGCAACAAGTGAATCGGGGTTAACATCCAGCCCATATTCTCTTGACAATTCGATGATTCGTTTTCGCGCAACGTCTCGCCTTAAGAACGGTCCTGATACACTCTCATTTCCGAGCATCACATTTTCTGTGACTGTCAGCACGTCAACTAATTGGAAGTGTTGATGGACCATCCCGATACCAAGGTTGATTGCATCCTTCGAACCTGTAATTTCTACCGAGCGACCATTAACAAGAATTTCGCCTTCGTCCGGTTTATACAAGCCATAAATTAAGTTCATCAATGTGCTTTTACCAGCGCCATTTTCACCGAGCAAACCCAAGACACTCCCCTTATAAAGGGTCAAATTGACGTTGTCGTTTGCCAATACACCGGGAAAACGCTTAGTAATGCCCCGAACTTCCAGAACGGGGGTGCGTTCACTCATGCGGTTACCTTTCAATTCTTTTTTCCCTAATTGCAATTGTTCACGATTATAGCGCAAAATCCTTACACGGATACATTTTTAGTACAGCCGATTATTTACGAATAGTCATTAAAGATGATAGTATGTCATTAAAGCTCAAAATATGTATAGATTGATGAATTTATGACAATCGACCTACAGAAAATAGGACAATCACAAAAACCACCTCCATTATTTGAACGAGGTGCGCCGATGTGGAACGACCCGTATATTGCTCAACAAATGCTAGAATTTCATCTAGCCGAGTCGCATGACATTGCGAGTCGTAGACCAGATACAATTTCAGATACTGTTCAGTGGATAACAAGGAAACTTAACCTAACATCAGAACATGACTTGCTTGACCTTGGTTGTGGCCCAGGCTTATATACGAGACGCTTCGCAGAGCGAGGCGTACAAGTCACCGGTGTCGATTATTCACAAAACTCGATTGATTATGCCCGTAACCATGATCATCATTCACAGTATGTTTGTCAGAATTACACAGAACTGACGTTATCAGATAATAGTTTTGACGTAATTATGATGATTTATGGGGATTTATGCGTATTATCACCGGTAGAACGGGATCATCTACTAGCTAATATCAAGCGGTGGTTAAAACCTAGGGGTGCGTTCATATTTGATGTAACAACGCCGCAAGTCCATGCATATCTTGAAAATTATATCCATTGGTCAGTTGAACCAAATGGAGGATTCTGGAAACCATCACAACATTTGGTTTTGGAGCAAGGGTTCGTTTACCCAGATGACATTACGATGCAACAATACACTGTTGTTGAAAGTGATGGTCAACAGACCCTGTATCGCAATTGGTATCAAGATTACACATACGAAACACTCACCGCACTCTTGATAGAGAAAGAGTATAATCAACATGAGTTATTCTCGGATTTGACCGGAAAATCCTACACCAATGAATCAGACTGGATTGGTGTAATTGCAAAACCATAGCATGTTTACATCGTATTCACTTCGATCCTGAAATTAAGATTTTATCACGATCAACAAGCTAGATGAGGACTTCTATCAACATCAATCCTGTATGGTTCAGATTATTTACGATCATCAAATTAGGCAGACTTCATTTCCTCAGTAGCGGGGTGCTTCTCAATTGTCTTGGCGTGGCAATTGCAATCTATTCCGGTGCATCACTAGATTTATCTATATTTTTACTAGGGCAACTTGTTATCACATCTACTCAAATCATGACTCACTATTCGAACGAGTATTATGATCTTGATGCAGATACCGCCAATCTTACACCTACAAATTGGTCAGGCGGGAGCCGTGTACTTGTAGAAGGATCTCTACCACCCCAAGTTGCTTTGCACATCGCTTTATTTTTTGGAGCTGTCGCCTTATGTGGCAATTTGATTTTAGCTGTGCTTATTTCTCCCCATATCTTGTTCATCACATTAAGTGCATTGCTATTATCTTGGTTTTACAGTGCACCACCGCTTCAATTACATTCCAGAGGCTTTGGTGAACTATCCGCAACTATCACAGTGACTGCATTAACACCTCTAACCGCTTATGTACTGCAAACACATACAATTGATACCCTCATTCTGCTAGCTGTCATTCCATTATGCATATTGCAATTTGCGATGCTAATCTCGATTGAATTTCCAGATGAAGCAGGAGATCGCCGAGTTGGCAAAAATACACTGGTTGTTCGTTTGGGCCCTCAAAAAGCGATGTTACTCTACAGTGGATCAATCATGATGGCATATTTGATTTTACCTGTGATTGTTCTGATGGGATTTCCCACAGAAGTTGCCCTTCTCTTAATATTGCCCCTGCCACTTGCATTGGTCTTGTTGTGGAAAGTATGGCGTGGTAATTGGAAAAGCCCACAAAAATGGAATAGTTTGGCATTCTATACAATTGTTTTACTGATGAGCACGATTAGTTTTGAGTTAGTCGGATTTGTCCTTCTCATAGGGTTTTTATAGTATCTGTCATGGGATGCTCAGAGATTACTTTTATACCATTTATAAACTGCCGATACAGTACAAATATCTTAAGTGAGCAATTTTTATAATCTTGGTCGGTGAGGAGCAATAGCACTTGAAGAATCCGCAACCAAAAGTATCAGTAGGTGACGCACATTTCATGGTTCCGGCACGCTTAGAAGAAATCGAATTGCTTGATCAAGGTATTGGCACGATGGATGATGTTCGCCAGAATCTCGATGAGATGTGGTATACCAACAAACTACTCGGTGGGGTTCGGGCTGTAACAAAACAGCTATACTCGCGTCTAATCAAGAGTTCAACTGGCGAGATAATCGTCGCTGAGTTAGGTACAGGGTCTGGAAGATTAGGGCAGGAAGTAGCAGACTGGTCTGTGAAAAATCATCAAGACATCCGGTTATTGTTGGTTGATATTTCTTCTCGTCACTTAGACATTGCAAGGTATACGATCCCCAATCAATCAAATGTTGACTTTGTTCAAGCGGATGCAGGACGATTACCTTTGCCAGATCAAACAGTAGATTATTTTATATCCACCTTGTTTCTACACCATTTCGATCCAGATACACTCACGGCGTTATTGGCTAATCTCTATCGATCTGTTAAATCTACTATTATCATGAGTGATCTGACACGTAGTAGCCTATCGCTATTTGGCTTTCGCTTAATTCAACCTATATTTGCCCGCCACTATTTGACAAAGCATGATGGGTTATTATCAATCCGCCGTGCCTATACACCTGCTGAGCTATTGGAATTAGCAAGGAATGCTGGCATCAAGAATGTCAATGTATATCAAAACTACCCGTGGCAAATGACACTCGTCGCAGAGCAATCTGATGTTTGATGCAATCATCATAGGCGGCGGTCTAGCGGGTTGCAGTGCCGCAATCGAACTAGCAAAACATGACCATCATGTTGCATTAATTGAAGCTGATTCATATCCAAGAGCAAAGGTTTGTGGTGAGTTTCTATCGCCAGAAAGTGTGAAACTCTTTAGCAAATTGGATTTTTTAGACAACCTCTACGGTTTGTATCCGACAAAAATTAACACCGTCAGAATTACTGGAACTCAAAACATCGAATGGCGCAGTAAATTTCCAGAGCCAGCAATTGGTATCAGTCGCTACAGTCTGGATGAAGGGCTTGTGAATCATGCTAAATCATATGGTGTGACAGTGTACACAAATACGCGTGCAACAGATATTACAGGTTGTTTTGATGAAGGTTTTACAGTGATTGCACAATCCTCTGAAGGACAGGTCACATTTACATCTCAAAGCGTTATTGTTGCACATGGTAAGCATAGCAATTTAGATCGTAAACTGGAACGAAATTTCTCGCGCAAAGGCAGTAATACTTACATTGGTATCAAGCAGCATTTCCAAGGAAAAGCACTATTCGAGCATATTGATCTCCATACATTTCCCGGTGGTTACTGTGGTATATCACAAGTAGAAGATGATCGGACGAATGTCTGTATGTTGGTTAACGATGCTATATTTAAGAACGTGACAGAGGATCGAGGCAAGTCGGTCGATCACTTTATCGATTGGATTTGTGATCAAAATCGCGAGTTTGCAGAGTGGATCACACCTGCGATACCATTGTACCCTAAGTGGTTGACAATTGGGGGCGTCACACTTACAGCAAAACCACCTATCGAAGATGACATTTTGTTCGTAGGTGATGCCAGTGGCATGGTTGCACCTCTCGCTGGTGATGGAATGGCAATGGCGCTACATAGTGGCATGATTGTCGCAGAGGCGCTACATGATTATTTGCAGTGTCAAATTGATGCTCAAATAATGAAATTGAGATATAAACAAACTTGGCAACGTACCTTTCAATCACGCTTACGACTCAGCCGATTCTTACAGTCTTTTATGCTTCGACAGCCGATTCTGAAACCCGGCTTACAACTTCTGAATACGTTTCCAGCATTGGGCGATTGGCTCATTGCAAATACCCGTGATATGCAATTATTGGACTGACCTATGTCTACTTCTCAAATCGTATCTCTACAAACTGGTGTACCTGATTTTTGTTATAGTCAGGAACAAATAACAGAATTTTATGTCAACCGTTTGGCCTTATCCGGAAATCGTCGGCATCGCTCTATACGAACCGTTATGGGTTATTCCGGTGTTGATCATCGACATTCGGTTGTTGATGCAGATTTTTTTACTGAGGAAAGAACAACACAGGAGCGGAATGATCGTTATATGGAAGAAGCTGTTCCGTTAGGTGAGCGTGTAATCCGTAAAGGGTTAGCAAAGTCAGGTGTTTCCGCTACCGATATTGATCATTTTATTGTTGTATCATGCACAGGCTTTAATGTGCCGGGATTAGATCTTCTGCTTGCGCATCGCCTCGGCATGTCGCCACACCTCAATCGAACTCAGATTTTTGGCATGGGATGTTATGCAGCATTCCCCGGTATACGGCGGGCAATCGATAGCATAAACAATAAACCCAATCAACTTGCACTCGTCCTCTGCCTTGAATTATGTACCCTACATTTACCATTTGATGATGCGGTCGAATCGGTCGTTTCAACATCGTTATTTGCTGATGGTGTTGCGATGACACTTATTGGTAATCAAGACCAAACGGCGGGACCACAATTAATCGATAGCGACACCTATTGTGATTATCAAACATTAGATCATATGACATTTATGGTGACGGATCATGGTTTTCGAATGTATCTTTCAACATATGTATCGGATGTTTTAGCTGCACAAGTTCGTAATTTTATCGCTCCTTTGCTTAAACGTAATCAACTCAATGTAAGCGACGTAAAATTTTGGGCAATTCATCCGGGTAGCAAAAGAATCGTTGAGTATCTTCAGGAGCAATTACAGTTAAGTGACGAACAGGTTCGCCCTTCGCTTGATGTACTGCGTGATTATGGCAATATGTCATCCGCTACGGTGATGTTTGTCTTAGATCATATCAATCAATTTGGTGAACCACGTTCCGGTGATTATGGCGTGATGATGGCATTTGGACCGGGTTTAACGATGGAATCCATGCTCGTACGCTGGTAAGCACAATCATTTCATGTTTTGTAATATTCAAGCCAGTCTCCGCTCATTTGACAAAGACAGAGTATAATTAAATTGTGTTTTTTGATCGTGGATAGCTCGATTGTAAGATCAAATAAGGAGACCCAATGCGCGCAATTGATTATATTATCTTTGACATCAACGGTTGGAGTTTGTTAGAAGTCAAAAAAACCGAAAAGCGTTGGATGAGCAAATCGAATACCGATCAACTATCAATAACATTATTTGAGCAACGCCCCGATTTTGCCGCCGACTTAGATGATATCCTAACGTTGCATCAGCAGACGCTAGAGAGTGTCCAACCATTTAATGGTGAAATTACCGAAATTCGTACTGATAAACTAGATGATATTCCAAGCTTTCGAGTGGTCATAAAAATCCCACAACAGCAAGGTGGCTATGTCTACATCGGTAGCTATACCCTACCGTTTCAACAATCGAGTTATGCCATCAAAGTGCAATGTGCCGAAGTACAAAATATTGGTCAACGGGAAGCGATTACCCTCCAAAAGCTCATCGAGCACAAAAAAATTGACCTTGACCTCAATAGTCCGACATTTTCTGCAAACAGCATCACACCAGAGATGGAAGCTCTCATCAGCAAAACCAGTGACTCCCCGTCATTAGATATACAACTACCAACTCACCCCCTCAGTCGAGCACGTCGCACACTCGATCATATACAGAAAACAATTCAACTGAATAGCATGCTAAAGAAACGGGAGCCATTTAAATTTGAATCAACCTAAGGAGAAATTGTATTAGGTGTTATTAGAGCCTAAATTTATGACAGATTTTCTCACAGACTATATTTAAGTCATTCTGTCTTATCTGACTTAGTATTCATATAGTCTTGTCCAGCTGACTGAAGC
This sequence comes from Anaerolineales bacterium UBA6055, assembly GCA_002428985.1. Taxonomy (GTDB): domain Bacteria; phylum Chloroflexota; class Anaerolineae; order Aggregatilineales; family Phototrophicaceae; genus UBA6055. The sequence continues at coordinate 80,681 of DIYL01000062.1, read as the reverse complement.
ATACGTAGCAAGATAGCCCAGTTTTGGATCAACTCAATTGCATATTCATGAAATTCCTGTTTATCACTCAACAAAATCGAGACACTACCTTCTATTCCATGAAGTGGTTGATCCATTGATCGTAATAGAGCTGTTAGAACCTCATCAACACGCATATCAGAACTAAATTCAATCTTATTATCATCCTCTGATGGCATGCTACCATATCTCCATATCTTAGAACGGGAACAAGATTGGTAGCGTAATCATCGTGACAACAAATGAGACAATTACAAATGGTGTACCGAGTTTCATATAATCAAAGAAACGATAGTTACCCGCACCCATCACCAACGTATTGACAGGCGACGCAACTGGGGTCAAGAATGCCATCGATGCAGCAATTGCCACCGACATCAAAAAGGCATGTGGTTGCACATTTAATTGTTGGGCGATCACAATAGCAAGTGGTGCAATGATAACGCTGGTTGTTGTATTGGAGAGCACCTGCGTGAGTGACGATGTGAGGATAAACAATCCCGCCATCACCACAATCGGACCTAATGTACCCAATGTACCAACAAATCCCGAACCTAATAAGTCAATCCAACCAACCTTGACCAATGCAGTACTCATCGGCAACATGCCCGCCACCAAGACAATGCTTTTCCAGTCAATCGCTTGATACGCTTCATCCATTGTGAGGCAACCTGTCAGGACAACCATCAAACTAGCTAACATGGCGGCTGTCGTCGTCGGCAACCAGCCCGTTACCAATACAATCAGCATCGCAATCAGAATAAACAAGGCGATCGGTGCTTTAGTCCGGTTATAGAGTAGAGACTCAATTTCACGGGTTCCACCGATCAACACAAAGTCGGTTGTTCGGTTACTCAAGCGCAAAATATCACGCCAAGCCCCTTGCACCAGCAAAATGTCACCAAATGCCAATTTTTCTTCACGGAAATGTTCAATCTTGCCAGTTCCTGGGCGACGAATCCCTAATACTGTTAAGTTATAGTGACTACCAAATCGCAACTCAAATAAATTTTTCCCCTGTAAACGCGAACGTGGTGGTAATACAACTTCAGCGACCCCAACTTCTTGAGATATAAGGGCTTCGCGGTCGCTTGATTTTAAGGGCTGTAAGGACATCTTTTTATCGATGACAAAGCGTGACACTTTTTCAGAGTCCCCTTGCAATATCAGAATATCATTATGAGCAAGTTCAGTCTCTGGTTTAGGATGGATGGGAATATGGCGCGATGCTTGCACCACAATCTGTTGATGAGCAAACTCAGCAATTTTACGTTTAGGAGGCGGGCGCAAAATCTCTAGAATATTCAAATCATATTGGTGTCCAATATGAGCATCCGCAACCGTTGTTCCGACTAGTGATGATCCTGAACGAATCCGCGCACGAAAAACACTTTCACCTAAATGATAACTTTCGATCAATTCAACTGCATGTTCAGCAGCTTGTTCATTATTGTTCGCAGGTTTGTTATCGGGCAAATATTTCCGGATAGCAAGTGTCAGCAAAATACCTGCACCCGTTAGGATAATACCCATTGGCGCAAAATCGAAAAAGCCAAAGGGCTCAAAACCCGCCTCAACCAATGCATCACTGACAATGATGTTCGGTGGCGTACCGATAAGTGTAATTGCTCCACCGAGCAAAGATGCAAAAGCTAGCGGCATGAGCAAGCGCGATGGATTGATTTTGACACTGAGCGCGACACTAATCACAGCAGGCATCAGTACTGCTACTGTTCCGGTACTACTGATAAACCCAGAGACAACAGCAACAGCAATCATCACAACGATCAGTAAGCGTGTCTCACTTGTACCAGCAATTAAAACAATGCGATTAGCCAACATACTAGCCAATCCCGTCTGGAACACTGCACCACCAACAACAAATAAAGCTGCAATTAAAAGCACAGCATTACTAGAAAATCCGGATAGTCCCTCTTCAACAGTGAGTACATTGGTTGCCATTAAGCCAACCAATACACACAAGGCTACAACATCGACTCGTAGTTTTTCAGTGATGAATAACACCATCGAGGCGATCAAAATCCCCATTGTAATCATCATATCTGGTGTAATCTGCAATGTTCATTCCCCCTAGGAATAACGCTCACCTTTTTAGTGTAACGTTTAAGTAGATACCAATCAATGAATACAGCTACATTATGATCTATTTGTAACACATAATATATTACATTTGTAACCTTGTAATTTAATCAAGTCTATTTCGATAACTTAAAATACAAAAAGCCTACATACGGTATTTAAAAATGCAGGCTTGATGATGATACAAATATATTTGAGGATACTTTATTGCAGTTGTAACCAGCGGTATCCATAGCGACCTAATGTCACAGATTCAGTGAAATCATTTTGACCGGATAAAATATCAGTGAACAACTGTCCTTCTGGTAGCGGAATCGTCAGGTCATCTTCGCTCAAATTATTGAGGGAAAGATAGACAGTCTCACCTTCGCGTCTCCAAAAACACAACGCATGATCCGGTAAGTCTTCAATCCAGTCAATAGATGCTGTCGCAAGTACCAGATGCTCCTTACGGGTTGCGATCATGTGGCGAACTGCATACAGCAATGATGATTCATCCGCTTGTGCAGCTTCAACATTTACCTGTTGATACCCAAATATCGTATCATTTATGACAGGCGCAAATAATGTATCGGGATCAGCATCAGAGAAACCAGCATTTTTACTGTCATCCCATTGCATCGGTGTCCGAACCCCATTACGATCAAACAACTTGATATTATCTCCCATGCCAATTTCATCACCATAATAGAGGACAGTAGTCCCGGGTAAAGTGAATAACATGGAGTGCATCAGTTCGATTTTATCGCGGTCGTTATCCATCAATGGTGCCAATCGACGCCGAATACCAAGATTCATCCGTTGTTCGGGATCAGGCGAATAAAATTCCCACATAAATTGGCGTTCTTCTTCAGTAACCATTTCGAGCGTGAGTTCATCATGATTGCGCAAGAAAGTCGCCCATTGTGCATTCTCAACTGGCATATCAGGCGTACGGTTCATAATGTCAATGATACTACTCCGGTCACCCTGAGCAAGCGCCATATATAAACGTGGCATCACAGGGAAGTGAAAGTTCATATGAAATTCAGGCGCTTCTGGAGTGCCAAAATACTCGATCACATCTTCGGGCCATTGGTTAGCTTCGCCGAGTAGAACACGCCCCGGATAATTATCATCTACAAATTTACGCATCCGTGCCAGATAGTCATGTGTTTCCGGTAAATTCTCACAAATTGTTCCTTCGCGTTCAAATAGATACGGGACAGCATCAACCCGAAAACCATCAATACCCAAGTCTAACCAGAACTTCATGATGTTAATCATCTCGTCCTGCACCTTAGGATTATCATAATTTAAATCTGGCTGTGAGCTATAAAAACGATGCCAATAATATGAATCACTTTGTTCATCATACGCCCAGTTTGATTCCTCAGTATCAAGGAAAATAATCCGCGCATCACTATAGGGTTCATCGTTATCATTCCACACATAATAATCTCGCCATGCAGAATCTTTTGAGCGTCGCGCTTCTTTAAACCATGGATGCTCATCCGAGGTGTGATTGACAACAAGGTCAGCGATAATACGCAATCCTTTATCATGAATTGCATCAACGGTCATCTTGAAGTCTTCAAGCAACCCAAAGTTCTCATGAATGCCATAAAAGCTCGCAATATCATAACCGTCGTCGTTAAGTGGTGAAGGATAGACTGGTAAAAGCCAGATACAATCCACACCTAGCCACTTAAGATAATCGAGCTTATCACGCAAGCCAATAAAATCACCATGACCGTCGCCGTTACCATCGGCAAAGGCTCGTAAGGGTAGCTCATAAAAAATTGCTGTTGTATACCATGCCATAATTTTTGCTTCTTTCTCTAAATTACAGTCTGTAATGGATAAACTTTACTGGACAGGTTAAGGTATTGCATACCCATAATAAAACAGAGCCACACGCAATGATGTGGACTCTGTAGATATTTCTTAAATTGTGTAACGCTTGAATAGTGTATCAGCCACCTTTTACGGAGCCTGCGAGCAAACCGCGTACAAAGTAACGTTGCATTGAGATGAACACCACCAACGGTACAAACATCGAGATGAATGCCGCACTTGTCAGAATGTGCCACTGATCACCACGGGTACCAAGCATGTCTTTGATACTTACCGTCATCACAATATTGTCATCTTGGATACCAAGGAATACGGACGCAACAAGGAAATCGTTCCAAACCCAGAGGAATTGGAAGATCGCAAACGACGCTAATGCTGGAATCGACAAAGGTAAAATCAAGTTCGTGAAAATTGTAAAGTGTGATGCACCATCAATTTTTGCGGACTCAATAATTTCGCGTGGTAGCCCACCAATATAGTTACGTAGCAAGTAGATTGCTAGAGGCAGACCAAAGCCGGTATGTGCCAGCCACATGCCGGGATATGTCCCGTTAAGACCAACAGTACTATACAAACGTAACAGTGGGATCAAAGATAATTGAAGTGGTACTACCAACAACCCAACAACAATCGCAAATAAGAATTGACGACCACGGAACTCCATCCACGAGAAGGCATAAGCTGCAAATGCTGCAATTACAATCGGGATGATGGTCGATGGGATCGTCACGGTAAAGGTATTGATGAATGCCTGACCGATATTGTCATTTGAGAATACCGTATTATAGTTTTCAAGCGAGAATGTCGGTGGGGTCTCTTGAACAAAGAAGAACCGTTCCCCGCGCTCCAACTCGAAGGCAGTATCAGATGTCCAACGGTAACTACCATCTGCGTTTAAGGTGAAGGATGTGCCATCTTCAAGTTCAATCGTCTGACCAGCGGTATAATCTGCGATACCAGTTGTATCACGACCTTCAAGTGCTTCATTTGCAGGTAACAAACCACCACCAAATGTACTGATTGTCGCAGACGTATCTTCTTCAAAGACATTGCCTGCGATCACAAACAATCCATCTTCTTCTGTCATATCAGATGCGTCACCTGTACGCGCCTGATTATTCTGAGATGTCGAACTCAAAGCCGCCCACCAACCGGAAGCAACAATATCATCACGGTCGCGGAACGAACTAACAAGTAGACCAAATGTTGGAACTGTCCAGATAATCGCCAAGGATACCAAAGCAATACGAACTAGCAACGCACCAACGGACATATTGAGAATAGGGACACGTGCGCTCATCGACCTTGCTCCTGTTGTTGAAATTGACGAAGATTCCATACAAGGATCGGAACAACAGCAACCAATAGGACGACAGATACAATCGCACCGCGTCCAACATCAAAGTTACGGAACGATTCATTAAACATCATGTTTGCCAGTACCTGTGTGCCATTTTGACCGTTGGTCATCGCTTGTACGATATCAAAGACCTTGAGAACAACAATTGTAATTGTGGTCAATACCACCAAAATTGTACTCATAATTTGTGGGATAATAATGTTGAAGAAGATACGAACTTCATTCGCACCATCGATGCGAGCAGCTTCTTTTGTTTCTTCAGGTACACCGCGCAATGCAGCCGATAGCAATACCATCGCGAAGCCAGTCTGAACCCAAACAAGAATAATCATCAGCAGCAGGTTGTTCCATGGTTGGATAGTCATCCATGCTTGTGCTTCCCCACCTAAGGATACAACGATCGCATTTAATAGACCGATCTGCTCAACGTCAGGACCTTTATAATAGTAGATGAAGCGCCAAATCACACTTGCGCCAATAAATGAAATTGCCATTGGCAAGAAGATCAGCGACTTCGGAACTGTACCCCAACGGACATCATCTGCCAAAATTGCAATCAGCAAGCCAAATACTGTACTGAGCAGTGGTACAAATAACCAAAGGATATTATTGCGAACAGCTTCCCAGAAGTCCTCATTACCGAAATCAAGTGCCCATTCGTAATTTCTAAAGAGAACAAAGTTTTGCTCAACTTCGGCATTGCCCTGTTCCAATACAAAATCGATACCATCTCCGTTTGTCGAGAGATTAGCAGATTCAATATCTTCTAGAGTGAGTTCCGCCAACGATGGATAGGTTTCAACCAAAACATCACGGACATCAAGCATACGTTCGGCATTGAGTGGTGTTGCAAAATTGATATTTAGATCGCGAACTTCTTCCGGATAAACGGGTGCATTAACACGAACATTACCATCAGCATCGCTAAAACTTAAGTAAAATGTTTGTAGGGCAGGAAAAACAAGGTATACAAACAAAAGAATAAGTGCAGGCGAAACAAACAACCACGGGCGAATTGCTTCCCGCTGATTCTCTTTACTTTCGATCGGGTCGCCGTTGGGACCAATCGGATCAGCTACCAATTTATCAAGTGCCCAATTGCTACCCCAAAAGTAGGCAACCATTGCGCCAACACCTAATACAATAAAAGCTAATCCCTGAAAGACTTGACCTAATTCCATATAGTAATCTCCCAATAAAATATTTTTCAGGGTATAGCAATCAGGGAGACCGAAGCCTCCCTGACTGCTGGAATTGCAGATTAATTCAGTAAAAAATTACTGATCGAGGTTATCCCATGTTTCTTGGATAGCAGCACCAACTTCTTCTGCTGGTGTACCGTTGATGAAGTCAACCATACCACTCCAGAAGGAACCTGCGCCAATCGCGCCTGGCATCAAGTCGGATGCGTCAAAACGGAAGGTCGTTGCGCCAAGAAGAACTTCACCTTGGGAACGAAGCAAGTCGTTTGCATATGCTTCTGGGTTAACACCAGTGTGTGCAGTCAACATACCAGCACGGCTCATCCAAATTTCGTGTGCAATTGGGGTTTGCAAGAATTCGATGAATGCCATACCTACTTCATTTTCGGTGAAGAGACCGAAGAGTGTACCAGCACCCAATACTGGGTTACCGAGATCTTCGCTAGCGAATGATGGGAAGTAGAATGTATTGTAGTCCAAGCCAGCTTCCAAGCTTTCTACATCTGGGAAGAAGGATGGGATGAAGGATGCTTGACGGTGCATGTAACATTGTGGTGGAATGGTGAACAAACCAGCAGGTGAATCACCAAAGGAGGTTGTTGCAACAGCACCAGCACCACCAGCAGTCCAACCTTCGCTGAAGAGGAAGGTACCGAAGGTGTTCATTACATTAACAACTTCTTCACTATCGAAAGCAAGTTCATTGCTTACCCACATGTCATAGGTTTCTGGGCTATAAAGACGGAGCATGATGTCTTCCATCCAGTCAGTTGCGGTCCAACCGGTTGCGCCACCGCTTTCAACACCAATACACCATGGTGTGTTACCGTCTGCTACCATTTGTTCACTCAATGCAAGCAAGTCTTCCATTGTGGTTGGGATTTCATAACCAGCATCATCGAAGTTATCTGGAACATACCATACAAGGCTCTTCATATCTTGCTTGTATGGGAAGATGAAGAATTGGTCTTCACCATTTTCATCTGGGAATGTACCGAAAGATGCCCAGTCTGCACCAGCAGCATAGTTATCAACAACCCATTGACCCATTTCATCACCAAGTGGAATCAATTGACCGTCAGCAGCAAAATCAGCAGCTTGACCTGGTTGTGGGAAAACATATACATCAGGTGGATCGCCACCTTCAACGCGAACTTGAATCAATTGTTCAGCGTCGTTGGAACCACTCGCATTTACGGTTGCGCCAGTTGCTTGTTCGAACAATGATGCAACAGCTTCCAAGTGGGTGAAGTCAACGTCAACCCATGGTCCGAATACTTCCACTTCCATACCAGTAAAATCATATTTAGCGGCAAACTCTTCATAGCTATCCCAGCTGAAGCGTTCCGGTTGGTCACCAACTGCAATATCTTCAAATTCTTGTGCAGTCGCAGGTGCAATCATCAAGAGTGCAAGCAACGACATAACGAGTGAAAGGCTAAATGCTTTTTTCATTCGTAACTCCTTGTTAAACGTTTAATTAAATATACTACAAATGTGGAACGGTTAATTCACTACTATAATTTATATCATAATTTCTGCAAACTACCAGCTAAGCTGTGCAATATGCACAACTAAAACCAAACTTTATTGCAAAAATAACTGTATGTTTTCACAAAAAATATAATATTTAATATGAGATAAACTGGCTCATCAGAATATTTTTTGACATTATGTTAGCATATATGTTATCATTTTTTGGAATTTAGAGTCGCAATAAATATACTAACGATATGAACTCATCAACAAAATCACCAAATAAAACAATATTCGATTAAACATATGTAACATCTATCTACAATTACAAACGTGGTTAGCTTTGAATTGATACTGATAACGAGGTTGGTTTGGCGTGCTATTAATTTAAAAGAGGAAACCATATTCGGCTTCCCCTCTTGATTGCATATTCCAGATGTAGAGATAAAACTTCATCTACAAAGTGTTAGTCTTCAAGTGTACTCAAATCACCAAGTGGTTGCCCCATTGCTTGTGCTTTTAATACACGGCGCATAATTTTACCACTACGTGTTTTTGGCAATTTATCAACAAATTCAATTTTTGCAGGCACTGCAATCGGACCAACTTCATGCCGAATATGGTCTTTAAGTTCATCGACCAAGGCATCGGACCCTTCGACACCAGCAACCGGAATACAGTAAGCATAAATCACATTGCCTTTTAGGTCGTCAGGAATACCAATCACAGCCGATTCTGCAATTGTACCGTGACTAACTAGACCGGACTCAACTTCAGCTGTTCCGAGGCGATACCCACTGACTTTGAGAACATCATCGTTCCGTCCAATCACCCACAAATAGCCATCTTCATCACGACGGGCGGTGTCTCCTGCAAGATAATAACCTTTATCTTTGTATTTTTCCCAGTATTGGCGCAGGAATCGCTCATCATCACCATATACGGTACGAATCATGCTCGGCCACGGCCCTTTGATAACGAGATCACCATCCTCACCGGCAGCAACCGGATCACCCTTTTCATCAACAATGTCAACTTCAATACCAGGGAATGGGCGGGTTGCACTACCCGGTTTAAGTCCAACCGAAGGTAATGGTGTAATCATGAAGCCACCAGTTTCGGTCTGCCACCATGTATCAATAATCGGACATTCTTCATTACCGATCACTTTATGGTACCAACGCCATGCTTCGGGATTAATCGGCTCACCTACCGACCCTAGCAACCGTAAGCTACTTAGATCATGACGATTTGGCCATGCATCCCCGAAACGCATCAAACCACGAATTGCAGTAGGTGCAGTGTACAGGATAGTCACACCGTAGTTTTCAACAATCCGCCACCAGCGATCAGGGTATGGATAGGTCGGCGCACCTTCATAGATGATGCTCGTCGCACCAAGAATTAGAGGCGCATACACGATATAACTATGCCCAGTAATCCAGCCGGGGTCAGCCGCACACCACCAACGATCATCATCTTTAATATCAAACGCCCAAGATAATGTTGTGGATGTATAAACCTGATATCCTCCATGTGTATGTAGTACACCTTTTGGTTTACCAGTTGTACCGCTAGTGTAAAGGATAAATAGCGGGTCTTCCGCATCCATCACTTCTGTTTCTGAGCGAACACTAGCAATCGGCAAGCTCATCAAGTCGTGATACCAATAATCACGTCCTTGTTCCATGTTAATTTCGTGCCCAGTACGTTTGACCACAATCACAGTATCAACAACAGGTGAACGGTGAACAGCTTCATCAACCGTGTCTTTTAGTTTGACAATTTTCCCACGCAACCACGCGCCATCACATGTGATAAGGACACGACTTTGTGCATCTTCAATCCGGTCAGCAAGGGCTTGTTCAGAAAAACCACCATAAACAACACTATGAGGCGCACCAATTTTGGCACAAGCTAACATAGCAATCACAATTTCAGGGACACGTCCCATATAAATCGTGACACGGTCGCCCTTCTTGACGCCCATACTCCGCAATACATTCGAGAATTTGTTAACTTCTTGCCACAAACGCCAGTAAGACATGCTAACTTTATCGCCATTTTCACCTTCCCAGATGAACGCGATTTTGTTCTTACGCCATGTCTTAATATGACGGTCTAATGCATTTAGGACGATATTTGTCTTGCCGCCAGTGAACCATTTATAAAAAGGTTTATTGCTATCATCAAGGACTTTGTCCCATTTCTGATACCAATCGAGGGTCTCAGCGCGTTTTGCCCAAAATATTTCTGGATCAGAAACAGCTTCGTTATAGACTGCTTCATAATCGGGGACATTTGCGTTTTTCACAACCTCTTCTGAAGGATGATACCACTCGCTAGTGGGTGGCGAAAAACCTTGCTCAGACATAAAAAACTCCTATCAGTAGAATTATCTAAAAACGTAATAAGTTGACCAATGAATCGAACTTTTGTCATACACACAATCCATTATAAACCAACCCAATAGATAAGTCGAAACCCGAAATTCAGTTAGCCAATCGCATACGAAGTAACTTTCAAAATCAACAATCGATGTAAAAAGACACGACGTGTGCCGTGTCCTTAAAACGTAGTGTTCGATTATGATCTTCCTCGACTTGTCAAATTAGTATGACAATCCAGGCGTGTTATATAGATAGGTATGATCCACCAACTGTTTGACGATGAACTCAGCTGTATCTGCAATCGAAATTTCTAAAGCAGTGGTTTTATCAGTCGATGGAAAACCATGACGATACTTACCGCCAGTAAGCGCGCCTTCTGTTAATGCACCGGGGCGTACAATTGTCCAATCCAGACCACTCTGTTTGACGTAGTCTTCTTGAAGCACATGGTCTTCATATGCATTCCGCAATAACATGCCAAACATGACGTACTTCCAATAAAAATTCAAGTTATCTCGGCTATCACCGACCCCAAGCGATGATTGCACAATCAAGCGGTCAATATTGTTCTCTTGCATCGCCGTAATAATATGGTGCGTTCCTTGAGCTCGTACCGTACCTTTGAGTCCTGCACCGAGTGCAACCACAACTGCATCATGTCCTTTCACAGCTTCTCTAACCGATGCGATATTCAACACATCTCCCTGAAACACCAATAGATTATTATGAGATAGGGTCATTTTGGACGGTGTACGAACAAACCCTGTAACCATGTGACCACGTCCTAATGCTTCTTTGACAACTGCACTACCGGTTGTTCCCGTTGCCCCAAATACAATGACATTCATTTTATATACTCCTTATGATATTTTGCTACGACAGTGAGTGACATACATCCGATCCTCTAGATTAGAGTGCAACCGCTCTGTCATCTTGATTTGTATCTAGTCTATGCAATTGATGCGCTATTGTCGGTAATCGAAAGTTCTATTTACGGGTGTATTCTGATAGACGAAGTTCTATAGGTACTTGCTGAGGTTAACTGATTTAATGTTCATCACTAAAATAGGAACGACAGGATAAATTAATTGACAAAATTATCGTATCTAAATATCGACAATGCCATATAATGATGGAGATAGCATTAAAAACTTTATTTGAAGGGTAATCGTGTGGCAGTAGCACAAGTAAAAACAGTTGGGTATCTTGAGTTACTTCGTAACAATAAAGCATTTCGCTATTTGTGGTCAGGGCAAATTGTTAGTCTGCTTGGTGACTGGTTCAATCTCATTGCGTCAGCGTCACTCATTGCAGCCCTAACACAATCAGGCGCAGCAATTGGTGGCTTATTTGTAGTACGAATGCTCGCCCCATTTTTGATGAGCCCGTTTGCGGGTGTTCTTGCTGATCGATATAACCGCAAATATATTGTGATGGCTACCGATATATCGCGCGGCTTTATTGTGCTCGGATTCTTATTTGTGCGCGAACCAGAACATGTTTGGCTTGTCTATGTTTTGACAGCAATACAAAGTGCGTTACAAGGTGTATTCTTCCCAGCATGGAATTCGATGTTACCCGACATTGCAAAACCAGAAGAACTTGGGGCAGCCAATGCGTTATCATCGGCTACATGGTCTGTTATGTTAGCATTTGGCGCGGCGATGGGTGGTATTGTATCTGGTCTTGTTGGCGTTTATCCTGCATTTGTACTTGACGGCATCACATTTTTTATAAGTGTTGCGATTATTGCACGAATGCCGTATACCTCTAGTTTAGAAAGTAACAGTGACACATCGGTTCTAGCAGGTCTACGCCAGTATGTTGATGGTTTACGATACCTTAGACAACACCTTGATACATTTGCTATCACCTTGCATAAAGGTATGGTTGGTATCCTTATAGTAGGTGTATTCCAAGTTGTACAGGTGACCATAGCCGAACGTTATTTTACGATCGGTGAAGGTGGTAGCATCAGTCTCGGTATAATTTATGTTGCAGTTGGGCTAGGTACAGGTATAGGTCCAATCCTTGGGCGCTGGTGGGCAAAAGATCAAGATGCCAAATTGAGGATTGCGATTGCTACATCATATTTGTGTGCGATGGTCGGTTTCTTCATAACTGCAACCCTCTCATCCTTTGAAATAGTGCTGATTGGTGCGTTCTTGAGAGGTATCGGCGGTGGCACGATCTGGGTGTTGGGCACACAACTTCTACTTCAGATTGTCCCAAATCAAGTCCGTGGGCGTGTATTTTCGACAGAATTTGCGTTTTATACAATCATGACAGCAACATCATCCGGTACAGTGGGTGTGATGGTTGATGGATCTTTGGGTGTAACCGGTGTTTTAATCATCTCAGCAATCGTTATGGTTGTTCCATTTATTCTTTGGACACTATGGATAATGTATGGTAAACCGGACGAAATTGTTTTAGATGAACAACCTGCCCTTGCCCAATAAATTGTAAGTAGGCTAGTTGAATTCCATTGATTATAATGTCATGCGGTTTGAATCAATGGAAGAGGCTTATGATACCTTTCAATCAACTAAAACCACTCCATGTCCTTCACGCGGATGAAATTGCAGAAGCAATGCAACGTGTCGCGGATAGTGGATGGTACATTCTCGGACCTGAAGTTAAAGCATTCGAGCAAGAATTTGCTGATTATCATGGTGTCCCCTATGCTGTTGGCGTAGCGAATGGAACAGATGCCATCGAGTTAGCGCTACGCGCAGGTGACATTGGTAGTGGTGACGAAGTGATTACAGTTGCACATACAGCTATGGCAACTGTTAGTGCTATAGAAAGTACAGGTGCGACTCCTGTACTTGTCGATATTGACCCGAACACCTATACACTAAACCCTGAAAGAATTCATGAGGCACTCACGGATAAAACACGAGCGATTGTTGTTGTTCATATTTACGGTCAACCCGCAGACATCAATGCACTAAAAGCGATTGCAGATGACCATGATATTCTGTTAATCGAAGATTGTGCACAAGCACATGGTGCAGAATATCACGGTCAAAAAGTCGGTACAATCGGGCACTTTGGTACATTTAGCTTCTATCCAACAAAAAATATGGGGGCATATGGTGACGGCGGAATGGTCATCACCCATGATGAAGCCCTAGCGGATAAGCTACAGAAACTCCGAAATTATGGACAAACAACCCGCTACACACACAAATCTCGTGGCACCAATAGTCGTCTCGATGAAATGCAAGCTGCTATTTTACGTGTCAAGCTCACGCATCTTGATAGCCATAATGAACGACGTAATGAGATTGCAAAAATCTACAACGAAAATTTGAATGGTGTCATTAAACCACATGTACGTAAAAATGTTCATCATGTCTATCACCTATATGTGATTCGTGCAACAAACCGCGATGACTTCATGGAAGAGCTGAAAGACAAAGGTGTTGGATCATTAATCCATTATCCAATTCCGATCCATTTACAAGACTCCCATCGTGACCTCGGGTTAGGTGAAGGCAGTTTACCTGAAACCGAAAAAGCCGCAAAAGAGATTGTGTCATTGCCGATGTATATAGGACTGACTGATGAAGAAGTTTTGCGAGTCTGTTCAGCCGTAAACGATCTCCGAGGGTAATATGCACGATTTTGGTACAAAATTCGTAGGCAAACGCGCGCTCATCACTGGTGGTATGGGGTTTACAGGTAGTAATCTAGCAATTTCACTCGTCAATGCAGGGGCAGATGTCACTATCGTCGATGCAATGATACCCGGCTATGCTGGCAATTTATTTAATATCGAGCCAATTAAAGATCGGGTTACCGTTAATTATAGTGATGTTCGTGATGTCAATGTGATGAATCATCTGGTGCAAGGACAAGATTATATCTTTCATCTGGCGGGCCAAGTTGACCATGTCTTGAGCCTAACCAACCCCTTCCCCGATATTGATATGAATATCAAAGGCACAGCCATTGTGATGGAGGCAGTGAAGCAACACGCACCAAATGCCAAAGTTATCTACACTGGCACACGCGGACAATATGGGTCAGCTGTATCACTACCTGTAAATGAGGAAGCCCCGACCCATCCAAGAGGAATATATGAAATTACCAATCTTACAGCAGAGAAAATTATTCAAGTCTACAATGACGTACATGGCATAGAAGCAGTTCTTCTCCGCCTGACAAACATATATGGACCTCGTGCCCAAATGAAGCATCATCGTTATGGAATCGTAAATTGGTTTGTGCGTCTCGCTGTTGATGATGATACGATCAAGGTCTTTGGGGATGGTCAAATTTTACGTGATTTCTTATATATGGACGACGCAATTGAAGCCATTATGATGTGCGCTCTTGAGCCAAGAGCAGTTGGTGAAATATTCAATGTTGGGATTGATAAACCAACCAGTATACTGGAAATGGTCAAGGTATTATTAGATGTAGCAGGAACAGGTCGCTGGGAATTTGCCCCATTTTCAGCCGAGCGCAAAGCACAAGAACCCGGCAACTTTTATTCGGATATCACAAAAATTCGCACGATTGTTGGCTGGGAACCACGTACTACACTAGAAGACGGATTACGCGATACAGTCGAATACTACCGTGAACATAAACACCATTATTGGGGTAACGATGCCTAATATTCAAATTGATGCCACTGCGACTGTTGGTGATAACGTCAAATTTTATGGTGATGCCACTATAGCCAATGGCGCACAGGTTGGCACTAATGTGACATTTTACCCAAATGTGCGTATCGGTGAGAACACACGCATTATGGATGGTGCAGTTATTGGTCGTCCGCCGATACGTGCTGGTAACACAACTCGCCCCCTAAACACAGGTGATTCAACCGTCACCATCGGCGCTGGGTGTGTGATTGGTGCAAATTGCGTCCTTTATACGAACTTGACAATTGGTGATTCTGTCTTGGTTGGTGATCTCGCATCTATTCGCGAAGGCTGTGTAATCGAAGATGAAGTCGTTGTCGGGCGGAATGTCATGATCATGTATGACACGACGGTGCAAACCCGCAGTCGTATCATTGATAGTGCGATCATCACTGGCAATATGCTAATTGAACCCGATGTCTTTATTGGTCCCGGTGTACAAACCGTTAATGATAATGATGTCTACCTCAAACGCTTCGGATTAATTGACTTCGAAGTTGAAGGTCCAACGGTACGGCGTTTTGCTGTGATTGGCACAGGGGCAAATGTCGCTGCAGGTGTTGAAATCGGCATGGGAGCTGTGGTTGCGCCGAGTGCGATGGTGACAAAAGATGTACCCGCATGGACGGTTGTCGCTGGCGTGCCGGCAAAAGAACTCCGCAAAATTGATGATGATTCACGCCTACAAGTTTTGCGCCACTTTGACATGAATCCTGAGGATGTATTATGAGCTTGTTTTCAATCGTTGTACCTGTTTATCACAATGCGACGAGTCTTCCGGATCTGTTAGTTGAGATTCAAAAAGTCGCAGACAAAAACGCAAGCGATGAATTTGAGTTCATTTTTGTAGATGATGGATCTGGTGATAATTCATTTGCTGTCTTGAGCGACCTTGCAGACAATGAACCACGTATGCGCGTCATCAAATTATCGCGCAATTTCGGATCAAATCCTGCGATTATGGCGGGGCTAAGCCAAGCCAAAGGTGATGCAGTTGCTGCAATTGCTGCCGATTTACAAGATCCGCCAGAACTCATTCATGATATGATCGAGCTATGGCGTAACAATAACAAAGTCGTGATTGCCGCTCGCCGTGATCGTGAAGATCCCTTCCCTACGTCATTATTAGCCGACACATTTTATAAGCTCTTCCGCCGGTATGCGATTAAAACAATGCCAGAACGTGGCTTCGATTTTTTCTTGATCGATCAACAAGTCTGCGGACTTATCAACGAAATACAAGAAAACAATGCTTATCTGATGGGTTTGATTTTGTGGTTGGGATTTGATCCGTATGTCCTGTACTATGATCGCCAAGTTCGTGAAGAAAAATATGGTCAGTCGATGTGGACAATGACAAAGAAGCTCAAGTACTTTGTCGATTCTTTTGTCGCATTTTCCTATTTCCCAATTCGCCTAGCATCCGGTTTAGGCATGGTATTTAGTTTGCTGGGCTTAGTCTATGCCATATGGGTGATTGTCGCGCGTTTGTTCCTCGGGATTGAAGCCGAAGGTTGGGCATCATTGATGGTTGTGGTCCTTATTGCCGCAGGCGTACAGATGTTGATTTTGGGCATCATTGGTGAATATATGTGGCGTAACCTTGATGAAACACGTCGTCGCCCACGCTTCATCATCGAAAAAATTATCGAACACAAGAAACAGCAAGCGACTGAACACAACAAAGATGTCATTTCTTCATAGAGGCTAAGATGCCTTGCGTTTGTTCAAATGATAGGTCAAAATCATACCAATACACTCTTCAACCACGTCGACTGGCAACTCGTCATCAACAGCAAAGTGTATCGCGCGATTTCCTTCATAGTTTAAATCAGGATAGCGACTACGAAATGTATCAATAAGGGTTGTCTGGCAGCTCACATAAAGTGCAACTTTACTTGGATCATTCTTAAGTTGATCAATACGAACCGTCGTGCCGGATTTTGTCTCAGAGGTCAAATAACTTGGTTGCCCCCATTTAAGCGTTTCCTCTAACTGTCCCACCCCATCAATAGTAGACGCAGTTGAGTAGATTATATTTCGTAGTGCTTGGAGCTTATCATAAACTGCGGTAGGATACTGTGAGAAAACAGCTTCAACATCGGGGTTTTCAAATGCACGGTTTAGCATAGTTTGACCTTTATTATTTGTTTGAACATAAACACCTTACTATAGAATTTTTGTTCTGTAAAGTAGCCTAAATTGGATAACATAATGAGTGATTTTCCGACAGATGGTATGGCATTAACCCACATTTTGGTGGTTAAAGATGTCAATATTGCGCGTGATTTTTATCGTGATGTACTTGGTGCAAGTATTTATCGTGAATACGGTGGAACTTCAGTTGTATTGGATTTTCTAGGATCATGGATTTTATTGGTAACAGGAGGTGAGCCAACCGTTGATAAGCCAAACACAACGTTTGCTGAGCCAGACAACCCAGATCATGTTAGCCATGCCATGACTATTCGTGTGCCAAACTGTCAAGGCGCATACGAGACCCTCAAATCAAGAGGCGCAGAGTTTATCACACCGCCTTACAATCACGGCTATGAAATTCGCTGTTTCTTCCGTGATCCCGATGGGCACTTGTTGGAGATTAGCCAAGTCGAGAATTTACCAAAGGACAGCTAACATCAGAATCAAAGCCGACGATTTAAATACTACCGTCGGCTTTGTATGGCTGAATTACTCAGCAAGAGGAGATTCCATATTGATATCAATGCGGTGCTTTTTGCTGATGATGTCTACTGTGCGCTGAATTTCTTCTTGTTTGCGTTCATCAGACCACTCCATCACAGAAGCTGTGATGTCCGCGAGTTCATTCAATAAGTCTGGCGTGACATGCCCCAACATACCAATGAGCGAACGGCGCAAGATCAAGTCGTCCAAGTGAGCAAGTTTTTCTTCTCTTACGATAAACTCGACTTCGCGTTTACTATATGGCGCATGATTCTTTAGTGGTTGATCGTTCGCTTGTGAGACGTAATCCGCAACCTCTTCCGACCATGTACCATAACGCTCGAATAGTTCCTCGAGGCGTTCCATTGGTAGCTCGGTTTTGTATTGTAACTTCTGCAACCAATTTTTCTTGGCCTCCTCACTACGCGGATACCCTCGCCCACCACCAATAGATACATTGGCGGTACTACTTTTACGTGGTTGCTTTAGATCTTTGAGAACGACATCAGTTGTATGTTCAGAAAATGCCCGGAAGGTCGTCCATTTCCCACCGACCAGCGAGTGAATCGGGTATTGTAAACCACCTGTCGCGGGGAGTGACTTGATGCTGTGGTCACGGGAAATTTGCCCCGTACTGTTGGCATCACTATAAGGCAAGGGACGTACACCGGAAAATGTAAAGACAATATGCGAGTGATTCACAGCAATCGACGGGAACACTTTGTCAATCATCCCCAAGATATATTCAATTTCATCGTCTGTACAAACTGCTTCATCAGGGTTTTCTATGCGAATATCCGTCGTGCCAACCATCACACGCCCCATATACGGGAAAATCAATACAATCCGTCCATCGTCATTTTCGAAGAAGATTTCACTCCCACTACACGCATCATGTAATTCTGGATGATCCAGAATCAGATGTGACCCTTTTGTCCCACCAATAAAGCGTTGATCATTTTGCCCCATATGTTTATTGACAAAATCAATCCATGGTCCAGCTGCATTAATAACAACCTTTGGTTTAACCGTAAACTCATCACCTGTGAGTTCATCTTTAAGTGTGACCGTCTCGTTATCACCATCAACAGCCCCGACATAATTCAATGCATGACAATCGGGATTAGCTGTCTCAGCATCAACAATCATCTCCAAACAAATCCGCTCTGGATATGGCATCCACGCATCATAATAGGTCGCAGCACACACAATATTCGGATTCATCATCGGATATTCTTTAAGCGCATCATCACGAAATTTAAAATCGTGGGTCGGCATGTTGCGATGGTTGCGGACAAACCAATCATACATCGTCAGCCCAGCTTTAATCACAATTGCACCGCGTTCTCCCGGGCGATCCAGTAAATCTAAGAATTTCAACGGCGCATTCAATAGACCAGAAAACCACTGGAAAATTGGGATAGTCGTACGCAGAGGTTTGGAATAATGGGGTGCATTTTCCAACATACGGTTGCGCTCACGTAATGCCTCATTCACCAAGCGGAATTCACCATTTTCTAGATACCGTATACCACCATGCAACATATGCGATGAACCAGCACTTGCACCAGAGCTGAAATCTGCGCGATCCACCATCAACACATCAACGCCTTGTAACGCAAGATCACGAAATGTACCAATACCATTTACACCTGCACCAATAATCAATACCGACACATCAGGATTGTCTTTTATCTTCTGTAACACCGCTTGTCGATTCATCAAGACTCCTTACAAAATCTATAAACATTCAACATTATGTTCGTATTGTACCGTGTCTCTGTTAAAAGAGTATGTACAAGCATTTTTGCATTGTTCAACAGGTAATTTTTTGCGACAATACGCCGATTGTAACTGACCTCAGGAGGTAAATATGGCATTAGCCTGGTGGCAAGAAGCTGTTTTTTATCAGATTTATCCGCGCAGTTTTAAAGATTCGACAGGAAACGGCATCGGGGATTTACAGGGTGTGATTGATAAACTTGATTATCTGGTAGAACTCGGCGTTGATGCCATCTGGTTGAGCCCATTTTACCCCTCCCCGATGAATGACTTTGGATATGATATTTCTGACTATACAGATGTTGACCCCATGTTTGGCGATTTGGAAACGATGGATCAACTCATCGCCGAGGCACACCGACGTAACCTTAAAGTTTTAATTGATTATGTTCCTAATCATACCTCCGATGAACATGCGTGGTTTCAGGAATCTAAAGGTAGCCGTGATAACCCCAAAGCAGATTGGTATATCTGGAAAGATGCCAAATCAGATGGCAGTCTCCCGAATAATTGGGGGAGTATCTTCGGCGGTCCAGCATGGACATGGAACGAAGAACGTCAACAATACTATTTTCATCAATTCGAACCCACTCAACCAGATCTCAATTGGCGTAATCCAGATGTTAAAGACGCGATGCTCGATGTCGTACGTTTTTGGCTGAAGCGGGGTATCGACGGGTTACGCATGGATGTCGTCATAACCATCTGGAAGCATCCTGATATGCCAGATCAGCCCATCATCGAGGATGCAAGTGGACGGGCGGAAAATGACATATTTGGTAAGCAAGAACAGATCTACTCAATGCACTATGATGGCATTCATGCTCTTATACGAGAGGTTCGTGACACACTCGACGAATTTGAAGATCGCGTGATGATCGGCGAAATCTGGCTTGGTCTAGAAGAACGTCTAACTTACTACGGAGATGGTGATGAATTCCATATGCCATTTAACTTTGACCTATTGGGGGGTACAAGCGTTGTCGACCCAAAAGAATGGTCAGCTGATTATGTTCGTACTTCGGTTGATCGCTACGAGGATGCACTTCAAACAAGTCAATGGCCTAATTATGTGTTAGGTAATCATGATGTCCATCGGGTTGCAACCCGAGTAGGCGAAGGACAAGCTCGTCTAGTAGCCATGCTATTGCTGACATTACGTGGGACCCCAACAATTTATAATGGGGATGAAATCGGCATGATTAATGGTGACATTACTGAAGCAGATATACAAGATCCTCAAGGCAAACGTCTTGGAATACATATGACCCGTGACTACAGTCGTACCCCAACACAGTGGGACGATAGCGATTTAGCCGGATTTTCCCCCGAAGGAACAGCATCAACATGGCTACCGATTACAAGCGACTATAAAGAGCGTAACATCAAAGCCCAAATGTCTGATGAAAATTCTTTATGGACATTACATCAAGAACTAATCGCATTCCGCAAGACAAGCCCTGCACTGCTTAGTGGCGTATATCAGTCCTTCGATAGTCCTGAGGACACATTTATATATAGTCGCCAACATGATGATGAGCACCTTATTATTGCGCTCAATTTTAATAATCAAGAAAAATCAATTGCATTGCCACTTCAAGGTGAGATGGTCATGTGTACTCACAACAATAGTAACGTGGTATCATCGGACGGTGTTGTTACACTTGAAGGCAATCAAGGAATTGTGATTAGAGTCAATTAAATCGTAATATATGCAACATAAGCAACAGATATTATGGATAGTCACCATGTTAATCTTTGCTGAACCTTGTAAGATTGTTCGGATTACGCTAATTCGAGAAGATATGAATATGACAACTAGCAGGAGTAATGTATGAAAGTATTTATCGCTGGTATTGATGGTTATTTAGGATGGCCGCTAGCAGTTTATTTAACAGCTCATGGACATGAAGTCGCTGGTGCTGATTTAATGTTACGTCGTGAATGGGTTGCCGAAGTTGGTGGTACAAGTGCACAACCAATCGAAGATCGTGACACCCGTCTGCAAGCCTTTAAAGAGAAGTTTGGCAAAGACCTCGATTTCCGTGTTGGTGATTTAACTGATTACGACTTTGTCAAAGGTTTCTTTGAAGAATTCCAGCCGGAAGCAGTCGTTCACCTCGGTCAAATGCCATCCGCACCTTATTCAATGATCGATCAACAACATTGTGTTTGGACACAACAAAACAATGTCGTCAACAACTTAAACCTCTTGTGGGCGATTAAAGAAGTTGTTCCAGATGCACATCTTGTTAAACTCGGTACAATGGGTGAATATGGCACACCTAATGTCGATATTCCAGAAGGATTCTTTGAAGTCGAATTCCGTGGACGCAAAGATAAACTCCCCTTCCCACGTCAAGCAGGTAGCTGGTATCACCAAAGTAAAGTTCATGATTCACACAATACCCACTTCGCGAGCAAAATGTGGGGCACCCGCGCGACCGACATTATGCAAGGGGTTGTGTTCGGTACACAAATCGAAGAAATGGGCGATGACATGCGCCTGCGTAGTCGTCTAGACTTTGACCAATGCTTCGGCACAGCGATCAACCGATTCTGTTGCCAAGCCATTGTTGGTCACCCATTAACCTTATTCGGTGTTGGTAAGCAAAAACGTGGATTCTTACCGCTCGTCGATTCAATGGCATGTTTACGCCTTGCTGTTGAAAATCCACCTGAAGAAGGTGAATTCCGCGTCTTCAATCAATTCGAAAATGCTTATACCATCACTGAACTTGCCGAAATGGTACAAGAAGTTGGTGCAGAAATTGGGTTAAATGTTGAGATTAAACACTACGACAACCCACGCAAAGAACTCGAAGAACACTATTACAATCCAGATCGTCAACACTTAATTGACCTCGGCTATGAACCAACTCACGACATCAAATCGGTTATGAAACAAACCATGCTCGACTTGATGGATAATAAACACCTCATCGAAGAACACATAGAAGCACTCGTTCCAGATATTCGTTGGGATAGCACCCGTAAAAAGTCTGTCATCATTGACGAAAAAACTGAAGCCTAGTTTTATCATATCCTAATGGGTTGGGTAAATTCTCAACCCATTTTCCCCGACTATGTTTGCCCTCACACACGATAAATCAAATTGAAGGTGTCGATGAAAAAGCAATATATCCCCGTCATTACATTGGTTAGCTTGCTAATTATTGCTGGTATTGGGTTTATCGGTTTGGTACAAAGCAAGCCATTGCCACATATTACAGAGACACACGGAAACACACAAATCGACATTCAAGCGGATACAGGCTGGCTACTCTCATCCAATGAGTGTGCAACAATTACATGGGCGGTTGAAGGGATTCAGGGTTTATATATTGATGGGAATGGACAAATTGGTCAGGGAACAATCGAATATTGTCCTGCGATTGATTTAACAAGCCCGCAATTTGATGTCATTGATAGCAACGGTGTTCATCGTTATGTGGCACTCGATATCCACTATTTACCAGATTTAATTATATATCTGGCGGGGTTTGTCGGCATTGGCTTTACGGTTGTGTATACGCTGTATATGCTGATTATATTGACACCAGATAAGCCTTTTCCAATTTTACAGAGTTTAAGTGTTGTCATTTTACTCGCCGTAGTAGGAACAACACTGCGCTTTTCGGCATCTTCACCACAACCTATTAATGTTTCATCGGATACTGTATCCCTACAATTTTGGTCAGAACACGATCATATCGTATTTCCTGACGAATGTCTTGTTGTCGGCTGGTCAGTATCGGGTGCAGAACAAATTCTGTTTAATGGGCAAGATGTCACAGATCGAGAGAATCCAACTACAAGTACGCATTGTGTTGAGGATGGCTCAGAGGCGACCCTCGCTGTTACAGACATAAATGGACAAGAGGCGACCTATACCTTACCTATTCCTTCGGTATTTCCTCACTTAGAGCAAACAACCATTTTCGCCATTCTGTCCGTCACCGGGTTAGTCTTATCAGGATTAGTCTTCATCCCTCTCCTTTATCAAAAATTACATTTTGCAATCACGACTAGAAAAACACCCGACATGATAGCAATTATTGGATTCTTCATATTTATTCTAATTATTTATATGCCATTCGGTTTTGAGAGTATCGGACATTGGGAAGAATGGGTCATCATATCATACATCAGTGGAAAATCTGGTGATTTAATCGCAAGTGAAATGGTATCGCGCTACTGGGTTATTGTCCCACACACCCTCGCCTATCTCATTTCATCTGAGTCGTTTATTGGATTTCACCTGGTCAACTTCATAATGTTTTTTGGCAAGGTGGTGATGATTTATGCAATTTTGCGACACCTCAAATTCTCACATCTCTTCGCTTTTTTGACTGCCATTTTATTCATGGTCTATCCAGTCAATACAGCATTGATGTCGTTGCGTTCATTCCCGATGCAATTTAGCGCTGTGACCCTATTAATTGCTATCTACTTTATTCTGGATTATCGGCATCGTCCATCACGTCTAAAGTTACTAGCAGTTTGGTGGGGTTTATCATTCAATATCTTCTCTAATGAATCCGCTTATGTCATCTTACTTGTGTTGCCGTTACTCTGGTGGCTCAGTGAGCGTAAATTATCATGGCGCAATTTCAATCTCACCGCTATTTGGTATTTGTATCCTGCCTACAAAGTAGCTCTGCTATTGCTCTTATCAACCGCTGGACGCGCATTTTATCAATCGGGTCTGTTAAGTGGTTCGGGCGACGAGAATCAAGCGACTCCATCGGCATTTACCGTCCTACGACGAACCATGCAAGAGGTTTATCAAGTCACATTTATTGATGGTTGGCAAAATGCAGTATCATCCCTTAACAACAATGCACATCTCATTATCGTTGTGTTGATGGTTACAATAGCAATCAGCATTGCATGGTGGTTGTCACGTCAATCAGACGACGATCGAAAACCGATTTACAGATATAT
Organism: Anaerolineales bacterium UBA6055; assembly: GCA_002428985.1. Lineage (GTDB taxonomy): Bacteria > Chloroflexota > Anaerolineae > Aggregatilineales > Phototrophicaceae > UBA6055. The sequence continues at coordinate 56,227 of DIYL01000062.1, read as the reverse complement.
TGTAGTACTCATTAGTGGGATTGCATTGATACCGCCTTCAGTGGGGGTGTTGATGTGGATTCCTTTATATCGTGGTGATTTATGGCGTATGTATTTTTATGTTCCAATGGCATCAGCACTGGTCATTATGGGACTACTATTTATTGTGACCTACCCTATTAAACAGAAGTCAATTCGTCATGCAATCATACTCGTTTTTTCAATTGTGCTATTATTTCCAGCAACCACCCGTTTACTATCACAACATGACCAATTTATGACCAGTGCCGATAACAAAGCAACCATCCTCTATGATCTGGTCAAAATTGCACCTCAAGTCGAACCAGACACATATATTCTGTTGACGACGGACTTAGACCGCGAGGCACTAGAGGATCTCGGCATGTTTGAATTCATTCGACGCGATATGTTCAATGGTGCACTCTACATCCTATACGGTGATAGTCGTCCAGCATTTGCCTACTTCTGCTTAGAAGCCAATGTTTGCAGTAACTTTCCATACGAAGAAACTTTGTTTACATCATCAAATCCCGACGACCTGATCAACAACACACTATTTTTTGAATTGAGTGCAGATTTATCCGTTCGTCTAATTGATAATCCAGCAGATATTTTTGAATTGGATATCGACCTAGCGAATTATGATGCAGATGATTTATACACCCCATCCGACACATTGCCCCCACAAACAATCACGATGTTATCACGCCAGCATGAATAACTTATTCTCGGCTTAAACATTGTGTGTTAAAAATAGGGGCATGTTTGAATAATCTATTGAAAAAAGGACAAACCAATGGCAAGAAAGCCTGTGATGTTAATTATTTTAGATGGTTGGGGTATCCGTGAAACTGAACATGGTAATGCGGTCGTACAAGGTAACACCCCGAATTTTGATAGCTGGATGACTACCCGTGAACGTGCAGTTGTCCATACCTCTGGCGAACATGTCGGGCTAACCCCTAATCAAATGGGCAACTCCGAAGTTGGACACTTAAACCTCGGTGCAGGTCGAATTGTCTATCAAGATATTTCGCGAATTGCGAATGCCATCAACGATAATACACTCGGCGAAATTGATCCGCTAAAAGACGCGATACAATTTGTTAAAGATAATAATAAGAAATTACATCTGATCGGTCTGCTGGGAACAGGTGGGGTTCACTCACATTCGGATCATATGTATGCACTCATGGATATTGCAAAAGATAATGGCATTGACCCAATTTTGCATGTCATCACCGATGGGCGCGATACACCGACCCAACACGGTCTCGAATTCTGTAAAGCCCTCGTAGAAAAAATCGAGACCGATAACAATGGGCGGATTGCGTCAGTCAGTGGACGTTATTATGCGATGGATCGTGATAAACGCTGGGCACGCACAAATCAAGCTTATCGTGCAATGGCATTCCGTGAAAGTGACCATACGGCACCAGATGCTCTAACAGCGATTCAGCAATCCTATGATAACGATGTGACCGATGAATTTATCCTACCTACAGTTGTTGGTGATGATGACAGCCTGACTATTGATGCTGGCGATGTGATCCTATGCTATAACTTCCGTGCAGATCGGATGCGTCAAATTTCACAGGCGTTTATCTTAACAGATTTTGATGGCGCCGAAACATTCGAACACATCGATAATTTGCGCCTGATTACAATGACAGAATATATGGACGGTCTAACTGATAATGTCTTATTCCCCGTCGAATTATTGAAAAACACCCTCGCTGAGACCCTAAGTAACGCAGGCAAAACACAATTCCATACAGCAGAGACAGAAAAATACCCGCATGTGACCTTCTTTTTCAATGGGCGCAACGAAGAGCCATTTGAAGGTGAAACTCGTAATATCGTTGCATCGCCCAAAGTCGCGACCTATGATTTACAACCTGAAATGTCTGCACCGCAACTCACCGAAGAAACGCTACAACGCATCCAAGAAGCAGATGATGACTTTATCCTCGTCAACTTTGCGAACCCGGACATGGTTGGACATACGGGATCGTTAGAAGCAGCGACTAAAGCAGTGGAGACTGTTGACGCATGTGCGGGCAAACTGGTTGATGCAGTACTTGCAAAAGGTGGTGTCGCCATTGTTACAGCCGATCATGGCAACTGTGAACGCATGATTGACGAAGTAACAGGCGAAGCCCATACTTATCACACTGTCGGGCCTGTGTCACTGTTTGTGATTGACGACAAGAACTACTATGATCTCTATACATGGGGACGTTTAGCAGATGTCTCGCCAACTGTCTTAGACTTACTCGGTGTTGAGCAACCTGCTGAAATGACCGGACACAGTTTGATTCGAGCTGTAAGGGAATAAATCTATATCAATATAAATGGGGCAGCATATGCCCCACTGTAACACTACAACCTTATGATTATTCTTGTAGTTAATACTATCGACGTTTTCAACCTATTGAGAATTTCCCACAAAAATACACATCATATATTAGACGTAAACGGTAAAATAACAGGTGAATTTGCCTGAAGATTGATATTGATCAAATCATCATATCGCCCAACAACGCTTGGATCGTGTCCAAGACGATGTGCATATAACCGAACTAAGGTAACAGCATCAGACATGTTCTGCACTCGGTTGGTTTTTGAGACGCTTACAATTGGGATTGCTAGGTTATCAACGATAATACCTGTTTGTATTATTATACTAGATTTAGTGTCGATTGTTGCACGCCCTGTACGTTGCAAATAGACTCCAATAATTCTATCAAAAGGAATAGATTCATTGCCGATTACAACCTGATGATTAGTTGCATCGAAGTGAATTGCTCTTTGTGATCTACCTTTGCTAAATGCAAAGAATGCGACACCTATAAAACCGGTACCTAGAGCTATTCCAGGTAAGTTGGATCCAATCTGCTCTAAATCTCCAGCAGCAAGATCGATCAGTAGAACACCAACGCCCAATGCTAAAAGACTTATTCCGGCAAAGCCGACAATAATCGCGGTTAGAAACATAACTAATCTTTTTGGTTTGACAACTATGTCTTTCCCCTGCGTTTTAACAGTGGCGGCATCCGCAGCAATCACTATCTCTTTGACCATCTCTTATCCCTTCTCTCAAATTATTGGACGAGGTAACCCTTCTCATTTTATAATTTTAAGATGCTCTACATAGAGATTCAATATAGTATTTACAAGACATATGATAATCAAAGTCTCTTTCTTCTACATTGTAAGATAATCATGCATAATGACTTGAAAGCACTTGAGCAGTTCTAGTATTTGGCGTTTCATACATCGTTAACTACCTTGGATAAGTCAGCTTCAGCTATTTGAAACCCAAATATTAAACGTTGTAAACCACAATCAGGATAATGTCATTCAATATAGAGAGGCAATTTGTATGGAACAAATTATGCAAAAGCTAAAGCTAACAATGAGCACATTACAACATCTCATGGATATACGCCTTCAGAACTATAGCCTTACACGTTCGCAAACAGAGATTTTGATGCTCATTGAGTTAGAAAATGGTATCGAACATAGATTACTCCTAGAAAAACTACGAGTCACCTCACCAACATTAACAAGTTTTCTGAATGAGTTAGAACGCCGTGAACTATTGTATCGTCAAGTAAGTGAAACAGATGCCCGCGTTCGTCTTTTGTACCTTACTTCCAAAGGTGAAGATATGGCTCAGAAACTACGTCAAGAGGCTTTAGAAGTATTACAAGAAGTCTTTGAAGATTTTTCATCACAAGAAGTAGAAACGTTATCAGAGCTACTTGATAGAATTATCAGCAAAGGTGATTAAAAGATAGGTTGACTACCTATCTTTTTTGTGTACAATAACTTCATCGAACCTAATTACTTGATGGAGTAAAAATTGATGATACGCAAGTTGCTCGTTCTATTAACTCTATGTATAAGTCTAATACCTGTTGCTGCACAATCTTCAGAGGAGGTTTCGCTTGAACCTATCTTTATTGAATACCAAGGGTTGATGCCCGAAGGTATAGAATATGATGTATCTAATGACCGGTTTATACTGGGATCAGGTGCTATAACCTCTGGTAGTATCTTCTCTGTCGAGTTTGATGGATCTATTTCTCTATTGGTTGAAGATGAAGATCTCTCAATGACACTTGGTGTGCATATTGATCAATTGAATAACCGTCTCCTCGCTGTAAATTTCGACCCTGCACTCATGATGGGTCAAACAGCCGATCTCTCATCAATGGGGCTAGCGGCATATGATATGGAAACATGGGAACGTATTTATTTCACATCTTTTGCGAGTTTTGTGAAAGAAGGATCTGGTCTCTTACCCAACGACGTAACAGTTGATTCTGATGGCAATGCTTATGTAACAGACAGTGCTTCACCCACTATCTATAAAATTGATGCAGATGGAAATGCCTCGATCTTTATCCGCGATAACCGTCTTCAATCGCCTATTTTTAACGAACAAGCACCAGCTATAGCAATGAATGGCATCGACTATCATCCTGATGGTTACTTACTAGTAGCTGTTTTACCGGGTGATCTTTATCGTATTCCCATTACTAACCCTGAAAATCTAACAAAAATCGAAATTGGAATCTCAGTAAGTATTGATGGTATGGTACTGGTTGACGAACAGACCGTCGTTGCCGCAGCATTGTTAGGCGATGTTATGACGAGTCCTGATGATGCAGAGTTTCACGTTGTTCAACTTTTCAGTGATGATGATTGGGAAACAGCGACAATTGAAAATCAAGTACCTGTTGATGAGGCAGTCACCACACTCGCTGTTAAAGATAATGTCATTTATGGTATTCAACCCCAATTTACGAATCCAATGAATGAGATATATACAATACGCCCTATACCAATCTTGTCTGACCAATAAACTCAAAATCGATACACTAACAATCCAAATAATGTTGATACACACGATAAATGTTGTCGGATAGCAACATTTATACTTGGCTATAAAAAGGTATTCGCAGTTAGGTCAGCATCATTTTTGAAGCTTACCTATTATCAAATCTCCTATAGTGAGTTTATACTGTTTTTCTCAATTATTGTCTCTAGCTCTATTGGAGATGAAGCGAACATAATTTGAGTTTCTGGTTTAGTATAAATTTGATAGGAGCATTATTTTGAGCAGCAAAAAAGTAATGGTTGTAACGGGTTCAAACACGGGATTGGGATTAGGTCTGGTACGGGCACTCTTAAAAGCACATGGAGACGATGCAATTGTTTACCTGACAGCACGTAGTCAAGAACGTGGACAACAAGCTGTAGAACAACTCAATAAGGAAGGTTTATCACCTGCGTTTCATCTGTTGGATATTACCGATGAAGATAGTATCGCGACATTTGTCGATCATATTCAAGAAACACACGACGGAATTGATGTCTTTATCGGCAACGCAGCCGCACGCATCTCCCCTGATTATTCTAAAGCCGAACAAATCGAGGCTTTCATCAATACCAATAATCATGGGACACACCGTCTTATCCAACAGGTTGAACCGATCCTCAATGACGATGCGCATTTCATTGTAGTTGCCAGCAGTTTTGGTTCATTACGCAATCTAGACGAAAAATTACATCCACTTTTTGATGTCGAGACAAAATCGCTCGATGATATAGATGCAACCATGCGTGACTATACCCAATTGGTTCTAGATCAAAAAGACGTCGATTATGGGTATCCCGAGTGGATGAATATCCCCTCAAAAATTGGGCAAGTCGCCAGCAACAAGATATTTGCACGCGAGATGCAACAACACCCCGAACGAAATCTACATATTCATTCGGTTTGTCCCGGATTAGTCGATACTGATGCATCTCGTCCGTGGTTCGACGACATGTCTAACGCACAATCACCTGATGCCGCATCAGTCGATGTTTTGTGGGTACTTGAAACAAGCATTCCCAATGGCGAATTGATCCAGCATCGTAAAGTAATCGAGTGGCAACCATAGCCTAGTCTCGGATGAGTTCAGCAAGGCGATGATATTGGCTCATATACAGATCATAGTAAAAGCCGCGTTTTTCTAGTAAATCATCATGTGTACCGCGTTCAATGATACGATGATCATTAACCACCAATACTTGATCTGCATTACGAATTGTACTCAGGCGGTGTGCTATCACAAACGCTGTGCGCCCTTCCAACAAGCGTAATAATGCCTGTTGAATTTGTATTTCAGTGCGGGTATCAACACTACTCGTCGCCTCATCCAAAATCAAAATACGCGGATCAGCTAACACCGCGCGGGCAATTGCTAATAGTTGGCGTTGCCCCTGACTGAAATTATTACCTTTTTCAGATACTTCAGTCTCATAGCCAAGCGGTAATAATCGGATGAATCGATCTGCATTTGCCAGTTTAGCCGCTTCAACCACATCTTCATCAGTGGCATCCAAACGACCATATCGGATATTTTCCATAACTGTACCACTGAACAAGAATGTATCTTGGAGCACAATACCTAATTGTTGCCGAATCGTATCTTGTTTTACATCACGAATATCATGTCCATCCAAGAGAATCGTCCCTGCAGTCACATCATAGAATCGGCTTAACAAGCTAATGATGGTTGTTTTACCTGCACCTGTTGGTCCAACAAGTGCAATCGTTTGACCAGGATTGACCTCAAGGTTAATGTCTACTAGGACAGGTTTATCAGGTTCGTAAGCAAAGCTGACATTATCAAATGATACATGCCCATCAATGTGACCAAGATTCGCAGCATCTGGTTTATCATCAACCGTTGGTGTTTCGTCCAATACTTCAAAAATACGCTCAGCACCAGCGAGAGCAGCCTGTAGCTGATTGTAAACCATTGCAATCCCACGCATCGGGCGGAAGAAATTCATAATATAAATGACAAATGTAGCCAAAACGCCAACAGAGACAATATCTTGCAACGCGAGCCACCCACCCAATAAAGATGTAGCGGCAATCGTCAAGATACTCATCGTGGTAAACATCGGACCTAATGCCGCTGTAATGAAATCTGCGCGAATACCTGCTTTGCGATACTCCGTGCTAGCCGCTTGAAATTGCTCCACAGCACCCGCTTCACGAGCATATGCTTGTACGGCACGGATACCTGTAATATTTTCCTCCATAATGGCATTCATGCTACCAAGATTTTTCTGCATACCGCGAAATGCCTCACGGGTACGACGTGTAACCTGACTCGTCAGCCACAACATAATCGGTAGAATTGTAACCGTCCCGACAGCAAGCGGAAAATTAATGAGGAACATCGCAATCATGATGCCACCCAATGATAAAATATTGGTGGTGAATTGAATCAACCCGTTGGACAGAATCTGATTGATCGCCTCACTGTCATTGGATACACGACTCATTAAATCACCCACACGATGACGGTCGTGATAATCCATCGACAATATCTGAAAATGATTAAACAGCGTCGCACGAATATCAGCGACAAAGTGCTGTCCTACACGAATCATCAATATTCCATGAATCATCGTAAAAACACCCTGCGCCAGATATACAATCAGCATCAAAACGACCATCTGTATTAACCCGTCAACATCATCGAATACAACATATTGGTCAATCGCACGACCTAATAAAACAGGTCCGGCTAACCCCAAAAATGTCGCGATGACTACGAGAACCGTCACTGAAATAAGCGAGGTACGATACGGTCTCAAATATTCTGATAGTCGTCGGAGTGTTTTTTGTCGGTCTTGAGCAGTTTCACCCGATGGTCTACCTGATCCGCCAACAAAACGTGGTGCATTGGATTGTGAACTTTGTTTTGACATCAGCTTATCCTTTTAGGTCAGCGCGAGTCAGATCGCCCAGTTGTGATTGGTAAATTTCTTGATACATCGGATTTGTATCGAGTAACTCGGTATGTGTTCCCTGTCCAACAATCCGCCCTTGCTCAAGCAGTAAAATTTGGTCGGCATTTAACACACTGGAAATGCGCTGAGCAATAATAAATGTCGTACGGTTGGCTTGTAATTGTTCAAGTGCTTCTTGGATTTTGAACTCTGTTTCCATATCAACTGCGCTGGTGCTATCGTCAAATACAAGAATCCCCGGTGAAATCAATAAAGCACGGGCGATTGCGATCCGCTGTTTTTGCCCGCCTGATAAATTCGTTCCACCTGCTTCAACAACGCTATCGTACCCATTAGGCATAGCGGAAATGAAGTCATGTGCTTGTGCAATCTGAGCTGCCTGTATAACATCATCTAATGTTGCTTCAGGGGATCCATAGGCGATGTTGTCTCGGATTGTACCGCTAAATAAGGTTGCTTCTTGCAAGACCATACCCACCTTACCCCTCAGAGCAGAGGGTGACCAATCGCGCACATCAACGCCATCAATCCGAATTGAACCGCCCGTCACATCATAAAATCGGGGAATCAAATTGACCAAGCTACTTTTACCTGAACCAGTCGCACCCAGTAGTGCAACATGTTGTCCGGCTTCCACCTCAAAGCTAATGTCGTGTAAGACTTCATCACCTATGATTTTTCGTTTTTCACCATCATCTTCGCCAATCCGACGTTGATAATGAAACGAGACATTTTCAAATACGACATGACCGCCGATCTTATCCGCAACATGTGGATTTGATGCAGTCTTAAGGATCGGGTCTGTATCAAACACTTCCAACACACGCTCAGCAGACGCATCAGCACGTGCCGCCATCATGAGTAAGTTACCTAAGAATAATAAGGGCCCCATACCGATCATCAGATAATTGTTGAACGCGACCAATTCACCTACAGTCAGGCGGTCGCCAATCACTGCCATCCCGCCGAGCCACAATACAGCAACTGTACCGACATTGGTCAGTACTTGCAAAATCGGCATTGCGATTGCCATCAAGTTACCAACTTCGATATTTTTCTCACGATAGTCGGCATTAAAAACAGCAAATTTGTCAATTGCATAACGACTACGCACAAAAGCTTTTACAACTTGGATACCTGCAAGATTTTCTTGGACTAAGGTGTTGAGTGACCCGAGTTTTCGTTGAACAACACCAAATAACACGGTTGCTTTGAGGATGATATAACGGATGAATACTGCTGAAACCAATACTACAGTAAACATAATGAGCGAGAGTTGCCAGTCGATCGTAATGATTAAAATCATACTGCCAAAAATCATCAAGATGACGCGCAGTAATAGTGCTAACCCTGCACTTGAAAACATACGCACAACATCAACATCGCTTGAAATGCGCGTCATCAACCGTCCCGTTTTCATCTGATCTAAGTTCGCAAATGATAACGACTGAATGTGGTTGAATAAATCATAGCGTATATCAAACGCCAATCCCTGTGACACAACTGCTCGACAATATCCCTGACCAAGTGTACTGAGTGCGCCAACCAACGCAGCAAGGAACATCAACCCAGCCCCTTGTAAGATGATCGCCATACTTTGTGGCATTATACCTTCATCAATAATAAACTGAAGTAATCGCGGGATGCTTAACTCCATCATCACAGGCAAGACAGTTGTCCAGAATCCGAAGAAAAGATACCAACTATAGGGCTTGAGGTAACGAAAAATGCGAAATAAAGATGTCATACATACACTCTTTAGTGGGTATTAAATCAATCAATTTTATGTAAGCGTTTGTATAGGGTAGCGCATACGCTCATAAAATAGCAAGTTCAATAACTCAAATAGAAAAATATTTCAAGATATCAAGAACATCTACTCTTCATATAATTCAATCGTTGTACTGCACATATCATAATCTGTAACATTTTCACCAATAGGATAATCAAACCATGACAAAATATGTGATTTTTAATTCCGATGACTTTGGTATTTCTGATGGTGTTAATCGTGGTGTCATCGAGGCACATAACGATGGCTTACTCTCATCAACTTGTACGATGATCAATGTACAATCTGCTGTAAATGGTATTCGCCAAGCACAAGAGAAAGCTCCTAAGCTCGGTGTCGGATTACATTTTACATTGTCGTTTGGTAAACCGGTTCTGCCAGCTAATGAAGTGTCTTCACTAGTCCGTAGTGACGGGCGCTTCCCGCAAACTTATGATGGGTTAACAGAACAATTACCCCAATACGATGCAACTGAACTCGCTAATGAGATTCATGCACAATTTGATCGGTTTGTTGAAATCGCGGGGATACTACCCACGCACATGGATAGCCATCATCGCGGAGCTTATCTACATCCAGCTTCATTTGAGGTGATGTGCACACTATGCAAAGAGCATAATATTCCGATGCGTCGCCCAGCCTTGCTTTATGCACCACATGGATATGACAACCTACCCAATAATCCGGATGGGACACTTTACGAGCAACTCAAAGCAATTTACGAAAAATATGACTCACCTCGCTGTCCAGATCGCATCGTTGATACATTCGAATGGGAACGCGGTGATCGACTTCCCCGTTTTAAAGAAATTTTATCGAATATTGAAGCGGGTTACACTGAGGTCATCTGTCATGTGGGGTATGCGGATGGACTGCAAGAAGCGTATAGTGAACCACGGGAAGATGAGTTAATCGCGGTTAAGCATCCAGAATTACGACAGGTGGCAGAACAAAATAACTTAGAATTTGTCACATTTGCTGATTTACCGAAAATATAATTCCATGATGACACCGACAAAGTAGACAAGCATCATCGCAATCATTGCAAACACAGTCGGGTGTGGCGAATGAATAAGTGTATATCGTGTGTACCCCCAGATCACAAGTGGGCTAACTAGAAACGCACCGATAACTATTTGTACGGAAACAATAGAATCTGCAAAAATCAGCATCAAACCATAACTCAATAACGCAACTATCGCATATAACCGGCGCAGTGTTTTTACTGGTAAACGTGTCGCTAAGGTATGTTTACCAACAGCTTTATCGGCATCACGATCAGCAAAAGTAGTCGCCAGTAAATTGATAAATACCATACATGTAAACGGCAAAAACATCAAAATGACATCAAGTGTAATTGTATGCGCGACAGTTGCATAACCATATAAAGCCAATAACAATCCACCAAGCAACGCATTATCCAATTCCCCCCAACCACACCATGCAAGTCTTAGCGGTGGCAACGAATACATCCAACCAAAGAATAATCCAGCACAGAGTAATATAAAGGCAATTACTGAGCCTTGCATCACAACCAAACCAATCATCGCTGTCAAAAGAGAAAGTAGGAGCAAAATCCACATCCCCCGACACGCCATTTGACGAGAAATCACACCATCAGCTAACATCCCACTACCGCCAGAAAATGGGGTACGCTGTGTTAATCTATCTGTTTCGACATCAGCATATTCATTACTATAGTGGATAGATGCACCCGCAATTAATAATGGGACTAGTCCGGCAATCCCTTGTACAACTGTGATACTATGCCCTTGCTTAACTGCGAGGATTGCGCCTGTTAGGTACAGCACAATAAATGCCAACAACTGTGAGGGTCTTGCCATTCCCCACAGTCCAATTATCAGTTTAATCATTCGACTCCGTGTTAATGTCGACATACTATGTCCTTCTTTGATCTGTAGGACAGCTTATCGCATCAACCTGAAAAAACACCGTCGCATTTTATGATGGGTTGCTTAATACAAAAGAGGCAATGTCAAAACATCACCTCTTTATTCTTTGCTATGTTTGGTAAATCTTATGACGCATTCTTGTGATACCGTAGCAGAATGATACCTACCCAGATAAACCAGACAATCAAACCGAGTCCGAAGATTGCACCTAGGTCAGTCAATGGAGGAACTAATGTGGCAACACCTGCCCCACCTACAATCAGCCCAAGGGTATTCAAAGCAGTTGGTAGGTCTTTTGATCGCAAACCAGCCCAGCTAATCAGAACAACCCATAAGCCACCCACAATCTCGTTACCACCACCAAGACCATTTTGTACCGCACTAATAGACAGCCAGACTGTACCGGCTTGGCTTGGATCAGTGGCATAAAGATCCACTACTGCTGCTGTCCCGATATTAGCAACCATGCCACTCGCAATCACCAATCCTGACCAAATCATTCCAAGTGAGGTTGCTGTTTGCATAATCATCAGTGATCCAGCTTTGAGGCGTTCATATAATGCCAGCGAAAGCACAATTAAGAAGACACCAAATGCAACGTAAATTACCAGATTCCACGTGTAGATAATCATCTGATTATCCATCATAAATTCAACTAGCTCGACTGTACTTAACTCCCCGCTGACCATAGGTGCCAACAATGTGACCAGTAATGCGAAGCCAACAATAAAGGTGATTGCTTCAATCAGGGCGGCAATACCACCCATTTTTTGCATGTTATTCATGAGATTTCTCCTAGTTTGTATATAGTGTTTGAAAAAGTATGGTTATTGGGGCAAAGCTCTGATTCGCCCCGTGGATAAGTGAGTATGTTTTACGCTCTTACGTTATCAGGCATAGATGTCACAACAACACTACCCTGCTTATTGCCTGATTCAATATAACGATGTGCATCAGCGATTTGTTCAAGCGGGTAGCAACGATCAACGATTGCAGTAAATTTCCCATCTTCAACTAATTCACGGATGGTGTCGAGATCATCAGGAGATTCGAATGCCAGCACACAGAGAATTTTCTTTCCACCACGTAATGGATTCATCAACATTTGAAACACTTCACGCATTTTGAAGCTAGCACGTAGATAGATGCCCGTTTGAGTCAATGATTTCTTAGCTTGTGCAAAGGTCGTTTTACCTAACACGTCTAGAATCAGATCATAGGTTTTGCCGTTTTGTGTGAAGTCTTCTTGTTTATAGTCGATGGCATCGTCTGCCCCAAGTGATTTGACATAGTCTAATCGTGGTGCGCCTGCCACAGCCGTAACTTCTGCCCCGTAGAGTTTTGCGAGTTGGACTGCTGCTGCACCGATTGCGCCAGATGCCCCATTAATGAGCACTTTTTGCCCCGGTTGGATGTCTGCTTTTTTGAGTAGGTTAAATGCGGTGATTCCACCATAAGGCACAACCGTTGCTTGTGCATGACTCATGTTGACGGGTTTAATTGCAACAGGTGAAGTTTCTGAAACTACAATGTATTCGGCGTTTGCGCCCATGTTCTGTCCGGGATAACCATACACTTCGTCACCGACTTTGAATCGGCTTACGCCATCACCAAGGGCTTCGACTACACCAGAAAATTCACTACCAAGCACTTGGATATTTGGTTTGCTGATGCCAAAGATAAACTTCGTTGGAATGTAGAGAGCAGTTGGCATATTAAACTCTTTAAACGGTACCCCTCGACGTGCGAACAAATCCCCATAGTTGATCGATCGGGCATAGACCCGTACGAGAATTTCGCCCTCGGCAGGGGTTGGTTTGTCTAGTTCTGCCATGTGCAAAACATCAGGTGATCCATATTCTGTGTAAATTGCGGCTTTCATTGTTTGTGTGTTCATTTCGATTTCTCCCATCTGTGCTGAATGTCGGTTTGCATTTTGTATATCAAGTCGATTTATTGAGATCAGGTCGATACCTAAATCACGTATGCGTTTAATGACGCCGTGTAAGACGGACTGGTCAATAATGGTGCAAGTAACCACTGTTTCACCGTTATCGTCTAGGGTTATGGTCACATCATCTAACCAATCCTCCCATGACTGACTCAAATGTCCTTTGAGACGAATTTCATATCGATCCGGTTGCTTATCAATCCCGTTCATGTGGTTGCTCCGGTTGATGTCCTCCATGTGAAGGTTATATGTGTTTGTTAACTTGACCATAGAATACAAAACAAGGTGGTGAGGTGTAATCACCATATGTGGTGATTGATGTGGTGATTTTGATAAATCACCGTAATTTACGCGGTGGTGTCCACATGTGTCAGAGGATACGAAAACATCTCGTTGGATTTGATGCAGTTAACTTTTTGTGATGCACAAAAGTGCTTGCGGGGAGGATTGAAATAGGATATAGTTGTCACATCCCAATATAAGGGAAAGGCGGTATGGTACACCGCCTCTCAGGAATACTTGTCAAGTATCTAAGTTTCCTGATGTCATTGTAACGCATGTCACAGCGCGCGTGTAGTTTGTGTTGCCACATGATCTCAGGATAAATCATCGGGAATCGCTGTACGCGGTTCATTACCAGTACGATCGTTTAGCGGATATAGCCTGCTGAGTAACGAGGGGTGTCGCCTCAGTGGGCTATTTTTGATTATCGTCTTTCGCTCAATCTGGTTGCCAGAAATCGGGATGATTCGGGGTGCCGTATAGCGGGTCATATCGGTATCGTACCGACTATTTAGAACAGTCCTAACTCCTCAGCACGGGTGACAGCAGTACGACGAGACCCAACCCCTAATTTACTATAGATATTCTTGGTGTGGGTGCGCATCGTATTTAATGACACCATTAGCTGGTCGGCAATTTGGGGTCCTGTCAAATCGGTTTTGAGCATGTGTAATACTTCTAATTCGCGGTCGCTGAGTGGGTCGATTAAATCTTGTGCGGGTTGTGATGGTGTATCCGTAGATTTGATGACAGACAGCAATTTAGACACAAAATTGATGTGAATACCCTGCTGGCGTGCTTCTTCCAATAATGTCGCCATCGAAGCCCCTTCATCGGTAAAGATATTGATAAAACCTTCAGGTGCAGCGAGGTCTAATGCTTGTTCGATAGACGCGACAGCTGTATCCATATCGCCTTGTAACTGGTGGAACAACGCCAACACGATTAGGATCTCTATTAGAGTACCGTTACGTTGTCCGGTTTTTGCTGAAGCTTGTAATCGATTGAGGAGTGTCTCAATTTGTGACGATACATCAAGCCCTGTTTTAGATTGGGCAAGTAACAAACGCCCCCACATCAGATAGTTGAATTCATTGAGGTAGTTGATGTCATCTTCCAGTGAAAGATTGTTTGTATGCAACCAAGCTTGTGCTTTATCAAGGTGTCCTTGTCGTATCCATATACTAGCTCGCAGCGCGTTGACAGATCTAGAAATTGGCAATGGTGCAGGTGTCAGGCTCTTTCCAGCATCATCAAGCCATTGAAGTGCATCATCGTACTGTCCACGGCGGACACATAATTTTGCGTAGACAAGTGCATAGCGATACTGCCAGTTAGGTAAAGCACTGTGCTTCGACATATCTTTAGCCGATTGTAAATATTGTTCAGCTTTATCTAGTTCATTTATTTCACAATATACTTCAGCAAGCCCCCGATGTACATCAGGTGCACCTAATTCAACTTCCTCATCGAGTTCTTCAATCACAGGCAACCACTGTTCATAACCGTTCAAGGCGAATTGCAATTTTCCTAATGTGAGTCGCATCTCACCCAACAGGAAAGACATCCCAATGCCATCAGATATATATCCTAGTTCATAAATTTCCTTAGCGTGTTCTTCCAAAATTTGATCAGCGGTTAACAAATCGCCTAGTGCCCAATAGGCTACACCTAGCAATGCCAATCCTTGTCGATAGCTTGAGTGATCGTGAGATGGTGCAAGGTCGCGTGCTTTTTTAGCAAATTCAATGCCAGCTTCGGGCTGCCCCATTGTCAATGCACCATAAGCCCGTGCACCCGCAATCGTCGCGGGCAACGACTGAAAACGCGATATATCGATCACAACCATTTGCTCAAGTTCATCCTGAGATTTCTCGAGCCAGTGTTCGGCTTCGGCTAAGAGTTCTGCTGATGCTTCAACATCCCCTAAGTTAAGCATCGCCCAAGCGTGCCCCAAACCTAAGATGGGGCGAGACTTTACAATATGCTCCGGCAATGCCTTAAGCCATCGTAGCCATGTTGGCAGTTGATAGTTTTCGTCCATTTCAGGCCAGATAATCTCGATTAAATCAGCCGCACGATCAAATGTCTCCGCTTTGAGTGCATGCTGAATTGACTCTGGGGCGTAGTCATGGGCTTCAAACCACTCGCTTGCTCGCAAATGCAAATCCGAAATACGGTCGGATTGTTCATTTTCTAGATGAGAACGCAACGCGTCAGCAAATAAATGATGATAGCGGTACCATCGTTGTGTCTCGTCTAACGGAATGACAAAAACATTCGCGCGATCAAGCGTAGCGAGTAAGTCCTTACTGCTATCATGTTCAACTACAGCATCACATAAATCGGCATTAAAGCGTTCTAGAATTGACGTTTGTAATAGAAAATCTCGTAATGTATCGGGTTGATGGCGTAACACCTCTTCAACTAGATATTCAAGCACAAACCGATGACTGCCAGTGAACGCTTGGATAAAGTCAGATGTATCATCACGGCGTCGCAACGATAAAGCCGCCAATTGTAAGCCAGCAATCCATCCCTCAGTACGTTTTTCAAGCGCAACAATATCCTCTGGTGTCAAACTCAAGTTCATTGTTTGCCTAAGGAAATCGGATGCCTCATCAGCGTTAAAACGTAAGTCAGCAATCCTTATTTCTGTTAATTCACCACGCGCACGTAAACGCGCCAAAGGAAGTTGTGGGTCTTCACGTGTCGAGATGACCAAATGACACTGTGGTGGTAAATAGTCCAGTAGAAATGCAAGAGCCGTATCAATTTCGGTATTATCTATCGTGTGATAGTCATCGAGCACCAAGATAATATCTTGACGAACAGACGCTATCGCATTAATCAGATCCGTTAAAATGACATCAGTTGGGGGACGTTCAGGAGATTGTAATGCAGTCAAAACCGTCTCCCCAATTGTCCCATCAATCGTTTGCAACGCCATAACCATATACGTGAGAAAACGCGTTACATCACTATCGGGTTCATCGAGTGACACCCACGCCGTGGGATAGTCGGATTGTTTAATCCATTGGCTGAGCAAGGTCGACTTTCCAAATCCAGCCGATGCCGATACCAAAATTAACTTGGTATACAATCCATGATTCATTTGTTCAATGAGGCGCGGTCGCTCAACAGTTTGAGGGCGAACAGGTGGAATAAATAACTTCGTAGTCAAAATTTGTGTAGACATCAGACAATACTCTTACGTCAAGACCAATACCGCCTCTATTATATTGTCGATATAGCAAAATAGCGACACATCGAACTTTCGACATGTCGCTATCAATTTCTTTTTCTCTAACTGGTTGACGTACTTGAGAAGAATACCTTATCACTAATTTCTGATTCTTCCCCACTGATTATAAATTCACCGGTTAGCGGTAAATCAGTGGCTGAACGTCCGACCATAACTTCAATTTTGCCGGGTGTCACCACGTAGCGCATATCAATATCGTAGTATGCAAATTGATTGACACTCACTTCAAATTCGACCGTTGTGGTTACGCCAGCATCTAGTGAAATCCGTTGGAAACCTTTGAGTTCTTTTAGTGGACGGGTCACATTCGCGCGGGTTGTGTGAGTATACAGTTGTACGATTTCATCCCCTGCTCGTTCACCGCTATTGGTGATGTCCACATATATTTTGACAGTTCCACCAATCGTCACATCATCAGCTTCGATGCGCAAATTGCTATACTCAAAAGTGGTATAACTCAGTCCATACCCAAACGGATATAGTGGTTTAGAACTCGTCTCGACATAATCGACTTTCCACATCGACTTGCCTCCCGATGGACGATGCCCATAGAAAATTGGGACTTGTCCGACCGCACGTGGGAATGTGATCGGCAATTTACCACTCGGATTGACATCACCGAACAATACATCGGCAACAGCAGGTCCGCCCTCTTCCGACGGGAACCATGCCTCAAGAATAACTGGGATATCATCAGCCATCCAATTTAGTGTCACTGGACGACCTGTCAGCAACACCAGTACAATCGGTGTACCTGTCTCGTACACAGCTTGCACAAGATCTTGTTGCACACCGGGCAAATCTAGTATAGCCCGATCACGCGCCTCGCCAGATGTCGATTCATCGGTTAATCCAGCTTTATCCCCCATCACGAGTACAGCAATATCTGCATTCTTGGCAATACTTACGGCTTCATCAAATCCATCACGGTTGTCATCGTTGACATTACAGCCTTTGGCATAGTGGATTTGAGAATCATCATCAACAGTATCTTTGATCGCATGAAGAATACTAACTGCCGGGATAAATTCTGTGAGATTATCAGCTGTCACGCCTTCTGGCACAGGCATACCAAGAACGTTGTTTTCCATACTCTCAATCAATGTTTCGATATGTGCGGGATAGGTATAATCCCCAAAAAGATTACGAACATTATCCGCATTAGGTCCAATGACCGCGAGTGAGCCAACAGATTTGGACAAGGGCAATATATCACCATCATTTTTCAATAAGACAATTGACTTTTGCGCCAACTCGCGTGCAACAGCCCGATCATCTGCTGTGTCGAATTCTATTGTGGCCTCATCAACATATGGATTTTCAAAAATACCAAGTGCAAATTTTTGGTTTAAGATCCGACGTAAGGTTATGTCAATCAGATCCATACTGATATAGCCATCTTCGACTGCTTTTACCAGCGATTCTCCGTAGCAATCGGTGCCAGGTAATTCAATATCAATGCCAGCATCCAAGGAGCGTTTTGCAGACTCAGCTTTGCTCGTTGTCACATAGTGATAATTTTCCAGCATATTGATCGCAAAATAATCTGAAACCACAGTGCCATCAAAGCCCCACTCGTCACGCAAAATATCATTGAGTAACTGCTTATTTGCAGCACAGGGAATACCATCCAGTTCATGGTATCCATTCATGATCGATGCTAGATTAATTTCACGCACGGCAGCTTCAAATGGTAGTAAATATACTTCGCGCAACTCACGTTCAGGAATATGCGCTGGTGACCAGTTCATGCCGCCTTCGGTCGTGCCATATCCGACAAAATGTTTAGCAGTCGCTACAATTCCCGACGACAAGTCATCCCCTTGCAAGCCTTTGATGTATGCACCACCCATTTTTGCAATCAAATATGGATCTTCACCATAAGTTTCTTCGACCCGTCCCCAACGTGCATCGCGGGTAACATCTAATACAGGTGCAAGTGCATGATGTGCCCCTACCGCCCGCATCTGCCGACGAATGATCTCGCCCATCGCCTCAGCAAGTTGGGGTTCCCATGTGCTAGCAACCCCAATTGTCTGTGGAAAGACCGTTGCACCATTTGCCATATATCCCGAACATGATTCTTCATGAATGACTGCGGGGATTTTAAGACGTGTATTATCCAAAAGCCATTTCTGGATGGAATTGGTTAATTGGGCAGATTGCACTGGATTGACATTGCTTGCACCACCAACGCGCGTAACATGTCCGATGCCATCCGACATTAATTCAGAGGCTTTTTCAAGGTCAAGTACAACACCGTCAATCACCTGATAGACCCAGAAGCTACCCATCTGAGCTACTTTTTCAGTTAATGTCATTTGTTGCAAAAGATCTTCAACACGATCTGCAATCGACTGTGATGAATCCTGATAAATTGCAGTTGACATAAGATATCCTTTCAGGATATGTGAGTATTTAAAGGCATTAGCCTTTTAACTCACCACCCGTTAAGCCTGTAACAATGTAACGTTGTGTGAATAAATAGAAGATAATCGCCGGAACCATCAAAATAGTGATGTATGTCATAATCGCTGACCAATCCGCACCATACTGCCCTTGGAATTGCATCAAACCAAGCGGTAAAGGCCAAGCATCCGTATTATTTCCAAGTACAACCAGTGGTAAGAAGAACTCATTCCATGCAGCAATGATCTGGATAGTCGCGACGGCAAATATTGCAGGGCGTACAATTGGTAACAAGATCATGAAGAAAAACTGATAGATATTTGCACCATCAATATAGGCAGCTTCCTCTAGTTCTTTAGGTACACCGATAAAGAAGCCACGTAGAATTACTACACTGCCGGGCACACCGAATGCTGCCATTGGTAAAATAACACCTAATAGACTACCTGTTAGCCCGAAATTACGGATTTGAATAAAAATCGGAAGAATCGCCACGACCAGTGGAAACAGCAAGCCGACAGACATGATGTTGAACCAGACATTCTTAAAGCGGAACTTCATCCGGCTAAATACAAACGCCAACATAGACGAGAGAATAACATTAAGAATCGTTACCCCAAATGTGATGCCAAGGCTGTTTAAGCCCGATCTCCAAAATCCTGGATCTGTCAAAATCAGGACATAATTGTCTAATTGAATACCATTACGTGGTAATCCAAAGGGTTGTGTAATGAATTCCCCCGTGGTTCGAATACTGCCCAGAAATGCCACCAGTACCGGAAGCATCATAATTACGCAGAGTACTGTCAGCACGACATATTTGATCGCCATCATATAAGGTTTATCACGCATCATCAGCCTCCTTTACTGCACAAATTCGGCTTCATAGTCACGGCGCAACACGACTATTTGATAAATAATAGAGAATGTAAATGTGATGATAAAGAGCATCACTGCAATTGCACTACCAAGCCCTAATCGCCATGAGATAATGCCGAATTTATAGAGGTACGTCGCCAATACATGCGTCGCATTTGCAGGTCCACCCTCTGTCAAAATCCAGATCAAAACAAACTGCTGGAAACTACCAAGGACAGACAAATAAACCGTCAAGCGTATCGTTGATCCAATCATGGGTAATGTCACATGCCGTATTACCTGCATCTCAGTCGCCCCGTCAATCCGGGCGGCTTCCTCCAAGTCTTTAGGGACGCTTTGTAACGCCGCCATATAGAGGATCATATGCAGGCCAAAAAATTTCCACGTGATGACAGCAAAGACAGATAACAAGGCGATATCTGTATCGGCTAGCCATGCAACATTATCTGCCTGAGGTGCAAATAACTTTAATATAAAATTTGCCATACCATCGCGTGGATGATAGACATACGACCAAATATAAGCCGTTAAAATCTCTGAAAAAACAAAAGGTATAAATAATATCGTACGGAAGATACTGCGCCCCGGCAGATTCCCGCGACCGACAACTAATGCCAATGACAACGCCATAGGCAACTGTACGGCTAACGACAACACCACAATACTGATGCTATTCTGGATAGATTGCTGGAATGCTTTTTGGTTCAGCAAGAAATCGTAATTTCTCAATCCAACAAAATCTGTCGGAGGTCCCAAGCCGTTCCATTTGAAAACACTGTAATATAGCGAATTAGATACAGGAATGAGCAAAAATGCGAAGAAGAAGATCATCCCCGGCAACAGGAAGAACATAATAGCAATAATACGATTACGTGCTTGCCGACGGTTATATTCTTCATCACTCAAATAATTCTGTTGGTCGTTTAGGGGTGCCGCTGTGATAGCCATAAGTCATCTACCGTATGTTTAGTTTGATTGATGTGCAACAGGGTGAAGCATTAAGCCCCACCCCGCTGTGATATATCTTAGAATTCAAGTTCGAAAACTGCGATATCTTCAAGAGCTTGTGCTGCTTCTTCTGGTGTTGCTGCGCCAGCAAATACGGTTTCTACTGTATCGTTAACGGCTTCACCAAGTGCTGGTGGGTAGAATTGATCGAGGAAGGAAACGATAACGCCAGCTTCACTCATTGCGCTTGTCCAATCTTCACCGTAAATGTTATCAGCGACTGCTTCTACGTTATTGGTGTGAGTTGGAAGAACCCAAGTATTGCTTTCTTGGACTTCTGCACTAGTGATGTATTGCAAGAATGCAACGGCTTCATCTGGTGCGTTTGCGCCGACTGCGAACCCATCACCACCACCGAATACATCGGTTGGGTTACCTGCACCACCTTCGATGACAGGGAATTTCGCCCATTGGCGTACTTCACCGAGTTCTTCACAGTCACATACACTTGGACCGAATCCAACATCCCATGTACCCATGAGGTGGAAGACGGCTTCACCACGTTCAAACATACCGCCAGCATCGCCGTAGCCCATACCGAGGAATCCATCTTGGAACGCGCCCATATCTACGAGGTCAGCAATATATTGATATGCGTCTACAAATGGTTGATCGGTGAATGAACCGCTACGATCGAATGCAGCTTCGTATGCTTCACCACCACCAAGGCGGAGTGCAAGATATGCAAACCAGAAGTGACCTGGCCATTTTTCGGATTCACCAACAGCGATTGGAGCGTAACCAGCTTCTTGTGCTGCTTCCACAACTTCGATGAATTCGTCCCATGTTTCGTATGGGTTTTCACGATCGAAACCAAGTTCTTCAACGATGTCAGCGTTATACCACATGCCAACTGGACCAAAGTTGAATGGAGCGCCATATTGTTCTTCGCCAAGACCGAACAAGTCAACAACAGCCTGTGATGCAAAGCTGTTGCGCCATGCACTATCGTCAGCATCCATAAATTCGGTAATATCACGGGTTAGACCAGCTTCAGCAAATGCCCACAATGGACCGCCACCCCATGTTTGGAAAAGATCAGGTGGATCGCCAGCTTGCATAACGGTAACAATTTGGCTCTTGAATGCTTCGTTTTCAAGAACGGTGATTTCAACGTTAACACCTGGGTTTGCTTCTTCAAAAGAAACTGCGACTTCTTCCCAGTATGCTTGACGTTCAGGTTCTGTTTGGATGTGCCACCAGTCGATAACAACTTCATCTTGTGCAAAGACTGCGCCGACAGACACCATCAAGAGTGCCATCACAATACTAAAACCGAGTACACGTTTCATGTAAAACTCCTTGTGGAAAAAAATTTGTAAACAAAGTTAGATTGCATTCGTTGTGATTTTTGCTATCCGATATACTATCCTTTCTCACTCATTGATAATTAGCCCCCTATATATGCACGACACGAATCGCGTTCGACAACCTGTGTCGCGAGGGTAATGCGCCTTGGAGGACGCTCTGGATTTTCTATTTGTTCAAGCAGTACCTTTACTGCAACCCGCCCCATCTGCTCTAGAGATTGACGGACAGTGGTTAGTTTAGGATAAACAATCAGTGCTTGTGGGATATTGTCGAATCCAATAACAGATATATCTTCAGGAATACGTAACCCACGTTGCCGAATTGCTTCATAAGCACCGAATGCCATCAAGTCGTTTCCAGCAAAAATTGCGGTTGGGCGGTCGACCATATCAAGTAACTTTTCAGTCGCTTCATATCCTGAGGGTTGGTAAAAGTCACCAACTACTATGTAATCTGGGTTTAGTGGAATATTATGGTCAGTCATAGCCGACAGATAGCCATCACGGCGATCCAACGCACTACCGATTTCACTTAATCCAGATATATGAGCAATTTTTCTGTGACCTAATTTAATGAGGTAACTTGTTGCATCGTATGCACCCTGCCAATTTGTGGAGTCAACAATATTACTCGCACCAGTTTTGTCATTTTGATCAACGAGCACATATGGAAACTGTTCTTGATGCAACAAATCAAGGTATGTGGAATGCATGATTGGGATAACGAGAATCAATCCATCACACAAATGATTGTAGAATGATTTAACATATATTGATTCTTTTCCTTCAAACCGATGGGTTGTGTATAACACCATATTGTAATTGGATTGAACCAAAGCTAAATCAGCACCGCGTACAATTTCGCCGATATACCCATTATCTAAACCAGGCACAAGAATGCCAATGATATTCGTTTTGCCACCTGCTAAGCTGCGCGCTTGTATGTTTGCAACATACCCTAAGCGATCAGCGGTCGCTAAGACACGTTGACGCGTGCTGTCTTTGACAAATTCATATCCGTTCAAGACCCGTGACACAGTTGAGTAAGACACACCGGATTCTTCAGCGATATCAACAATGGTGACTTTATGCGATTGTTTGTGTGAAGAATTATTATTGATACTCATAATTAACTCATATTTCTTGAAAGCGCTTGCATATTATTCTCAAAAATCTATTAAATATCTTATTTATCTCATAATAAGTTGCAAATACCATGAATATTTTTTGCAAACGCTTGTAAAAAAGTTATCACAACAAATTTTATTCGTCAAGCAAATATAGATATTTTGCCTAATTCGATCTAAAGAAACTTTTCAATATCTATAGATAACCTATTCAAATTCAATGGAAATCATTTGATGTCCGTGCAATTTATCGACACAAAAACGAAGCTCACCATCAACAGCTTCAAATTCAAGTTCAGTATCTTCAGGTACGAGTTTTACAGTTTGTACCCCATCACTAACCTGTATATTTAGTTCAAGATCAAACAGTGGTATAACATCTTCAATCACATCAATCGTCTCGCTACGACGAATTGGAATATAATGCAGAAGATGTGTGACCCAACGTGAAGTATCGCCCTGTTCCTGTTGATTAATAGTCACATTGAGGGTTGACGGTCCGTTATGTGTGACCAATTGTTTATCGAGAAGGTACGTTAATGTATTGCGAAGCATTGTTCGCGTCCACGATGTTGCCCGAAAACGATATTGGGTAAAAATGGGGTGAGCAAAATAGATCACATTGCCATTTTCGATAACTGCAGGATAAACCACCTCACCGGTTGAAGGTGCGTGGCGATGTGACATGAAATGTTCATGTGTGCGGTTAAAATAAGGGCGTGTCACAGTTGCAATCGTCGTTGCGCCATCATTAGCTTTTACTTGCGCACCACGCACATACATTACATATTCGGAATCATGCAATCCATCTGCAATAAATCCCTTTGGTGTGACAAAATCTGGATTAAACGGCGCATCGCCTTCAAAACTAACACCGAAGAAATCGGGGAAAGTATCTGTGTCTTCTAACAAGCCACCACGATATGATGCGATCAACTTGCCACCATCATTGACAAACGCTTCTAATTTTTGAGCCGTTGACTCATCAAGCATGACGTCATCCGTCAGGACAATGACCTTATATTTGTCAAAATCTGTTTTCCCGCTAATGAAATCAAATTGGAAACTATCTGCCATGAGCATCTGACAAATCCCAGCACTTGATCGTGGAATGCGTCCATGTGGTGATGATGACGGTGGTGTATCTTCTGCTCCAAAAGACTTAGGTAACATCACACCAATTTCAACAACTGGTGTAACATTATCGCACCATGCTTCTTTTGCTTCAACTTGCTCGAATACTTTGCCAATCAAGTCGTATGTCGGTCCATCGAGTATGCCGTTTGGATGTAATTGGTCACCAACAGAACATTGTGCGCCTAAAGCCAACATCTGAAAACACTCAAATTCTAGTGCTTCCAGATTTTTCAATGAATGGAAATCCCCCCACTCCGTATGGAACTTACCTGTCATACCCAAGTAGGGTACATCTAGCGTACGGGCATAGCGTGCCGTAATTGGGAAGTGAATATAGCCCCATTCACCACTCGGGATTGATTCTATCTCTAGCTGAGTATAAGCAGATTTTGTCGGTAAAATTGACGGGCTAATATGCCCTTCGTTGTAGAAGATGCTACAGTCATCACTAAATGTACGGACGTAAGCACTCATTTCCGCCTTGAATTGATCAATAATTTGCAAGCCAAATAACTGCCGTGCTTTTTCGTCAGCTGGATCAAGCCCCTGTTCGATCATCTGCTGTTTTGCCCATACAGATGAATCGTCAAGTGGCTTCACAATATCAAACCACAACCCATCCACTGGCACTGACTCAAATAATTCTTCGACATGGTCTTTCAAGAAATCAAAGTATGGTGTATTAACAAGTAGGTTTTGTCGGAAGCCTGCCTCATAAGGACCGGGCCCTTGAATACGACCATCTGCATCAACAGCTAACCATTCAGGATGTTCACGCCCCGTGAAGAAGTCCCACTGAATAGTTGTATAAATTGGCACACGAATACCAACAGCATGACATGCTTCGATTTGCTCTTTTAATAAGTTACGTTGCAGATATGGATGACGGCGTTCAGGGTGTCTTTTTGTATCAAAATAAATGTACCCATGATGGCAACGTGCAAAGCAGTTAATGGAGTTTACATGGGCTTTAGCAAGTGTCTCAGCAAATTGATGCGGGTCAAATTCGCCCCCTACATTCACAATTTGCTGAGACGTGTGAAAATCAAGATGAATTTGTCTAAAAGGTTGTGAGGTCATATAAGTAATCCGTATTTTCAATAATTCTAGATTTTAAAGTCAAATATTTTGCGCTTATATGCAAATTGTATACGTATACAATTTGTTTGTCAAATAAGTTTTATCGGCTTGTTATATAAAATAATCGGCTATAATGTAGCACGAAATCAGTCTCTGAAGGTGTCTTATGGTTAGTATCAACGATGTTGCCAAACATGCAGGCGTATCCAATGCGACAGTATCACGTGTTTTGAGCGGGTACGAACATGTCAGTGAGAAGACCCGTTCACTTGTCTTGCAAGCTGTCAATGAACTCAATTATCAACCCGACAAAACTGCCCGCCGGTTACGCTCACAAAGTACCAGTCAAGTTATTGGTCTGATTGTTTCTGATATTCAGAATCCACATTTCAGTGCGATGGTCCGCGGGGTTGAAGATTTTGCTTACCAGCACAATATGAATATTATTTTATGCAACACGGATGAGCAACCTGAGCGTGAAGAATTCTATTTACATTTGATGCAATCCGAACGTGCCGCGGGTGTGCTGATTAATCCCATCAGCCCCAACGCCTACCAGATACTCACGCACTTGCAATCTATGAACATTTCCGTCGTGTTACTCGACAATCAGATCAATGGGTTCGAAAGTGATTCGATTGGCGTAACTGATTGGCAAGGCGCATATGATATGACCTCACATATCATTGCTATGGGCAATAAACGCATCGGGATTATCGCAGGAGACCCTGTACAAGTTACAGGTGTTCAGCGATTGCAGGGTTATAAGGACGCCCTCAAAGATAATGGTTTAAATGAAGAAGAATCCCTTATCGAAATATCGAAATATACGATCGATGGAGGGTACGAAGCAACTCTCAATATACTTCAACAATCAAAACCAGATGCCCTATTTACCTGCACAAACTCACTCACTATAGGCGCACTCAAGGCACTTAAGGAGTACAACTTAAATATACCTAACAATATCTGCCTTGCTACATTTGACGATTTACCATATGCTGAGTTTTTCCACAGTCCACTCACTTCAGTCGCACAGCCATCGTACCAAATTGGTGCAGAAGCCGGTCGCTTGATTCATGAACGCCTCAAATCCCCTGAGACACCCTACAAAAACATCGAACTCCCTTGTGAATTAATTATCAGGCAGTCTTGTGGCGAAAAGCTTCGTACCTAACGTTTAACCGACGTTTATTTGTTGCATAACTGTTATTCTAAATTTTGCGTTATACTGAGACATGGTTGAAAGATGTAGTCAGGATTTTGCAATGTTTATAGTCAAACGTTTTACGCAATTGTTTGGATTTTTATTGTTGATATTATGCTTCCAAATCGTTCTTCTCCTCAATGCACAAACTGAATGTGAATCGCTCGTGATCAACAGTTTTGAAGCACTGTCAGATACATGTGTTAGCCTTGATGGCTCGAGTGCTTGTACAACCACAAATGGTGAGATTGTATTTGTAGCGGATTTAAATACGTTCAGTACAACGACAAATAATGACGTGTTAGAAGTTGGACGTATGAATATTAGCGCCAACATTCCACTGGGATTATCCGAAACAGGTCTACAATTATTGCTAATTGGCGATGTCACAATAGAGAATCAAGTCGATCCGGCAACTGCATTTGAACCAAGTGTTGGCGCAACAGTCAATACAATTGTCGGTGCAAATATCCGCAGTTTTCCAAGTGCAGATGGTCGCCTAGTCACTACAGCCCCCGTCGGAACAGAGCTCATAGCTGATGGACTAAGTAGTGATTTAGAGTGGCTTCGTGTGATTACCGAATCAGGTACAGCATGGATTAGTCGTCAAATTATTACACCCATTGAAGGCGATCTAGACAGTTTGCCCGTTATCACGAATGATACCCGCACCCTCTGGCAAGAGATGACATTATCAACTACAAATAGTAGTGGTTGTGGCAACGACTTCCCATCTATGTTATATATTCAAAGTCCCGATAACATGTTAACAACGTTAACGATCAATAATATCGAGATGCGCATTAACTCCGATGTTGTCCTACAAATTGATGAAAACAATATTATGAACCTCTATACAATAGAAGGGTTTGGTATTAGCGATGGTGTTACCGTTCCAGCGGGATTCACAATGTCGATACAACTTGCTGAAGACGGGTTTGATCGTGATGGTTCATGGACAAATCTACGCCCGATTGACGAAACAGAACGCGCATTTTTATCTGGGTTGGAACTGATCCCTGCCGATGGTCTATATCGCGTTATAGAAATCCCAACACCAGATGAAGTAAGTGAATTATTATCGGCATTAAACCAAGTATCAGCTGGTGCAGGACAGACTATTGTAACATCTGCCGGTGAAGGTATTGTAGATTGTAGCTTATTAAAACCTACCTCCCCACTTGATGAGATTAGTCCTGGTGTTATTCCATTTTATTGGGATGCAGCAAACGGAGCAGAAGCATATAATCTTAACTTCTTCGATGTTGGAGGTACATTCTTGGGGTCAGTCTCCGTTGATGCACTTAGCCCAACTTTTCAAATTGATCCGGGTGACTTTATTGGTGGAAGAGGACAGTTTGCATGGTCTGTTGATGCAGTCATTAGCGGTGAAGTCGCTTGTTCAACGGGTCGCGCTATAGTTCAACGGTCCGGAGGTGCACAACCTGTATCCGACAATAACAGTAGC
Source organism: Anaerolineales bacterium UBA6055 (assembly GCA_002428985.1). Lineage (GTDB taxonomy): Bacteria > Chloroflexota > Anaerolineae > Aggregatilineales > Phototrophicaceae > UBA6055. The sequence goes on along the minus strand of DIYL01000062.1, from coordinate 27,572 downwards.
GAAGCAGCTCCCGAACCAACAAAATGTCTATGGAACAGATGTTAAATTAAATAGCTATTAGGGTGGGAGTTACTGCTCTCACCTACTGTCTATTCTAGCAAGACCAGCCGAAAACCAATCGTTGCATAAAAATATGTAGGGTCAAGGTGAAAGCGAAAGGTTGATTGCGCCCGTTCTGCAGATGTAATAAATGAACCACCCTGTAATGCACGTGGCTCATTACTCACGACTTCACGTGACATACCATTAATGGGGTCAATACACCACTCCCACACATTCCCTGCCATATCCATAACACCATATGGGCTTGCTGAGCCTTCATAACGTAACACTGATGTGGTCTGACGTGTCCGGCTCTCCCGTGTGTTACACATATCTTTATTAAAGTCATTACCCCAAGGATATAATCGTCCATCATCCCCTTGAGCGGCGCGACGCCATTGACGGCATGTTGGCAAAGAGATCTTAACGTCAAATTTGGCACTTAACCAATTACAATAAGCCATTGCCTCATACCATGTGATATTTTCACGAGGTCGATCATCTCCAGCATAGTGACCGTCATGTCGTGTCTCTCTATTCTTAAACCAGCTAAACGCATATTGAGAAAAGCGCCACCAATCAGGGTTTTCGTAACCATCCGAATCATTAACAAACATCTGATATTGAGTATTGGTCACTGGGTACTTAGCAATCTTAAACGACCGTACATGAACCACATCATCATCTGTTGATACAACACACCCAGTAGGCACAACACACCATTCTAGCAAAGGTAAAGAGATTTTTTTTGCTTTCGGTGTAGCACTGCATTGTTCCATATTTGATATATTTGTTTCTGGAACCACAGATTCACATAATTGAACTAAGTTTTCAGGGTCATACAATGGATGGTATTCAAGAAACTTATGTAATGCTTCACATCCAATATCCCGTGTCATTTTATTCTTCACTTGTTCGGCGATATTGCGATATGCTAGGTCCATTAATCGTCTTTCAACATGGCGATTAAATGCAGATTCTGCTTCTGCTAGCAACGAATCAACGTCAATATAACGGGATGAATACCCGCGTACTTTGGCATGTTTCAACAACAATACGGCATTATCATAATTTCCACTTTCCATTGCATCCGATGCGCGCCCAATCATCCCTACAGGGGTCAGTTGATAATCCGAGTAAAGTTTGATGTCATCTAGTACTAGCTTATTGACAGCCAGAGGTTTAGTCACAGTCTTATTTCGATAAGCCCGCGCAATCGCTTTCAGCACCCTCTTTTCAGCGAGTTCATCTTGCCAACCATTGCGTAAGTCAACAGGATGTAAATCACACAGCTCATCCGCTAATTGCAAACCATCAACTAAAATAATAGGAATGATAATCTTATTTAATTGCAATGCAATTTCGAATTCTTTCCGACAATAATGGGACTCAAGCGATTCAGGTGATAACAGGTAAATCATCACATCACACCAATCGAGACGATGTATGATTGTTTCCCACCAGTTATCAACAGTATAATCTCGCGCATCATACCAGACGTCATGACCAACCAACATTGGTACGAGATCAGAACAAATCTGCTTATCAATTCGCGCATAACAAACAACTAACTTCATAGAATAGACCCCAACGGCAATATACCATCTCACACACATAACCGAAACGATACCATCCCCAAATGAGCTAGCATTATAACGAAAAGTCTACCTAAGCTAGAATTACAATATTGTTACAGTTTATTCATTATCGTAATACGGGAGAACCACTTCACCACCCAGCGATAATGCAAACTCAATTAATTCACGATCCTCGTCATCAACCTCAGACAATGGTATACGTTGATGCCTAACAACTTGCTTTTGGTCTTCTTTATATATAACCTCGCGATAAATAGGCGGCGGGGTAAATATATCACGCCCGTATTTAGAATAGCGTCGCATTCGCAGAGTCTCTGTAACACATCGTTTAAATTTATAGCGTTCATAGCGCAGTCGGGCATAAAAAAGTTGTCGACCAGCATAAACAGCTCGTTCCCATGCGAATCGCTTGACCCGTTGTTGCCCCTTACCAATAATGTCACGTTTTTGTTGAATTTTAAGATCTAACTCTATATCATCATATCTTTCAGCTATCCATCCATTAGCTTCACGATAAACCAATTCAAACAAAGATAACTTTTTAAGTGAGTACTTGACTTGATAATCAGCTAATCCAGTTAATAGAACTAGTTGCTTCGGTAAAATCGGTTCAGCGTACTTCATCATTGCGCGATAAACAAGCAACCCGTTATATCCCAATGCTGAGCGTTCTATGGCATCAGGTAAAGACAAAACAGACACACTACAACTTAACCATTGGGGGGATTCTTTTAATGTATCCAGATCCAACTGCTGTCCATATAAAATAATTCTTTCAGGGAATTTCCATAATGTGGCTTTACTTGTTCTGTCGTATCCACACTTTATAATGAAGGAGTTATCTTTCTCTTGAAATGTTTTCAGTATTCTTTGTACTGTAGCGGTACCCACACGAGCTAGACTTGCAATCTCTCGTATACTTGCTCTGAATAAACCTTCCTCGTTACTTGATACTTTGGCACGCTGTATCAATGCTGTGAAAATAGCTCTTTGGCTTGTTGCTGTGCGCCCTTTCCAGTTATGGTGATCACCGAATAGGATTGCCCACTTCCAATCTAGATTAGACTTATTTTCGTTGTTATTGGGTCTCGAGGGTGTGCGCGGTTGACTGTATGCACTGTTAATTGTTTTTTCTATCTCGTGTGTTGATAGTCCACTGGTGCTTGCGGGTGTATGCAACAAAGATAAAGTCTGTTGTTTTGTGTAGTTATTTCCTACCATGTCACAACTTGCGCGAAATAGTGCGTTGTTCCTTTGTCCTTCTGGTGTTAAGTGTCCATTATGGATATAGTCTCGCGTTCGATTTGATAATGGCGAGTATGGTTTGTTGTGAGATGAGTTACGTTTCGTAGCGTTAGATTGATGTGCTGACAAAGCCACCCTTTGGTTAAAAATATCTTTCAACCAATCTATTTCTTGTATAGATACTGTCGGTGGTCTGTCCCCTTCTCTGTATAACCATTCATAAAATTTTCCATTGGGGTGTTTAGATTGTGGTGCTAGTACATAACCATTTTTGCCACGTACTTCAGCATCTTTTAAAATGCCAGGCGGAATATTATCGACTTCACCATCAGATGAAAACAAATAAATATGCCCTCCCCTTCCGGTCTTAGAAACCCATAGAGGAATTTGTCTTTGGTGTAATGCTTGGATATGTAAATCTAGGGTGTCTTTTGATTCACAATCGATGATGAATAAGTTATTGCTGGTTCTTCCGCACATTATGCCAATGTTGCATTGACCTGTAAATAGCATAAATAGTCCATAGTCATCATGGTTACGATCTAGCCGAGTGTACTGGAGCGTCTTCCATGGAAACCCACCCTTTTTACCGTATGGTAAAGGAAAAGTGTTTAGACCGATGTCGTACAATGAGAACGCTAAATTTTGAATTTCCGAACATTTGTTCTTAGTTTGAGTGTGTGAATCTGCTTGATTTTTGGTTTCTTTCGGAAATTCTAAGAAATTGGGTTGTGTAAATGGTTGTTTATAGGGTATAATATAAGCAGATTCATGTGATTGGAGTCCTAAGTCCATTGCATGATACCTAACACATCTTTCAATACAGTGTATCCATTGGAAAGCTGTATGTACTGCTTGGAGCGTCCGGATTAGGGGTGTAATTCGGACGCTTTCCCTTTATATAGGGCAAGCGATGCACAATTTAGGTGTGCCTCCAACAAGATAGTTGAATTATAACACAAAAATTGTAATTTTGTTCAAATTTGCTCCGTATTTGATTTGTAATCCTCAGGATTACAAATTTACCATGCCCAAGTACCAGCACCACCCTTGAAGGGGCCAACAATTTTAGATGTTATCCAACCTCCATAAAAATCCCCTTCTTGAGCTTTTACTTTTTCATCTCCTACATAACATTCATCCATTTTACTGGCGTAGAACGATACATGGTCTTTGATTTGTTCAAAACCAGAACTCGGTAATGTGTAAAACCAAGCTGAATTTGATGCTGATTTGTCTTTAACTTTTACAGTATAGTAACTTGCACCACCCTTAAATTCACAGAATGAACGACGCTCTGTTTTGATTAGATAGTCAGTATTTATATCTTCTAATGGAATATAATAGGATGGTGGATGACTTGTCTCTAATACACGGTATGCATTATGTGTATCTGCAACGATTTCACCATTGAATGTAACTCTAATATGTTCACTAACTGCTTCAACTCGAGGTGGACGAGGATAGTCCCACACCGATTCCTGACCCGGTTCAGGTTTTTCTGGTTTGATATTTCTACGCATATACTATACCTCTTTCAATTATGGCTTTGCTCTGAGTGTACCCTTTCATTATTTGTTTGTCTTGAAGATTCCATAAGAGATTGCATAGTCGAGAGTCTGTATTAGTTTTGTGCAGGTGTTTCAATGCAGTTGTGAGGAAGATTATTGTGAAGAGGCAGATGTTCGAGTCTTATAGAGTGGCAGTTGCAGGAAACTGACTTGCAGGCAGACATCTCCAATCGCTTTGCTAGTAATGTGAAGGGTTATGAGGCAAAGCTCAAGAGTATGAACATCCGTGTGGCAAACACTGGGCGGGTCGTCAAGAACTGGGCAATTCTTTCCTCTGTTTACCAGTTGTTCTCACGTTTTATGCGTGAAAAAGAGGCGGATGATGCCATGCCACAGTGGCAAGATTCGATTGCAGAAACCGTTGAAATTGTCCGCGAAGAACGTGCCAGCGAGTTCTTCCTCAATATGCTGGGGCAGCTGATTGCCAGTGGTGAAGCAGTGCTAGCAAAAGATAGACAGAATCCGATTGAACCAACACCGAGTTCGCCCATTGTGGGTTATGTTGATGACGATCACATCTACTTGCTACCTGATGTGGCGTATCGACTGGTGACACGATACCAGTCTCTGAAGTTCACCACTTCTGCAATTGGCACGCAGTTACGAGAGGATGGTTGGTTACTAACAGGTTCAGGACGACATTTGACCGTGAAAATACAGGTTCGCGGCAGTCGCATCCGCATGTGGCGTATACGTGGCGATATTTTCGACCAGCTCGGATGAGCAAATACAAAAAGTGAAGATGAACAGACGGGCTGAAATGCCCGTTTTTTTGTTCCCTGCGCCCCACGAGACCCACTGACCCCACTTGTGAAAATACAATTCCAGCAGAAATTTACAAAAACATACGGGGGTCACAGATATGTGCCAAAATACGATTTTGCTTGTGGGACATGTGGGGCATGTAGGGCAGACCCTGAATAGTCGCATAGAGAGTGCTACTTATTGCACAAAAGTGTGTGTTTTGCTTGTGGGACATGTGGGGCATGTGGGTCTCTGATACAATCCACACAGATTACATCCAGCTCATAAGAGTTTCCATGAGTCATATCTCACAGTTAACCATCTCAGCCTACACACAATTCACAATGTCTGTTTGTTGGTGCTATTCATGTGGGGCATCTGCTCACTCTCTTGCGATGTGCCTCACTCATAGCGTCTGAGCATTCGCTACAACACAGGTGACGTGTGATCAGTCTGCTACTTGTATATCCGCCAGCTATTTGTACTCGTCCCGAACTGTCGATTTCTGATGCACATGCTGGCAGATGCAGCTCTGGAGGATAGAACAATGGGTAGCAGCATCAATATTCAAGTTACAGGTTATGTAGGTAGCGAACCTCAGATCAAAGATGTTGGTGAGCAGAAAGTCGCCAGCTTCAGCCTTGCAGTCAACCGCATGACACGCAATGGCACACAACAAACACTCTGGGTACGTGTGAATTGTTGAAATGGGCTTGCCTCAGTGGTTGAGAATTATTTGACTAAGGGCAAATTAGTGCAAATTTCGACGGGCTGGATGCGCCCATCTGCATGGATTGATCAGAACGGTACACCACTCACCAGCATTGACCTCGATGCAAATCGCCTCATTTTGCTGGATCGCGTTGAACAGCAACCTGACGAAGAGCAGATTCCATTTGATGCGCAAACTGACTAAGTGGTGCTACAGCATCGCTTAGTCAATTCGATTCGCTAGTGCAAACTATCAACCTGATATAAAATTAATTTCGATTATGAATAAGCTCTAGGTCAAACATTGTGTCAGCAGAAATAACTAAATCCAATTCTGAAGTGTTTATTTCCTATTCGAGAAAAAATAAGCAGTTTATTCTCGAATTAGTAGATGCATTAAAGAAAGAAGATCAAGAAGTTTGGATTGACTTAGATGCTATACCACCTTCAGCAGAATGGTGGGCTGAAATCAAAGCTGGCATTGATAGATCTCATACCTTTGTTCCGATTTTGACACCTGACTTATTGTCATCACCGGTTTGTACATTTGAGATGGATTATGCGCTTCAGAACAACAAGAGAATTATACCAGTTATGCGATCCGAAGCAGTAAAAGCCCAAACTTTTGGGAATATAGCGGCTGTAGATCCCACTGGTTTCCTTGCTGAGATATTAGGCGACCAAGACTTATTAGAGATGGCACGAAGCAACTGGCGAATCGTTGAAAGACTCAATTGGATATTCATTCGGGAAGAAGACAATTTTGACGATGGGGTTTCTAGGCTTGTCAGTGCGCTAGAAACAGATCTTGACCGCGCTCGACTTGAAGCCCGATTATTAACTAGATCCCATGAATGGATAAATCGAGGTCGTGATGAAAGTGTCCTCATTGGTAATGAGTTGAGAGAAGCAGAAAGCTGGTTGCGGCTGTATGGTCAGCAAAATGGGACAGCCGCACAAAGAGCGTTCATAACCTATTCATTAGAGAAAGAAACTGAAAACCGTTTACGGGAAGAAAATTTACAAAAGCGAGCTTTAAATCGCGCACGTATGCTAGCAGGTAGCTTTGCAGTCTTTCTCGTCATAGCTATTGGTCTGAGTCTATTTGCTTTCGATCAGCAAGGAAAAGCTGTGAACAATGCAGCAACTAGCGATGCGAATGTCACACTAGCTATCGAGGCACAAGAAACAAGCGCCTTCAACGCGGCTGTCGCCGCAACCGAGGCAGCCAATGCCACTGTTGCACAAGGTGAGGCAGAATTCCAAGCAACTGTAGCATTCGCTAATCTAATCGAATCTCAGGATATACAGGCAAAATTTCTATCTGATTTATCTCAGCAGCAGTATGAGGACAGACAAATCCAAATCTCGCTAAACCTTGCGCTAGAAGCCGTTAATGCGCGTGATGATGGTGTTATTAATCAAGAGAGTTTTCAAAATCTATTGCATAAAGTGCATTTTGGTACATTTCCGCAACTCGCTATACCTCACACAACAGAGGTTCGTGGTGCAAAATGGAATCCTGATTACAGTCAAGTTGTAACATGGGCTGAGGATGATCGTTCAGCTTATATTTGGAATTCTGAGACAGGTGAGCTTGTATCTAATTTAGAGCATGAAGGCGCGGTGTATTATGCTAAGTGGAATGCTGATGGAAGTCGCATGTTGACACTGGCTAGTGGCGGATTGTTGTATGTTTGGGAAATAGGTTCAGCATCACCCATTCTCACCCTTTCACAAGATAATATTCTTATCGGCGCAATGTGGAATCAGGATGAAACGCTCATAGTGACGTGGTCGTTTTATGGAAATATTAGCATATGGGATAGCACAAATGGGAATTTATTATTTGAGAGCCCCTATGAATCTCGTACAAGTGGTGGATCTTCTGGTGCGATATGGAATCAGAATGAAGATCAGGTTTTGGCTTGGACAAAAGAAAGTCAAATTCAGGTTATTGATGTTCAGACCTTAGATGTTGTGTGGGTATCACCACATCGAGATATTTTAGGCGCACAATATAATGCAGACGAGACTCGCGTCATATCATGGGGTGAAGACGGCACTGTCAATGTATGGAACGCAAACAATGGTGCTTTGATCTTCACCCTTGAGCATGATAACGATGCGAATGGTGCGATGTGGAATCAGGATGAAACGCTCATTTTCTCTTGGAGTTGGGATGATACCTTGAGAGTGTGGAACGCGAATAACGGAAACCTGATTGCGACTTTGCCTCATGGCAATGGTGTCATGGGTGCCTCGATAAGTCCTGATAGAACCAAACTGCTTTCATGGGACTATAGACATACATGGTATATGTGGGACCTGGAAGATTATTCTCTACTTTTTGATGTGTCACCTGATGGCTTTGGTAGTGGGGATAATGGTGCAATTTGGAATCAAGAAGGAACACAGTTTTTAACTTGGGGATGGTATTCTGTGAATATCTGGGATGCAAATGATGGCATACAATTGCGTAGAATGTATCATGATAGAGAATCGCCGACGAGTCTAGCTTACGTCACTGAGGCAACTTGGAATGAAGATGAAACCCAAATCTTGGCTCACTCTGGCAATCATGTATACCGCTGGGTAATGGAAGATCGTTTTGCACAGACAGTTGTTAGGCATGTGGATACACTTGGCACAAGTATTAACAGATTAGGCGAATATTTGTTGACTTGGGGAGGAGACCATTATGCACGGCTGTGGGATTTAACTAACAATGAGATAATTTTTGAAATGCCTCATGATGATGATGTCGTAGGCGCACAATGGAATGAAGATGAAACACAGATTCTTACGTGGTCAACTGATGCCACCATGCGATTGTGGGATATAGCCAGTAGAAGCCGGATTTTCATCATGCCTATTAACGGGCGGGTACGCTCAGTTAGTTGGAATAATGATGAAAGTAGCATACTCACAGTATCAGGTAATTCTGCCCAAGTATGGGATGTCCAGAGTGGTGAGCTAGTCTATTCGTTACACCATGATTCTACAGTACTAGGGGCAGTCTGGAACGCAGATGAGACCCAGATCCTCACTTGGGGCACAGATAGGTCCACCCGTATTTGGAATGCAAGCAACGGTCAAGAGATATTTCGTCTTTCCCATGAAGATAATCCTGTACTTCATGCGGAATGGCGTCCCGATGAAACTCAGATTTTGACAATCAATGTTGGAGGAGGCGCTAATGTTTGGGATGCCTTCAATGGGGATAAAATTTTGGTACTACAACACAACTATTCTGATGATCCCGAAATAGCAGAGTATATTTTGGGTGGAAGTTGGCGTCCTGATGGTACTCGTATTGTCACATGGGGTTCAGATAACTCGTTGCAAATCTGGAACGCTAGTAGTGGAGAGTTGATATTTGCGTATCACGATATACGAGACAGCGCTTCATCTATAATAAGCCAAGATATTGAATATGGTATGTGGACTGAAGATGGCAACTCTATTTTTACATGGGGGGATGGCAATCGCCTACGCCGCTGGGATGTAGAGGACGGTCGGCTAATTTATGAATCATTTACGGTTCATAATTCCGCGCAATTGAGTCCCGATGAACAATTTGTTCTCATCACATCAGCCAGTAATGCGCATATCGTAAATGCCATTACAGGAGAACGCCTGTATGAGTTGCCAAACACGAGTGATCTAAGTGGTGCAGATGGTGGTGCAATATGGACGCACGTGAATGGTTATAATCAAATCATCTCATGGGCGAATAGTTGGGTACGGATATGGACAGTTGATTCGGACAATTTAATAACTCTTGCTGAAAGTCAATTGTTTTTGCCACTCAGTGATGGTTACAGACAGCAGTTCTTTTTGCCCACCTTTACACCAACCCCACCTAATTGAAGGTGAAACGTGCATAAATCGCTGTAAATTCAGAATATATGAATAAATCTGATAGATCCTAATACTCTGGTTGCGTTTGAACCATCAATAGTCGATGGTGACTATTTAATGATAAGATACCACCCAGTCAAAATCATACAACAGAGTTCAGCTTCTATGGCGTATATAAGGTATGCTGAAAATGAGGATTGGCATGATATATATTCTAAACCAAAGAATGAAATACAACAAAAAATGTCTATGGGTAGCACATCAAATAATTACGATCAAGGCAGTTTCTATTGGGAATTTTAACTTCTAGCCTAACCATAAGCTATATGAAAACACTTTCTTTTGACTCGCACACTGCCGCGCGGCGATTGAACAGCACGGGCACCTCCCAGTCAAACATCGGCAGCGGTACGCTGGTGCTCATTCGTTCCGAATGGGACCACCGAACCACCGTCTAAAAAACCTACCAGCAGTTGAAACTCAAAGCTGACCAATTGTGGTCGGTTTTTTTGTTTTGACTGGTGCCCTCCTCTGTGCTGTAGCGGCAGAGCCGAGCGTTGTGCTCATTCTGACTACGTGATGCTGAGGAGGCAACTCATGACTACTGAAATTCGTGATCGTATCCGTTCTGCTGTGAAGCCATTTCCACGCAAAGCTACTTATCCAACGGAAAGGGGTGGGAAGATGACATTCGAGCAGATTTATGACAATCTCGACCACTATGCGAGCAACGTAATGAAATCGAAAGGGATTCATCGAACGAATTACTTGCCAGATTGCTTACAGATCGGGTTCATGTCTCTCTGGGAAGAACTCATCAAAGACAACCAATTTCTAGCTGATAAAACCCGCCAACAGGCGGTGTTTTTTGTTTTGGCACGTTGCAAGATTTCTAGTCTGCGAGGTTACGATGCCCGATATGATGAACTCGAAGAAATTGTCAGCTATGATTGGCATAATACATGGGACAAACATACGATTACTGGACTGACATCGCCGAGTAGTTGGTACAAATCAATTGAGCGCTGGGCACCGTGGGCAACTGAGTTGGATATTCGGATTGATGTTGAGCGAGTGATGCAGAAATTAGCTGAGAAATATGCTGACTCATTTGAACATCTGATGGCATTATATGCAGTAACAACCTGTGTTACCTTCAAAGATACCGCTCCTGTAGTTGGAATGCACTTCACTACATGGTGCCGGAACTATCTTCAGTCGATGCAACAAGAGGTGCGGTATGAATTTGCACAAGTGTTTCTCGAAAAGCATGATTATCAGATGCCTGACGCTTACGGTAAGCCAGAGACGAATCCTGGTTGCTTCACATCACCATATACAAAATGGCGTGACCAGTACGAAGCAGGCAACACAGAACCTGCGGAGGAATTACTTGCACAATATAGCCACACGATCTGCATTATTGGCGCACTCAAAGCACAGATTGCTGGCAAGAACCCGAAGACCTTCCCCAAATATATGAAGCGTGCAGCACGAATGTTGTCAGCAGCGTATGCGTGATTCGATCTGGCTGATGAGCATGAAAGTGTTCATCAGCTTTCTTGAAAGAGAACAGTTTGTCTTAACGAACATTAATTATTCTCAGGTCATGTTTGGTTAATAAGCTTGACTCCACCGTTGTTTTATGTCAGTCAAGTCAATTTCTTCAAGATATTTATCATGTAATATAATTCTAATTTTTCCAGTTGTTATCTTCCCTTTTTCAACTATGGAATTTAGCAACGCCAAAATATTCAGATCCAAAAGATGGTTAGGAGATAACTCTATACCAGATATACCACTGCCGAGTAATGGGATATTTATGCTTTTGTCTCCTAAAGAGATATCAGCTTCATGCCATAGATATTCCAACGCAATCCATAATTTGGTTCCGGTACAATTGTTGTCTGGTATCTGACCCTGTAGCTCTGTCTCAGTCAAAGCTAACATTAAGTATTCCTGGTTTAGTAAGTTAATCTTAGCTGTTGTTCCTAATGAAAATTGCTTCTTATCAATTTCACGTTCCACATTTCTGTGAGCTTTGACATTTTCTTTGTTTCGCAATGCAGAATTCAATTCGTGATGATACTTTCTTAGACCTTCCTGACCACGAGCACTATCCCGAAATTTGTTTATGACTATACCCTGTAAGCTTGACGGAATTACTTCAATTTCATACATATATTGACTTACCGGGATAACCTGTAGTCCATCTTGAGCAAACAAATCACCAAATTGAATAATTATCTCATTATTCAAAAAATTGAATGATGTCTTTAGAGGACGAGAAACCAAGATTACTGCAATGATAAAACTTGTAATTAGGAAGAGAATATACCACGGGATTCCCGTGATATGGTTTTCTGTATCAGGAACCAAGCCTAATATCGCTTCTACAAAACCCCATGTCGCACCATAACTTACCAACAATGCGGTGAAAAATTTGCGAGGTGATTTGGATATTCCTATTTGTATTCTTTTTAAGAAATTCAAGTGAAATTTCTTCCATTTATTAGTTTCGATCATAAGTGTTAGAGTAGCTTTGCTATCACAGCAAAATACTTACAGTAGTATTAGCTGAATCAATAATTAAGTAGCATTTGCATCACTGATAACTTCCATTATTTTTTCAGCAATCTCTACCCACGCAGAAGCTATATCACCACCATTTGATATAATCGTACGTATAGAATTTTCAGGATCATTAAGGGCTTGATATTTTGACAAGCTATTGGGAAGAATAGACTTTTCTGTAGCAATCCACAAAATCTTTACCCCTTGTTCTTGAGCAGCTACCAACATTGGGTTTAACTCATGATCCACAGCATAATCAGATGTCCAAAAGTAACGACTTATAAGGGCAATTATGGCAATCGATGTATTGAGGGCTTTTTTAATTTCCTCATCCCATAATTCTCCTGGCTGAATTAATTCATCAGTCCATAATATGATACTCCCATCTCTCAGATACGGAGCCAGTGTTGCCTTCAATTCAGCCAAAATCTTTTTATCTTCTTTACAGTAGCTTACAAAAATCTTATTCTTGACTCTGTTACTCATTTTGATTCATCCTGTTATCGATCATGTCAATGAATTTATTTCCTACAAGGATCCATTGGTTAGTACGTTTGTTATGATTCTCAATTTTGCTAAAGGTTATCATATCATCGTGAGGTCTTCCTTCTCCCAAATGTTGTATTTTGAATAAATTGTTTTTTAGTGGCGAATTTATTACAAGTGAAATCGGAATCCAAGTTAACAAGATTTTGCCACTTTCTTGTACTTTCATAAGGTTTTCAATAAAAGCATTTACTCCAAAAATTTCAATTTCAGAAAAGTTTCGATTAATTGCTAGCACAATTATGTCATAGTAATTCGACAAATAAGTAACAATCTCTGTTTGATCCTGTTGTAGTATTTCTATTGGAATCTGTAAGTGACTATCGACTTGGAAATTTCTATCTTGCATTGCAGGAACTAAAGTTCTGCGAAATTCTTCACATGCAGTATATTTTTGATTCAATAACTCGTCAGTGCAAACTATTAGTGCGCGAGTATCTGCTATTTCTGAACTATTGACCATAAATTTGTCCAAAAGTGGATCAGAAGGTTGTACATCAGGTTCTAATATGAATTTGTCCTGCGCTTCTTCTTTTTCTGCGGTTGATGTACTCTCTAAATCTACCATCTTCATATTTTGCTCCATAGTGATTTCAGGTTCAAAATATAATATTGGATAGTCGAACTCTGAATATATTTCTGATGGTATTTTATTTACAACAAAATACATTGAAATCTTTTTTTTGTGTTTCTCAACTAGCATCTTTACATGACGCAAAAATTTAGTTCGATGTATTTCACGCTCGTAATCAAAAATAATTACTAGACTTTTTTCTTCCATATCAATGATATTGTCTATTATCGATTTAAGCTCTTTTCTAGGTGAATGAACTTGTTTCAAGTATAACAACTTAACTACCAACTGATGTGCGTTAGCGTCAAGCATAGCTTTGAAACTATTAATATCTGCTTCATCAACAGCAATCCAATATGACTCACCATTAGTTAAGTGATCTGATGTAAAGTTTGCAGTCTTTCCCATAAAATTATCTTACTCAGAAGCATCTTTTAACAATTGGTCGAGTTTAGCTCTTAAATCTTCGCTACTTAGGTTACGAGAATGCAGAATTATCGAATTCAGTCGGCTCGTCATTTCATCGTTTTGTCGTTTTAATCTCCGATTTTCACTTTGAAATTTTCTCAAATTTCGTAAATCCACAAGTAGCTTTTTAACTGTTTCATCAAATTCCTTCTTTGGAGTTAGAGAATTACGACCTAAAAACATTAAGTCACCTCTAACAAAAAGGCATCTAATAATCTCTTCTACTTCTTTGGTGGAAAAATCCTTAGATTCTAAGGATGGTAAGTTATCAGTTAAACTTAACCATATGTCCCTTATTGTGCGATAATCATTACTTCGTAGTTTATCTAATAAATCATCATCTAACGGTAAACTAGACGTAGATTCATTACTAATTTCACGAGGTATACTATTTTGAAATTCATCTCTAAGGGTCGTATACTCTTCAAACATATTTTCCACATCAACTTCACGTATCAATTCATAGAGATTTTCGATTGCAGATTTATAATGAGGGTCCAAACCTATAATGTCAGTTAAAATTTCAATGGCTTCTGCCACACGACCTTGATGCTTAAAATCTAGAGCTTCGGAGTACATTTTATTGAGATTCTGCTCTATATCAGCCAGTCGTATAAATTCATTAAGCCAGTCTCTAAATATCGGTACTTCGCCCCACCAAGATTGAGTCAGTACTTTACAGAATTTAACGACTTTAGACCATTGATCTGCTTGACTCAAATGATGTTGTGATTCATTGCTATTTATATCTGCAGTCTTAATACTAGTTTCAAGTACGGATTGAATTGTGGCAAATGATATTGCTCCATTATGCTTGTGCGTCAAAATCTCATCCATTAGCATGTTAAGCAATTCATTGCGTTTGCCCCGAGGCAAATCTAGCTTCACAATGCTACTTTGCATTAAGTCTATCTTTTGGTGAACTGGAATGGGTAGTAACAACCATTCATCCCACGCTTTACTAGGATGCTTGTTAAGTAATGTGGGAATTCGATCGATATATTTGTTGTAAAATGCTCTATAGTTATTCTTATCTTCCAAATCAATTGAATACTCGTTACAGAGAGAAGATAATCTTGTTAAGTAATGTACACTATTGTCGTTATCCTCTAAAAAAGCCAGTTCTAATAGCATGGCTGTGTATTCAGAAATGACTAATTTATCATCTCTGGTAAAGGCATTTTCTAGTGCTTCAAATGACTTTTTAGCCAACTCAATGGGTGATTCAGTACTTGTACTGAGTGATCTTGATTTGCGATATAGGTTAGCGTAGATTTGTCCTTCTAATCTTAGTGCCTCAGCTAAAATAGGACCTGTAGCTTCCCGTTTGAATGTCTCCAAAAGTTCTAAAGCTCCTTCATAGTTCTCTGTTCTAAAGTCCTTAATAGCTGCTTGTAAATGTGAGGAAACTTGCGCCGAAGAAATAATAGATTTTTTAGTTATGGCTTCATTCTCAAGCCAGTTTCTAAAAACAGGAATTTGCAAATGATATTCCTTGTTATGAGGGTGAGACAATATATTAGTTGCAATCATCTGTTTTAATATTAACCTAAGTTCTAAGTCACTAACTTGACTATCAAGATTTCTTAAATCTTTCCGCAAAGCTTCAACGATCTGTTTATACGTTAAACCATCACTGGATTCACTGATGATCTTTACTATGTACTTCTCACGTTCATCCAAAGAATTCCAAATCCTAACGAAAGTGAATTTAGCGTAAATTGAAAGTTTATTAACAGCATCTTCGATACTATCTTCTGTAATTGCATCAAAATCACCTTGGATGTTGATCGTGTGCCATAATATCTGACACAGGGCTTGAACTAATCCCGGATGACCATCTGTTAAAAATATGATCTTATCTATCAGATCCTCAGATGGTTCTGGATCTTCATTACCAACTTTCAACTTAACTATGATTTCAGATGCATTTGCAGATAGATTCGGGATCTCTATTGGAATTGCATTGACTGCATCAAAAAAATCTTTCAATGTTGTGCCATAACTTAGTTTTGCATAAGGTTCAGATATTGACACAATAAACTCTATGTCTTTCTTGTATTTAATCATAACATCAACGAGAAATTCAAAAATGTCTGGAGTCTCCTGAAAATTGATTAACATATCAAACTCATCGAAAATGAATACAATACGTTGATCATCTATCCGATTAATAACATCAAAAAAATCTAATGGTTCAACTATTTCAGATACTTTATCCTTAAACGTATTTCCCAATAGTTGATTCTGGATAACTTCAGATTTCATATAATGTAGTAGCGCGTCCACTGATATATTAGTTTTATCAACAAAATTCATGAAAAAACAATGATATGAAACGTGCTTTCTCGATTCTTTTAAGTACTCAGGAAGTGAGGTCAAGATCGAACTCTTACCTACCCGACGATGACCGTGAATAACACCAACATTATGGTCATTGGAATCAATTATAAGATCCCTAATGTTTTGCAGAATATCATGACGACCTACTAACTCCTTGTATCCTGCAGGGTGATGGGAAAAAGGATTTATCTTTTCATTCATTGCTTATTCCTCAGAAATGTCCCAGACATAAATTTGCTGAAATATTGATATAGATGGAGCTACATCTTCTCGTGTTGTAGCATCAACGTATAGTCTCATGGTACCACTATCATAATATGCTAATTCTGACGAAGGACGTGTGTTTTCAAAAACTATCTCACCATTCAGTAGTAAAGTGAATGAACCAGATTCTCTCTGAATTACTAAGGAATTTAACTCTGGATTATTGATGTCTGATGATAAATCACAACTAGCCCTTCTTGTTGTTATATTATTAGTCCTCAATGGATTGAGCTGTACCCATACTAATGAAACATTGCAGTCTTGTAAGTCGGTGGACCGTGATAGTGATAGCTCATAGTAACCGGAGTCAGTGAAGGCTGAATTTTCTTCAGCATCTTGATAATTTAGCAATATCCCCGTCCGTGCTCGTAATGAGCCATTTGAAAATGCAAAAATTAAATCGACTCTATAGTCTTCAGGCATTGCAAATGACTCGGGATCAACACTAATAATGGATTGATCTGCTGGTGACGCACGAAGTGAAAGTATACCAGATATAGAATCTAAAGCTATTTCACTACTATCGGCTGATAAAGGTATCCATCCATTCTGTGAATTGAAGAAATCTTCAGCAAATACTAGGCTATAATTTTCTAGGACATTGATAACTGTTGGAAGTTCCTCATCACAATTACTGATAATACCATTTATTGATACCCACCCTCTAGTTGCTGTATCTGTATGTTCTACGAAAAGCCACTGTCCATCAATAGACCTACCCAATATCTTAACCATGCCAGAATTATTAGTCCTCTGATAGTCATAGTTTAAGAAGGGATAAGCTCTAATAGCTTGAATACCATTTAAACCTCTCTGACAAACTGGACTAAGGGGAGTTGGTGTTAGTGTAGGGGTTAGGGTATTAGTTGCTGACGGGGTTACGGATGGAGTGAGTGTAGGTGATGGTGTCGCAGTATAGGTTGGAGAAGGAGTTGGAGAAACAACATCCCAAGTTTGTTGTGCTTGAATAGTTGCTTCTTCCGCTTCTGCAGTTTGTCTTTCATAAACAGCTTCTGCGGTTTCTGTGATGAAAGATCGCTCAGTCTCAGTAGCCGCAATTTCATATTTTTCAGTTTCTCTTAACTGGACAGCTATTTGCGTTGCGGTACTATTCTGGGCAATTGTGGCATTCGCCTCAGAAGTTTGAGTAAGAAATGTCGGAACAAGAGGAGATGCAGAAGCAGTTGCAGCATTAATATCCAATTGATTAGATACCCTACCAGGTAAAAATAAAATCGCTAAACCAATAGCAGTTAACAATACCAAAAAAGTTATCAACGGAACTATATACTTCCGCAAAATTCGCTGCATTTTAGTTTCCTATATAAAGTTTCATAATTATTTCATTTAGGTTATTATTATAATAGTAGATTTGTATTCGTGCTACTTTGAATCTGACATTGATATAATGAATTTCCTAAAAAGGTAAAATTGAGATGACACAAGATAATTTTGATTTCGACAATCAAATTGAGAGAATTAAGCAAAAAATTAACACTAAGAAAAATCCACCATTCTTCGTCGTTCTCGCTGGTGGAGTTGGTTCAGGAAAAACATTTTTCGCAATTTCTTTACAGAATATTATCCTTTCGGATCGTAACATAAGAATCAATACAATTGATGGTCCCATTAATGCAGCAACTGATGGGATTAGACCCTCAGGTACGGTTCGTTCGACTCCAATAGCTGTAGAGATTGAACGCATAATTGAAGATGAGTATGAAGAGAGCTTCTACATTTACACCCCCCTTGTTGATAATCCAGGACAGTATTTACAAGAAATGAGCACTCAAGGAGATACTGATGAAGTTCGTGAGATCAAGAAATCTCTAAGAATGGCAAATATGTTGATAGTGATGATAGATGCTAGTGAAGAAATATACAGCTTTAATACTAAAGCACACATTCGAAATAAGACAGATAGATATACCGCGGGTGTACTTAAGGAGATCCAACCAATTGTTATTGGCAAGTCTGACATGTACACATTGTTCTGTATATCTAAGATTGATGGTCAAAAAGATGAAATCAACCAGAGCTTGGAAAGACTACAAAATATCGATGCAACGATAACAAAAGAAATCCCTAAAAGAATTAGGGAAAATACAACGCTAGAATCCAAGTATGATGAGGCTATAGTCAAAATTGATGGTAATAATGTTACAGGAAAAACTATATTAGATGATATGCAATTTCTATTCAATCATTGGGTACAAGTCATCAACGATGATAGCGAAACATATAAAGATTTAACATTGGATCAATTTAGTGAATGGATTGGCGAATATTTCGAGGAGCGTTCACAATTAGTAAATAATGCTATGTTAGATGAATTGGGTAGTGAGAGTTCAGATTTACTGGCGAAGAGAATACAGAAATATCTTCCTATAACTTCTGGTATAATCCAAAACTGGACAGGTAAATACGAATTCATAGGTATATCGGCGTTTGGTGATGGGCATAACGCAGGGACAGAACATAGAAATCTTGATAAAGTAGTAGAACGAATAATTGAAAAAGCGCTTCAACATACTAAGAGCCGGCGCCGCAGATAACTGTATTGTCAGAAGGATAAATAAATGCTCACTACTAAACAAGCTATATTTTCACCTATGGTTGTAATGCATAATGGGTCTTACCGCTATGAGTGGCAACTTGAGTCACGTTCTACTAAGGGGGCATTTGGATGGACAACTGGAAACACTGATCTTATCGAGAACTTACAGGATAGTAAATTATTCAAGCGGGTCATTAGTTTTCTAGAGTACAATTCAGCCACAAAGCTCACTACATTAGTTCGTGCAGATGTATCGGATGATTACTGGCTCATACATTGTGACTTAACAATTTTGAAAGATACTAAAGGTAGACCAACACGCTCTATTAGAGTTTTTGCTTTAGAGAATATTGATATTTATGTTGTGATTTGGATTCTTCAGCAGTTATCAGGTGAAAACCCTATTGCGACTCATGAGGACGATTTGATACCTGGTTTGAATATATCAGGATATGAAATACAGCAAAAAATCACAAACAGTCTGGGGCAAATAAATGATTTTGGTGAACCTTCATATGAACTTGATAGTGTCATAAGCTCGCAATTATTCAGAATTTTTGTAACGAATATTTTTTCTAATGGAAACTGTAAGTTGTTTATGTATGATCGAGCTCAAACTAAGGTTGATTCACTTACTTTCCTCAAAAATCTAATCGCATTAGTGCCATCTTCTTATTTGGGGACTTTTGCGCTAATCAAAAACACAAATGAAACAAGCATAACAGATATACTAGAAGTTGACTTTTGTATCTATGATTCCACACGTCCTATCAATATCATATATCAGCAAGATTGCTATCAGGAAAAACAGAAAAGCGAATTAGGTTTATATTACTATTATACTATAACCTACATGGTTAACAGCTATGAATATACACATATTGTAGAAACTATTATATCATTCAGACAAAAATCTGATCGAGACCTTCTTCAGAATTTAAAGGTGTTAGTTGATAGAGAATTTAATTCAATACACAATAAAGTACAAAATGAACTACATCAATTTGAGAAAGACAAATATCCTTCAGACAATCAAACCAATACAAATTCCTCCGAACAAAACGCTGATAAATCTTGGTCTCAAATCCTCATGCGAAGACGTAGAGATGTGATTGTTTGGTCGCTAGTGGGTATAGTGACTATTCTTACAATAATAGTAGCCGTTTCAATGTTCTATTCGCAAAGGATAAATGGAATAGAAAATGTTACAAATATCTACATTGCTAGGGTAACGCAACAAGCACAACTACTACAAGCATTTTATAACTTAGCAACTGAAGAATCTCTGCAAAATGCATCCCAGTTTCAAACAGCTGAAGCTGTACAGATAAATGAAATAAACTCGTTGAGAGCAACTGCTGATTCCCAATACTTGAATAATTTATCATTGGTTCAGACAGTGACTGCACCTACCCAGCAACCTCCCCAAGTACCTACAATTGATTCAGAAACTTTGTTTTTACAAAGATTTAGTTCTCCATGTACTCTGAGACCACTTTCTGACAGAGTATTAACATTTAATGTTCCGTTTACAGAAAATCCACCAGAGGTTTACAGAGTTGGGTCAATTTTTGAATCTAGAGAACCATTCATCATAGCTTCATCACGCAATGTCATAAATCAAGGAGAGAATTTGTTTCCATTGTGGTGGTATGTGAGAGATGTCAGTATTGATCATTTTCCTCTTAGTACTTCATTTGAAGGTTGGCTCAACTCAGCAAATAGTTATGTTTCAGGTGACTGCCGTAATATAATGTCAGTCGGTTTTGAACTTAATGGTGGTAGTAATAACTACATAATGAGTGAAATGACACCGTTTTATTTACAAAATGATGACTTCCTAAGAATATTTGGAAGTACATCATTTAGATTTCTCACTACTGCAGAAAATCAGACAGTACAGATCGAATGTAGTAGGAATTGTGCCAGTATTAGTGAAATAAAAATAAATAGCATGGATCTTAGTCTTGATGAGATAAGATTTAATGTCAACGAATCCCGTTCAATTGCAACTGTAGGAACATTTGATATAGAAGTTATATTAGTCGAAAATCAACCGCCTGCAACTATCCAATTTTTGTTGCAGTTACAAAATGAATAGTAATATTAAAGGATGAATAAGTATGGATTTATACGAGTGTCCTCGATGTGGTTATCCACGCAGAGAGCGAGGAAAAGCTTGTCCACGAGATGGGTGTGACAAATTTGTTTTTGAGCAATTCCAATTGAAGCCAGTCGAGCGCCAACTTGGATGCTTAGGTTTCGCATTCCTCTTTTTATTATCAGTGGTTTTGGCAATATATTCATTACCTGCTTAATGTTGCGGAGATACAATTCATTTACATACTGATTGAAGTCTATTGAGTAATATGAGTTTGAGGACAACAGCCCACTTATCATCTCTGTGTAGGCCACTCAGGGCAAATTCAAGTTGTGTATTTAGTGAGAAAGCTATTTCTCTTTACGTGAATTTTTATTGAAAATTGTAAAACTCCCAAGCCTCGAAGGTATCCAGTGTCGTATTCTTGAATTAATTGTTGATACGAGGAGAAAACTAGATGCCAGCCCCATTGTTACAACCCCAACCGAAACGAGACATCTTCTTCGCGATGCGGATTAGCCGTGAGGAGAAAGCCGAGATTGCAGACGTTGCCCGTCAACTGAATATGCCGATGTCGCACATGGTACGCCAACTGGTGATGCACGCCGTTCAGGAACACAAACAGTCACTGGCTGAGGGATGTGCAGATGCCACCAACGCTTAAAGTCGAAGAAACTAATCCAGATGAGGTCAATATGGTGTCGGTGTACCGTTCGGTTTTGGAAATCGTTGCACATCTACAAGAAACACAGTATAGTGAGGCTACGTCAACCGAATTGTCTGAACAGCAGGCCGACGTGCGTCAACACAACGACCTGCCTGACCTCGCGAGTGAATACGAGTCACCGCAGGGCTAAAGCGTATTGTACACCATGCGCTCTGCTGCTGCATATCAACTCGCAGTGGCAGGGCGCTTTCAGTTTTTAGGAGGCTAATCATCACATGGCGCGATATACACGACCTGTGAAAGAGTCGGTTGACCCGTATAAGGCGGCTCCACTGCCTGTGGATCGTCCCGCAGCGGTTTACTACCGCCAATCAACGGAAGCCCAGATCGGGAATATATCCACTACCCTTCAGACGGTTGATCTCATCGAACACCTGCTGAAGCTCGGCTGGATACGGGAGAATATCTACATGATTGATATGGATGCTGGCATCAGCGGCTCCAAGACAATCGAAGAACGTCAGGGAATGTCGATGCTCTATGACCTGATTGAGAACAACACAATCGGTCTGGTAGCCGCGCAGGATGTTGACCGTTTCTTCCGTGACCTGACCATGATCCAGACCAACATCTTCTTAGATGCCTGCAGACGCAACAACGTGCAGGTCATGACACCCCACATGGTCTACGATTTTAACCATCCTACGATGGGTGCCTACTACCTGAAATTGTTCAGAGATGACGCACAACGTGCTGCCGACTTCCTTGAGTATCACATCAAGGGCAGACTACGGAAAAGCTGGGATTATCTCATCCAACAGGGCAAGTGGGCAGGCAGAACTATCGCATTGGGGTATATGGTGGATATGCGACGAACCTTAGCAGACGGCTCACCCAATCCTGACTGGCGCTGTTATCAACCTTACGAGCCGATTGCAGATATTGTGCGCAAATACTTCCAGATGTACATCGACCATGGCTTCAACTTCAAGCAGACATGGGAGACCATTGAGCGACAGGGACCATTTATCCTTGAGGATATCCAGAAGCTCGCGCCAGATGGATTCCGGATGAACACGAGTATGCGCAATCGCTCCCGAGTAACGGGACAGATTATGCCCTCCCAATCAGGACTCGGGCATTTGTTTGTCAACGCAGTCTATATCGGTCATTGGGTACAACGTAAAGTGCTGATTAAATGGTATAACCATGAACCCATTGTGGACGAAGACATCTTCATGCGCGCCTTCAAGTCACTGTCTAGCACCACACTCAGAGGTGAACCCAACGAGAAGTAATATGCCCAGCGTAGCTATGTCAGACACAATGAAAATCGTTCTGAACTACCTTTGTTTGCTGGATACCTCTTTTCAGATCAGTTAGAGGACTACAATCTACGTCGTTTCAGTACAATCTGGAACTACAAGAATGATAACTACAACTATATCTTGCAGGACAAGTTAGCGAATACGGTCTTTACAATTGTAGATCGGTACATTGACGAACCTGTGAGTGAGATGCTCCGTGACCGTTTACTGGCAACCAGCATTGACGATGAAGCATGGTCACAGGCATTGCAGAGCAATGAACAAGATGGTTTCAGCGAACACCGCCGTATCCAAAATGAGATCAAAGCTGCCGAACGGAATAAACAAACGATTCTTGCAAATCTCAAGTCCTTAGCAAATCCAGAATTGGTTCAGAATCTTGAAGCCAGCTATGAGGCAAACCAGCGTGACATTGAACGTCTGGAAGCCGAACTGGAGATGCTTGAAGCACGGGGCAATAAGAATGAGGACCTGTCGCAAGCAAGACCCGCTATCCAGCTCATTGTTGAGCGCTGGGATGATGTACCACGCAAACAAAAGCGTTCTTTATTCGAGGCATTCGCGCATCGTGTCATCGTTCGCAGGGATGATCGTTTGCATCGTCATCTCGTCGTCCAGTGGCGTGATGGGACTGAAACGATACACCGCTTTACATGGGGGCAACGCAGTATCAAGCTCACCGCAGAGGATAAAGCGCTCCTCAAGAAACTTGTGGATGAAAACGCGCCACAGATTGAGATTATGCGGGCATTTCCACAGTTGAAATGGCGATATATCCAGAAACGCTACGCCTATCATTTTGGCAAAGATATTTTTCAACGCATTATCAGGGAGAAGTCTCGTATCCCATTGAGGCTACGTGGTATGATACAGAAGAATATCTGGCAGAAGCCGCTGCCCAAAAGCCTGTGAGTTCTCATCTTCTTCCAGAGATGGCATATTGTTCGGACCTACGCCATAACCAAAGTAGTATTCAGGTTCCGGATTGAGCGAGGGCAATTCCAGCGGATGAGGGAATGGCTGTTCATAAGCATCTGACACATCTTTAGCAAACTGCTGTGCCATGAACACATCACCCTTTTCGAGATACATATCCAGACCATGTAGGGGCCACGCTAGATTAGGATCATCCTCAGCTAGTGGCATGACGGGATAGGAGTCATGGTGTATATCACCAGACTCACCCTCATAAGCGCGAAAATAGCGCAACTCATAAGGAGATTGTTCGGATGTACGACTTTCGACCCGATCAAACCAATGCACTGTGCCACTCTCATCGACATGATGCGGGATCGCTTTACCATCGCCCTTAATCGGTTGTTGGTCATCACCAAAGGTATACGGCAGAGGATTGTTGATCTGTTCTTGCAGACGTTCAATAATGCCACATCCAGCCCATCAATGCCACTTGCACCTGTCGCGCCCGGCAGATAAACGCCCAAATAATCACACAACGGCGCAATCCCCAAATCGGTCGTTTGCACCTGATTGAGCGAGTCGAAAGTGCTGTTGATGTTACCCTGCAAACCACTGAGCGTACTGACATAAAATGCCTGAGCCACCGTCGAACGGAAGTCGTTCATGCCCTGATACAACGACGGACCGAGCGAGAAGAACAGCAAACCCGCCACATACCACATCGCCGCGCTACGGAAGTTGACTACATCCAGCCGAATGAACACCTCCAGTAGATAGGTTAAGCCGAGAATCAGCAGAGCGATGACAAACACCAGACTGACCGCTGTGCTCAAGCTGCTATTGGTTTGTTGAATGAGGGGTGCAAATGCCTCGTTAACCAACCACTGATTGATGAGTTCGACTGTGTAACCCATCATGATGAACCCACGTTGCAAGCTCCATTGCAAGCCTGCAACGCTCAAGAGCATGTTGTACCAGAAGCTGTCAATCTGAACCTGTAACCCGCCGAGAATATCCAAGTGTTGCTCTCCAAAACATAATTGTCTCGAAGATAGGATATGCTATTGATTATGATGGGGGATGAAATTTTACAGTACTATATCTTTTACTACTCTTTAATTTGCAAAAAATGTATCCCACCATAACTATCTCCAATTACAAGACGTTCTTCACTCACACTGAAGGCTCTTATATGTGCAACAGTTGTGAATCGAGCCAAGACGTTTCCCGAAACGTGATTCTGTAAGACAATAGCTTCTTTATCAAGATGGAAGAGCAGGTGCGAATTATAGTTAGACTCATTGTCGAGTGCGAGACCATTGTATTTAGAAGCAATAGCGAGTTTATTATCTATATTCCATTTGAAGACTTCTAACAATTCTCCTGTTTCCCAATTCCACACTCTAAATTTACCTTCGCCATTCCCTGCACTGAGAACAAACGATTGTTTAATTGCTACTTGAATTATCGCACTAAGATGTCCTTTCATTGTATGGATCAAATTCCCTGTTTTCCAATTCCAGACTCTCACTGTATAATCAGCCTCATCATCTGTGAAGATAGCTCTTTGACCACTTCCACTAACAGCATAATCCCCCTGTAACGATACATGATTTACTGGGTTCATATGTCCAGACAATGTCCGTAGATTTTTCCCTGATTTCCAGTCCCACACCTTGAGTGTATTGTCATCTGATGCACTAACAGCATAATCCCCCTGTAACGATACATGATTTACTGGGTTCATATGTCCAGACAATGTCCGTAGATTTTTCCCTGATTTCCAGTCCCACACCTTGAGTGTATTGTCATCTGATGAACTAACAGCATAATCCCCCTGTAACGATACATGATTTACAAAGTTCTTGTGACCTTGCAAATGATGCAGTTCTTTTCCTATTCTCCAGTCCCACACCTTGAGATTAAAGTCTCTCGTTTGTCCAATTCCGGTTGGAAAACCAGACGCGCTGAGAGCATAATTTCCTTGTAACGATACTGTCTTAATTGCAGAATTACGAAATTGGTTTGCACTCGGTACAGTAACAATTAATTCTGATTTTGGGAGATCTCGGATTTTGATTAGGAAGTCGTCTACTAACGGGTCTGTGCCTTTATGTCTAATGAGTCGCGCGATCAATTGTGATGATAATTGATTAGGATCACTGTCGATGACACTTGAGGACTTATCGAGTGCAGACTTAATCAAAGACATAAGATTTAATCTGCCTGTCAAGGTTGAAGATGGAAATACTGACAAATGAGCCTCTAGATCTGCAATCAAAGTTCTTACATTTGCGTCACTGACTCGAGAATATAGCCAATCATAATCAAATAAGTGATCGGGCAGAAATTTCTCTAATAAACCTTGTGGGTCACCAAATGTCGGGTAGTTAATCAGGAAGTTTTGTAC
The DNA here is from genome assembly GCA_002428985.1 of Anaerolineales bacterium UBA6055. Lineage (GTDB taxonomy): Bacteria > Chloroflexota > Anaerolineae > Aggregatilineales > Phototrophicaceae > UBA6055. The sequence goes on along the minus strand of DIYL01000062.1, from coordinate 1,047 downwards.
GAGTTCGAGACCCTCTTCGTTAGAAAGCGAATCTGTATAGAATAGCAAATCATCATACTCTGTACGTGCACGCTTGAGTTCTGCGTGTTGTCTTTCATACTCTACCCATTTGTTTTCTGACTGAATCAGTTTCTGTTCTTCTCTGTCAAAATTAAAGAAACTAGGGATATCTGATCGTTGCTTGAGACTTTCAAAAAGTCTACGTGCAAGCTGTACATTACGATCTCTCTTTTCATTATACCTTAGCATCAGTTCGCGAGTTGGTAGTTGTCCGCCATGTGTATCAATTTCTTTAACTTGTTTAGCCAGAATTATATCTTCCTCAGGTAGATGGGTTGAGGATTTGGGTTTAGGTACTTCTGGTCTTAGACTCTGTCGAGGATGGATATCAGTAGAGAACTTACCCTCTGTATAACTCAGTAGAATCTGATTGCAAGCATTTAAAACTTTGTTGATGACACGAGACATGTCTAAACTCTGCACTCGCGCAAACTGTAACCGTTGCTCGTTAAGCGATGATGGATATTCAACATCCTCCAGCATCAGTGCAATCACAGGTTTATTTAGCGTAAGCGCATAATCAAGTTCGCCCATGCAATACACAGAATCCAAATAATCCTGTGAGATTAACGCAACAAAGGCAAAACACCCTTCGATGTTTAGACAAATGCTATCCCACCAGTCAGCACTTTCAGGAATTTTATTGTCACGCCAGCGTTGGTAATGGGTAAATGTATCAATGGCATGATATAATTCATCACACCAGTCTGTCTGACGACGAGAATAGCTCAAGAACAAGGATTTATTAGGATTGTTTACAGCATTCATCAATGACTCTGTTCAGTAAGGGTTAACAGTCTAATTTAGTATGCCAACTGTAACCCTGTTCTGCAACCAAAATACAGACAGATTTGCCTAACAATAAGGATTTTGCTGGTTTTGCCACGTAATCTGCTCACTGGAATCCGTCACCGTTGGATCGAGCACAAACGCAAAGCGTCGAACCGTACCAGCAGGTGCAAATGCCACCAGTCGGAAGGTGCGTGT
>DIYL01000001.1 GCA_002428985.1 Anaerolineales bacterium UBA6055 | reverse complement strand
CGGGAGACATATACGCGACAGTCCCCGCCATTTCGCTGGCTTTACGATCCGTAACAGCCAAGCCAAAATCGAGCAGTTGCAATGTGCCGTCTTTATCAATCAGGATGTTGTTTGGCTTAATATCGCGGTGAATCACACCCCGCCGATGCAGATAATGCACCGATTGCAAAAGGTCGATAATCACATCAATTTTGCGCGCAAACGTTGTATCGTGGGTCGCATCCAAAATAGAAACCGCATCAAATAGTAACGGCATCGTGAAATAGGGCTCACCGTGAAAGCCATAGTCGTAAACCTCTAGGACAAATGGATGGTGCAAGCTTGCCATAATCTGGAATTCTGAGACCAAGAGCATACGTAAACTGCTGGTATCGCCATCAGTACCAGCCATGCCATCGACATTCACTTGTTTGAGGGCGACATGTTGGCGGGTCAAGCGATCATAGGCATGATAGACAACACCCATGCCCCCTTTGCCGATTTCTGTCTCGACCCGATAACGCCCATCAATTAAATTATCCATTGACCCCTACCTTATACGACCGTGCTTCTATTGTATTCGTTTTTCTTATTTCGCCTAGCAATTTAACAGAATATAACGTTACCATACTATAAACGTAAAGAAACTTAAGAGGTCAAATAACAATAATAAGGGTTGATAAGCTTTCAGATTTACGATGCGGCAACAACATGTTTTCACAAAACAACACGTTTTAAATTTACGGAGTGTCAGTAACGATATTATCGTGAAACGATGCTAGAAAATCAGCCGGAACCCGAATAGGACGCAACGTCTCCAGATTCACCCACACCCACAACACACGCGCACGAGCGACCATTGAGCCATCATCGACACGGGTAAACGCATAATGACGGAAGGCTGTCGCACGTTTGACATTCGAGACCCATGTCACGACTCGGACTTCGTCATCAAGTTGAAGCGGTTGTAGATATTCGATGCGTTGTTGGCGGGCGATTATGCCGAAGTTATTGGCACGAATCCGCGACATCGGCCAATCGAAATGTGCCCCAACTTGTGTTGAACAGTCATCGATATAATTGAAGTAAGTCGAATTATTGAGGTGTCCCATCGTATCGACATCCCGCCATTCAACTCGCTTGACCACGCCAAAAGTCTCTTTTGCTTGAGGTGGTGGTGTCGGGAACGGTTCACGTTGACCGCCTTGTTCGGGTTTGCCTTCGGGACTATATGCTAAGATGACATCATCGGGTATGCGACTCGGACGGCGTGTATTGATGTCGGTGTAAATCCAATCGGTGTTGGCGCGGACAATCAACGCTCCGGTATCCGCGTTACTAAACTCATACATCCGCCGTGACCGCACCCGCCGGAAGTCATCTACCCATGTTTTCACACGTAGCGTATCGCCATAACTTGTTGACTGCAAATATTCCACATTAGTCTCGCGCACAACCCACTGATACCCGCTCTGCGTATAGCGTTCTGTCGTCCAACCCACATCTGCAGAGGCTGAGAGAGCCGATTCCTGCATGAAGCGCACATAATTCGCATTATTCAAATGCCCGTATGCATCACATTCATAATTACGGATAACAAAATCACGGGTAAATGTCGCAGGCATCGGCTTATCTCACAGACATGGTTAGGTTACTAGCTTTCATCAGGATGATTTGGACCGATCCAAATTTCATCAGATGATTCTGCTGGCTCAATATCCAGATTAACGACAATCGGTTCTTGATCGCTCCGCACTAATACACACATTAGCGGCTCGTCAGGGAGAGCATTAATTTCTTGATGCGGAACAAATGGCGGCACATAGATGAAATCTCCGGCATCGGCTTCGGCGACGAATTCAAGGTTATCGCCCCAACGCATCCGAGCCTTACCACTCAAAACATAAATGACACTTTCCAGTTCACCGTGATGATGTGCCCCTGTCTTGGCATCAGGGTGAATATTGACGGTGCCCGCCCATAATTTACTTGCACCCGCTTTCGCAAAGTTAATCGCTGCTGCCCGCGTCATACCGGGTGTTTGTGCCGTATTCATATCCAAATCATCACTCTTGACGATTTTTACGCCGTTATCACGCCAATTGGGTTTGTCTGTCACAACGCTCTCTCCTATCCACAATTATTGTCCCGACTGTAACGCGGATTCTGTTGTCTGTAAAGTTATCCCTGCCGTTCGGTAAACACAACTTCAAACATCTGTGGCCAACGTTTACCTGTGATAAAAAATGTCTGCGACTCAGGGTTATATGCAATCCCATTGAGTACCGCACCACCGCCAACCAGTGCTTGACGTTCAGCATCAGTCAACAGGTCAGATGCATCAATCACCGCAACAATGTCTCCTGTAAATTTATCGATACGGAAGATGAAATCGGTCTGCCATGCGTTTGCATAAATATAGTCGCCGACACATTCCAACTCGTTGAGTAACTGCGGGGGAATCACTTGATTTTCGAGTGTGACTGCGCCACGGAAAATCAAATCAAATGATTCAGCGTCACGCACAGACAAATACGAGGTGCTGTCACTCATGAACAGATAGCGTCCGTCGTAGCATAAACCCCAACCTTCGCCATCATATTCAATCGTGTCAAGTAATTCAAATGTCTCGAAGTCGTAGACAAATGCCTCACCAGCTTTCCATGTCAACTGAATCAGGGTATCACCCACTTTTTCTAGACCCTCGGCAAAATACTCCTCGGCGATGCTGATCAGTTCTTGTGGTTCACCGGTTTCAATATCCACGCGACGCAAACTCGATTCACCATTTAATCCGGTTGATTCATATAACTCGCCATCAAACCACAGCAATCCCTGAGTGAATGCTCCAGTATCGTGCGGGTATACATTGAGCACTTCAGGGACGAGTATCGGCACCGATGGGGGCTGTTGTGCGGTCACAGGTAAAACAACTAATAATAACGCCAGTATCACAATCCATTGTTTACGCATTCGCTATCCTTTAACATCACAAATCAATTTATAGCGACTATTTTAGCACTAGATACCGATTCTGGTGTACCCACATGAAATTTCGATAGTTTGTGGTCTTGATGGTTAATTTTCGCGTCTATTTCGTTTACACTTATTGCATACACACAAAGGGGTAAGCCATGGACACAATCGCACTGTTACAAGATAAGCGCATTATTCTCGCAGTCACCGGAAGCATCGCTGTTTATAAAGCTGTTGACCTCGCCAGCAAGTTAACCCAAGCAGGTGCACTCGTTGATGTCATCATGACCGATGCAGCCCAACGCTTTGTCAGCCCATTGACATTTCAAGCTGTAACGGGTCGTCCGGTTTACACCGATTTGTGGAAAGCCGATAATAGTGGGGGATTACCGACCCATATTGCGCATGTGGGATTGGGTGAAGATGCCGATTTGATGGTCGTCGCGCCGATCACTGCCAACACAATTGCTAAGCTTGCTCACGGCTTCTCCGATGATTTGCTATCCGTAACAGCCATTGCGGTTCGCTGTCCGATACTTATTGCACCAGCGATGGATGGTGGAATGTATGAGCATCCAGCAACTCAAGAAAACCTCGAAATTTTGTCGATGCGTGGTGTCTTTCGTATCGAGCCTGAAGTCGGGCGTTTTGCAAGTGGTTTAATCGGGCGCGGACGTTTCCCTGATACACAAACACTTATCGGGCATATCCGCTATACCATCGGTGTATCGGGAGACCTCGCTGGACACAAAATCGTCGTGACTGCCGGAGGTACACGCGAAGCCCTTGATCCGGTGCGCTATATCACCAATCGTTCGTCTGGTAAACAAGGCTATGCTATCGCACAGGCAGCAATTGATGCGGGTGCAGAAGTCACACTAATTACCTCAGCCGAAAATTTACCCGACCCAATCGGCGTGCAGGTGGTACATGTCGATTCAGCTGACTCGATGCGTGATGCGGTCTTAGAATATACGCAGGATGCGACTGCACTAGTGATGGCTGCCGCTGTTGCCGACTATAAACCGGCCGATGTTTCCAACCAGAAGATCAAAAAATCCGATGATGATCTCAGCATTCCGTTAGCTCGCACACCCGATATTTTGATGTCGGTCAAAGCACAACGTGAGAAAACCGGATACCCGCTGATTGCGGTTGGATTTGCAGCTGAAAGCCAAAATTTACTGGAAAATGCCGAAGGTAAACTCCAGCGTAAAGGCTTGGATATGCTACTTGCCAATGACATCACTGCCGATGATGCCGGATTCGCTGTTGATATGAATCGTGTGATTGTCTTGGATAACGACGGGGGAACACAACCGCTCGAACTCACTAGTAAAGCCAATATCGGCGCATATATCATGGATCGTATTATTGGCTTACTTGATTAGTTGAACACATTACCGAAAGTAATAACGACGCGCTAACCCTTTATTCGCGGCGTAATGTCAATTGATCTAACGTATCACCATACAGCGTATAAGCTTGTCCAAACCCGACAACCAGTGTGCCATCTTGGGGCACTAGCTTGAACATTTTAAAATCGGCGAGGTTGCGAAGTAACCCGAACATTTTCGAAAATCGCTTGTCATAGTGTTCGGCAGCGGCTTGCCATGCATCACTATCCCGCGCTAATTCTTCTGCATCACACATGAATGTTAGGCGAGACCGCGCGAAAATTTGTGATGTGTCGGTTTCATCCGCAATCAGCATGATGCTGGCTTGCTTAGCTTGTAATAAATTTTTGGTGTGATGCGACAATAGGCTGACAAAAACATAGAAGTTCTTGTCGGAATCCACAACAAACGGCGCATAGCTTGCCAATGGTGACCCATCCTCATTGATGGTCGCCAACATCATACTCTCATGTTGTGTCAGTAACGTTTTGAGTGCGTTTTGAGCGTTTTCTAGTGCTTCGGTATTGTCAGATGGTTTGGGATTATCCATTGTATGCCCTCTAAAATAATTAGCCTATCTATAGCGATACCTTAGCGTTGATCTAAGTTATGCTCAAGATAGCTAACAGCCTCTTCTAGTTCCGAAAATATAAGCCATGTTGCCTTTGGATTAAAGGTCTTAATCACCTTGCTGAGAATATGCTTGAATAGTTGCCCTGCCATCGTTTTTGGAGGAAGCACAATTACGTAACCAGCAATTTCATGTGTGTAGCTTTCGGAGAGCTGATTCGCTGTCTGTTGTAGATAATTCGTGAAGTCAGACTGGCGGAAATCTTGAATTTCATTATAGGTTGCGATGTCTTGGTAGTTATCCATGACGTTTAAGCAGGTCTCTTTCCAGAGATCAATATCAGCCCGTTGGACACCCGTCAATTCATAGACAACCACTCGTCCATCCAATAACCAATAGTAGCAAAGATTGGATGAGACTTGTGTTTCGTTTTCACGTTCATAGACCTTAGTTATCATGCGATTTTCCCCAAACTTGTAATGATTATAGTGATGGTCTAATTATATCTGGTTTTGTACTGATTAGTGTTTAACTTACACCATCGGGATGATTTGCCCTTCGTGGACAGTATAAACTGCATCAACCAATTGCAAAACAGCTTCCGACCGTATCGGTAGAATATGAATCGTTTCGCCAATCACGGGCTGTTCCCGACACCGGCTGGTATCGACATAGGCGCGATGTCCATCCAACTGATAAATCACAGCATGAGGATATTCGAGGATATGCCCGTAGGTTTTATTGACATTAAATGGCGACAATGTTTTCCATCCAGCATTAAAAATCGCGCGGTCAGCAGACGGGCGATTGACAATTGTCGCTTTGACCATCAACGCGCATTCATCAGGATGACACCACCCGCGTACAATCGACTCCCAATCAAATAACATATACCGACCGGATACAACTTCTGTGACTTCTGGCATCGTCGGAGCAGTTAATGCAAAACCGGTACCGCCACCACTAACAACATCAACGCCAAGCCCCGCTTCATTCATCAGTTTAAGCGTTTGTTTTAAGCGTTTATACGATGTCGGCGTGATCGGTAGCATGTAGATTCCTGCGAAATGTAGATTTTCTTCTTCTTCAATTCGCTTTGCAATGACAACGGCTTCTGCTGGAGAGACCCCTGAACGCCCCGGCTCACTATTAATTTCGACAAGCACCCGTACCGATAAATCATAGCGTCCGGCAGCGTCTGCTAACCCCGCGACGACTACCGTATGGTCAACCGTGACAGTCACCTTCGCCATCATCAATAAATCGGTCAGGGCTTCGGTTTTTTGTTCACCGACAACATTCGCCGGAACCTGTAAATTGGTAATACCTGCATCGGCAAATTCACGGGCTTCATCAACTGTCTGACAACTGATACCGATTGCACCCATTTCAAGTTGTTCCTCTGCCAAAAACGGACGCTGATGCACACTCACATTCGCCCGCAGTTGCAATCCTAATTCTTGGCACATCGTAGACATAATCTCTAGGTTATTGTTCATTCGGCGGTAGTCAATCAGCACATAAGGTGTTTGTGGCGGCGTCACTTCAGATGTCATAGGGTATCTTCCTGCTTATATGGTCAATCCAAGTATAACATCTTGCACGTTACTTGAATTTTAAAATTTGTGTGTTTTTAAGATCGGTTTGATCTGTTAAGAAATGGCATTCTTTTAGGGTTGGTACGCTTACTGTGTGACATTTTTCCATGATATAAGCTTAGATATAAGGAGACGAGATATATCTCGCCCGATGCGCGGGTTGTCTGTTAGAATATGCGAACAGATGAGCAATTTAAAGGACAGACCCATGACAAACCACCCCCTCACTGATGGCATGAATCCACAACAGACACAGGCAATCACCGCTGGCGATGGTCCGGTGTTGGTGTTAGCAGGTCCGGGTAGTGGTAAAACCAGTGTCCTCACACGTCGTATTGCCTATCTAATTAGTGAAAATCGTGTTCCCGCGCACCGTATGATGGCGGTCACCTTCACCAACAAAGCAGCTGGAGAAATGCGTGAACGCGTCGAGCGGTTGCTAGATGATAAATTGCGTGGGTTACAAATCGGTACATTTCATGCGACTTGTGCACGCTTTTTGCGGATGGAAGCCGAAAGTCTCGATTACAAACAAGATTATATTATCTACGATAGCGACGACCAGCAAAACCTCATCAAAGCGGTGATGAATCGGTTGCATATTGATAGCAAAAAATTTAACCCACGCGCAGTCTTAGGGAGTATCTCAAAAGTAAAAAACGAAATTATCCTCCCGCATGAGTATCCGGCGATGGATTACTTTAGCGAAATTGTGAAACGGGTGTATGAACAGTATCAAGTCGCCTTACGTAATGCCAATGCGATGGATTTTGATGACTTGTTACTCAATATGGTGTTGCTCCTGCGCGAAAATGAAGTCGTCCGTCAAAAATATCAGCAACGCTTCCATTATGTGTTGGTAGACGAATTTCAGGATACTAACAAAGTCCAGTATGAGCTAGTTAAATACTTTGCGGCTCCACAAAATAATGTGTTTGTCGTCGGTGATGAAGATCAGGCGATTTATGCGTTTCGCGGGGCAGATTATCGTAACGTTTTACGCTTCCGTGATAGTTATCCCGACCCGACAGTGATCCTCTTAGAGCAAAATTATCGTAGTACACAGACAATTTTAGATGTCGCCCGTGCGGTGATTGATTTAAACGGCAATCGTACACCAAAAGAATTGCACACGGACAAAGGTAAAGGCGAGCTCATCCAGCTTTACGAAGCCTATGACGAACGCTATGAAGCCGAGTATGTGCTCGAACAAATTCATCAGATGCGCATGGATTATGGTTATGATTATCGTGACTTTGCCGTCATGTATCGTACCAATGCGCAATCTCGTGCAATGGAGCAAGCCTTCATCAATGGGAGTGTGCCGTATACGCTAGTCGGCGGAGTCGGCTTTTATAAACGGCGGGAAGTCAAGGATATGCTAGCGTATTTGCGTATTGTGCAAAACCCTGATGATAACGTCAGTCTGGAACGGATTATCAATGTACCGAAGCGTGCGATTGGTAAAAAATCGGTGCAGTCATTCCAAGATTGGGTACGTGCCGAAAAAATCACCAACACCGAAGCCTTTAATCGCTTGCTCAATGGTGATCCTGCGGGTTTATCAAATGCCGTGCGTAAAAAATTCACAGACTTTGCGGAGCAATTATACGTCTGGCAGGATATTGCGGCAACCGGAAATTTGCTCAATTTGTTTGATAATATCACGGCATCTTTGGGATATTATTTGTATCTTGAAGACATCGCCAAAACACCCGAAGAAGCGATCGACCGCGCCGATAATATTCGTGAGTTACGCGGGTTGTTGATGTATGCCACAGAGTATAATCAGCCCTTACATGAATTCCTCGCCGAGCAATCACTCGTTGCTGATGTAGATAGCCTCAAAGACGATAATGATGCCGTCACCCTATTGACCCTGCACGCGGCTAAAGGGCTCGAATATCCGGTGGTGTTTATCACAGGGGTTGAGACAGGGATTTTGCCACATTTTCGGTCATTTGAAGAAGTAGAAGGTATTGATGAAGAACGTCGCTTATTCTATGTGGGTGTGACCCGTGCCAAGGAACGGCTCTACCTAACCTATGCGTTCCGACGCGCATTATATAACGGTGGTGGCAATAAAACCGAAGCCTCAGAATTTTTGAGTACGATTCCGGTACATCTGCTGGATGGCTCGCCGACCACACTCGCTAATGTCCGTAGCTCGCAACATTATGCTGATCAATTCCGTTGGGATTCCGCACCTATTAAGCGTCCGGAAAGTCGCCTTAGCCGTGATCTACGTGAGAAAAAGGTCACGCGATCTGAAGGTGATAGCAAACTCAAGGGTAAAATTGTGCCATTCCCTGGTGCTAATCAACGCGAAAAGCCCGCCTCCAAATTTTCGTTCGGGCAACGTGTGTATCATCCAAAATTCGGTGAGGGCAAAGTAATGGGTGTAATGCATGATATGGTCGATGTTATGTTTGACGGGCAAAAACTCCCCAAGAAAATCCTAGCGGATACCGACGGATTTGAGTTATTGGACTGACACTGGCAAACAGACTCTAACCTTCTCTTATGTCTGTGTAGATAAAGTTATGGTACAGTTAATAAAAGTATGTTACATAGGTCAGAATTTATGTTAGAGTCACTTGACCTCAACCCAAGTATCCGCAACCGTCTAGAACGACAAGCACAAGCCAACAATTGCACAGTTGATGAGCTGATTGAATCCTTGTTGGATTTACAAGAGGCTGTTGGCTCTGATTGGCGTACGATGCAGTTAAAATTTCAGGGTGCAGTACAAGCTGGACAAGTCGGTTTGTGGGATTGGAATTTCATCACTGATGTCGCCTCGTACTCGGATGAATGGAAAAAAGTCCTCGGGTACGAGCCATACGAATTTGAAGATAAACATGAAAACTTCCTTAAACTTGTCCATCCCGACGACCTCCCTTATCTCGCGACAGTAATTGAGATAACGATCGCGGAAGTACGACAAAATGAACGGGTTGAATTTCGGATGTTCCACAAAGACGGGACATATCGCTGGATTATGTCCACCGGATCAATCATTACAAATCAGGATGGTGTTCCAGAGCGACTTATCGGCGCAATTATCGACATTACTCAACAAAAATATACTGAAGAAGCCTTACGCCAGAGCGAAAAGCGATACCGTAAAGTCATCGAAAATTTGAATGACATGTGCGTGTTATATGACACAGACCTCAATATCGTGATGGTCAACCAAGTGACAGTCGACTACACCGGATTACCCCGAGAGGAGTTGGTTGGTTATGCGAGTCATCGCATTTTTGCTACTGATAATGCCAAAGACTATATTGGGCAATTACATGAAGTCCTGAGAACACGTAAAGCACGAACCGGCGAGATGACATTCACGACACTGTATGGCGACCGCGCGTTAATCTTCAAGCATATTCCCATCTTGAGCGACCAGAAAAAGATAGAGAATATTGTTTCGATCACACATGACATCACCGAGCATCAGAAAAACCAAGCACATGAATTTGAACTCATGTTAGAAAAAGAGCGTAGCCTATTACTCAGTGAGTTTGTGCAAGACACAGCGCATGAATTCCGTACCCCGCTGTCGACTATCAAAAGCAACACTTACTTGATGAAGCGAACAGGACTATCCAATGCGCATCAGCTTAAAGCCGAGCAAATTGATTTACAAATCGCGCGTATGCAACGGCTTGTGGATACCTTATTGATGATGACTAAGCTTGATAATAACGACGAGCTGACCTTTACAACCATCGATATACGCATGCTGATGAAACGGATTTGTGAGGATGCCAAGGAACAATATAATGGGCAAATGCCTGAATTTATCTGTGATATAGATCATCAAGTGCCCATCATTTATGGTGATGTCAGCTATTTGACCGAAGCCATCAAGCAACTGATCAATAATGCGATTCGGTTTACACCTGAAGATGGTCGCATCACGATCGCAACTCAGGTTGACGAGGAGATGCTCGAATTATCAATTACTGATACTGGGATTGGTATTTCGGAAGAAGTTATGCCGCACATCTTTAAGACCTTTTGGCGACAAGATGAAGCCCATACCACACCGGGATTTGGCTTAGGCTTATCTATCGCCCAAAAGATCATCACATTACATCAGGGCACGATTGACATTACGAGCACTCCAAATGAAGGCACGACCGTTCGCATCGTATTGCCGCTAGCGACGCTGTAACTAACCCGCACGACTCGTAATCCAGACATGTTCTCGTCCGGATTGATTTGTCAATTTGAAGATGCGATTTTTCTGGCGTTTGGCATCGTCTTCGGTCTGCCAGAAGCTTAATTTACGCCCCTTTTGTTCGGCGACAAAGTTGAGGGTTGCCATCACATGGGCACACCCCACACCGCGAAATTGTGACCATTCACAGGTGCATGTGCTTTGAATGCGTCCATTTGCATCGGGCTTGAGCGTGACGATATGCCGTTGGTTCGGGTCGGAGCTACTATCAACGGCAAACGTGGACTCATCAACACGACCGACAATGAGTTTACGACTTTTGGATTGAAGATTTTTAATATGCTTGGGTTTCATCCACAAACAACTTTCTACTCAAGTTTGCGAACATATATTCTAATTATAGCATAGTGTATGTTAGAACAGTGTAAAGAATTGACCGCGTTTTATCGGCGTAATCACTGGCTTGACGTGTTATACTCGGGTATATCATATCGCATAATCACACCTAAAATTTTATGACAACGACGACTTACGAATTTGACTACGATGTATTTATCAGCTATGCCCGCAAAGATGGTATCGACATTGCCCAACGGATACACGACAGCTTGCGCGACAATGGGTTGCGCGTCTTCCTTGATCAACATCAGATCCAACATGGTGAAACATGGTGGCGACGCATCACCGAGAGTATCGAGCGCAGTAAACTGTTTGTGTTTGTCATCACCGAACATAGTGTGACCTCAAGCGTTTGCACGGATGAATGGAACATTGCCACCGGCATCCCGCGCCCGATTTTGACAGTGAAAGTGGTTGATGACGATGGGCATATCATCGCTGACAGCGACATCCCCGAGCACATCAGCAGGATTAATTATATCAATGCGACCCAAGCGCACCTCTGGAATGATATTATCAACGAGATTGCATTCCATGTGACACGCTACGAATATCTCTACAAATTAAGCAAACAAATTGACAGATTAATTTCTACGAACACAGCCAATCGCTTTATTGATATTATTTTTCAAGATAAGCATGAGGCAAAGAAAAAAGAAGAAGACTTACTGATGTCACGCATGTTACGCTCGCCATCAGAGCCAACTCAGACGTTTAATAGCCTTGACGAAGCATGGGAAGCATATCGTGGGCAAATATTATTACTTGGGCAACCCGGTGCAGGTAAATCCACAACACTACTACAATACACTCAAACGTTAATTAAAAACTATCTGACGAAGCCCAATCAACATGTACCCATTTATGCATCAATTGCATATTGGGATAGTTATAGGAATAATCCGCTAGCAGATTGGTTAACCATACAAAATAAGTTATCCGACGACATAGTTGATGTGATTCAGAATGGGCGGGCGGTTCTGATTCTGGATGGGTTGGATGAATTGGGGAGTGAGAAAACCGAAGAAATTGTTGTTGGTAAAGATGAAGATGGTAAAGAAATTAAAGAAGAAAGACTTTTCGACCCGCGCCAGCGATTTATGGCATATGTCCAACAAGCGATTCGCGATGGGAATCAGGTGCTGATGACGTGCCGTGTGAATGATTATAACGCCATCGGTGAAAAATTGGATATTCGGGGTGCGATTGAATTGCAACCGCTGACCGACACACAAATCGAGACCTACCTCGGTGATGTGCCGACCGTACAGACTGCTGTGATGAGCGATGACGAATTGCTCGACATCTGCCGTTTCCCTCTACTACTCAGTTTGATCGCATTTGGCTATCGTGATGCAACTGACGACTTAAAAGCCCTGCCGAGTATGACGGAAGCCAACGACCTGCGCGATGCAATCTTCGGGCAGTATATGCAAGCCAGCTATGACTTTGAAGCCCGTCGACGCGAACTCCTCGGTGAAGAGATGCCGTTTACTCTAGAGAAGGTGCTAGACGTGCTGGGTCATGCCGCCATGATTAATGTAGCGGATATAAAAAGAGATGATCATAAAGACTGGGGAAAAAGAACTAACATTATAGAAAACATTCTGGTTCACCACGATTTCACTTATCAACTTGAGCCAGAACAGGTTCAATCATTTTTGCAATTTATTCCAAGACTTAATGTGATTGAACAACTTGAGGATGGAACATATCGCTTCCTACATTTGTTAATTCGAGATTATCTGGCATTCAATTTTACTCTAAAGTCACTACGCGCTGATGAACTATACCGCAGACGTGGATTCCTAGGTATTACACGTCGTATTAGTGGCTATTATACACTATCTTGTTTAGCCGAATTACAAGATGTTAGGGCTACAGACATACTATTGAAAAGGCTTGAAGATGATGAACGAAATATTAGAGATGCAGTCATACAATGTCTTGGCAGGATAAGTGATACACAAGCAGTACCAGCGTTGATTTTTGCATTACAAAAGGATTCCTCTGCCAACATAAGATCAAGTTCTGCAACGGCGTTAGGAGAAATTAGTGATACACAAGCAGTACCAGCGTTGATTTTTGCATTACAAAAGGATTCCTCTGCCAACGTAAGATCAAGTTCTGCAACGGCGTTAGGAGAAATTAATAACTCACAGTCAATTCCGCCATTAATTGAAGCCTTGAAAAACAGAGGTAATAGGATAGGTAGCAATGTTGCAAAACATGCTGCTGAAGCTCTTGAAAAAATTGGTACGCCAGAAGTGACAGTTGCATTGATCAACTCTCTGCAAAATTCGCATCACGTTGCACGCTCAAGTGCTGCATGGTTACTGGGTAAGATTGGGAATCCACAAGCAATCACTCCATTAATCAAGTCTCTGCAAAATGATTCAGATTCGCATGTACGCTCAGATTCCGCAACTGCATTGGGTGACATTGGTGATCCACAAGCAATACCGGCTTTGATCAATTCCCTAAAAACTGATTCACATGACCGCGTGCGCTCAAGTTCGGCAAGGGCATTGGGTAACATGAGTGATCCACAAGTCATACCTGCTTTGATCAAGTCTCTACTAAATGATTCAGATGACAGTGTGCGCTTCTCTTGTGCACAAACATTGGGTAACATGAGTGATCCACAAGCAATTCCTGCTTTGATCAACTCACTAAAAAATGGTTCTTATTTCGATGTACGCGCAAATTCGGCAATCGTGTTGGGTGACATTGGTGATCCACAAGCAATACCGGCTTTGATCAATTCCCTAAAAACTGATTCACATGACCGCGTGCGCTCAAGTTCGGCAAGGGCATTGGGTAACATTGGTGATCCACAAGCCATACCGGCATTGATTATAGCATTAAATGACAAAGGACTTAGTCAAATAGGAGCAGTTGCAGGATTTGCAGCCCAAGCTCTCGTAAAAATTGGCACACCAGAAGTATTACAAGTAGTTGAAAAATGGCGCAAGCAAGAAGAGGAACGTAAAAAATCAGAAAATTCACGCGTATCAGATTGGCGCAGTCGGTTGGGGAAATCCGATGACGATGATGAGGCGTAGGACGGGTGGCGGACAATAACGGTCGGAGTTTGGCGGATGTGGCGATGGGGGCATTTGCGGACGATACGATAGACGTAGGCATTTGCGGACGATTCAAATAACGAACAGGGCAAGCCCAGTCCCTACGAATATGTGTGCGGATGGTTTTAACTTTCGGCGGTTAATAAGGTCAAATATTTTCCGAGACTCTAAAACACGCCCGCCACGACAATCTTAATTGGCACGAAACCCTATTCTGGTCTACACTATGGTAAGCAGTCCTATGCCCAGACTTACTTAGATGTTATAGGTGAAATTTTGATGTCCCAGCCGGACATGCAACAGACCACGTTTAAAGACCTAGATCTCCTTGCCGAAGTTTCGGAACTTTTGAAGTTATCGGATTTGGAAAAGGTACTCAATCATGTGCTCCAATTGGCAGCAAAATCTGTGGGTGCCGAGCAAATTCGCTTTTATCCGAATGAAGCGCACTGGCTGACGTGGACAAATTTGCTTGTCGATACAGGGCGTTTATTAGATGTGCCGTTTGGGATTGTCAATACAGTCAAACCGAATAGCTTGTTGGCATGGGTGCTCGATAATAAACTCGGCGACATCATCATGGATGCCGATAAAGATAAACGCTGGGTCGAAAGCACTGCTGGCATACGGTCGATTTTATGTGTGCCGTTCATCTATGAAGATGATGTGATTGCTGTTATCACCTTAACGCATTCCCAGCCAGAACATTTTAATGATTATCACCTCAGTTTGATCACCATCATTGCGAATCAAGCATCGATTGCGTTACATAATGTGCACTCGTTCAATCGCATCCAAGCGCAACAACGCCAACTTCAGGTGATCTTACAGGCGATGACTGATGTCATGTTCGTGCTCAACGAGAATGGTAAGTTAATCCTGCTAAACGATGCAGCTGTTAAAATTCTTGGATTATCAAAAATCAATGATGCACGCGGGATGACAGTGCTCAACTTGGTTGATATTGATGGGATGTTCGAGCCGGTTGCGCCACTTATTGCCGAAGAATTTGGATCGCAAAGTGATTGGTCGTTCGAGACGCGATCAGAACGCCTCCAACGTGACTATCAAGTGCGGATGTCGACATGGCACGATACCCAACAAACAGTCGCAGGCTATCTGATCGTCATGCACGATATTACTACCCTACGCGACTTACATCGCTTCAAAGACGAAATGCTCCGTGTTGCCTCGCATGATTTGCGCAGTCCGCTAGCGCTGATCACCGGATATGCCGATATGATTAAATTGGACGCACCAGAGGATGATGAGGATATTCATGAATACGTGGACATCATCAAAAAATCAGCAGAGCGCATGGATAGCTTACTCGAAGAAATGCTGAGGGTCGAACGCATTCGTAACACCCCGCTCGAGTTACATGAACAAATTGACCTTGAGCAAACCGTCAAAATTGTCATTATCAATTTGCGCCCATTGATCGAGGCAAAACAGCATCGATTTAGAGCGGATATACGCTTGAAGGACATTCCACGCATCAAAGCAGATCCCGTGTTAATCCGTCAATCTATGGAAAATTTGATTACCAATGCTGTTAAATATACCCCAGAAAAGGGTCGGGTAGAGGTCGAAGCGTGGTACGCTGAAGACAAATTCCAATTTAAAGTATCTGACTCCGGTGTGGGAATCTCTGCCGAGCATTTGCCTTATATTTTCGAGTCATTTTATCGCGTCAAGCAAACTGTAACTACCGAAAAAGGAACGGGCTTGGGGTTGAGCTTGGTCAATAATGTGATCGAACGCCATCATGGTGAACTATGGGTCAAAAGCCAATTGGGACGCGGTAGTACCTTCGGATTCTGGCTGCCGCTCAATTGATTACCAACTTAGTGTGACATCCCGTTGCCAATAACGTGTGATGAGTGTGCCCCCAGGCATTGCCGAAACAACCCGATAGACCAAATCCCAATCACTATCACTGAGGACATTGCCAAAGATCACGGCTCCCGCATAAATCGCTAGTCCAACACCCATCCCGATAATGAAATGGATGCCTTGTAAGACGACCATTACCACACCCACCAAAACTGTAATCACAACCAATTTTGCCAGTGCAGGTGCAATGCGTTGCCAATTCCATCCGACAGCGCGGAATGTCCCGATCATCAAGGCGACTACGAGT
This sequence comes from Anaerolineales bacterium UBA6055, assembly GCA_002428985.1. Classification (GTDB taxonomy): domain Bacteria; phylum Chloroflexota; class Anaerolineae; order Aggregatilineales; family Phototrophicaceae; genus UBA6055. The sequence goes on along the minus strand of DIYL01000001.1, from coordinate 10,850 downwards.
ATTTCAGCGATAATCGACGCAACAGCCGCCCCACGCGGATCACGCCAACTATAGAGCAAAATCGTATTGAGTAAGATATTCAGCACCAGACCAGATGCACGGAAGATCAACAAAAGTCGCTGGCGGTTTTGAATGAGCATGCCTTTGCTAAACACATTACCGACCATCGTAATCATAGTGTACCAGATGAGGATACTCAAAATTCCAGCCGTTGGTGCGAAGTCTTCACCAAATAAAGGTGTGGTGATGTCGGATGCAAAAATACTGATGGTGAGTGCCATCGGTAGGCTAATCATGGTCATATAGACAGCTAATTTTTCGACCATATTGCCAAACATCGCACCATTACCATCACCATAATAACGTGACATCAATGGGTAAACAGCGACTAACACCGTCGTACTGAATAACTCAATCACACCGAAGTTAATGACAAATGCGACAGTCAGGTAACCTGTGCCTTCTTCCCCAAGAATGCCTGTGGTCATCAATTTATCAGCGTGTTGATAGGCGAGTGATAAGAATGCAGATAGTGCAAGCGGCGCACTATTAACCAACAACGGAATCCCAATCGATCGATCAAAGGGGAATTGTGGACGAACGCCCATCTGCCAATTGAGATAGACGAACACAAGTGTACGCCCTAAGCCGGATACCATTGCCGCAAGATACACACCAAGGAGTCCCCATCCTAATGTCAAGGCGAGTACTGACAAACCGATGCGGGAAATTATATGGACGATCTCAACAACGGAGGTTTTCAGCATCGATTCACGGGCGATGAGTAAGTCATACCCCATATTGCCAAACAAATCGACAAACAAGTTAAGGCCTGCCAATGCCGTAAACGCACGCACCGTATCACTATAGCCGACAGCAAAGCCATTCATACTGACATATGCGACTAAAGCCAGCACAGTCTGCATCATGATCATCGCCGACCAGTATTTCCCCGCTTTTTCGGGGTGGCGTGCCACATCTCTGATGACAATCAAGCCCATACTAAAACTAGAAATTGAGCCTGCCACAGAAATTAACGCCCCAACCGTACCGTAAATACCATAGTCAAATATACCAAGCCACGGCGCGAGGATTAGCTGCCAGATGAATAATGCACCCTTGCTAAACAAGCTCGCAATGACTAGCGCGCTGACGTTACGGGCGGCACGTTTTGCATCTGCGCCTGATAAAGTTGATGAATCGCTCATAGATGTCCGATTTTAATCTGTTGGTTTGTGCTAGATGAAGTCTTCTCGCCAGACAATCAACTCAGTGTAATCGCTTGCGATAGGGATGTCTAGCATTAGGCTGTGTCTTGATCCAGTAACTGGCGGGCAAGCTCCATCGTCTCGACATAGTCGCTATGGATATTACACATGGATTGCACGTATGCCTTACGAATGATGCGCTCGAATGTTTTGATGAGTACACTTCCCCCCACAAAAATGACATGATTCGCGTAATTGTGGTGGTCATGTATAAAGAGGTGTTTGGTATAGGTTAATGTACCGGATTTCGGAAAGGCTCTACCATGCATTTGGACAACAACAGGGACAGGATAGTTAACTGTGTCCATCATCATATTAATCTCACGATTCATCGCGAACACATCATTCCATGTCCAAACTTTATCAAATTCACAACGAATTATAGTATGTAATGGATCGTCCCAATGTACAGTTATTGGCATGTTGCCCCTCAGAAATCAATATCAGGTATATTTTAACGAAAATGTCTCAGTTTGATAACGTGGTGTCCGAGGTCTAACGAGATTGTGACACGCCAGATAAACGACACCAACAGACCTCATTATTGTATGCAATTTAGCCAAATTGTAAAATCGTTTAACCCAAATTTTTAATTTTGCTATTCAAAACGCATTAACTCAACATCATCAAAGGTGATATGCACATTGCCATCATCGTCAATACAATTGATTGTCTCTTCCGGAAAGTTAATGAGATCGAATGGTGCGTCTCGTTTGATACCGTCCAACAAGCCTTCTAGATGTGTGGAATAATGGTGTAGATTGGTGTTCCATTTTGCGACGACAAAATGTGTCTCGCGGTAACGGCGTGCGATTGACTTAATTTTATCTGCCCCGACCTGTCCCGCCTCACCCCAGAATACTGGCGGGCTTCCACGTAATTCAGCATCGTCTTCAAACGCGACAACATCTGGTTTGTACTTATCGCCGATGCGTATCTCGATCGAGATATTGGGATATTCTGGCATATATAATGCCCACAAGAGGGCTTTCATCAGTGGATGGGTGAATTTTTCTTTTGTCCCTTTGACGACAATAATGTGTTGGTCGTTGGCATAGAGCTTCCATTTTCGGCGGGATAATATTGGGGATGACATAAGATTCTAGGTTACTTTCCGATAATTTGATAACACACCTATTATAATTAATAGTATATACGAATTCCATTAATAACTATTGTGACCCACTAAATGACACTTTGAACCGGAATTAACCGAATCTTAATACACCAATTAGTTGCATTCTGATTTGAAGCATGATATACTTTCGTTATTCGTAAATTAGTGAAGGAGGTGATCAGTAATGATAGGTGATATGGGGGCAACCCTTTAACTCAGTCACACCTCTAGGGTAACTCTGTTTAGAGGGTGACCCCAAACCGACAAACCACTCCAGGTGGTTGAGACCACAGACTAATCCTCTGTGGTCTTTTCGATTCTGCGACTATCGGTAGTCGTTCGTCATCACAGTGACAAAAAGCTATTGGTAAGCGGGTTACGTGGATTCCCATTTTTATCGACAATGCCATAACCATTATGCATTTCTTCTGCCCATGCATACCATGACATATTCGCAATTTTCCCCGGATACTGCGCTTTTAAATATCGGACAAACGTCGTCGCATATTTGGTTATGTCGTTGATGTCATCATTGGGACGGTCAAGAATACCCCACTCAGTAATCCATAAGGGTTTAGTAGGTAGCACCCCACTATAAGCTTTGATGGAATCATCAATATGACCAAAGCGTGCGTAAATCGGATGGCCATTCACGCCACGCCCATAGGGATGGAAGGCAATGCCATCGGGTATCGCATTGGATGGCAAATTATCGACAAGTTGTTGAGCATAGTTCCCACCATTCACCGGACCGCCTGTAAATCCACCTGTCAGAATTTGCACATTTCGGTCAGCACTTCGAATCGCTTGATAGACACGAGCAAACATACGGGTGTAATTATGAGCGAGCATGGGGACAGATGCCTGTGCAATCCCAATCGGGGCATCTTGTTCATTCCATATTTGCCACGCAGAAATAATATCACGCCCCGCCCATTGTCTAGCAATCCGACTCATCATATCGGCAAAGCGATCAATTAATGTCACCCATTTAGCATCAGTCATGTCGGGCCAAGGCCAAAATTCTTGTTTGCCTTCGCCATAGGTTTGATGACTTGTCGTCATGATAATGCGATAGCCAGCATCGCGATAGCGTTGTAGTAATGGCAAATAGCGATTAAATGTTGCTGTGATGTCCTCTGAGCCAGAGAAATTCGAGACATTATAGCCAAAGCGTACCCAGCCAATATTCCCGCCGAGGCTCTTCGGATTAGGTGTTCCTTGCTGATGAAATACGTCGAGATTCACACCGACAGGATTCACACCTGGGAATACCTCAGAGCCTTCGACCTGCGTTGTGGCTTCTAAGAACCATGCGGCAGTGTACCCTTCTGTACCATCAAGTAGGCGCACCCGTAACCATTTATCTTCTACACCGATTTTTTCGATTGCACGACCATGTGGTTCGAGTGTTTCGACCAAATCCCATGTGTAGATCTGCCCGACAATCGTTCCTTCTAAGCTGGGTAATGACCGGACACGTAAGCCATCAGCAACTGGGCGCACACGTAAGCCTTGTACATACAGAAAATCACGGGGATTAACAATATCTTTTAATGGGAAAATTTGTACAGCCTTGGGTGATTTCTGTTGCACCATAATCCGCAACCGCCCACCCTTACATTCTGCAAGGGTTTGTCCCAACTCAACCGTATCACGCAATTTCACATCATAGTTCATGGTGCGTTCGTATGTTGTGACAAAGCGTTCATTGTTTACAATCGATTCCACCTGAATAAAGTTATCGTAACCGAATTCGTTTGGTGTACCACGTATTGCTATAACAGTTCCGCTGGCTGCACAGATTACCTCGGCATTTCGCTCAGTCTCAATATCCATACTCTCATTGAGGTCTCCGCCAGCAGGTTTATCGTTATAAGTATCTTTAAGGGACATCGGGCGGAAATCTGTAGGCCATGCCAACACAAAACGTGTGTAGATATGAACGTGTGTATTATCTTTCTCACCATAGCGATCATCATTTTGGATGCGTCGCTGTAGAATCGGTGTGAGTTGCTCAGGTGTTTCAGCACGGATAATATCGACCGTCACCACCTGTGGATAAATCCGGCGGATATGTTGCAGTGCATCATCTTGAAACCACGTTAACGGGGCTTGCACCGCTGTCACAGTACGATACCGATTGAGGTCATTGCCGGCTGGTGAGCGCACCACCGCAACCCGTTCAAATTTTTGCAAATAGGGGCGTAAGACATTGAACCAGTCCGTGAAGTCGCGGTCAGGGATAACAAATGCGTGGGAGATCAGGTTGTCAGACATGGATTTAGCCTTTGGCTGTTTCATTAATATCTTTTGCCCTCATCCCCCGTCCCCTTCTCCCTCAGGGCGAAGGGGAGATTGACTCTCTTTAAAATCTTCCAAAGTCCCTCTCCATAAGGGAGAGGGATTTAGGGTGAGGGCAATTATTATGGATGATTTTCGTTTACGATGTGTATCGAATCACAAATAAACCCTACTAGATAGGTCATTGGGATTCAATCATCCACCTTTATCTTATTAAATGTATCAAAATTTAAAGCCCGATTGATTTCAAGAAATCACGGTTACGCTGCGCGCTTTCCTTCGGTGTACCGAGGCCGGGCAGAACATCTTGTTCGACGACAATCCAACCATCATAATTCACTTCTTGGAGCGCCTTGAACACACCTGCAAAATCGACATCGCCTTTACCGAGTTCTGGGAAAATCCCTTCACCGACAGATGTTGGACCGTCCCATTCTTTTTCGCGGGATTGTTTGGCAACATCGGGATGATGATCTTTGAAGTGCACATGCCAGATGCGGTCAGCAAATTGTTTAACACCTGTGACTGGATCGCCACCACCAAATGACCAGTGCCCAGTATCAAACACCATACCGAGTATGTCTGGATTCGTCATCTCGAGAATGCGCTCGGTTTCGGCTGGGGTTTCAATCCATGTGCCGATGTGATGATGAATCACTGTGCGTAATCCGGTTTCGTCCATCACACGTTGTGCAACGGTATTGGCACCTTTGGCAAATACTTCCCATTGATCTTCGGTCATGCTCATCTCGGGTGTGATGCGTCCCGAATTTTTATTGCGAACGGGGTCTAGGTATGGGTCGTTCCCCATGATCACCAGCGCATCTTTACCACCGACAGCAGCGAGTAATTTACCTGTGCGGACACAATCTTCAGCACTCATCTCATGCTTGCTTTCATCATGAAGATAGACATTCACCCATGACCCGATCATATCTAGGCTACGCTTATCCAGTTCGGGTTTGAGTTTTTCTGGGTCAGTCGGCATAAAACCCCAATCGCCCAACTCTGTGCCCACATACCCTGTACCCGCGAGTTCATCTAAGACACGTACATAATCGTAGCGTTCCCCTTCGATATTTTCGATCACGCCCCATGAGCAGGGAGCATTCGCAACTTTTAACATAGTATTTGTTCCTCTTGACTATGCCCGCCAGAAAACTAATGCATCTTATCTCAATCCTGACAAGCATAACGCTCTTGTATTAAATTATCTAAGTTGGCTTGAGTATAGCAGGTTTGTTGCCTGTCGCAACCACTTTACTTTTTACAGAAATTTTGCGTCTTGGGACTCATTTCCCGTGTACACTGGATAGTGAAATGCTAGAGAATCGAGAGCGATACATGACACATCCAGACATCAGCGGACCCAAAGGTTTACCATTCGTCGGCAACCTCAGAGAATTTGCAGGGGCAGACCGCATTGGCAATATGATGCGATGGAAAGCCGAATATGGGGAGACCATTCATATCAAGCTGGTCAATCGTGACGCATATATTTTGACAAACCCCGCCGATATTTATGAAGTACTGGTGAAGTCTGCGCATAAGGTACATAAATCGCCAATTTTGAAAAAAGGACTGACCCGTGCTTTAGGTGAAGGATTGCTCCTGAGCGAAGAAGATTTTCATAAACGCCAGCGGCGCCTGACACAACCCGCTTTCCATACGCAACGGATTACAAGTTACGCCGATACGATTGTCGATTATGGGCAGACGATGGTGAACAGTTGGGGTGACCAATCGCAATTAGATGTACACCACGAGATGATGACAGTGACGATGCAGGTCATTGCGAAGGTGCTATTTGATGCGGATGTCTCGGAAGATGCTGATGATTTAGGACATGCGATCACGGTCGGTATTGAATCGGCGATGCACAAAATTACCAACCCGATGGCGTTGCCCGATTGGGTGCCAACTGCACGTAACCGTAAGACGAATAAAGTATATGATCTGCTCAACACCACTGTGAATGATATGATCGAAGCGCGCCGTCAAACGATGGAAGACAAGGGCGATTTATTGTCGATGTTGTTATTGTCCACCGATGAAAACGGCGAACGCATGAATGATAAACAAGTGCGTGACGAAGCGATGACGCTCTTCCTCGCCGGACATGAAACAACTGCTAATGCCCTGACATGGGCACTTTATCTTCTCTCAGAAAATCCTGATATCCGAGAAAAATTAGTTACCGAAATTGATACGGTCATCGGGCAACGTCGCGCGACACTCACTGACCTCAAACAGTTGACCTATACGCAACAGGTTATCAAAGAGGCGATGCGCCTATATCCACCGGCATGGATTTTGACGCGCATCGTGCAAGAGCCATTTGAGTTATCGAAGTTCACCGCACAACCCAACAATATCATGATTGTCAGCCAATATCTGACGCACCGCGACCCACAATATTGGGAGAATCCCAATCAATTTGATCCATCACGCTGGACACCAGAAGCCGAAAACGACCACACAAAATTCGCATATTTCCCATTTGGGGGCGGGCCACGGGTGTGTATGGGTAATCACTTTGCGATGATGGAAGCACAACTGGTGCTAGCGACCATCCTACAACATGCGACAGTTGACCTCGCGCCCAATACAACAATTATCCCCGAACCTGTGATTACATTGCGACCGTTAGGTGGGCTGCCGATGACTGTCACTCTACGTGAACACGAGGCAGAACCAACATTATAATCGTTCAACGGAGATGTGACATAATCACACATCCCCACGTTTAGGTTTAGGTTTTCGAGTCCGACGATTGCGCCAACGCACAAATAAGATAAATACTGTTGTTAAAACTATAAGTCTTATAATAGGTGCAATAGTCGTCATAATGCGTTGTAACTGCCACCGTAAGGGATTGCCAATATATTCAAGTATTGTACTTATCCCACCTTGTATTACTTTATCTGGCAATTGCTCAAGTAAATTATCATCAAATAGGAAACTAGGGTGATTCCTTGATGTACAATATCCGCTTCCAGATAATAATCGCCTGAGCTTTGACACATCTGCAGGTATAGCTTTTAATTGATTTAAGGTAATGTCAAGATAGCATAATTTTCTCAACTCTCCAATAGATTTAGGCAAGTTATCTAGTTGGTTTGATGACAAGGAAAGCTCTTTTAAATTCTTAAGTTGACCAATATTTTCTGGTAAGTGGCTTAACTGATTGTTAGATAACTCAAGAATTTCTAGATTTGATAGCTGCCCTATATTGGATGGCAAATATCTTAATTGATTATGGCTTAGAAATAACCTTTCCAAATTTGCTAGCTGTCCGATACTACTAGGAATCGTATCGATTTCATTATTAGTCAGGCTTAGAAATTCCAAGTGCGTGAGGTTTCCAACACTATCAGGTAATTGCGTCAGTTGATTATTAGCTAAATGAAGTTCACGTAATTTACTAAGTTCTCCAATGTTGTCTGGTAGATTTTGTAGATGGTTGGAATCAATTTTTAGTACACTTAGTTTATCACTTAAGCCAACTATATTATCAGGCAAATGAGATAGTTGATTATTTTGAATGTGAAGTATATTTAGATTACTGAGTTGTCTAATCATTGCTGGCAATTCATCAAAATAGTTGTTATTTAGTGTTAGGACTTGTAGATTTTGTAGTTGGCTGATGCTTTCGGGCAAACTACTTAGCTGATTATCTGAGAGAGACAACATACGGAGGTTACTCAGGTTTCCAATGCTCGCAGGTACATGAGTAAGATAATTTTGAGATAAGTGCAGATAGGGTAAATAAATTAGTTCTCCGATGGTCTCTGGCAATTCAACCAAGTAATTATTGGATAAGATAATTACATCCAAGTAGGGTGATGTTAGCTGACCAATTTCTGGTGGTAATTCTGTTAGACCTAACCCGCTCAGATCTAATCTACTTGGGGTAGATTCTAACGCCTCAGCAATCCGTTCCTGCGCAATTTCGTAGGGTGTTTTCTCGTCTTGTGCGAGACTCACACTGAAAATCAGTGACAATAAGCAGATCCATATAATTAAAAGTCTCATATCTATTCCCATCTGCAAACGAAGATGAATTATCGCATGTCCACTGTAACACAAGGCTGTTGATTATTACCCGACGTTTGATATACGGTTTAGCAAGGAGTTGTTTGTAGTCCGATCACGATGCTAAACATTTGAGTTGCATGGCGTAGTTAGACACGGCATACTTATAGGTGTAACTAGCCAATTGAGATATGAAACCGACATGACACAGAGCATTTTCATCAGCCATAGCACCAAAAACGACGACGATATTGACCGCATTGCCGACGCATTAGAAAGCGCGGGTTTTGAAGTCTGGGTAGACCATCGCAATGGGATTGTCCCCGGCAACCTTTCGTGGGACAAAGCCATCCGCAAGGCGATTGATGTTGCCGATGTCGGATTGTTTGTGATGTCGGAGGATTCGCTTGATAGTGACATCTGCGGGAGTGAGTGTTTGCTGGTGCGCGAACTAGGTGATCCGCTGTATGTGCTCAAATTAGAAGAGGTCAAGCCGATCAATGTGTGGCTGTATATCAAGCAAATCCAATATGCTGACATCTCGACGGATTTTGATGCAGGCATGGATAGTCTGATTCGGACTTTAAACGGTGAGACCGTCCCCGATGCGCCGGAAGCAGTGCGAAGCAAATTTACCGGAGAAAATACGCTACGGCTCTATTTGCCGTATTTGTTTGTGAACCCGATGCACGGGCGCGACAATGACCTGACTCGATTGACGGACAGCCTTAATGGTGTGGTGCAGGTGACGGGAACAGGCGGATTAGGAAAATCGCGTTTGGTGGCGGAAGTCTCCTTGAAACATCCTGCTGGAGCAGTTTGGTATCGCTGTTCGTCGCTGTCATCACCCGCGGATTTACTCGGGTTGTTGATGGTGCACTTTAATCTGCCCAATGATAGTAACGAAGCGGATGTGCTGGAGCAATTGCATAAGCGGTCGGGTACGTTGATTGTGTTGGATAATGCCGAAGATGTACCCGCCGACCAGCAGACCCGCTACAAAGCCTTGATTGCCAAATTACAGACGGCAGGCGCACATATCGTGGTGACATCACGGGTGCGTTGGGACATCCGCCCGCTGAAAGAAATTACCCCATCGGCGCTGAGTCTTGAGCACGCCACAGCGATTGCCAAAGATTTTGCCGAAGCCGATGACACCGAGCTATCCGACGAAGATACCCAAGCCATCGCCCAAGCATCACGCTTATATCCGCGTTTGATCGAATGGGCAGTCGGGCAATTAAACCAACGTCCAGTACGACGGGTGTTGAAACAGTTGAACGACCTCACCAGCCAAAAGGTGCAAGATGCACTGTATGAGATGATTAACCGCTCACTGGAGCAGATGACAGAAGATAAGGGCGATAAAGCGCAAACCCTATTGCAACGACTAGTGGTGTGTGTCGGTACATTTGACTATGATGCAGTTGTCGCCCTCAAATCCGATGACATGGATGAAGACGATATGGACGATGCACTTGATGTGTTAGGGGCATGGCGCTTTGTACGTTATGACAAAGGCGAGGAGCGCTATCAGGTCGATGAGATGGTGCGCCTCGCATTACCACAACCCGACGACTCAGCACAACATGCTCACTTTGAGCATTATCATGGACTGCACGGTAATTATTCAGCCAATCAATCGTATAACGATAAGGGGGAGTATGCTCGCCATGCTTTACTGATGCAAGATTGGGATAATATTTTAACCGCGGTTGAATGGGGTTTTGAACATTCTGAGAAAGAAGCAGTCGATTGGGTATTCGCATTACAGAATTTTATGCGCACACGACGCACAAACGCCGAACAGTTTGACCTGTTGCGAGATACATTAGAGGTGGCTCAGACAATTGATTATACATGGGGACAAGCCAATACCCTGAAAGCGTTGGGCGAGGTGCATTGGCTTAAATCTGAGTACCATGAGGCGATGACACACTATCAGCAGGCGTTGCCGCTATATGAGACTACTAGCGACCAAATCGGACAAGCCAATACACTGAGAGCCTTGGGCGAGGTGCATTGGATGAAGAATCAATACGATGAGGCAGTAGCATACTATCAGCAGGCGTTACCGCTCTTTGAGACCATCAACAATCGACTGGGACAAGCCAATACACTGCAAG
>DIYL01000026.1 GCA_002428985.1 Anaerolineales bacterium UBA6055 | reverse complement strand
ATCCCAATGGCTTTGAACCAGACATTCTGACAAAACCTGAGTTGCCTTCTGCCGATCTGCCATGAGGACAGTGTATAGACTATTGTTCTCGTCGTAGTTGTTCTGACCTGTGGTAACTAACGTTGCATGAGCCTGACTATCGGTGTCGATAAGTAGGACTCGTGAGTTGGATGCGCCTGCATTTCGTAGCATAACTGAAATACCAAGTGCGATATTCGTTGCGGATGTTGATTTGCCAACACCGCCTTTGTGATTGGTGAGTGCATAGACTCGTTTCATGATTTTGGATTCCTCCGCAAACTGAAATAGATTTTATAAAACCGTCTGCGAAACCAACGAACCACTATCCGCGATATGCTATGAAACGGGAGTATTGTTCGCCTCCGCAACGGTACTCCAAGGTGGGGTGAGAGAGCCTATTTCTCTCGCGTCCTACCGTAAAGTCAACTCAGAGGAGAGTCGTTTCAGTTTGTCATTCTGAGGAAATGCTATATACTTTGTGAATTCGAGGGTACTTAGAGAATTAATTCGATGTTCGCGTTGAGTCTGATAATGGGTGATTAGGAACCTCATATTGTAAACTTGATTATCAACTTCCCAACACAGTCAATTTTTATTTCAATACTTTCATCTGTGGCTTGATACCATAAGTTTTGGGGAAGGTGATGTAGGATGAAATATACATCACCTCATTAAGTTACTTACATATTACGCGCTTCAGCTTCGACGCGCTGACGGTATTCTTCCATATTGATGACGGTTTTGTTATGCCGTGATTCTTCTGCTGCAAAAGCGAGTAAATGACTTTCGAGTGATTCGCGGGCTGTTGTGATGCTATCATCTGGGTTGCCCTGAATTGCATTGACAAAACTACGCATAATGCCAAAATCACCACCACCGTGTCCACTGCTGTCACGATCAATGACTGGAATATCTTCGATTTCGCCTGTGAGATGGTGGTGGATACGAATTTCATTGCCTTTTGACGAAAATTTTCCGAAGAGGGTTGCATCTGTACCATCCCATCGCATTGTACGACACTCTTCTTCACCTTGACCATTCATCGTTAAGGTCACTGTTGTACCATCATCCATTTCCATATTAACGGTTTGATGATCGACAACGTCATTATCACAGTGATAGACACAACGTCCGTACCAGCCTGTCTTTAAGGCTTCCATTCGTGCTTCTTTGGTTGGGATATACGAAATGTGATTGGCTGGCCATCCATCACCGTCAATAACATAGAGTTTTGTTGCTTCGTATTTACAGGTTTCGGCAGCTGGGCACCCATCTGTACAACGCATAGTTGCGCCTTCAGGGGCATATTCTGGCTTGAAATGCGTTAGTGATCCAAATGAATTTAAGTGAACAACTTGTGTTTGTAAAATCCATAAGAGGATATCGAAGTCATGGCAGCATTTGGATAATAACATCGGACCAGATGTTTCCTCATTACGCCAATTGCCTCGTACAAAGCTATGTGCCATATGCCAGTAAACTAGATTTTCGTGGTGGGTCACACTGATGATGCGTCCGAGTTTACCTGAATGAACAACATCGCGAAGCGTCTGCCAGAATGGTGTGTAACGCAGGACATGACAGACTTGTAATAAGCGTCCAGTATCTTCTGCTTTTTGGACAAGCTTAATATTTTCATGCAAGACGGGTGACATCGGTTTTTCCAGCAAAACATCATAACCAAGATCCAGCATTTTTATTGTGGAGTCATAATGTGTACGATCCATAGTACAGTTGATAATGGTCTGGGCAAGTTTTTCGTTACTGTCTAATAACGATTCCCAACCATCATAAATCATGTCGGGTGCTATATCGTGGTGCGTTACGAGACGATTACGCCGGACTTCATCAGGTTCTGCGACTCCGACCACACTCAATTCCTGTGGGTGTTCCATGGCAAATCGACCATAAGCATTTCCACGACCACCTGCACCCACAATAATAGTTTCAATAGGGGACATTTTTCTCTCCTCGTGCAATAATAATTTTGTTATGAATTACGATTTCGCATTTTTTCGAAACGAGCAAGGCTATCTGCTAATCCGCCTTCTCGATTTCGTGCTAACCAATTTGCTCTTAATTGTTTTTCGATGGTATCAAGCCGATTTGTGATTTCGGATCCACCACTAGTGGATTGGATTTGATATTTTGCATCATCAACAGCAAGTAGAAGCATATTGGCAACGGTAATGAATTCTGACTGAATTAATTCTGCATCTTCGCGTTGCATTTCTGCATCTTCTAAGTTGCCGATTACGCCATGAATATATGTACTCGTTTCTTCTAACTTTGTGTTGAGTGTATCCCAATCGTTAATTAGATCTTTGCCAGATTTTGCGAACATCGAGTAGCGGGGGATGTCTTTCATCTCAGATAGACTGTTGTGGTACATCCAGAACATCAAGTTACCATTAAAAATTGTCAATTCTGGCTTTAAATAAGCATTACCAAGATCAAATGCAAGTTGACCCATAACCTTGTTCTTGTCTTTGAATATAAAGAGGTCAAGCACAGTTGGTAGGTCAAGTTCCTTGTTTGTCTCATAACACCACGATGCAGCCGCGCCATATGCAAACCCTAAATAGCTGACAGGTAGCGGTTGCCAGTGACCAAGATCACCCCAATCCGTGTTGAGCACACCGATTGCACCGTGTTCTAAAGCTGCTTCGACTGCAGCTTGAATATTTGCAATACAGTTTTTAGTACGCCCGGCTAGTGTTGTCCATGAGGATGTTCCGGGGCAAACATAGAATGGAATTTGAGATTCTGCGAAGAGCTTACATTTTTCCATATATTGATTGACATCTTCATACCACCATTCAAGCGCGATCGTATCACGTGGTATTTCTGGTATAAGTTCAGGGTATTGGTTGATAATGTCGCCCCAAAACATCATTGTTTTGCCGCGTGCTGTAACTTCTTCATATATCTTGAGCAAAAAGTCTAAATAGACGCGTCCTCGTCCTTTTTCTTCAACGAGTTCTTTATTCTTGCCTTGACCTAAATCCCACGTTTCGTCGCATCCAACATTAAATAAGTCACTGCTGAAATTGGGGAGTAATTCGTCGTATAGTTCTTGAATTAGTTCTAGTGACTTGGGGTTAGATGGATCTAGGCTGTAAGGATCGGGACGGAAATCTTGCCAAGGTGTTGTCCATCCATCGGGTGCTTCTGCAAGTGGCTTATATTCGTCATGTACGAGCCAACGCGTGAGATGTCCAAAACTGTTCTGATTAGGAACAAGTTCAATGAATCGTTCTTTGCAGTAAGCATCCAGTTCTTGGATTTCTTCTGCTGTCATTGGTGAGGCGTTTTTCCAAACCGTTTCATGATTTTTGTAAGCAAATGTATGTTCCATGTATAGTTGGAGTTGATTAATCTTCATCTCCATAAACATATCAACAAGGTCGAATAGTGTATCCATTGTGGGTACTTTGTCACGGCTGATGTCTAACATGATGCCTCTGGCTGGAAAGTCAGGTGCATCATCTATGAGTAATGTTGGTATTTCTTGTTCGACTTGTTGAAGAATTTGCACGAGAGTCAAAATACCATAGTGGATGCCGACTTGACTGCCGCCATCGATTGTGATTTTGTCATTCGTAATTTCGAGTTGGTAAGCTTGTTCATCTAGCTCTGAATTATGAGAAATATGAATAATAAATGATGAATTTTCGTCATGTGCCGTTTTGCTTTTTAACTGATTTTTAAGTAAGTTGAGACTGAATTCAGTAGCACTTTGGTCAATGTTGACGAGGTTAAACGTTTCTTTTAGTGTATATGTACTGCTTGTATATTCTAGCTTTTTCGGAAATGGTAAAAAATGTAAATTCATTTTTTGTGCAGACCTCACAAACTTTATTTTTTTATTTGACAAAGTTCTTTTTCTAGGATACACTTTTTTTATTAAAAAAACAAACTAACTTAACACTCATCTAATAATTGACTTTCTAACATATTGTTTTGAGAAATTTTATCTATGTCACGTAAGCGCTCTGCAGTCAATCATGAACTTATGCACAAAATCAATAAATCATTGATTTTGAGTAGCTTGCGTAAGAATCCTCGCCAAACACGGGCAAAACTTGCGACTGATACTGGATTAACTCGTAGCACAGTATCTAACCTTATAGATGAATTGATGAGAAAAGAGTTCATTCATGAGGTTGGATTTGAGAAATCAACAGGTGGGCGACGAGGAATTCAGCTTGAATTGAACCCAGATGGTGGCGCAGCCATTGCAATAAAAATTAATGCGTCATCAGTGCAATGTGCATTAGCGAGTTTTGTTGGTGAAATTTTATGGCATGAGCTTGTACCAATCTCATCTACGGAAGCCACCTACGTTCTAGATACTTGTAAAACTTTAATCCAACAAGCAATAAAAATTAATGCGAATACTCGTGCTCTGGTGGGCATTGGGGTAGGTACGACCGGACTCATCAGTGATAGTGGTGATGTGATTTACTCCAAATTTATGGATTGGCATAATGTCAGCTTTCGTAAAGACTGGGAATTGTTATTTAACTTACCGGTGAGTGTTGATAATGAAGTAAGTTTGGCCGCATTTGGCGAGAATCATTATGGCAATGGCACAAAAGACAGCCACTTTATGTTCATTGAAATTGGCTATGGTCTCGGTGCTGGCATTGTTATCAATGGACAACTTTTTCAAGGTATGAGTGGCTTTGCTGGTGAAATTGGGTATATGACCTTCATGCAATGTACAGATGGCATATCTCATGAGATCCGAACTTGGCAAGACATGATTAATATTCCTAGTTTACTGAGTAACACGCAGCGTTATATCGATGCGGGTATATCGACGAGTCTGACAACAGAAAATTGTACGTTTGACAATATCGTCGCCGTGCGTGATAAAGATCAAGCTGTTCACAGAGCTTTTATTGAAATGAGTCGATACCTCGGTATTGGATTGGCTAGCCTTGTAAATATTTTTGATGTACCCGTTTTTATGATTGGTGGCGAATTAGGTAAATTATACGCCCCATACCTAGACATCGTTCACGAAGAAATAAGTAAATATATTGTCCATGCACCTTCTGGTCGGGTTGATGTGCGAATCTCTGATTTGCAACCCGATGCAAGCTTGATGGGAGCAGTAGCACAAGTATTTGACGAAATCTTGAAAGAACCTTCGTTGAACGTCAAGTTATAGTGAGTAATCTGTCATTTCGACAGTGCTTAAAATCAAATCAGTGGTAATGAGACGATTCTCGAACGATCTGTCATACACATCAGATTTGATTATTTATTTTTCTTTTTAAGTTTCGGAGGAATTCGAATGAGTAAACGCTTTTTAGTAACACTTATGCTCGTGCTTTCTGTTGCTGTAATGGCATTTGCACCTGCACAAGCACAAGAATTTGAAGAAGGTACTGTACTCAACGTTGCATGGCCATATAGTGTTCCACCTACCGGACACTTTAATAGCTTTGCATCCGGTGCAATCACACTCGGTATGTATCAGGATATTCATTTACCACCACTTGCTACATTGCTTTGGGCAGAAGGTGTCTATGAAGGTATGGTCGCTAGCGAATTTGGCTGGGATGAAGATGGTAGCTATGTAATTACCGTGGTTGAAGGTGTCACTTGGAGTGATGGTAGTGCAATGTCAGCAGATGATGTTGTTGCAACCTTTATGATCGAAAAACTTCGTGGTGCTGCTGTTTGGTCAATCCTCACCGGTGTAGAAGCAATGGGTGACACTGTTGTCTTCAAAATGGACGCACCATCCAGCCTTGCTGAACGTCAAATCTTAACAACCAACATTCGCCCTGCAAGCGTCTTCGGTGATATCGCAAGCCGTGTTGATGAAGGTGACAACGAAGCACTTCTTGAAGAACTTGTTGAATTCCGCCCAGAAGAAGCTGTATCTGGTGGCCCATATGTCATTGATGCAGATTCAATCAATGAATCCAACTTGATGATGAGCTGGAATGAAGGCGGTCTTGGTGCTGATGTTGCTAAATTTGAAATGGTTCGTATGTGGAATGGTGAAACTGAAGTTGTTACTCCATTGGTTGCAAACGAAGAACTTCACTATATCACCCACGGTATTCCACCTACAACAGAAGAAGCTTTTACTGATGCTGGCATTGACATTGTTCGCGCTGGTATGAACAGTGGTCCTGCAATTTACTTCAACCACAGCATTTACCCACTTAACGTTCCAGAAGTACGTCAAGCAATTGCACATGTTGTCGACCGCGAACAAAATGGTTTCGTAAGCCTTGGTGAATCCGGTGTTGCTGTTGAATACATGACAGGTATGAGTGATGGTATCGCTGAAGCATTCTTGAGCGATGATGTTCTCGATTCACTCAACTTCTACGATTACAATGTTGATGGTGCTACATCACTTCTTGAAGGTATCGGATTCAGCAAAAATGATGACGGTATCTGGATGGACGACAATGGCGATACACTTTCATTTGAACTGATCTTCCCACAAGAATTTGCTGACTGGTCAGCAGCAGCAGAAAATGCGACTGCGCAACTTAACGACTTTGGTTTCGATATTACAGCACGTGGTGTTCAGTTCCAACAACAAGAACAAGAAGTCTACGATGCAAACTTCCAATTGGCGATCCGTAACTTCGGCATCGGCGATCCAATCCCAGCATTGCATTACCTACAACCATTTGATCGTTACAACGGTCAAGGTCTACTCGCTGGCGAAGGTGGCGGTGGTATGGGATATGACCTCAACGTAACCTACAGTGGTGGCGATGTTAATATTCGCGAACTGATTGATGCGAGTGGTGCTGGTACAGACCGTGATGCACAAGCAGAAATCGTTGGACAACTTGCAGTGATCTACAACGAATTGCTTCCTGTAGTTCCATTGTGGGAACGTTATACCAACAATGCACTCAACCAAAACTTCCTTTCCGTTCCAGCACTCGATGATTCAATTTACTCGAACTTTGGTGGTGGTACAGATGCTTGGATGGTTTACCTCATCCTTACAGGTCAGGTTGCACCTGCATAATCTGATATAACTCTGTGATGTGGGGGAGGGAGATATTTCTCTCCTCCACATTCAATCTATGTTGTAGGGGTGAGCCGAGCGGTTCATCAATCGATAAATCTTTGGGTTGATCTCTGCAATGTATTTTGTAGTACCGTAAGACGATCACAAACGTCCCGACCTAGCTTTCCAGTTGAATAATAATTAGTGGAACGGGTGAATTACATCCGTATCTTTACCCATACCTATTCGCAAGATTGTTGGAGTACATTCTATGGTCAGTCACACACCCGCAGCAAACGAGCCAACCTCATCGGATGGTGCGTTTGCGCAAATTCAAGATTTTATAATACGCGTTTATCAAAATTACACCTTACGGGTTTTAGTTCAGGCGGTCATAACTATTCTTGCTGTGACCTCATTTACTTTCTTTTTAATTCGCCTTATGCCAGGTAACCCGATCGATGTATTGGTTGCCCAAATTTTACAGAATGAAGGTATCGCTTATGAAGAAGCGTATGCGCGTGTTGCGTCCAGTTTTAAGTTTGACCCTGACGCGACAGCTGTGGATCAATACTTAGATTGGCTAGGCGATCTCTTACGCTTTGATCTTGGTGAATCAATTACCTCACCGGGTACAAGAGTTATCGACGAGATCGCACGATTCTTGCCGTGGACGGTGTTCGCGGTTGGCATGGGTTTATTGATTAGTTTTGTGCTTGGTATCTTGCTCGGCATGATCATGGCATATTATCGTAATTCCATTTTAGATCACGGTCTATCATTGTTTGCCTCTTTTATGACAGGTGTTCCCAACTATATATGGGGGCTACTCATTATCATCATACTGGGCATACAGTGGGGATGGTTCAATGTCGGTGAGCTACGCGGAACCACAGACCCTAACACAACACCAGGCTTCAATTTGCCATTTATTCTGGGTGTACTTGAGCATGCCTTTCTACCCATTGTGACATATGTTGTTAGTACATTAGGGAGTTGGATGCTCAATATGAAGAGCAGTACGATGAGTGTCCTTAACGAAGATTACGTTAATGTCGCCGAGGCTCGTGGGCTTAAAGACAATCGTATCATCACTGCGTATGTTGGACGCAATGCATCACTTCCTCTGTTTACACAATTGACCATCAGCATTGGCTTTGTGCTTGGTAGTGGTGTGGTGATTGAGGAGATTTTCGTGTATTGGGGTTTAGGACACTATCTCTTCCATTCAATTACAGTGCGTGATTATACCTCCATGCAAGGTGTATTCCTCATTTTAACAATGACAGTTGTATTGGCAAATGTATTTGCTGACCTGACATATGGCTTCCTTGATCCGCGTGTACGTGTCTCAGGAGAAAAATAATTATGGAAAATACATCAAATAGTAATCCATTGATCACCATCTTGATGATTCCTGTTCGGATATTGATGGGTTTCGCTCGTTTTATCAAGTTGTTGAGTGGTAATTTACCAGGCTTCATTGGTTTTATCGGGTTGGTAATTTATTTCATTGCAACTTTTATTATGCCGTCTTTTGTCGAGTTTGATGATGAACCTAAACTTGATGGTATTACGGGTCCAATTGGTTCGCGTATTCAACTCGCTGTTCATCCTGATAATGCAGATCTACGTACGTTTGAAGATTTGCAAGGTCGCACAGTTGGGGTTGTGAATCAAACCGGTGGCGCGATTCTGATTGAACCGTATGCGGATACCATGACTGTGGAGACATACCGCTGGAGCTCACGGCGTGCTGGACCTGGTATTCAGGCGGCGCTGATTGATGTTGCAAATAAAGAGATTGATGCAATGTTGATCTTCTCGAAATCTGTAGAAGAATTCATTGTTAACCAAGAAGATCCTGAACTTAAAACTCTATTTGAAGAAAATGTTGTGATTTCAAATCCTGAGCTAGGACCTGCACATTTGCTTGGTACAGATACACAGGGGCGGGATATTGCGACTCATATCATTCATGGCGGACGTATCTTGATTCTGACAGCTGTAATTGGTGGTGTGATTTCGACTTTGATTGCAGTTGTTTTTGGATCTGTAGCGGCGTTGCTTGGCGGTGTTGTTGATAACACATTGACTGCACTCACCAATCTGATTTTGGCTGTACCGCGTTTTCCATTGCTGGTTGTTTTAGCCGGTTTAATTACATTCGATAACACACTGTTACTTGGTGTGTTAATTGGTTTGCTTGGATGGCCTGCCTTGATGCGAGCAATTCGTGCTCAGGTATTGAGCTTACGTGAACGTGATTTTGTTGAAGCTGCCCAGTCACTCGGTCTGGGTACCAATCATATTATGTTCCGCGAAATTTTACCTAATATGATTAGTTTCGTGACGATTAACTTTATTTTCTCGATTACGTTTGCGATGTATGAACAGATTGGATTGGTTGTACTTGGTTTAGCACCAATTAATGATTATACATGGGGTGTAATGCTGTATTTTGGACGGACGCGTGGGACATTATTTAACCCTGATGGTGCAAGTATGGCGTTAGCTCCGGTACTGGCGATTGCAATCTTCCAAGTTTGTCTTGTTTTGTTTGCTCGCGCATTAGAAGAAATATTTGACCCACGTCTGCGCAGTGCTGTATAAACTGAGGATTTTAAATTATGTCAAGAAAACTCAAAGAAGATGTTGTATTAAAAGTTGATGATTTGTCAATCGTCTATCAGACGGGACGCGGTGACGTTAAAGCAACCAACGATGTGTCGTTTGAACTCAAAAAAGGCGAGGCAATGGCACTGATAGGCGAGAGTGGTAGCGGAAAGACAACGGTTAGCTTATCGTTGATTCGTAAGCTACCGAAAAATGCTCTTATAACGAAAGGTGAGATTCTTTATCAGCGTGATGGTCAAGTACAAGACGTGCTAAAATTAAGCAACAGACAACTTCGTGAATTCCGCTGGAAAGAATGTGCGATGGTGTTCCAAGGGGCACAGAATGCATTTAATCCAGTCTTGAAGATTAGTAAACAGTTCGAAGATACTGCACGGTCACATGGTTGGAAGGACAAAAATGCTGTCCGTGAACGTGCACTGAATTTGCTCAAATTGGTTCGGCTCGACCCTGAGCGCGTCTATGATTCGTATCCTCATGAGTTAAGTGGGGGGATGAAACAACGCACATTGCTTGCACTTGGGGTGTTGTTGAGCCCCCAAATTGTCATTCTCGATGAGCCAACTACTGCGCTTGATATCTTGACACAGCGAGCCATTATCGACGTATTGAATGAAATGCAACGTCAACTGGATTTTAGTATTATCTTCATTAGTCATGATTTATCGCTGGCAGCAGAAATGGCGGATATTGTAGCAACAGTCTATGCGGGTGAAATTGTAGAAATGGGTGGTGTGAACAGCATGTTTTACGACTCCGTTCATCCATATACATATGGTCTGCTGACATCTGTGCCGACACTCGATCATACACAAGATTTACTAAAGAGCATTCCCGGCTCACCACCAAATTTGATTAACCCGCCATCTGGATGTAAATTTCACCCTCGATGCGAGTTTGCAACCGACAAATGCAAAAGTGAAGCACCGCCATTTGTAGAAGATACAGGTGATCATCCTTCTGCGTGTTGGCATAAAGATGCTGTCATTCAAGCAAGAAAGGAAAAAGTATAATGTCTGAACCTGTAATTCGTTTAGAAAATATCTATCGTAACTTTAAGAAGGGACGCGAAGTTGTTCCAGTCTTACAAGACATCAGCTTTGACGTGAACTCACTTGAATTCCTGTGTTTGGTTGGCGAAAGTGGTTGTGGTAAGACAACGACTGGGAAGATTATTTCAGGCTTGTTACCGCCAAGTAGTGGTACGATTTTTTTCGAAGGCAAAGACATCTCTAAACTGAGAGGTAAAGAACAAAAACGATACCGTCGTTCTGTACAAATTATTCATCAAGATCCGTATGCATCTTTAAATCCGACCCAGACAATTTATGATATGATCAGTTATCCGTTGTTTCATCATAAGTTTGTACGGACAGCTAATGATGCTCGTCGACGTGTATCCGAGTTATTGGAATTGGTAGATTTGACACCAGTTGAAGATGTAATTGATAAATATCCGCATCAACTGAGTGGTGGACAAAGACAACGTGTAAGTATAGCAAGAGCACTTACCACAGAACCGTCAGTGATTGTTGCGGATGAATCTGTAAGTATGGTTGATGTGTCAATTCGTATCGGTCTTTTACAGATGATGATGGATCTGCGGGATCAGTTAGGTGTGACCATTGTATTTATCACACATGATCTTGCATTAGCGAAATATTTTGCGTGGCAAGGTCGCATTGGTGTGATGTATCTGGGACGTATTGTTGAACTGGGTAAAACTCAACAGTTGATTGCAAATCCGCAACACCCGTATACTAAAGTGTTGCTGTCTGCTATTCCTGAGCCTGACCCAGAAAAGACACGCAACAAACAACATATACAATTACGTAGTGAAGACATTCCGAGATTGACAGAATTGCCAAGTGGCTGTTCGTTCCATCCACGTTGCCCGTGGTATATTGAGAATACATGTGATGTAGAAGTACCTCAATTGCTTATTCCACAACATACAGATGGCGAAGTCGAAGTCGCATGCTTCCCTGCTCAAACAGAGAAAGAGCTTGTTCTACATGGCTCCTGAGTTACTTAAAGCATTTTTCCGAGCCGGTGTTTTCGTAACGGGAACATCGGTTTTTCTACTATTTATTGTAACCCCAGATAGTGCTGAGTTTGTCGTGACCGTACTGTCTGTGTGTGTTGGTGTTACACTCCTGACGTTGGTTGCGTTAGTGTCGTGGTATGCCAATCGTTAATCACTCGATTGAGGACATAAGATGTCACAACCATTGACTATTGGTTTGGATATTGGTGGGACAAAAATGGCATTTGTTGTTGCAGATCGCCAAGGCAATATCTGTGATGAAATAACACTGCCCACACTTGTTGGTGACTCTCATGATGTGACATTTGAGCGGATTGCCAACCAGATTAATGTATACCTTCAACAATATGAAGCCATTGAAGGCATTGGTATTGGTGTTCCTGGACCAGTTGATAGCGAAAATGGTATCGCAATCAATGCCGTCAATATGTTGTGGGAAAATGTCCAAGTAAGTGATGAACTATCAAAGCGATTAATCCGCCCATTGCCGATTTATGTTGAAAATGATGTAAATGTTGGTGCAATCGGGGAGCAACTCTTTGGTGTTGCCCAAGGGGTTTCAAATTATATCTATCTGGCAATCGGCACAGGGCTTGGTGGCGCAGTAATGATTAATAATCAGATTATGCGCGGTGTCTCGCATTCGGAGATGGAAATTGGACATGTTTCTGTTGATCCTATTCATGGGCGCGAATGCACTTGTGGGTTGCGTGGTTGTGTTGAAATGTCAATTTCTGGCAAGGGGTTTGTCGCTAATGCTAAGCAACACTATGCCGACTATCCTAATACAAAAATGGTTGAAGACAATATCACAACCCATGAAATTATCCGATTGTCTGATGAAGGCGATGAACTTGCGCGTTTTGTGACTGATGAAGCGGGTGTTGTGTTGGGGATTGCCTGCGCTTGGTGTACAAGCATCTTTAATCCAAGCATAATCATACTAGGTGGTGGTCTTATCCACGCTTCCTATCATTTACTAGAGGATAAATTGCAAGAAACACTCAAACAACGCACACTTATCCAAAATTACGAAGCGGTGACTATTTCATTATCAAAGCTAACGAATGCCGCGTTAGGGGCATCTGCACTTGTTTGGTACTATAAGCAAAGTAAGGTTAAGTCATGAAAATTGCGATTGGCGGTATTGCAACTGAAAACTGTACTTTTTCTGTATTTAATACCACGCTTGATGATTTTCGCATCATTCGGCAGGATGATACCCAATTCAAAGAATTATATCCCTTCCTAACTAATAATTATAATGATATTGAATTTATCGGCACAATTACAGCTAAGGCGATGCCCGGTGGATCTGTTGAGCCATCTGCATATGAATTTATTAAAAACGATTTATTGAAACACTTGCGAGATAACGGTCCGTTTGATGGTGTTTATCTGGATATGCATGGAGCGATGAACGTTGCTGACCGTGATGATGCTGAGGGCGATTGGATGGTTGCGATTCGCGAGGTGGTCGGTGATGATTGCCTAATTTCAGCCAGCTATGATTTACATGGGAATGTCTCTGATCGTATTATGCAGACTTTAGATATTATTACGGGATTTCGGACTGCTCCCCATATCGATTATATGGAAACTCGCGAACGTGCAATGTCACTACTAGTGCGTTGCCTATGCGAGGGTATTCGCCCTAAGAAAGCATTTGTGAAAATCCCCGTTGGCCTGCCCGGCGAAAAAACAAGTACGGAATGGGAACCGGGGATGAGCATCTATAATGAAATTGTTCCTCAGATTGATGGTGACAAGGTTATGGATGCGACTATACAAGTGGGATATGTGTGGGCAGATGAACCCCGTATGACCGCTTGTGCAATTGCACTAGGACAAGATGAAGAAGCGATCAAACAGACAGTCACACACCTATCTGAAAAATATTGGGAGCATCGCGCCGATTTTGAGTTTGGTGTGCCTGCAATGTCTGTTGATGAATGTATTCAACATGCAGTACAAGATAATGTGAAACCCGTCCTAATTAGTGATTCTGGGGATAATCCGACAGCAGGTGGGGTAGGTGATGTAACGTATTTCTTATCGCGCGCCTTAGTTCTACAGCCAGATGATATGATCTACGCAAGCATTCCTGACGCGGAGGCTGTTCAAAAATGTGTTGATGCTGGTATTGATAATCAAGTTAGTCTGAGCATCGGTGGCAAATGGGATACTCGTAATAGTGAACCCCTTGATGTTTCTGGTATTGTTGAGTTTATAAAACATGATGATGAGAATGCACAGGTTGTTTTAAAATCTGATGAAATTCGGATTATTTTGACAACAAAGCGCACACCGTTTCATTATCGCCAACAGTTTCTTGACTTGAATCTTGTTCCTGAAGATCATCATATTGTTGTTGTGAAGATTGGTTATCTTGTGCCGGAATTAAAAGCAATGGCAGAAAATGCATATCTTGCATTGTCTCCAGGTGCAGTTAATCAAGACATTGTGAAGTTACCTTATGAGCGAATCCCACGTCCATGTTTCCCGTTTGACCCAGACATGAGTTGGACACCTCAGGTGAGTATCTACTAAGTATTTTTGCTTAAATGCACATAAAAATAGATGACCTCTGAACCTATTTCATAATTCAGAGGTTTATTTTTTGCTTTGTTGAATGATTTAAAATAATTCGACATGAAAAATAAATTTAAAATCTCAAATTGATCTATAGCATATTCTATAAGCTGTCTGTTATACTCTATTCGCGTTATTTTTCGCACAATAAAATATTTGTATTCTTAATGTATCAGGAGAAACCTATGCATAAGTTTTTCAGAGCAACTGTACTTTTAGTACTCGCAGTGTTTATGGCGATTAGTGTAAGTGCTCAAGAAGGTGGCATTATCATCGGCACAAATTTCGGTGGTGATCCAAACAATATCAACCCGCTTATTTCGAACAACACAGTTGAACTTGACCTCAACGAATTCCTGTTCCCAAGCATCTACAATATTGATCCAGAAACTCGCGCACCTATGATGGGTGGTCGTAACGACCAAGATAATGGTCTCGCATTGGACTGGACAATCTCAGAAGATGGTTTGGTATACACTTTCACCCTTCGTGATGATGTATTCTGGAACGATGGCACACCAGTAACAGCTTTCGACTACAAGTTCACTTTTGATGCGCTTGCTAGCGAACTCACATCTTCACCACGTACTGGCGTACTCCAGAGTGTTGAAGGTGTTGAAGCACCAGATGCAACTACATTAGTTGTTACCTTGAGTGTTGCTTCTTGTCGTGCTTTGGATGAACTCGATGACTTCGGTATCATTCCACAACATATCATTGAACCTTTGATTGATGGCGACTTTGCTGAAATTGATAACCTTGAATATAACAAAAATCCAGAAGTAACCTCCGGTGTCTTCAATTTCGGTGCTTTGGTTCCTGGCGAACAAGTTAGCCTCATCCGTAACGAAGATCACCACATTCCTGTTTCACCAGAAGGCTACATTGTCCGTAGCGTTCCTGATCAAGTTGTTGCTGTAGAACAATTCCTTGCTGGCGAAGTTACCTCTGTTGGTGCTGTCAGTGGTGGTGTTCCTGCTGCACGTATGCAAGAATTCCGTGAACGCTCTGAAGCTGGCGAATTCCAAACCTACGAATATGTAGATGATGGTTTGACCTTCATTGGTTTCAACTGGGCTGATCCAACCAATCCTGTAGACGGCGAGGGTGAAGATGGTGAAGCACTTGACCAAGGATTCCACCCACTATTTGGTGATGTTCGTGTTCGTCAAGCAATTGCACAAGCAATTAACTACGAAGACCTTATTGAAGGTGCTGCACAAGGTGAAGCAATTCAAGTTAACACCTACGGTACACCTGCACTTTGGGGTTATAACCCAGACATTGCTGCATGGCCATATGACCCAGAAGGCGCACTAGAAATTCTTGCTGAAGCTGGTTTTGTTGATGATGATGGCGATCCATCAACCCCATTGGTTGCGACCGAAGATGCGCTTTACGCAGAACCTGGTACACCATTTGAATTCCAATTGCTAACTAACTCCGGTAACCTCATCCGTGAAGCAGCTGGTACAATTGTTCAAGATCAACTTGGTCAAATCGGCATTAGTGTTGACTTCCAGACACAAGAATTTGGTTCACTTGTAACCTTGCTTCTTGGTCAAGAATTCGATGCAATCATGATTGGTTTCACTAATATTGATCAAGATACCGATGCACGTGATGTCTTCACCCCAGTTGGTGACAGTGTCGGTGGTGGTTTTAACTTCGTATCCTACAACAATCCAACTGTAACACAACTATATCAAGATGCACTCGCACTACCTGGTTGTGATCTTGGCGAACGTCAAGCAATTTATCATGAAATTGGTCAAATCCTTCACGATGAATTGCCATGGTTGTGGTTGTTTGCTCCAAACGCGATGTATGCAGAATCTAATGCTGTCCAAGGCTGGGATCCATTTGCGGAAACCCGTTATGGCAACATGGCTGACATTGCGATCAACCCCTAGTTTGTCTATGAACTAACAAGCAAGAGTGTGTCGGATATATTCGGCACACTCTTGTTTATTTCATTCACAGTCGCGTAGTAGAACGTAGGTTATTGCATATGATTAAGTATATTATTCGGCGGTTGGTACAAGCCATCCCCACATTTTTTGGTATCACTTTGTTTTCATATTTATTACTCTGGCTAGCGCCGGGTAGTGTGGTTGATCGTTTATTCTTCGCCCCAAATATTTCTGAAGAAACCCGCGAACGATTAGAGGCACAACTTGGTATTAATGATCCGTTTCATGTCCAGTATATCCGGTGGCTGGTAGGAGACGATTGGCTCCGCTGGGATTCTGATGGCGATGAGATTGCTGATAGCGCCGTTGAATTTATTGTCCCATTGGATGCAAATGGGGATGGTGAGCCTGAACCACCAGGTAAAAACTATGGGATTTTACGGGGTGATTTTGGGCGATCGTTTATTCAAAAGAAGCCTGTGATGCAAGTCATTACGGATAATCTACCTGCGACATTAGAATTAGGTATTGCCTCTTTAATTACAGCATTAGTGATAGGCATTCCTGTGGGGGTAATATCTGCTGCAACGAAGGGGCAATTGTTCGACAATACGTCGAGGATTATGGCAGTGTTGTTTAATGCCATACCGGGATTCTGGCTCGGGCTTATATTACTCTTGTTCTTTGGTTCCCAATTGGGATGGTTCCCGCTTGGTGCTCGTTGTGGTGCAACATTGACAGGTATATGCCCACCAATCTATGAACGTATTGAATACCTCATTCTGCCGACGTTTGTACTTGCTGCGACTAATATTGCCTTATTTTCACGTTATGTACGTACATCTACACTGGAAGTGATGAATCAAGATTATATTCGTACAGCACGCGCAAAAGGATTATCAGGACGCATCGTTTACTTCAAACACGCAATGCGCAATGCGATGATCCCTGTTGCCACACTACTGGGACCAATTATCACCAATTTGTGGGGTGGTGCGATTGTTACAGAAACTGTGTTTGCTTGGCCGGGTGTTGGGCGTGTGGCATTTCAGGCTGCGATTCAGCAAGACTTCCCTGTTGTGATGGGAGTTGTGATCTTTGCTGCGGTAGGAACAATTCTTGGATTCTTACTTTCTGATATTCTCTATGTTGTCATTGACCCCCGTATTCGGTTGAGTTAGGAGGTTACCAATGAGCGCACAGAACACACATGAACGTATTGCCCAAATGGAAATGGAAGAGGTTTTACGGAGTAAATCTCTAACACAACTTGCAATAATGCGCCTTCGTAAAGATCGCCTTACATTGGTAGCGCTTGGTGTCATTGCCTTGCTGACAATTTTATCTGTAGCTGCCCCAATCATTACGGATTTACTTAATGTTGACCCAAATACTACTGATGCGGCTGAATCTGCATTTTTGCCCGTTGGGGCAGAGGGGCATATTCTCGGTACAGATAACCTTGGGCGCGATCACCTTGCCCGCTTACTATATGCGGGACAGGTATCACTACTGATTGGATTTTTGTCCGGTATATTATCACTACTGATTGGTGTTACCCTTGGGATTGTTACAGGTTATTTTGGTGGTTTAGTTGATGACCTTGTCAATTGGGTGATTACAACGCTAAACTCAATTCCGGGTTTAGTATTGCTTATCGTGATTTCAGCTGTCTTTTCACCCGGACCCGTTACATTAATTCTGGTATTAGCATTCCTGACATGGACCGCTACGACGCGCCTTGTGCGTGGTGAGACATTTTCGATTCGATCTCGCGAATATATTGTTAGTGCACAAGCCTTAGGCGCATCCAATATACGCATTATGTTGGTTCATATTTTGCCAAATGTCTTCTCGCTGACGATTGTGACACTGGCAATTAATATTGGCAATGTGATTCTGATTGAGTCTGCTTTAAGTTTCCTTGGTCTTGGTGTACAAGCGCCGACTGCAACATGGGGGAATATGCTTACTAAATCACGTGAATTCTTGAGCCAACCGCACCTTGTCCTGTTCCCTGGTACATTGATTACAGTCGTTGTGCTATGTTTATACATTATTGGCGATGGGTTGCGCGATGCATTTGACCCAACATCAACTGACTAATTTGCTAAAATAAGCGAATTTCAAGAGACTATCTTTTTAGGTAGTCTCTTTTTAGTTAGATCGGCAACTCATCATCTAGCAATGCGCCTGTAGCTATTACTGCATCATGTGTGCGATGGAAAAAACGCGCTTGTCCAACACGCTCTTTAAAACCAACTTTATCAATACGCCCTGATACTTTGTGATTTAGCTGTGTGAAATAGACGGTTACACCAACCCTTTGCAAATCTTCAATCAAGGTTTCTAGGATTTGTAAGGCGCTAGCATCAAGCCAATTCATCGCATCACATACGAAAACAAGGTGTTGAATATCCTCTGTTTCTGCAATTGTGTTACGTAGATAACGATCTAAATACTGCGCATTTGCAAAATATAAGCTTTCATCAATCCGAATAATTAGAACGTTGGGAATAGGTAGCGCTTCAGGAAATTGTACAATATCACGATAGTGTTCAGTGTAATTGAAACGTCCTAGGATTTTTATTTCAGGTCGACTCGTTCGTGCAAGATATGAAAAGAGCGAAAACAGAATACCGCTGGCAATACCGACAGGGATACTAACAAAGAATGTCACAAAGAATGTCACAAAGAGGGGAATTGTATCCAGTTTGCTATATTGCCACAGCTGTTGAAAAGATTGAAAGTTAAATAATTTAACTACAGACGTGAGAATGATGGCAGCAAGTGCAGCGCTTGGCAAATAATAGAATAATGGGGTCAAGAAAGTAACTGTTAAACCTACGATACAGGCTGCGATAACAGATGACAGTCCTGTTTTTGCACCCGCTGCATGATTTACTGCTGAACGACTAATTGAAGTCGTTGATGCAAGTCCACCACTGAACGCACCTGCTACATTTGCCACACCCATTGCAATCAGTTCTTGATTTGCATTAATGGTCTGTCGTCGTTTATCCGCTAATGATTGAGCTGTGGAAATACCTTCCATAAACCCAACAAATGCAATGGCTAATGCACCGGGTAATAATGTTTGCCAATGTGTGAAGTCAAATGGACCAAATGCGATCGGTGGAAATCCAATAGGGACGTCACCAATAATATTGATGCCGATTGTGTCGAGTCGCAATCCGGCGACTAAGAGTGTCGCTAATAAAACTGTGATGAGCGACCCACTCCTGACAATTACAAGTCGAATATTTTTGTTTGAGATAATATGCAAGAGGAGTTTGTCTAAATAGTTTGAAAAAAACAAAATGCTCAGAATACATATTGTTCCGAGGATTAATGTCGGTAGGTGTATCTGGCTAATCTGGGATAGTGTGTATATAACTGTATCTGCAGGGTATGGTGAACGTGGGACTGTTATGCCCAGTAGGCTTGTGAGTTGGCTGATAGCGATGATGAGTGCTGCTGCATTAACATACCCTTCAAGCACCGCACGACTTAGATAATTAACTACGAAGCCAAGGTGCAGAACCCCCATTAATAGATAGACTAACCCAAGTAACAGGCACAAAGTAAGAGATTGTATAAAAAACTCTGGTGTGTTCGGTGCAACTAATACACTGATACTGCCGAGGATCATGACTGATGTGATTGCCGTCGGTCCGAACGTTAGCGATCGTGTTGAGCCCATTAACCCATATACTAGGACGGGTAATATACCTGCATATAATCCGACAATTGGCGGTAAGCCTGCTAAGAGAGCATATGCCATACTTTGTGGAATAAGCATCGTAGCAACGGTTAGCCCTGCAATAATGTCATGGGGTAAATCGCTACGCTGATATGTTCGCAACCATTGTAGGAATGGGAACCACTGAGCCAGCCAGTGTGTTTGATTGTCTGTTCGTAGATATTGACGTTCCATCCCATCCGCCATTATTGTTACATATTGAGATGTTCATTGTACCAATATTTCTAAATTTTGTGGGTTTGTTTATGTACAGGGTAAACTCAACCATGCGATAATTTTATGATAAAGAGGAAAATATGGGACGTTTACAAGAGAAGTTTGCAATTATTTCAGGTGGTAACCAAGGCATAGGTAAGTCAATTTCATTGCGATTTGCCGAAGAAGGTGCAAAAATCGCCATTCTTGCCCGTAATGCTGATACTGGACATGAAGTTGTTAGATTAGTAGAAGAGATGGGTATGGATGCGATGTTTGTGTCATGTGATGTTACGGATCCATCTCAATGTGAAGAGGCGGTAAAAACAGTCGTTCAACACTACGGACAACTAGATATTTTAGTTAATAATGCAGGCATTATCTATCGGAATAAAACTGTTGTTGAAACGTCAGTAGATGAGTGGAAACATACATTTGATGTGAATGTAAATGGTACATTTTATCTAAGTAAATTTGCTATTTCACACCTTGAAGCAACAAAAGGGACTATCGTCAATATGGCTTCATATGTTGGACTAGTTGGGTTTAAAGGGATCACAGCGTATTGTGCGTCGAAAGGTGCGATTGTGAACATGACACGGGCGATGGCTCTTGATCATGCAGATGTGGGAATCCGTGTAAATTGTGTTTGCCCCGGTAGTGTTCATACCGACATGATTACTTCTGCGTGGGAACAGTATGGGGATGGGGCAGAGGAGGTGTGGTCATCCAAACACCCCCTCGGACGTATCGCACAACCCTCAGAAGTTGCTGATGCAGTTCTCTACTTAGCTAGTACCGACTCTAGCTTTTTGACAGGTGTTGCATTGCCAGTTGATGGTGGTATTACTGCGGGTTAGCTGTCTGTGCTAAATTTGTAGATTGTTGTCGAATGATATGGCTCGTTTGGCTCTAGGACAGTTGATGGGAAGTTGGGTTGATTTGGCGAATCGGGAAAATGTTGTGTTTCTAATGCGAGACCATCACTTTGCCGATATACTCGTCCACTTGCACCAACTAGGTTAGATTCTAGGAAATTACCTGTGTAAAACTGCACCCCTGGTTCGGTAGTCCACACTTCCATGATCCGCCCTGTAGTTGGCTCATAAACGCGTGCAACGAAACCAATTTCATCATCCGATAATCCATCACGATTGAGTACATAATTATGATCATACCCTGCCCCTGTAATGATTTGAGGGTGCGGTGTTCGTAGCCCTGAGCTAATGGTTTTCGGCGTCGTAAAGTCAAACGGTGTGCCTGTGACTGGAGCAATTTCGCCTGTTGGAATCTGTGTGTCATCAGTTGGTGTGTAGTGGTCGGCATTTAACGTTAGAATGTGATCGTAAATCGTGCCGTTTCCTTCGCCTTTCAGGTTAAAATACGAGTGATTTGTCAGGTTGGCGACTGTCCTTGCATGAGCCGTTAATTCATAAGTGATCTTGAGTTCATTGGCTTGTGTTAACCAATAGGTGACGACAACATCCAATGCACCGGGGTAACCTTCTTCTCCATTCTGACTATGATAGGTTAATTGTACGCCTGTATCATCATTATCAGAGACGGCTTCCCCAGACCAAATGACTTTATCAAAACCTTTTAGACCGCCATGTAAGGAGTTTTTTCCGTTGTTTTGTGCGAGTGTATGATCCACGCCACCTAATGAAAATTTACCATCTGCGATACGATTGGCATAACGTCCAGCGATCGCACCAAAAAAAGGGTGCTCATCTTCATATTTTTCAAGATTCTTAAATCCCAATGCTACATTGTTCACTATGCCGTTGCGGTCTTGTACACGAATTGAGGTTATGATACCCCCAAATGTAATCACTTTAACTTCCACCTGATTGTTGTTAGTTAAGGTAAATTCATGAACTGTTTGACCATCGGATGTGATACCGTATTCTTTCATCAATCAATCTCCCTGTTTATCTCAAGTATTGGCTAATCATAACCTATATCTGATCAAATTGTGAGAACATTCGACAGATTATCAAACTTCGCGTAGACTAACGATTATATTCTTATTCGTTTTCATCAAGTAGGTGATTATGTCGGACACATTACAACTCATCCTTGAAAAGTTAGATGCTATTGAAAAACGCCAAGAAGCGATTCAACTTGAGCAAAAAGTTTTGTATCGTCAGATAGAAGCGTTGTTTTCGCTTTATCAGAAGTTCGAATTTGAAGCCCCCCTACTTAATATGCGTAGCTGGGTTGCATCGCCCGACTTATTAGCTGTATTGTCTGGACTTATTCAGGAATACGAACCACTGACTATATTCGAAGCCGGTGGCGGTGTATCAACAATAATCTCCGCGTATAGCCTTAAATCTTTGGGTAGTGGACACGTCTATGCAGTTGAACATCAAGAAGAATTTGCCAAGAATATCCAACATCAACTGCGTCTACATGATCTTGCGGCCTATGCAACAGTAATTCATGCTCCGCTTGTGCCTGTTGAAATAGGTGGAAAAACGTGGCAATGGTATGACATGAGTAAACTGGCCGATGTTGATGATATTGATCTGATGTTGGTTGATGGACCACCCCAATATGATAACCCGAGTGATATGGCGCGTTATCCTGCAATGCCATTGATGGAGAAGAAATTAAACCCTAAGGCGCTTATAGTAGCTGATGATGCTGACCGGGATGAAGACAAAAAAATGTGCTTACGTTGGGAAGAAGAGTTCCCGCTAAAGTTATTGCGCTACTATGAAAAATCGTGGGCAGATATTGAAAAAGGGGCACGTTTGTATCGTTATGAACCAAAATAACTAGCTGATGAAAATATTGTTTATCACGCATTATTATGAACCTGATAGTGGGGCAGCTGCGAACCGTCTAACTCGGCTTGCAAAGCAACTACATCAACGTGGCCACGAAGTCACTGTGTTAACGACAATGCCACATTACCCCACAGGTGTAATTCCTCCAGAATATCGAGGTAAGTTTGTCGTTGTTGAAAATCGCGAGGGGATCCGTGTTATTCAAATTTGGTTACTTACATTTACCAATACAGCAATTTCCCGACGATTATTAAGTCAATTATCCTTTATGGTGACGCTTGCCTTACGTGGTATCTTCATCAAGCGACCTGATGTGATACTCATTGAAAATCAGCCCATATTTACCGCTTTAGCTGGATGGTTCATTAGTCGCATAAAACGAACACCCTATTTAGCAAACATCAGTGATTTTTGGCCCGAATATCTTGTGACTGCTGGTGTAGCTACTGAGACTAGCCTGATTTATCGTGTCTTTAAATTATTGGCGAATCATACCCAGAGACAAGCTGATGCAATTGTGACCTTGTATCCGCCATTACTCGATAAAGTTAAAGATCGTATCGGGGAAATTGAACATAGCAAAGTCATCTATAATGCTGTCGATTTTGATAAATTCAAAGTGAATACTGATGATGTTGAATTTCGCCAGAGATATAACCTTGGCTCGGAACGTCTTGTGACCTTCCTAGGCATTCTTGGTGCACATATTGATTTAGAAACGATGCTAACTGTCGCGAAACATTTTGCGAACCACGATAACCTCAAGTTTGTATTTGTCGGAGCTGGACAACAAAAAGAACTGCTACAATCTGCATTGCAACAACCTGAATATAGCCATTGTGTATGGATTGATTGGATTGATTATCATGATGTGCCCGCTTTCTGGGCTGCTTCTTATCTCACATATTGGGCATTACATGATAATCCACTTGATCAAATGCGGTTTCAGGCAAAACTATTTGAGGCGATGGGTACAGGGACACCCATGGTTGTCGCGGTTCACGGATTAATGCACAATATCATTACCGAGGCAGACGCTGGCATAACTGTCAGACCCGGTGATACGAATGCAATGATTGATGCGATTGATAACTTGATGGACGATACAACGACCTATAATCGTCTGTCGCAAAATGCCCAACGTTATGCCGAGACGCATTTTAACCCAAAACAAAATGCAGATGACTATGAAATGATGCTCAAATTAATCGCTCGTTCTACTGAAAATTCTCCTGAATAAATGGTGTAATCGCAACGTAATTTGGAACAGGCCCGTTTGTTCCTGCTAGAATAAATTCACGATCAATTACAAGGCGATTGAAATTGCCTCCGGTGAATCCTGCTGTTGGTGCGACGGCGATGAGGTCAAATACATTTAAATCAGTCTCTACGGATTGGTTGAGAACGAATAGTAGATTTGCCCATGTTACCGGATTGACTGCACGCCCAACAAAAGCTGAGAGTACCTGTTGTTGACGTTCAGCACGGCGATAATCATCATCACTGTGGCGGGTACGAGCATAGATTAATGCATGTTCGCCATCCATCCACTGCTGACCTTGTTCAAATCGAATTTGAATCGTGCCATAGTCTTCTGTTGGGTAGCTAAAATCTTCTATAACATATGGCACATCAATATTAACGCCTCCCACAGCATCAATCATGTCGGTAAATCCTGCAAAATCCATACGGATGTAATTGTCAATTGGAATGCCGAAATTTTGCTCGATTGTTTGTTTTAGTAATGGAATACCAGTTCCTGCTTGGTTTGCCTCTCCAAGAAAATTCGCTGTATTGATCATTTGCGAACCATAACCGGGAACATCCACCCATAAACCGCGTGGAATCGATAATATGCTGATCCGAGCATTATCGGGGTTGATATTCACGACCATGATGCTATCTGTGCGAGCCACAGCACCTTCATTTCCGCGTGAGTCCATGCCCATGACTAATATATTCATTGATGGTTGTGGAATCAGGAGGTAGCCGAGTGTCATCACTCCACAGAAAAGTACTGGAAATGCAGATACTATTCCGGCAATCATTAACCAGCGTAAACATCCTCGGCGTTGTCTAATATTCACATGTCTCAATTGTCGACTTTGTTGTTGAGGGGCTTGTGTAGGTTGTTCGTAGGGGTTGGACAAGTTGTGTATGATAACCTCATATACTTGCATAAGAGCGTGCTAGATTAGGCACACTCTTATTATATGCAACTTTTAACAATCTTCCTACAGATGGTTAGCGCGGGATATTGTGATTTTTAGCAGTATTTTATGGTAATGATAAACCGATTCGTTCATACTGCTCTGGTGGTGCATCATTTTGTTGCATCAGTTTGACCATATGCTCAATCATCTGTTGTTCGATTATATTATCTTCAATTGGCTTCGCTTGTTTGGGATCATTTTCAAGATCATACAATAATGTTCCATATTCATGCCCGTAATTCGATTTACGTGTTGGGATTTTCATGACTCGGCATCCTTGTGTAAAGTCAAACGGTTCAGCAAGTTGTATATCTTGTAACTCTTCAACGCCAAAACGGTTGTGCATATGGGTTGGCATCATTGTATAGTCAAATAATGGTGTGTTATCTTCGGAGACAGGCGCACGCATATAGACATAGCGACCGTCTGTCACATTGATATGTGCACCATGTTGACCAAACAAAACCGCTTGATGAACAGGTGTGTCATTATTGATTACGTCACGCAGAGGTTGCCCAAACATTGTATCTGGTCTTGGCACATCAAAAAACTCGAGTAGGGTGGCAGGGAGATCGATTGTTTGGACAAGGCTAGTACGGCGTTCATTTTGCTTTTTACTGCGCGGATCCCAAATAAACAGAGGTGTATGGATAATTTCTTCAAAGAATGGCTGACGAATTTTTGCCCACCAATCATGCTCTCCAAGTAGAAAACCATGATCTGTATTGACAATTAACATGGTGTCTTCCCAAAGATTAAGCTCATCCATAATGTCGAGAACTTTACCTAGATATGCATCGCACATGCTCACTAGTGCAGCGTATTCATAACGCATATGTTGGGCTTGCTCGGGTGTTTCGATAACTTTTCTATAATCTGGCCAATCGAATTGCGGGCCGTCATAATCGTGAGGGTAGAGATCTTTATATTTTTGTTGTGTGAAGAAGGGCTCATGGGGGTCAAACGTTTCGATTTGCAAATACCAGTTATCTTCTTCATGATTAGTACGTATAAATTCTAACCCGTTATCGAATGTAACTGCCTGTGGTTGCTTGGATTCATCTGTGAAGTAAGTCCGATTAATTTCATCTTGGCGCATCATGACTGGATTACGCATGACGAGTATATTGGATAAATCTGGGTCGGCAACATGGCCCTTGAATGGATCGCCTTCTTGACCACGTGCAAACTGCCAACTGGTGTAGCGCGTATGATATGTGCCACCACCATCTTCAAAATAATGTTGATGATCCGTTGATAGATGGGTATAGATGCCGTGTTCTTTGAGCAATTCTGGCATAGATTCATCGAAGGGTTCAAGTGGACCCCAACTGCGATGCAAAAAATTATAGCGTCCTGTATGTAACTCTCGACGAGCAGGCATACAAGGCATGCTCCCTGCATAACTTCGATCGAATGTGACTGTTCTTTCAGCAAGTCGTGTGAAATTTGGCGCGTGAATCATATCGCCACCATATGATGGTAGCATATGCCGATTGAGTGAGTCAAACATAACCATGATTGCTTTCATCGGTTTTCTCCCTATGTGTTAATATGAACTAGAGTATATCTATTATGTGAGATAACCGCTTGTCATCTGAGAGAAAACAATTTAGCAAAGCCTACATTGAGCGCAATAATAATGGTCGGCTTGATGTAGAAATGCAAGATATTCGTGATGAACTTAAATTGCGAGACATACCATTTGAATTATTTTCTAACAAGCAAATGCAATGCAAACGGCTACAAATAAATCGAGATGTGTTAGTCGTAGGATACGTAGATAGTATTCACATGGCTCTGCGCCAGATGGGGATACCTGTACCAGATAGTAATGATTACCCTCATTCACTTCGTCATTTGCTTTATCGCTCACTTGAAGAAGCAACACTGCGTGAACTCCGAGATAAAATCTATGTAGGTGACGTGCCTATTTTTGCAAAACCTCGTAAATCTAAAAAACGATTTACCGGACGTGTTTTTGCATCGATTGATGATTTTATGTATTTATCAGGTATATCTATTCAAACACCTATTTATTTGTCGGATGTTGTAACATTCCGAACTGAATATCGTGTATATGTCATCGACAGTAAAATAGTTGGAATTAAACAATATGCTGGCGATGTATTGGTTCCTCTGGATAAATTCATTGTTAAATCTGCAATAGTTGCATTAACCCAAGCAGGTGAAGCAACTGCTGGTTATGCTATTGATTTTGGCGTTTTACCATCTGTTGAAACTGCGCTTATAGAATGGAATGATGGATATTCACTGGGTTCATATAACCTTGATAAAGCAATATATACGGATTTATTGATAGCAAGATGGAATGAGTTAATGAGGGATGGCTATCAAATCAGTGACTCAATATAGTTTTCAATGATTTTAATTGCTGTTCCGACCCCGTCTTCGTGACTAATTTGTTCACCAAGTTGTTTTGCACGTTCTTGCATTTCAGAATCATTGATCGCTTGTTTAATTGCATTTGCTAGAGCATCAGGATTGAGTTGTTTGCGTGTACACGGAAATAAGCCGACACCTAAAGCTTCAACTCGATGAGCCCAGAAGGGCTGGTCGCCACGGGTTGGTACAATAATTGAGGGGATGCCCGATTTCAAATCGGTCGCTGTTGTGCCCGCACCACCATGATGGATCACTGCAGCCATCTGTGGAAATAGCCACTCATGGGGAACATCCTTAATTAACAAGAGATCATCACCGATGTCCTCTGTGATTAAACCTTTCCACCCTGATGCAATCACACCTCGAACACCAGCTTGTCGCAATGCCGCAATGATGATTTCGGCATCTTCTTCGGCATTCTTATTGCTCATGCTACCAAACCCTACATAGACAGGTAGCGATCCATCGTGAATGAAATCTAATAATGCCTGTGACGGTTGGTAATTACCCTCTGTATCGAGAAACCAATACCCTGTCAGGTAAAGATGACTTTCCCAATCATGTGGTTTTGGTAAAATGGTTGGACTCCAACCAAACAATGCTGGGATATTTTTGTTTACTAGCTCTGTCATAACATTTGATTGTGTAGGTGGTAAACCTAATGTGTTTACACGCCATTCATTGATAGTTTTTTTCATCGGTAGCCACAATAATGACTGAAATGCACGATACGTCCACTGATTGTATCGACCGCCAAAGGGTAAGCGGGGCAATCCGATTACTGGGAAATCTTGAGTCGGATGTAAGTAGGGTTGTAGTAATCCGAGCATTGACGGAATGTTGTATTTTTCGATTAAATGAGGTGCTGCCATCGCACTTGCTGGTGAGTAGATGAGGAAGTCTGCATCGTTGATTAAACTCGGTGCATCCTGCAAAACTTGCCGGAATACATCCATGCGTGAAGGTTTATGGCTTGTGTTTGTATTTGCTGATTGGGTCATAAACTCTCGAATATTAACTTGGGATGTTAGGGCAGGTATATCATAAGACTCTACAAACGCTTTGAAATCGCTGGTTATTGCCATTGATACGTTATATCCGGCTTCTTTTAGACCAAGTGCTAACGCTAAATAAGGCTGCACATCACCTCGAGTGCCAAGTGCTAATAATCTGATATGCATGTGTATTCCCCTTGAAAGTCCTTTTGTTCATATATGAACTATTTTATTGCTATTTATATGAGTGAGCATCTACCAAAAGGAATAGAAAAACGGATGATACATATTTGGATGTGTGTGGTGAAAGCGATACAATTAACGTTAAAAATTATTCATAAAGGGAGATAACTATGCAGTATCGTTCGCTTGGGCGCACTGGTGTAATGGTTAGTGAATTGTGCCTTGGTTGTATGAACTTCGGTGGCAAAACACCTGAAGACGAATCAATGGACATTATTGATAAATCAATTGACAGTGGCATCAATTTTTTGGACACTGCGAATGTGTATTCACGGGGTGAAAGTGAAACCGTTGTTGGTAAAGCTTTGCAACGCAACGGTAAACGTGAGCAAATTGTGTTGGCGACAAAAGTGCATGGACGTATGGATGACGACGACATTCTTATGGCAGGGAATAATCGCCGTCATATCATTCAGCAATGTGATGCGTCACTCAAACGATTACAAACAGACTACATTGACCTCTACCAAATTCATCGTCCATCCAACAATGTCCCCATTGATGAAACGTTGCGTGCTTTAGATGATTTGATTCGAGCAGGTAAAGTGCGCTATATCGGCACAAGTACATTTCCAGCGTGGCGTGTAATGGAAGCAATCTGGGTCGCAAAGGAGTTAGGACTTAACCGCTTTGTCAGTGAACAACCGCCATATCATTTATTAGATCGTAGTATTGAGCGCGAGTTAATACCTATGGCACAGACTTATGGGACTGCAATTTTGCCGTGGTCTCCATTGGCACGAGGTTTCCTGACAGGGAAATATAAACGAGGTGAAGACATTCCAGGTGACACACGTTTAGCAAGTGATATGCAAGGCCCATTTAAGAAACGCACAGGGCAACATTTTAGTGATCTAGCTTATGATTTGTTGGATGTGCTAATAAATATTGCTGATGAAAAAGGTGTGACACCGAGTCAGGTCGCCTTGGCATGGGTGAACCAAAAACAAGGGGTTACGAGTGTTATCATTGGTCCACGTACAATGGAACAACTTGAAGACAACCTCGGCGCGATCGATGTTGAACTAACAGACGAAGACCATGCTAAACTTGGTGCAGTGGCTGAACCTGAACAAGCTATTGTACCTTATTATCACGGTAGTATGATTAACTTTAAACCATCTGAATATGGTTGGCTATAAACTATTTTAGAAAAGGATTTTTTATGGATGTCATAAATTCGAAAGAAAATGTAGAAGAATTAACCCGTTTGGCGACATTTGATCGGCTACCCGATGGTCGTCCACATGTACCTGATGATCTTATCAACCGTTTGCAGAAAGCTACCACCGAAGAAGCATGGGGCATAATGCGCCAAAAAGGCTATAATTTCCAATTTGAAGGCAATTGGCTACGTACACACACTGATAAGATTTTAGTTGGACGATGCGTGACAGCACAGATGATTCCATATCGCCCAGATTTTCATGATTTGATTCAAGAAAAAGGTGATGCTGAAGGACGTATTGGTGGTCAAAACTCATGGGTCATTGATACTTTGGTTGAAGGTGATGTTCTGATCGTAGATTTGTTTGGCAAAATCAAAGACGGTACATTCGTCGGGGACAATCTATCGACCTCAATCGAGACTAAAACGAAACGTGGCGCAGTTATAGATGGTGGCATTCGTGATTATCAAGGTATTGTTCAGTTAGAAGAAAGCACATTCTTCTTCCGTGGCATGGATCCCACAGCAATTGCTGATGTGACATTGGCAGGGGTGAATATTCCTATTCGCATTGGCAATGCGACAGTTTTACCTGGTGATATTGTTTTAGGAACACCAACAGGTGTAATCTTCATTCCACCGCATATGGTTGAAGAAGTTGTTGAGACTGCCGAAGATATTCAGTCTCGGGACGAATGGGGTAAGCAGATGCTCAACATCGGAAAATACACTCCGGGGGAAATTGATGTGCCAAACTGGATAGACCATATTGAGGCTGACTATCAAGAGTGGCTTAAGAATAAGTAGTAAATACAATATACAGCCGCTGGTTTGTTTCTAAATCAGCGGTTTATTTTTGTTATCTTCGAGCAACCACTCTAAAGCTCCTTCACTATCAGTTATCATGAACGGTTTAAATGTGATTTTATTTGAATAGAGTGACCGTAAGAATAATTCAAGTAGTTGTGCGATAGGCATTAGGTTGAAGTTGGCAGCAATCCGAGCGTGGAATGAAATTTTAAAATGGTCTCGATTGTTTTTTAGTTTATTCAACAGATATGTAATGGGTTGACCGCGACGTAAATCCCCGTTATTTACAAAAATTCGAATATCATCGCCAACATTGGCTTCATCAATAATGTCCAGCAAATGTGAAATCAGTTCATCGACAGCTTGTCGCTATACCTCAGTAAATTGTAATTCAATATAATTTGTATGATTTATGCGAATTGTTGCTTTGCGTAGGTTTGGTTTATCTGTCATAGGGTTATTATGAATTTGGTGATATGTGATTGTGTTTTAATTCATAATAACTCATTCTAAAATTGATTTGTGTCTGAAAATGACTAAATATGGTTTGATTCATGAGTGTGTCAAGCAAGTGATCTGAATTAATAGATCACTCGCTTAACAATTTGACTTTAATCGTAAATACGATAGCGAATTGTAATTGGCCCACCGGATGTCACATTGGTAACTTGCATCACACCATAATTGCCATCGGGTGTCTCGATACCGATGATAGCGTTTGGTAATAGTGAGACACTCAGAGATCCTGTGGTTGTCAGAGATTTATCAATGGCGTCTTTATGTAGATCATCAATTGAACTGAAACCTGTGATAATATACATGCCGGTAACTGCATCAAGGTCGCTACCTGTCCAAGTTAAATCGTTTGCACCTGTACCTTCAAGGTCAAGGATTCCTCCTGGGTTTAGCGTCAATGTACCGGTGTTGATGATAGTCTTATCTGCAATATAGTTATATGTATAGAAGTCGTTATTAGCTTCTCCATCCGGACCTTCATCAATTTGATTGTTCAAGTCAGCGATAATTTTGATGCTATGAGGCCCACTATCATTTCTTGTGATTGTACCTGTCAACTGAACAGTCGTTTGTTGACCTGCACCTAAGCTACTGATATTGGTACCTGCATAGACACTGCCGGGTTCAACGGAGGTAGCAACACCAAACTCACCGGCCGGTAAAGACCCTTGATTGAGGACGGTCACAGTAATTGTAAACGGTGTATTGATTGTGATACGGTCGGGTGTCGCACTGAGAATGATAATATCAGCAATTGGTGACGGTGTTGGTGTGCTGGTTGCTGGAAGCGGTGTCGGGGTTGCTGGT
This sequence comes from Anaerolineales bacterium UBA6055, assembly GCA_002428985.1. GTDB lineage: Bacteria > Chloroflexota > Anaerolineae > Aggregatilineales > Phototrophicaceae > UBA6055. The sequence continues at coordinate 204,731 of DIYL01000026.1, read as the reverse complement.
GGTTGGATGATCGGTACAGTTGAACGATCACCAAACGTCTCGACGAGGAAGGTTGCCAGCCAGCCTTGTTGGCCACGGTAGTCAATAACTAACCATGTGAAATCTGTTGTTGCTCCGATGACGCGAACCTGTGTACCTTCGGGTAATTGTCCTAAGATATCGTAATCAACACTTGGGCCACTACGAATATTTTGTACCGCACTTTGAATAGTTGCCGTGAATCCATCGGGTGTTGCTGTGGGGACAGGTGTTGGCGTACTAATGACACTGGCTGGGGATTCATCTTCAATACGTGCATTATCAATGTAACGCGCAACGATATTGGGTGTACCAAATTGATTCAGCCGTGTAATAGCGATATTGGTACTTGTTTCGCCTTGCGCCAGTCGTGCTGGATTCAATACACCTTGTACGCCTTGGAAATCGCTGATTGCAACGAGGTTATTTGCAAGTTCACCCGGTTGACTGGTTGCTTGTGCGATCAGTTGTACAGCATCATAACTTGCAGCATTAATTGCATTTGGAATTTCCCCAAATGTTCGCGTGTATTGATACAAAAAGTCACGACTCGACTCATCACCTGAGGATGGCGACCATGTTGTAGAGTTAATAATACCTTCTAATTGGCTTGAGGGTACAAAATCTACAAAATCAGGATCGGTGGCTTGATTGTAAACAATAACACCTGCATAACCCGATGATTTTAAACGATTATAGACCTGTACAGCGGTATTGGGCGGTCCATAGATACCAACTGCGTTAGGTTGTGCTTGTATGACTGAACTGACAAATGTCTCTAACTCATCGGTTGATGGATCAAATAGAATGTTATTAGGGGTGATACCGTAGCCAGAAAGGGCAGTTGATAGCCCGATAATGCTGGCGGTACTTTCTACATCAAGTTGAACAGTTGTAATTGTGCGAACTGACAATTCATTTACTAGATAATCAGCGAGAGCTCGGCCTTGTGCAACTTCTTGAGCTCGTGCACGGAATATACGATTGGTATTATCTTGAAGTAAGATTGTATCGCCAATAGCTGTTGTAAAAACAGGTACATTTAATTGTTGGAGTAATACGATGCTCGATAGTACTTGTTCTGTTGTTTCAGGCCCGATGACTGCAATTACACCAGCTTGATTCATGTTGGCAACTGCAACATCCAAATTCTCTGGAGATGCAACCACAACGTCTAAAGTAAATACACTGCCCTCAGACCCTGTGATACCCCCAGCATTGTTAATTTCTTGGACTGCAAGGCGAACACCTGCTGTGATATCTCCGTCTTCTTCATCAATTACACCAATGCGGAACACTGCTTGTGCTTGCACTGGTAAGCTTAGTAAAGTTAATATAATGGCAAAAATAAGTAGCAGGGCTCGATTTTTGTTGGTCATCATTAATCCACATGCTCCTCTTTAATAATTAAAATCTAAATTTAGTATACAATAATCGACGCTAGAGACAACGTATTGCCTATCCTTATCTTGATTTTCGGTATGGCTCTGACTATACTCGCTTGATAATTAATGTATTAATGAGTGGAATAGACGTTTATCTCCATGCAACGTGAACGGGTTACTGAAAATATTTTCGTATTTCGGAGTGACCAATATGCACAGGTCACTGCAGGTGTTGTTGTTACGACAATGGGTGCAGTGTTGATTGATACATTATTGTATCCCGAAGAAACTCTCAAAATAAAACGGTTTATAGAAGAACGTCTAGGCACGACGGTACGTTACATTATTAACACGCACTTTCATGCGGATCATACTACTGGTACGTATCTATTCCCAGATGCACAGATAATCTCTCACCGCTTATGTCGAGAATTACTAAATACTCGTGGACGCGAGAGTTTAAAGCGAATGCAAGCTTCATCGCCAGACTTCGAGTCGGTTAAATTAGTTCTGCCCAATATTGTTTTTGATGATGAGATTACATTGACTGTTGGACAGACGACGTTTGATTTATGGGCAAGCCCCGGACATAGTGCCGATTCTATAGCTGTACTTGTTCATGATGTAAATGTTTTATTTGCTTCTGATACAGTGATGCCAATACCTTATTATGTGGATGGCAACTTTGATGATTTTGTTATCTCATTAAAACGACTACAAAATGGCAATTTCGAGAATATCATCCAAGGGCATGGTGAGGTTATTTTACGTGGTGAAGTTAATCAGAAACTAGACAGCGACCTCAAATATCTTGAAGTGTTACGGGCATCTGTAAAACAAGCTTTTGTAGATCAATTAGAAGATATTCCAGCGCATGTCACGATTGAGAGTTGTGGCAAAAGTCCGATTTTATTGAATGGGGCAGTTCAACAATTACATAGACAAAATGTAAATATGTTAGTGAAACAACATCAGACTGAAAAGATGTTGGAGACAAAATAATTCGTTCGTAAGATTAAGTAAGGAAATTGTATTATGGCATCAGATGAAACATTCTTAACTAAAGAAGGCGAAGCTGAACTGCGGAAAGAACTGAAAGAATTGATTGAAGTTCGCCGCCCTGATCTGGCTCAGAAATTGAAAGAGGCAGTCGCACAAGGCGACCTCAAGGAAAACGCCAATTATCACGATGCCAAAGAAAAGCAAGCATTTACCGAAGGGCGCATTCAACATATCGAGTCAATTCTCCGCAATGCGACAATTGTTGAAAATTCAGGCCCATCAGATGAAGTACGAATCGGATCAACAGTGATTATCCGTGAAGATGGTACTGATGAAGATGAAGAATATAAGATTGTTGGGAGTGCAGAAGCTAATCCACAAGAACGTAAAATCTCCCACGAAAGCCCAATTGGAGCGGCATTATTAGGTAAGAAAAAAGGTAAGAAGTTTAAAGTCGAGACACCCGGTGGTTTGATTAAATTTAAAGTCATTGATGTGAAATAGTAACTTACAATTCACATTTGTATTATTGAAAATCCGTCAGTTGTATTGTCATTGACGGATTTGTTTTTTCTATGAGAGGTGACGATGTCTCGTTCAAGAATTGCAACAGTGTGTATTGGATTACTAATAGCCGTTATTGTGGCATTGTCCGAATTTCTGTCATCATCAGCTAATGGTATTGGTCCATATCAAGGTGTCTTGTTGGCGTTAGGGCTACTAATTATACTGATTGGTATTTTACCAGCAGATCATTGGAGTCAAAAAATTGTACTGATGTTGTCCAGCTTCATGATAACATTAATGCTGATTGAAGGCGTTTTGCTTGTACTTAATCGATTGAATGTAGATGTAACCTATCCTGACGTACGTGAATTACAAGATGACCCTTTACTGGGTAAACGTACACCTGACAATGCTGCCGGGCATGATGAACGAGGATGGCGAAATCTAAGAGGACTTGAGAACGCTGATATTGTCGCAATTGGTGATTCGCAAACATGGGGGGTTAATGCGTCAATTACGGAGACATATCCGAATGTTTTAGGCGATCTAACTGGGAAAACTGTATATAGTATGGCACAAGGAAGCTATGGTGCAGTGCAATATCGTGTGCTGACAGAGCAGGCTATTGACTTATCTCCCGACTTAGTTGTGGTTGGAATGTACTTTGGTAATGATCTTGCTGACGCATATACAATGGTTTATGGTGATTATGAGGCATATGCAACCTTACGTGATCCTGATTTTAACTACACGGCAATCTCACAATCTATCGCGGAGCAAGGGAGCCAGTTAACAGGTAATGTGGCAGTAAATCTCAATCAGATCCAAGCGGTCAATTCTGCTGAATTGTCATTTGTAGAACGTGTACAGTCCGGCACATATATTGGGAAATTATTGACAAGTGCGGGAATATTTGAAGTCGTCGATACAGGTGATATGGCACGTCAGATGGAGATTAATCGCCAAATTGTACAAGAATTTCCTGACGTCTATAGCTCCTATCAACGTGATTCGATCGAGACGTTTTTGACTCCTGCTTACCGTCAACTGGTCATTGATTTTGAGTCTCCTGTAATTGCGGAGGGAATCCGTATTACGAAAATGCAGTATCTTGATTTGGCTCAAACGCTTCAAGCTGAAGGTATTGATTTATTAATTGTATTGATTCCTACAAAAGAGTTTGTGTATCTGCCTTATGTTGTGCCTGAAAATATCAGCGAGGTCTATACATTACTCGGTGAACAGGAACAACAAGTGCGCCAAGAAATGATAGGTCTATTTCAAGAAAATGGGATTGATTTTGTTGATACCTTGCCTGCATTACGTCAAGCTGTTGAGGGAAATCTGATGATTTACCCGCCTACATTTGATGGACATCCATCCGCAACAGGCTATCGTGTAATTGCTGAAACTATAGCTCAATATATTCAAGTGAATAATATGGTCAATTAAAAAGCCCCATTTTGTAAATGAGGCTTGTCTGTTTAACGCAGTGGGGTAAAGTCCCCAGTACCACCAAACGGGTCATCGTCATCATCATCCGATGGCATTTGTAATGGCGGTGGTTGTAATGGGTTGATTCCGCCAGTAGGTGGCATCTGTAACGGCGGGGGTTGTAAGGGATTTTGCCCCGGCATCTGCGGCGGTGGATCAAATTGAATATCATCATATTCATTGAGTGAGCGTCCTCCAGCCGGTGGTGGAACAGGCGGACTACTCGGCATTTGCGGTGGCGGGTCGAATTGCATGTTTGCATATTCGTCCATAGATTTGCCACCAGCCGGCGGTGGAGCAGGTGGACTACTCGGCATTTGCGGTGGAGCATCGAACTGCATATCGCTGTAATCTGGCAATGGTTGTGGCGGTGGGATTGGAGGTGGACCTCCGACTGCACCGGCTGGTGCACCTGCTAAACTACCTTGCTTTTGCCATGTAACGATCTTCATCTGCATGTTTTCGATTCCGCTATTTGGGGCGCCACCCGCGTCATTGTATGAGATTGAAGCAATTTCTGCCTGAATACGGATTGCTTCTGTATCTAAGTTTAGTTTTGCACCGGGCTCTGCAGCTACTATGTCTGTTGCAGGATTTGCAACACGATTACTAACTTTTGCTTGAAGGGTTGGATTATTGATTGCACCAGGTGCGGCAAAGATTTTCGTGAGTGTGGCTTGGGTCGCCATATCGAAACCCCAGAATTCAACAGATTCCAGTTCGCCTTCGACTTTGGTCGCGATACCGGCTCCACATTCACCAAGGAACTGGTTGCCTTGATCTGGACCCAACTCAATTGCAAACGAATCATCGTAGTTGCGTCCTTTGGTGTAGATCGAAATGTTCTGCATCACAGGCTCACCAAAATTAGCATCTGCAACAACTGATTTTGCCATTTCTTCTTTAAGGCGCTTCTGTTCTTGAAGAGTTTCAAGCTCTTTCTTCTGACGAGCAACTTCTTCGGCGTACTCTTTATTTGTCGCTCGTTTAATTGCGTCAAAGATACCCGCGACAATATTCGGGTAAATCAATAAGCGCCAAAGCAAAACACATATCGGCGTAATGATCATCACTGCAATAATAAATACGATAATTGCTAGTGTACTTGCAATGAATCCGGGGTCTTGTGGAGCTACTGAGCCCGTTAATTCATTGAAACCCGCAATATTCTGTAAATTAGCGACAGCTTGTTGCTCTTCTACAGGAACTTGTGGATTACTGGCTACACGCGCGACGACCTGTTGTGGATTGGGAATTTGTTGTAATACCAATAGCGCACTATCGGCGTCATAACCATTAGTGGCGTGACCGACAGCGACCATTCTTACCCATTGCTCTAAACCATCATCACTTAGTCTGCGGGGATGTGCGCCAGTAAACTCTACCGGAGCAAGAACATAAGCGAAGAAAATCCCTATTAACACACCAGCAAGCAAAACTGCAATGGTGGCGCGCTTTGGCATGGAGGGTTCAAGCACGATCTTATATAGACCGTTATATGAATCCATAATGTAATTTTGAATGCCTTGAACGAAGCCAACCTTTTCCCCATCGTCTTGTGATGCATTGGGGTCAGGTGGATCATACGGCGGCGGCAAGCCCGTATTCGGGTCAATCATTGGGGGCGCATCAGGTGAGGGTGGCGCGCCTGCGGATTGTTGGTTGTCGTCTTTGTCTTTTTTACGACCCAGAAAACTCATAAATAACGACCTTTCAAGTCGATGAATAACCCAATCAATATTATTCTACTCAAAATAATGTGGCACAACAACTAAGTTATGCCACACTTTTATTCAGTATAACGATGGTTGCGTTTAAACGCAAAGCGAAAACCTCAATTGTTAGCTAATTGAGCGTTCTTTGCTTTCTTCTGTATCTGGTTCATCCTCAATTTTCTTGAGGTCTTTAGGCAATTTCCATGCCGAAAATTCACAGTCAGGATAACGGTTACAGCCGAAGAACTGGCGCCCTTTGCGAGTGCGTCTGGCGACGACTACGCCACCATGTTCATCACCACACACAGGACACACGTGTCCGGTAAGTTCTAGATATTGCTCGGTGTGACGGCATTCTGGATAATTAGAACAACCGATGAACTTGCCCCAACGTCCGTATTTGATGAGCAAATCGCCTGTACCACAGGTAGGGCAGGTGCGTCCTACAAATTCTTCTTGGACTTGTTTCGGCATATTTTCACGTGCATTGATCAGGCGTTTTTCAAACGGGTTATAGAATTCTCCGAGGACAGGTCGCCAATCGACTTTACCTTCTGAGACTTCGTCGAGCTGATCTTCCATCTTTGCTGTGAAAGTATAGTCCATTTCGTCTTTGAAGTATTCTGCTAGCAGATCACTCACTAGTACACCTGTTTCGGTAGGGACAAGACGTTTGTCCTCTTTGTTGACATAGTCCCGGCTTTGGATAACCGCGACAGTTGGTGCATATGTACTTGGGCGCCCAATGCCATTGTCTTCTAGAGCCTTGACTAATGAAGCCTCTGTATAACGCGGCGGTGGTTGTGTGAAATGCTGTTCTGGGAATAGTTGACGCATGTCTAACTTTTCACCATCCTCAAGGTCAGGGAAAATACGACCTTCATCATCATCTTCTGTAGCATCTTCGTCTTTTGCATCCTCATATAATGCAAGGAAACCTGCAAACTTGAGCTTGCTACCCGATGCACGGAAGAGATAAGGTGTGTTATTTTCAGTCAAACCCGCTTTAATTTCAACGCGAATGGTGTCATACACTGCATTTGACATCTGGCTAGCTACAAAGCGTTCCCATATGAGTTTATATAGACGGAATTGATCACGCGATAGATATTCTTTCATTTGTGCAGGTGGGCGCAAGACACTCGTAGGGCGAATCGCCTCATGTGCTTCTTGTGCCCCTTTGGCTTTAGTCTTATACTGGCGTGGTTTATCTGGTGTGAATTCTTTGCCAAAGTTCGCACGGATATAACCCCGTGCTTCTGATTGGGCTTGATCTGACACGCTCAAAGAATCAGTACGCATATAAGTGATTAAACCGACGGATTTGCCTTCGCCAATATCAATACCCTCATAAAGTTGTTGAGCAATCTGCATGGTCCGACGTGCGTTGAAATTAATCCGGCGCGATGCTTCCTGTTGGAGGGTACTGGTTGTGAATGGAGCAGATGGGCGGCGTTGGCGCGTACCCCGTTTGACACTATCAACGATATAAACGCTTTTCTCCAATGTTTCGATAATTGGATTAACAACGTCCTCACTACCCAATACAGGATCTTCTCTATTGATTTTTGCAAGGCGAGCGGTAAATTCGCCTTTTTTGCCTTTGATGTTCTTCTTACCCATTAATGCATCAATAGACCAGTATTCAACCGGTGTGAATGCATCGATTTCTTTCTCACGCTCAACGACAAAACGCAATGCAATACTCTGAACACGACCTGCTGATAAACGATTACGGACCTTGTCCCAGAGTAATTCGGTGATGTTATAACCGACAAGGCGGTCCAAAATACGGCGTGCTTGTTGTGCATTGACCAAATCCATGTTAATTTCACGTGGATGTGAAAATGCGTCTTCGACAGCAGTATCCGTAATTTCATGGAATACGACTCGTTTTATATTGTCCTCTGGCATCTCAGCAGCTGCAACAAGATGCCATGCAATTGCCTCACCTTCACGGTCAGGGTCAGTTGCGAGGAAGATTTCGTCAGCATCTTTAGCTGCAGCTTTAAGTTCTTTGACAACTGTACGTTTGTCATTTGGCACGCGATAGCGTGGTTCAAATTCGTTTTCGACATCAACTGATAGCGTTGTTTTAAGCAAATCGCGGACATGTCCTTTTGATGACATGACAGTATAGCCTTTGCCGAGGAAACCACCAATACTACGCGCTTTTGCAGGCGATTCTACGATTACAAGTTTGCCGACATTACGCTTTGCTTTTTTCTTCTTTTTTGCTTTTTTCTTCTTTTTGCGTTGCGGCTTTTCTATGATTTCCGGTTTTGGAACATTGGCATGTGCAGGTGTTTCCCCCATGCGAAATAGCTTAGTCCCACATACACCGCAAGTTCCTTTGGTTGCGGGTGCGCCAGTTTTAGTATAGGTCGCCTCCGGGTCTACTATGTCTCGCATGGCTTTACATTTTACACAGTATGCTTGTAATTTATCGTCGCTCATGCCCTTCCCTTATATCTGTTGATTTGCGAGATGATATTATAGATACTCTTCATTACCATTATCTTTAAGATAGTTTACAACGTCTTTTACTTCCTGTGTGCGGTCTTTATGGCAGACAAGAATAACATCGTCAGTGTCAACGACGACAATATCTTCAACACCGATAGTGACTGTCAGGCGGTTGCTGTATACAAGTGTATTACGCGTATCCAGAATGACCGTATTATCGGAGGCTTCACCTTTTATGCAATTACCAAACTTATCCTGTGGAAGGATATCATACAGCGAAGCCCAACTGCCGACATCGCTCCATCCAATGTCAACAGGTATCACTGCGATATTATCAGCTTTTTCCATAATCGCAAAATCAATTGACAACTTTGGCATCTTTTCCCAGATGTCAATTAGCTTTTCTTTATAGTCTGGCGTGTCAAAAGTCTTTTGCAAATAGGTGAGTAAAGCATACATGGCAGGTTGGTGTTGTTCAAGGTCTTGGAGAGCATCAGATACTTTCCAAATAAACATACCCGAATTCCAGCTATATTTGCCAGACGCTAGAAACTGCGTTGCTCTTACGATATCGGGTTTTTCAGTAAACCGTTTTGATTGATAAACGGTGAAATCACCAGATTGACCAATTTCATCTCCCTGTTGAATATAGCCGAATCCTGTTGATGGGAATGACGGCGAAATACCAAGAGTAACAATTCTATTACCTTGTGCAACTTCGTATGCAGATTCTAACAATTTGCAGAATTTTTCTTCATTAGCTATATGATGATCTGCTGTCAGAATAGCTACAGTCGCTTCTGGATTTTTGGTGTGAATATATGCTAGTGCCAACCCTAATGCTGGCGCTGTATTTTTACCGTATGGTTCAATAATGTAATTCTCTGCTGGTATGTTAGGTGCATCAGCCTGTAACTCTTTAGCGTAACCTTCGGTCGTGACAACAAAAATATGATCGTCGTTAAATACACTTTCGAGCCGCTTTAAGCTGGTTTGGAACATGGAATACTCATCAATGAGAGGTAGAAGTTGTTTAGGTATGCCTGATCGGCTCATCGGCCAAAGTCGTGTGCCTTGTCCACCAGCCATAATCACTGCATAATAGTTATCCATAGCTTTCCTCGTTTGTTTGGTTACCGAGCCAGACAGTATTGCATAGGTCCTGCAACCTCTGCAAGACCTTTTAGTTCTAAGATAGCCAATGTGCTGGTAACTTGCTGGATAGGTAAATGGGTCATGCGCACAATTTCATCAACATGGATTGGATCAGCTCCGAGTTGATCTAAGACTTGTATTTCAATGTCATTTTCAGGCTGAATTTTTTCTGTTTCGATGCGGGTTTGTGTATTGATATGTGTAAGGTTGAGTTCATCTAAAACATCACTGACCCGCATAACTAATTTTGCTCCATCTTGAATAAGTTTATTGGTTCCTCGTCCTGTTTTGCTAAAAATGTTATGTGGGACAGCAAAAACATCACGCCCTTGCTCATTGGCGGATGTGACTGTAATTAGTGTTCCACTTTTTTCAGGTGCTTCAGCTACCAATACACCTAAAGACAATCCGCTAATTATACGATTCCGACGAGGGAAGTTCTTACCAAGTGGTGCTGTCCCAATTGGCATTTCTGTAATTAAGGCTCCCTGTCTGATAATTTCTTCAGCAATGTCACTATTTTCGCTTGGATAAATCTTGTCGATGCCTGTTGCCATAACACCTATCGTACGCCCACCACCAGTCAATGCTCCACGGTGTGCTGCAGAATCTACACCTTGAGCCAATCCCGATACAATCGTCACATTTTGTTGTGTCAGATGAAACGCGAGTTGATGGGCAACGTCCCAACCGTATTTACTCGGTTTACGTGTCCCGATGATGGCTAGACATTTGTCATCGCTGGCTGTGATTTGTCCTTTCACGTAAAGTAACGGTGGCGGATCAGTAATAGACCTTAACAAATCTGGATATAGACCATCATCCATTGTGATGAGGTGTGCATCATGTTTATAGACCTTATTCATCTCGGCTTGTAGGTCAATAGATGCGCGACTATGGATGAATTGCTCTATAAGTTTTGGAGGTAAATCGAATGCGATTAACTGTTTTTGAGACGCATTCCATAAGGCTTCAACATCATTATTGAATGGTTGCAGAAACTGTAGAATGCTTGCAATTCCAAATCGTGGAATGAGATGTAAACCAAGCCAAAATTGTTGTTTGTTATTCTGTCGCATTGAATACCATTAATAAACCATATGCGACATGAGCATATCAGGAAGGGAATTTTATTGTCAAGTTATGATTATGATTTACTCTGAAGGAAGTAAACCCTCTGGTAATGTCATTGTAACGGTTTCGGTATCGAAATCGAGATTGATGATTGTCTCATCATGTGCCGGAATGAGTAATTCTCCATAACGCGAACCGTCGACTATATAAACGTCATTTGCACCTGTTTGGAGTACTTCAGTAATTTCACCGATTTCTTCGCCATCTGCAACAACTCTTAATCCGATGAGTTCAAATAGATAGTATTCACCATCTTCTAAAGGAACAGCATCTTCAATACCGATCATGACCATCTTCCCACGGAGTGTATCAGCTTGATTACGATCGGATATACCATTGAGTGTCAGGAGAGCATAGTCTTTGTGAAAACGTACGCTCTTCAGACGAACAGTCTCCAGATTTTTGTCTGAAGTGGACTTGCCGAGATAGAGTTTCTTCAGTTCATGAAGACGTTCGGGGTAGTCAGTGACAATGCGCATTCGTAGCTCACCGCGTACCCCGTGTGGACGCAAGATTTCACCTAAAATGAGATATTCTGGATGCTTGCGTGTATCTCGTGGCATATTACTCAATTTCTAAAATAATTCGTTTACTGCGGCGATTACGGCCTTTACCCTCATCTTGCGAGGGCAACGCACGTAATAATGCACGAATTGAATTTGCAACACGCCCATTACGACCAATCACACGCCCCATATCATCCGATGCAACAGACAATTCGAGAACAATTGAGCGATTGGTCTCTTTGCGATTGATATTGACTTGTTCTGGGTCATTGACCAGATTTTCAGCAATATATTGTACGAGGTCTTCTTCCATACGGGTTAGACCTTATGCTTCTTCTTCAGCAGCGAGTTTAGCAACTTCGCGTGCTTTGATTTTGCTTTCACCATCGCCTGGTGCTGGATAGTTAGTACGTGGGCTTGGTAATTCAGCTTTGTTTTCTTCAGCTTCTTTAACAAGGTCTTCCATGCTTTCACCTGCACGAAGACGTTCGAAGCGTGCCCATGTGCCAGTGTGTTGCATAATAGTTTTGACGCGATCGCTGGGTTGTGCGCCAACACTCAACCAGTATAGTGCACGATCTTCTTGGATTACTTCAGTGTTAGGGCGGGTACGTGGGTTGAAGTAACCAATATTTTCAAGATAACCAGCATTACGTGCTTTGCGTTTGTCGATGACAACGATACGATAGCTGGGTTGACCTTTTAAGCCTTGACGGCGTAGACGAATACGAACCATGTTATGTCATTCTCCTAAGGGTATTAGATGGCTTTACATATTTAAGCCAGGAATATTGGGCATTTTACCTTTACTGATTTGAGTCATGAGTTTGCTCATTTGTCGGAATTGCTTGAGTAGCTCATTAACATCACGAACCTCGACACCGCTGCCGGCTGCGATCCGTTTCTTGCGACTTGCTTTTAGAATTTTTGGTTTTTCACGTTCTTCGGGTGTCATAGAATTGATGATGGCTTCAACCTTACGGATACGTTTTTCGATGTCTTCGTCATCGATTTCCGCTTGGAGTTGCATCTTAGACATGCCAGGAATCATCCCCATGACTTTGCCGAGTGGACCCATCTTTTTGATTTTCTGAAGCTGATCAAGGAAATCTTGAAGGGTAAATTCATTCTGCATAATCTTTCGTTGCAGACGCTCAGCTTCTTCTTCCTCGTATAATTCTTCAGTTTTCTCGATAAACGACATAATATCGCCCATACCGAGAATACGTTGGGCAATGCGATCAGGGTGGAAAATTTCAAGTGTCTCAGCACTAACTTTCTCGCCTGTCCCCATAAACTTAATGGGCACACCAGTGACTGCACGCATTGATAGGGCCGCACCACCACGGGCATCACCATCAACACGAGTCAAAATAAGCCCTGTAATACCGAGACTTCCGTTAAAGCCTCGCGCAATGTTAACAGCTTCCTGCCCAGTCATCGCATCAGCAACGAGCAGGATTTCTGCAGGTTTTGCAATGTCCTTAATATCTTCCAACTCTTGCATTTTTGTATCATCGACTTGGAGACGACCTGCCGTATCAATCAAAACAACATCTGCACCAGCATCTTTGGCAATTTGGATACCCCGTTTAACAATGGCGGGTGGTGTATCCGATGTGCCTTCTTCGTGATACGGAACATTAATTTGTTTTGCGAGGGTAACAAGCTGGTCAACCGCGGCTGGACGGTAGGTGTCCGCGGCTATCAAGAACGGTTTGCGACCTTCATTGCGAAGATGTAACGCAAGTTTAGCAGTGTTGGTTGTTTTACCTGCACCTTGTAGACCGACCATCATGATAGTGTGTGGTTTGTTGCTACCGGCAAAACTCAGTCTACCGGGTTCACCAAGCATCTCCACAAGTTCTTCGTGGATAATCTTGACGACCTGTTCACTGGGTTTCAAGGCTTTATGGACTTCCTCACCGACGGCGCGTTCGCGCACATCTTTGACAAAGTCTTTTACGATTGGTAAGGCGACATCTGCTTCAAGCAATGCCATACGAACTTCTCGCATGACAGCTTTAACATCAGCTTCTTTAACACGACCGCCTTTACGCAATCCATCAAATGCTGTATCAAGTCTTTGGGTTAGATTTTCAAACATACACTTTCCTGCTTAAAATTGCGATTTGAAATTGTAGAGTAGGCATGGTTATACGTCAAGGTAAGACATTACTTACCCTTATGATTGAACACACATAGCCTAACACAATGCCGTTAGAGATACATAAACGGTTTATGCGACTTTTGCTTTTCCAACTGGAATCAGTCGCCACATAACAAAAAAGGCGATTATGCCCATAACTCCAGCAAAGAGACCCACAATCACGAAATTACCATCAGTCGTTGCATAGATGAAACCGCCGATAAATGCGCCAATCACACGTCCCAACGCATGAGCGCCCATATTTGCACTCATCATGATGGCGCGGGCATCCGGCAAAATCTCTGTGAAGAGGGGTAGAGATGCCACAATAGCGGTTTCGATGCCGATAAACATGATAAATATACCAAAAAGCGCAACAGGTAAGCTAAACGTCAAACTTGGTATGATGGCAAAACTGATGGCTGCGACTAACATTCCCAGCATCGATGTGAGTTTCGTACCGACGCGATCGGCAATTGTGATGACGATAAATTCTCCGATAATTTCCGCGATAGCAATAACGACAGTTACAGTCCCTAAAGCTGTTAAAACAAGGTCAAACGAACTTTCCATCCAGAGGCCATAATTGATAAAAAACATCTCATGAGAGATCGTGAGGCAAATAGCGAATATTAATGCATAAACAGCAGCGGGGTGTTTTCTGATGACTTGGAAGGCGGTAATTGGGTTGATTACTTTGATTGATTTGCGCTCGTCTTTTGATTTACCGTCAGACTCAACAAAAATAGCAATTCCTATTGTACCGAGTGCTAGACAAATACCTAGAAATAGGAAAACGACTTGTAGATTACTGGCATCAAGCAGAAATCCGACAACAGGGGCGGCGATGATTAAAGAAAATGCCCAACTGAGTTCTGCAGTCCCCATAATTCGTGCACGCCGATGGAATGGGATTACGTCTCCTAAATAAGCTTGGAATGTTGGGTCATAAATAATCTTCCCGATTCCAAATGCAAATAGAACGATAACAAATACTCCATAATCGGCAAAAATTGCTCCAAGGAAACTCATAATGGTCATCATAGCTAACATCGCAAGCATGATCGGTTTACGACCGTATCGCTCTGACATGGTGCCAAAAACAGGGCTAAGCAAACCTGTTGCGTTGTTAAGAGCGATTACATTTTGGATGCTAGCGGCAGTCACACCAAAATTAGTGGCAATCGCCGACACAAACGGGTAGGGAAAACGTTTTGTGATATTGATAACAAGCCGTCCAAATATGATGGCGGCAATCGATAAAATGAGTTTTCTGTCCACAGCGATCTCGTTTCAGGATGATAATGAAAATTATAAACCGAACAGTATCTTATCACATGCTGGCACAAAATCTGTCAGAGCCGAATAATTTTCTGCAAATACTGATTTTTGGTTGCCAATAATCAGAGTTGGAATGTCATTTCCGGTATGATGTCGTACGCTAAGGTCTTCCATATTTCCATGATCACTTATTACGATGATGAGACCTTCGTCATCATTCCATTCATCTAAAATTCCTGCCATAACTGCGTCAAATGTTTCCAGTAATTCAACACCTTTTGTAAATGGTCCACGGTGCCCAACACGATCGGTGAACCAATGAGAATGAAAGGCAAAATCATAATCCCGTGATACGCGCGCAAGAATTTGTCCGGCTTCGCGTGGTGAATATTCTGGTACGTCGGAAATCTTGAGATATTTCTGCCACATATCTGTTGTCCACTCTGCTGTGAGCGCACGTTTCGCTACAACATCTTCAACTGTAAAGAGTGGATTACCACTTTCGTGTGCAGCTTGCTGGATGCTTGATCGTAAGGTTTTCCCGCGTTCAATATCGTGTAATAAGCCATGAGGATATGCTGTCAATAGATGGGCTTTTTTGTCATGTTTTACTAATTTTTTGAAATAGCTATGTTCTGCGATAATTTCACGAGTTTGCGCCTCTGGTTTTGGACCGTAATGACGTCCAATCATTTTGGGGACATTTAACCCTGTTAACATAGTTGCTTGTCCGGTACCACTTTGTGGACGACCAGCAACATCAAGTCGGGGGTCTGTTGGAATAAATATGGCTCGGTCTGACTCTTGCCGCCCAGTACCAGCTAACCATCGTTTACCGTTGGTTAGCTCGTGAAGTGTAGGCATGTCAGCGACTGCAAAAGGATTCTTCTCTGGATCATTTTCGCCAAGCCCAATACCATCTAAAAATAGGGTGAGTATATGCATGATTGCCTTAGATCAGTTGTTTTGTATTGAATAGTAGATGGAGCGAATAAAAAAGATATTACGTGCCATCGCCATCATAGGATAGCAGAAAAGGATTGGCGACGCGTTCACGTCCAATTGTCGTAGGTTGCATGTGACCGGGTAGGACTTGAACGTCATCATCTAATACCATCAATTGAGTGAAGATGGACCTCATCAACAAATTGTAGTCACCACCGGGTAAATCTGTTCGTCCAATACTACCCGCAAAAAGGGAATCACCACTGAAGAGGATATTTTCATTTTCCATGTAAAAGCTTATATGTCCGTCGGCGTGCCCCGGTGTATAGAGTGTCTTAAGTTTAATGCTGTCGAGTTCTATGATTTCAGACTCACTGGTAAGTAAGCGATCAGGCTCTGCTGGGGCTGGTACAACACTGAGACCAAATATTTTTGCCTGTGCAGGAACTTGTTTCAAAATCTCGACACAATCTTCATGGATATAAAATGGTGCTGATGTTGCCGTTTTCAATGGTTGACTAGCAAGCACATGATCTAGATGGGCATGGGTTGCTAAGATCAGTTTGATCGTCCATTCGTCTTCATTTGCCGCTTCTAGAATTGAATCAGCATTGTCAACTGGATCGATTAGAATTGCATTTTTGGTGTCAGTATCTGCGATAAGATATGCATTTGTTTGGAATGCACCGAGTGTTAGATATTTGATTTTAAGGGTCATAAGTCACTACTTTACGTTGTTTGGCGACGTACCATCAGCCACAATTCGGATAGTTCTCGCATTTTAAGTGCAATTGCTACAATGATAAAGGTGATGAATCCGATAATCCCTTCGACAGCGAGGCGAGCAATCGTCATGATGAGACTGTCACCTAATCCTAGTGTGCGCCAGAATGTGTCAACAACAATGATAACACCTGCCATCACCAAACTTGCAATCAGGGTTTTAACAACGGTTTGTGCGAGTAAATTTTCTTGTATACCATTCCAGCGGGTTCGTAAGATATAGAGTAGGACTAAGACTTCGAACATCACACCTAACGAATTGGCTAATGCTAATCCACTGACATTGCCGATTTCTGGCAAATGTCCTGTAACTGGTAGACTTCGAATTAGAATATTGAGTGAGTTATGTGCATCAACGGTTTGGACATCACTTAGAATGATCGCAAAAACAAAATTGATCAGTGCGCCACCGAGTGCTGCAAATAAGGGTGTTAGGGTATCTTTATCGGCATAAAAACTACGGGCGACAATTTCGAGAGCAGAGTGAACAATCAGACCGAGTGT
Source organism: Anaerolineales bacterium UBA6055 (assembly GCA_002428985.1). GTDB lineage: Bacteria > Chloroflexota > Anaerolineae > Aggregatilineales > Phototrophicaceae > UBA6055. Next base: position 187,687 of record DIYL01000026.1, on the reverse strand, counting down.
GAACATACTCAGCGTGCTATAAACTAGCGCTGATGCTGATGAATCAAATGCGCCACGTTCGAGTAGGCTGATAAGCGGTTGACCTAAAACAATTAGACCAATGGCGGAAGGAATACTGGTCACCAAAATGAAGCGTAACGCTCCAGACATTGCTGATCGTTTGCCAACAGTATCACCAACCTCACTCAATGCAGCAAGTGTCGGGAATATCACGATACCCATCGCTGTTCCAAGAAGCGTTTGTGGGATTTGCATCAATCGCCAACCCCAATCCAATGCACTGACAGACCCAACGCTAAGTCGCGATGCGATATTGTTCATGACTAGAAAGTTTAAGCTAAATACACCCAAGCCACCGATTCGTGGGAGCATAAGCCGAATGACCCGCCATAAAACTGGATTGTCCCAACCCAGTTCGACTTTCCATTTCATCTTGTAATGAATGAGCCCTGGTATTTGAACACCAAAGTGCATCGCAGACCCAAGCACTGCACCAATTGCAATGCCGTGTACACCAAATGGGGGTAACAGAAAAATAACACCAATCAAGATGCCGACATCAAACATAATCGGGGCAATGGCGGGTAGCAGAAAATGTTTGTGCGAATTCAGAATCCCGCTAAAAATACCACTGATTGAAAAGATTATGGTACTAATGAGTAGAATCCGCATCATGTCGACAGTGTTCTGGGTGGTTTCCGCATCAAAACCGGGTGCGACAACGTTTGGAACTAGCCATGGCGCAACTAAAAATACGATTATGCTTAAGGATAGAGCAACGGTCAGAATTGTGTTGATGAGGTTGCTTGATAATCGCCAAGCACCGTCTTTATCATCACGGGCTAGAAACCCACTAAAGATTGGAATAAACGCATGGGTAAGTGCACCGCCTGAAATCAGGATAACGATCAATTCCGGGATGCGATTGGCGGCTACATAAGCATCAAGCTCTCTACCGACACCAAATACCTGTGCAATGATGACAGTCTGTGCAAGGCTGATCACCTTCGCAATGCCAAAAGCAATCATTACTGTCAAGGTAGAGCGTGCAATCTGCTGATTTCTCTTGCGTTTTTCATCTTGTTGTGTGGTGTCTACGACCGTCATATTATGTGCCTTTATAGACTATCTAAAGCCTCACGTGCCTCTTCATAATTTGGATTAAAGCCCAGAGCACGACGATAAGAGACTGCGGCTTGTTCAGGTTGTCCTTGTGCTTCTTGCACGCGTCCGCGCCAATAATAGGTTTCTTCGAGTTCTTCAGCGTTCGTGAGGTTAATTTGTACAAGGCTTAAGACATCATCATAACGACCTGTCTCATAATATGCTTCGAATGGACCAAACTGATACCACATCATCCGCCACGGCAATTTATTACGCTGTGCTTGATCGAATGCTGTTGCCGCTTCTTGATAGCGTCCAAGCTCAACCAGTGATGTGCCCATGTTGAACCATGCAAATGGGTTTTGTGGCTCCATACGAGCTTCTTGTTGTGCAACATCAAATGCAACTTCGGCTGCTTGATCTGCTGTCCAATGGCTGTCAAGTAAACTGCGGAGTAATCCTTCGCGTTGGGGATCATAAACGACAATAAATGTCCGATTGAAGGCTTGCCAATCTTTATCCACATTTTCATACGTTTCTGTGACACCTTGCGCACTATCACCGATACCTAAGAAGCTATCGTAGAAATAGAAAATCTGAAATACGTCATCATAAGATACAACTGTACGGTAATGCCCGATCCAGTCATATGCTTCGAACATTGCACCTGTTTCAATAATCACTGGGAATTCGTTAGCGATGAGAACTTTTAGTAAATCGATATCGCCACCCATTCTTGCAATTGCTTTGACTGCGGTTTCTTCTTCGACAAATTCGACGAGTTCATGTGGGCTTACATTCTTGTCTTCACGATTTGGCTTGAGAAAATCTGCCGCGACGGTTTGGTCATCTTGCCATCCATAGTAGCTGAGAGCCATTGTGATATTGGCAGGCCCACAATTATTCCAACGTTGCTGTTCATGCCGAATACCAAAAATACGGGCTGATGGTGGAATAGAGGAAACCTCTTCAGTATTGTCTACTGGTGATGCTACGACTTCACTACTGACAACTTCAGGCACAGATGTTGCAACTGGAATTACTTCTCCAGCAGTTTCTTCGGTCTCAACAATTTCTGGCTCAAGGGTAGGCTCAGAAGTTGCTGTTGCGACGGCTGTTTGAGTAGGTTGAATAGTAGGTTGTATGTCTTCAGTTACTTCAATAACTGCTTCGGCGGATGAACTTTGGGTTGGGGTTGGATTAGGTATATCGAGTGGCATATCAAGTAGTGACATCGCATCACCATCATTTTCTGCTGGTGCGATGGTTGGAAAGACACCACCTTCGGGGGTTGGCTCAAGGAATGCACGCATTAACGGGATTTGGTCTATTACACGCTGTTGTTGAGCGGGTTGTAGAACTTCACGAAATCCAAAGATGCCTGCAAATAAACCACCAACAACCATAAAGAAGAAAAGAATCATTCCCCAGAATAATATCTTTGGTGGGGCTTGTAGCCCTTGGTCATAGTGCAGATTGATATTACTACGACTCGGTTGAGTATCATGTAAATCTGGCATGTTTTGTATCTCACTATTTAAAACAGATGGAAACTATAACGACTCGATCAATATTTTTACAGTCAAAAAATCACGAAATTCTTAAATGAGATGTGCCACAAGTATAGCGGATTATTCTGAATCTTCATCTGATAATGGGGGAAACGTAGCTGAACCGTAGCTCAGTGCATCAAGAAACGATTGCAAAATAATTCGAGCGGCAAGATCATCGATTGGATCTTGTGGTTTACGTTTCTTTTCGATGGCAATTTGGCGTGCTTCTTCGCTAGTGAGATATTCACTAACTGTTGCGATGGGTAAATCTGTTGATTCGCGGAAGCGTTCTATCCAGACTCTAACAGTATCTGCTTGTGTGTGTACATTATCCGGCGCATTTGGGTTTTCAGGGATGCCAATGACAAAGCCGATAGCATGTTCTTGTCTAGCAATTTCATTGAGTCTCGTAAAGTCTGCTTCACGCGTTGTACGGTTAACGATAGTAAGTTCACGCGCGCTGATACCCATACCATCACTAACTGCTATTCCGATCCGTTTAATCCCATGATCAATGCCTATGAGTCGTCCAATCATGGTATTTCCTTAATTTGTACTTCTATCCGAATTGGCAAAATTGGCATCTGAGAAAAGCCATCCGGTGAGATGATAATTTGTGGTGGCTCATCAGGCTGAATATCTAATTGCGAGGCAAGAACCCGCTGTGCATCGTCGATACTTTGGCCTGCTAATTGCTCACCTAATGCGTTTGTATCAAACTGTTGGATAACTTCGGCAGTGCTAGTTGCAGCAAATGTAACATTTGTTGAGGATTGCTGGCTAACAATAGGGCCACGTGTGTATGTTATAGAGTCTGGCTGAAGGCTTTTACCTGCTGGAATTTGTGCGGATAATTGTGCAAGGGTAATTTGCTGCCCAAAGCGATCATCGACTACCATTGCTGACACAACAGCTCGCAATGTGAGCGATAACTCATCTGTCACATCTCCGATGTCATGTGAATAAGTTGTCCAATCGTTTCGCTCTTCTTCGATACGGATAGACTCGATGATAATCAGTTGGTTATCTGTGATGCGGGTTTGGATCTCTGTATACGCAAGCGACTGTAGCTGAACTCTGACACTGTTTAGTAGATTAAGCATGTCACCATCAGCGACAACTGTTACACTGCGATTTTCGCCCCCAGATGTCGGGACAAGATTAATCACACTTACTGCATCTCCTAGTGGACCAACAGTAGAGTTAATCATACCAGCTTCAACATTCCCGATGCCACCTAATGAAGCTTGTGCTGCTTCAATATTTACATCAACACGTTCACCTATGCCTGATGGAACTGTTGTTGAACTAATCGTGCGAAATAAGATCGGAATCCCAGCACTCGTGCTCAATGTGGTATTAGCTGGAATATCAACGGCTGTGTCTGTCTGATTCGTGAATGTGACAATCCCAGTTGCAGGTGCACTATCAAGCGTTTGAATTCCAGTTGTTGGGATACTAGCTGTTGTCTCGACTGTTACACGTATAACTTGTGCCGGAATGACTTGATTGGCAATATCAACTGATTGTACAGTTGTATCGGCAGTAATGTTGACCGTTGTTGAAATTTCTTCTCCTCGTAATGTCACAGTGACAATTGCACTGGGTAGGGCAATGTAGGCTGTTGTTAGAATAACCCCTAGTAATATGACTAATACGACAAGACGCTCAATCAAATAGCGAGCTTGTGAACGTCTTTTATCACGTTTTGCAACTCGGCTAGCAACAGGCTTTAATTCTTCGGGCTCTGGTTCATGGCTTGGTTTGTGATACCGTGGCATAAATACTTTTTTACGCCCACGTTTCCATCGACTGCGTTCACTACTTCGAATCGTTTCAAATGTGCTGATATTGAGTTCTTTTGCGTGAGCAATAACTTCTGTATCGTGGGTGACTAAAGCCAATTGAATTGCGCGTCGGTCTGCTTCGCGTTGTACAAGAATTAAATCGAGCTTACGCGTGAGGGTTGTGCCGTCTTCTGGCCAAATTAATAGTACACGGCGACCACGTATGAATGATAGTCGATCCTTAACTGTCACGACATCATCATTGGTATCTAATTGAACATATTCGATCTGTTTTGCCATAGTCCCACAAATTTTAGCTAAATATCAAGTGCGGGCTGGAGTGAACCCACACTTGACTATAATACGTCATTTTGGGGATTTATGCTTCTGTGATTAACTCACGTGCTTTATCGAGTGCTTCAGCAATTTTTGAACTATCACGACCGCCTGCCTGTGCCATTTGGGGACGACCACCACCACCGCCACCAACAACTTGTGCAATCGGCTTGATGAGATTACCTGCTTTAATGCCATCTTTTACAAGTGCATCTGATACAGCAACAATGATTTGTGGCTTACCATTAACGTCGCTTGCGAGCACCATCACACCGTTATCTACTTTGGTGCGGAACCAATCGGTCATCTCACGCATTGTGTCCATTGGTACACCTTCTAATTGTGCTAGAAGGGCTTGTTTTCCGTTGATTGATTCTAGTTGTGTTTCAATCATTTCATCAAAGTTGAATTTAGCTAGTTTTCGTTGCAGATTTTCAACTTCACGGCGTGTTGAGCTCAACTCGTATTGAATTGCTGTGATGCGGTTGACGGCTTGATCTTGTGTTGTACCTAAATTCGAAGCGATTAATCCAAGTGTTTCGAGCTTGTCTTGAATATAATCAACTGCTGCTTGTCCGGTCAGAGCTTCAACACGGCGAATGCCTGCGCTGACACTACCCTCGTTTGTGAAGACAAATGTACCGATTTCGGCTGTCTCGCTAACATGAACCCCACCACAGAGTTCGTAGCTGTATCGATCATCGTTTGCTTCAATAACCACAGTACGGACAACATCACCGTATTTTTCTCCAAATAATGCCATTGCGCCCTCTTCACGCGCTTGTTCTTGTGACTTTTGTTCGGAGCGAACATGATAATTTTTGAGTATTGCACGATTAATCTCTGCTGTAACTGTTGCAAGCTCTTCATCAGTTACTTTTTCATGATGTGAGAAGTCAAACCGTAGACGATCTGGTGCCACCAATGAGCCCTTTTGTTGAACATGTGTGCCTAAGTTATTGCGGAGAGCTGCATGGAGTAGGTGCGTAGCTGTGTGATTACGCGTGATGTTCGTGCGACGTGATACGTCAACCTGTGCTGTAACTGAATCTCCAAGCTTTGGATTTCCTTCAACCACTTCACCGACATGGACAATCATGCCATTAACAGGCTTTTTCATACTTTCAACTTCGATCACCCAATCGTCGCCACTAATTGTACCGGTGTCACTAACTTGACCACCGGATTCAACATAGAAATGTGTTTTATCAAGTACGATCTCTATTTTATCTCCGACGAGAACACCTTCAACTGGTGTACCGTCCTGAATCAAATACAATACGGTTGACTCTGCCAGCTCATTACTGTATGGATTATATGCAACCCCATCATCACTGATTTTTCCATCAGCTTGTAAATCTTTCATGATTTGATTGTATAGTTCTCCGGATTCAATTTCACCCATAGCCTGACCACCGCCACTAATACGTGCATGTTCAGCTTCAGCTTCTTCAAATCCTGCTTCATCGACTGTATAACCACGTTCTTCAGCAATATCTTTTGTAACCTGAATCGGTAAACCGAGCGTAGCTTTCAAGTAAAATGCATGTTCGCCTGATAATTCTCCACCATCGTTTAACTCATTGAGCATATCTTCTAGCTCAGTCAAACCACGTTCCATAGTACGGTGGAAACGTTCTTCTTCTAGCGTTATAATCTGCTTGATATTTTCTGCTTGTTCGACTAACTCGGTGTAGTGCTCGCCCATAACATCAATGACAGCATCGGCAACCTTAGCCAAAAATGGTTCGTTGAATCCCAATTTTGTGCCAAAACGTGCTGCACGGCGTATTACAAGACGTGGAATTGCTGCACGACCTTTTGCACCGGGTAGCACACCATCATTCACCAAGAATACAGCAGCGCGGACGTGATCGGCAATAACGCGATAAGGCACAATGTTAGCATCGCGTTCTTCATCAGATTCACCTGTCAGCTCTTGGGTACGTTCAATAATCGGCATAAATAGATCGGTTTCATAATTAGCATTTGCACCTTGTAAGACAGCGACAATACGCTCAAGGCCCATGCCTGTATCGACACCTGGGGCTGGTAATGGCTCGTCCCATTGTCCTGTGTGATCTGGGTCAGCTTGTTGACGATTAAATTGCATGAAAACTAGATTCCATATTTCGAGGAAGCGGTCATCTTCTTCGATCAGAAGCGGAATAATACTATCTTCACCATCTTCTGGGGTTTTGTCCCAATGAATTTCAGAGGTTGGACCACATGGACCTGTATCTGCCATTTGCCAGAAGTTCGTTGATGGACCCATGCGAGCAACTCGTTTGGGATCGACACCAACATCTTTGACCCAGAAATCATAAGCTTCATCATCGTTTTCATAAACTGTATAAACGAGGCGATCAGTTGGTAATTTGTAGACTTCTGTCAAAATTGTATATGCATATTTGATAGCATCGCGTTTGAAGTAATCCCCAAAGCTGAAATTACCAAGCATCTCAAAAAATGTATGATGGCGTGGTGACGGTCCAACATTTTCAAGATCATTATGTTTACCACTGACACGCATACATTTCTGTGATGTTGTTGCTCGATTGTAATCACGTTTGTCGAGCCCTAGAAAAACATCCTTAAACTGCACCATGCCCGCATTGGTGAACAGCAGGGTGGGGTCATTTGCTGGGACAAGAGAGGATGATGCGATGGGTTTGTGTCCCATCTCCTCAAAAAAATCTAAGAATGCTTGTCTTGCCTGTGTGCTGGTCATCTGTTCCATGCGAGTTTTCCTCTATTTGAATCTCTAATTCGTGTTAGATGTAAAGTTTATAGTGGTTCAAAAGGGTTCAATATGATAAGATTATAACATAAACCGTGAGAAATTATAGCGACAGTTTCATATACTGAACAAGGGCGTGTCATTATGGTATACTCATGGCGTTTTGCAGATTACAGAATTTATATAGGAATAAATTATGGCAACGATTGATGAACAAGTCGAGGTTTTGATGTCAGGCGCGGCATATGGCGACCCTGAAACATTTGAAAGCATGAAAAAGGAATTACGTGAACGCTTGATTGAATGCGAAAAAGAAGGTCGACCATTACGTGTGTATTGTGGTTATGACCCGCGTACCTCAGATTTGCACCTCGGTCATACCATTACGATGCGCAAACTGCGACAATTTCAAGATTTTGGACACGATGTGACTTTCCTTGTTGGGACATTTACCAGTTTAATTGGTGACCCGTCAGATAAAGACTCAGCGCGTGACCAACTGACCATGAAAAAAGTCGAGGATAATGCACAGACCTATGCTGAACAGGCATTCAAGATTCTTGACAAAGATAAAACCCGTGTTCGCCGTAATGATGAGTGGTTATCACCACTAGATTTCGCTGATATTATCCGCCTGGCAAGTAATTTTACAGTACAACAATTCCTTGTGCGTGAAAATTTTGCTAAGCGGATTGATGAAGGTAAAGCAATCTACTTGCATGAATTTTTCTATGCGCTAATGCAAGCTTATGATGCAGTTGCACAGGAAGCTGATGTCCAAGTAGGTGGTCAAGATCAGTTGTTTAATATCCTTGTTGCTGGTCGTAAATTGCAAACGGGCTTAGGGCAAAAGCCGCAAATTGCCGTCATCATGGGCGAAAGCTTACCCGGTACCGATGGCGAAATTAAGATGAGTAAAAGTTTGGGTAATCATATACCTCTACTATCCGAACCTTGGGACATGTTTGGTAAAGTGATGAGCTTGCCTGATAAAACTATGGGCATCTATCATAAATTGATTTTGGGATGGTTGACTCCTCAAGTGGAAGAGCTTGAAGCAAAAATTGCCTCTGGTGAAGTCCACCCAAATGAAACCAAAATGAACCTAGCCCGTGAAATTGTGAGTATTTTCTATAGCCCAGAGGACGCGAAAGAATCACAAGAACGCTGGGACGAAGTATTCCGCGGTGGTAGTGGTATCCCTGATGATATACCTGAGGAAATGCTTTCCGAAGAAGAAGAAATCCGCGATGTTCTAGTTCGGCTGAAGATGGTTGGTAGCCGTGGCGAAGCCAAACGCCTAATCCAGCAAGCTGGTGTTCGCCTCAATGATGAGAAAGTGGATCAAATTCAAGCTAAAATTACACCCGATGATTTGCCAGCTGTGTTGCAAGTTGGGAAACGGAAATTCGTTCGCTTAGTTAAAGCTGACTAAATTACCTAATAGCAATAACTTTGAGAGTTGTGCTAGAGCGATCATCTAGCACAACTTTTTGTTTTCAGGATTAGCGTTTGAAGGGTTGGCGAATGACCGTCTTGAGTTTGGATGGATCGACTTTACGTGGGTCATTGAGATAGATTTCGTGGTGACGTTTGCCTAATGTCCAACCATTGTTATCAATGTAGTGGTGAAGTTTGGCTACATTTTCAGTTTCATCATCATAACTACCGATATGCAGAATCTGCACGGCCTCGCCTTCATGATATGCTTCAAATCGTACATCAGCTATAGAGGGTGGTGAATCCTTCTTTTTCATCACAATGTCGCGTGCCTGCTCCATGATAGCTTTTGTTACAAAATCGGGTTGTAGAATCATCAATGTCCACTTAAACAAGTCTTTATCTGCCAACGTGATATTAAAGTCATTTGGCGGAGCTTCTTGACCTTTGATTTCCCATAAACCCTCTAATGGCATGACAGTAAACTTGTTTCCATTATCTTTGCAAATTGCTCTAATACCATAAGCTAGCTTATATATAGCGACAACTGCCTCTTGATATTGTTCTGCTGTGTTCGGATTCCCTTCACCATCAATCATTAAATAATTCATGGGTGCAATATCAACTATACTCACGTGTTTCGAAGATGGTGCATATAGATGTTTGAGATCTTTCTTCATATCGAGGTTGCTCATAACTGTTTGCTCCTTATCTGTTTTCTATACTCTAAAGCCTATTCTTGACATCTATTGTCAGGAATTAATGCTACAATTTGAAAACGAGTCAAATTGAAGGAAAAGTCATGCGCGCTGATCGATTACTATCCATTGTGTTGTTACTGCAAAAGCAGAGGCATGTAAAAGCTAAAACACTTGCAGAAACACTTGGGGTGACTGAACGAACAATATACCGCGATATAGATGCATTAAGTTTGGCAGGGATTCCAGTGTATACCAAGACTGGACCGGATGGGGGATGTTTCATCGAAGAGACATATCGAGTTGGACTCAACTGGTTCACAGATTCTGAATTACAGACCCTATTGTATACCGGTTCGACAACACTTTTATCTGACCTTGGTATCGAATCTGTGGCAGATAATGCAATCTTGAAATTATTGTCACTTTTACCAGAACGATTTCAACAACAAACTCGCCAGATGCAACAAAGACTGTATCTTGATCCATCGAGTTGGTATGAAGGGAAAGATAGTTATCCTACATTACCGAAATTAAAGGAAGCAGTTTGGAATGATACAGTTATATCTGTTGAATACGAAACATGGGAAGGGGATCAAAAAGAGTTGATGCTTCATCCCTATAGCCTAGTGTATAAATCAGGGCGATGGTATTTAGTCGGGGTTGATACGGGTAGAGAACAGATGCGCACATACCGTGTAGCGCGTATCAATGATGTCGTAATATTGAATGAGCAGTTTGAACGTGATAGCCAGTTCAATATTGTTGAATATTGGCGTGATGCTTCGGAACAGTTTAATCGTCGTGTACCCGAATATCCTGTTCGACTTCGTGCAAGACCAGATGCCATGATCTATTTTCAACACATGATGCCAGGGCGATATAAGGTCTTAGAGCGAAGTACGGAATGGTATGTGTTGCAAGTTACTTATACTGTATTTGAAGAAGCACGAACCAGCGTGTTAGGGTTGGGAACGTCCGTTGAGGTTATAGAACCAAGAGAACTGAACGATGGTGTGATTGCTTTGGCTCAGGAGATTGTAGATAAATATGTAGCTCAATAGTCTAAATACAAAAGGACTGGTCATACCAGCCCTTATTGAAATCAAATGAGTGAACTAGCTTACTTATCTTTATTCCACGTAATTTGTTCGCGTACTTGTAAGTCTGTATGGCGAATCTTCATTGCAAGGTCAGCTGCAAGATTCCGCATCAAACGATAGCCAAGTTGTGGATAGGTATCACACAAGAGCATGAGTTTATCACGGGGTATTACAATAAGATGGGTATCCTGCTGTGAACAACGTGCACTAGCCGAACGTAAACCTTCATCTACAAGAGCTACCTCACCAAATGATTGACCCCGTCTGAGGGTTGCAATAGTAATAGAACCAGTGCTATCTGTATCATCAATAAGGGATGGATCGACTTGAATTTGAACTTCGCCACTGGCGATAATATACATTTCATCACCGGGTGTATTTTCTTCAAAAAGCACATCATCAGCTTGGTAGTGACGTTCTTGACAAATTGATCCAATCAATTCGAGCTGTGTTTTGCTTAATTCTTCGAAAATGTCTGCTTGGCTAAGGATGGGGACGACAGACATTGATTACTCCTATCTGAGATTTGTCTATGATTGCGATTATGAAATGATTGTAACACAACTAAGTGCCATAGCAAGTTAACGTTAGGTTGTAACAAATCTTTTAGACTTGAAAATTTTAAAAGTGTCATTATACTTTATTTTGATTTTTAAAGGTTTTTAAAGGTTCAAAATGGATAATACCTTACGCAAACATTCTGTTCCTTATTCAGTTTGGGGCAAAGAGCATATTGATAAAGGCTCTTTTGAGCAGATGGATAATGCAACTAAGTTGCCGATTGCCATTACAGGTGCGTTGATGCCTGATGCACATATCGGCTATGGGCTGCCAATCGGTGGCGTACTGGCGACTGAAGGAGCAGTAATCCCATATGCTGTGGGTGTTGATATTGCTTGCAGGATGCGAATGACGATTTTCCCGATTAAGCCCCATATTATCAAGCAACAAAAAGATCGCTTCAAGAAAGCTCTCACAGAACACACATTATTTGGTGCAGGTAAAAATTGGAGAGGTAATAAATTGCCGGATCATCCTGTGATGGACGACCCTGCTTGGAAAGAGACAGGTTTTCTCAAGTCTCTCCAAAACAAAGCATGTAGTCAACTTGGAACAAGTGGATCGGGTAATCACTTTGTTGAATGGGGATCCTTTACAATGTCAGGGGATGATGAGACATTTGGTTTGAAAGCCGGTGATTATCTTGCGTTGCTATCACATAGTGGGTCTCGCGGTATGGGTTATCAGATTGCAGACCGCTATTCGAAGATTGCGCGCGATTATCATCCTAATCTGGATAAATCGGTTCAGCACCTCGCTTGGCTGCCTCTCGATTGGGATATGGGGCGTGAATACTGGTTGTCGATGGAATTAGCAGGGCGCTATGCGTCTGCTAACCACGAAGTAATTCATTCTAGACTAGCGAAAGCAATCAAAAAGAAACCCGCTGTTGTCATCGAAAATCATCATAACTTCGCTTGGAGAGAAACTGTTGAAATTGATGGCGAAATAAAGGATGTAATTGTTCATCGTAAAGGTGCAACACCAGCTGGTAAAGGCGTGCTTGGGATTATCCCTGGGTCAATGGGTGATTCTGGTTTTGTTGTACGTGGCAAAGGTAATAATGAATCTGTTAACTCAGCATCGCATGGTGCGGGGCGTGTTCTCAGCCGATCTGCCGCTAAAAAGTCTATTACCAAAACGATGCGCAACAAATACCTTAAAGAACGTGGAATTACCTTAATAGGTGGTGATTTAGATGAATCTCCGCAGGCATATAAACAGATTGAAGATGTTATCAATGCTCAGAGCGACTTGGTTGAGGTAATTGGGGAATTCAAACCAGTCATTGTGCGAATGGATGGCAAATAGATTCTTGCTGAAATGGAGACTATCCGATACGCTTGAATATCATATTTGTGTTTGGATAGGATGACCAGATGACAATCGCTGAAGACTATACGATTGATGAATTAATCAGTGTGTGTATTTCCCGTCAGGTACAAGACGGGGATGTTTGGGCGCAGGGTATCAATACACCGCTAGTATCTGCTGGATTGATCTTAGGCAAAATTCGTCATGCGCCAACTGCACGGTTTACATCTGCGATTGGTCAGGCTTTAGTGCAAGATTGGGGACCATTAGGTATCTCTAATATTGAGGATGTTTGGGTGGGTAAGGGGCTCATCCACCTTGGGTTTGCTGTTGGGGCTGCTGATATTCTGCCTAAATATCGTCCAAAGGAGTTTTTCCGCCCTGCACAAGTCGATGCAAATGGAAACTTCAATAACATTGCCTTCGGTAAAGACTATCATAAACCGCGTATGCGCTTACCGGGCAGTGGAGGCATCCCTGATGTGACACCACAATATGAAGACACCTTTTTGTATGTTCCACGTCACTCGCGTGTAACATTTGCTGAAAAAATCGACTTTATTAGCGGGATGGGACATGTGCCACATCGCAAACATGGTAGTGGTCCACATTATATGATTACCGACCTTGGGCAATTTGATTGGGTAGATGGACGCATGCGTTTGACAACGATTCATCCAAATGTAAAACTTGACAAAATCAAGCGCAAAACTGGGTTTGATTTGCTTATTGCTGAAGATTTAACTGAAACTACACCACCTGATATAGAAGACATTCGGCTATTACGTGAAGAAATTGACCCACTCAATACCCGCAAATTAGAGACTTTAGGTGGACATGCACGTAAAGATTTACTTCGTAATATTATCGCTCAAGAAAACGCGATTTAGCCTGCTAAGGTTATCGGTTGCCAATCCTTGATATTACGGAAACGGTCAGCTGATGTACCAAGGAAACCTAACTGAATCCCACTGATTGTGTCGCGTGTTACGAGTGTGTATAGAGGATAATAGAGTGGGATTGCAATTGCTTGCTCTGCAAAGCGTGTTTGAAATTGTTGATAGACTGTGGTGCGATTTAGCCCATTATTATCACGTCGAGCAATTTCTAGTAGTTCTGCAACTTCATTATTGTTGACATTACCATAATTTTGGCCACCCTCAGCTTGCCCCGGATGCCAGAATCGATACACATCAGGATCGATACCGATGGGTAAAGTTGCGATTGCTGATTGAAATTCACCACTGTTGATACGAGCATTAAACACATCGGAACTGACTTCATCTACTGATACATCGAAACCGAGTTGCCTCCACTGCGCCGCAATATCATTGGCGATTGCTGACATTGGAGCAACATTTTCGATCAAGATACTAAAGGTATATAACGACCCATTATCAACAGGTTGTTCTGTCTCTGTATCTGATACAGGGGCAGGTGGCTCAATACTTGATGCGTCTATAAATTGGGTTGCTTGGGTCATATCGAAAATTGACCAATTCTCATTAGGTTGATATGTCCACCCATTTGGTATGAGAGGGCTATCTGCAAATGTCGCATCGTTAACTGTATGTCGCTCGACAATTTCCTGCTGATTAAGACCAAACGACAACGCCTGTCGGATGCGCCGGTCAGCAAATACCTGACGATCATCGGCTTCCCAATTAAATATGAGGATCGTTACATCTGTTTCAACCTGTGTATGGATTTGACTATCTGGTAAGAAAATCAGCTCACTACGCGGCGCGACATTGGCTAGAGCATCAAGTGTACCTGATGTATAGGCTTGGATTGCATCTTGCGCTGTATTGAATAACCGGAATGATAAATCCCGATAGAGATAGCCTGTTTGTGCTTCGATACGTTGGGCATAGTTAGGTGAAAACTGTAGATTGATTTCATCAATGCGGTCGCCTGTCCTGGATTTTAAGCTTCCAAGTTGATACGCACCTGTACCAATTGGTGCGAGATTGAAAGGGTGTGTTGCGAGTTGATTTACCGAAGTGCCACGTAGTGCATGCTCCGGTAAAATGCCAACAGTTAAAAATGAGGTAAAGCTACCCAACGGTTGAGTGAGGCGAAAACGGATGAGATTGTCTGCTAATTTCTGAGTTTCGACTGTTTGCCAGAATCGTCCAGTTGGTGAGTAGGCTTCATAATCTGATGAGCTTAGGAGCGACATTGTATAGAGCACATCATCAGCGACAAACGGCATGCCATTCTGCCAGAGCACATCACTGCGCAATGTGAAAACATACTCTAAGCCATCATTTGAAATAACAAGATCACTAGCCAGATTTAAAACAGGCTCACCAAATTCGTTGGTTCTCATTAATCCTTCAAAAATAAGACTAGCGATATCAGTATCAACAGGATTTAAATGAGCAAAAATGGGGTTTAATCGTTGGATCGTTCCGACCATTCCCTCACGATATGTTGTAATGGGGGCCGATCCATTGGTTGTCTCTGATAATTGTGCGACAGGTGTTTCGGGAAATGGAGTAGGTAAGGGTACGTCTGTTGGGATAGGTGTTGATGTTGCTGTCGGAGATTCTGTTGGTACAACAGGCGTGTTGGTTGGTAACTGAGGTGTTGGAATACTAGAACGATACACTAAACCAATACCAAACAGCAGAATCGCAATAATGAATGCAATAAGTTGCCAGCGGAATCCACGAAACATACATATCCCTCAGTGTCAAGAAATTAAAAAGGTGTTCTGCTTGTGTTGCAAAACACCCTTATATGTACACGCAATTGTTCGGATTGTCTCTACTGAATCTTTGAACTAACTGGTTGCAACCACAGCAAAGAGTGAGATTCCGAGGAATGTAATGCACAAAAATACGGTGATGCGGAAGAGGGTTTTCTCCAGACCGCGCCGTGTTCTTGCAATACCACCGCCTGCATCCCCACCTAATAAATTACCCAATGCACCACCTTTGACCTGTAGCAAAATAAGGATAATCATAAGGATAGAAATAACGATGGAAGAAAGTTGTAAAGCAACAGCCATTGTTGTATCTCCTTAAAATAGCATCTCAAAACTTGCACAGTATATCACTTGCACTGTGCAATGACTAGCGAAAAAATGAGGTATACACAATATACCTCATTTTATATACGAGTGATTTGCCACTTAGTTGCCGAGTGATTCGATGAAGTTGATTGCTTCTTCTAATTGAATATCATTTTCCAGATCTTCAACTGTTTCAGGATTCCACTCCACAATAATATCTGGTGTGATACCTTGCTGATGAATCCAAGCACCATTAGGGGTTAACCAACGTTTGATCGTAATACGAAGACCACCACCATTAGATAGCTGTGGAATGTTCTGGACAGTGCCCTTGCCAAATGTGGTTTCACCAATAATGGTCGCGACTTCATAATCTTGCATTGCGCCTGCGATTACTTCAGATGCACTTGCACTGGTTTCGTCGACAAGTACAACGATTGGAACTGTAACGTTTGCGAAATCACCATCTGTTCGTGTAATTTCTTCTGATTGGTCACGCGATACTTGACGAAGCAACACACCATCTTCAATGAATGCACTACCAATCTGAATCGCGCTCGATAATGTACCACCGGGGTTGCCACGCATATCAAAGATGAGACCATTTGTATTATTGATGTCTAATGCTTCTAACGCATCATCGAGTTGCGAGCGAGAGACTGCGTTGAAATCTAACATAGTAATATGTGCGATATTATCACCGACAATTTCATATGTGACATTTGGGATCTCGAAGACATCACGGACAATATCATAATTAACGAGCTCATCATCGCGTTTGAATGTGATGTTGACTGATGTACCACGTGGACCAGGGACAATAGTGACCAATTCTGCTTGGGTCATACCGACAACACTATCGCCGTCAACTTCAAAGAAAATGTCACCAGCTTGAACCCCAACGCCTTCAGCAGGGGAGTTTGGAATGACGGTTACAACCTCGATTTCACCTGTGTCTTGTAAGGTGCGGATTGTCACACCAATACCTGAGAATTCACCTGAAAAATCAGTTGTGGTTTCATATAGCTCAGGGCGAATATATCCACTATGCTCATCATCGAGTGCTGCGACCATACCATCAATTGCACCATTCACGAGAATTTCGACATCGACAGGGTCAACATATCGTGATTCTACGATTGAAAATGCATCCCAAAACGGTTCGAACGCTTCATCGGTGTCACTTAGTGCAACACGTCCCTGTGCATTCGATGGGCTTAACATCGAGACATTGCCAGCTACAAAACCGACCATAAATACAGTAATAGATAAAAGCACAGGATAACTGATTTGTGCGCTATTGATTAACGATCTCAACCATTTCATTGAGTAACTCCAAACTCTGGTAACTTCACTACATTACTTTTACAGTATACGGTATCATGATGATATTGCGTAATTGTGAACCACAATTAAGCAGGATATACAAATTATCTAAGTTTTTATGATACCAGACTGACAGATAATTCTGTTATCAAAGTGTAAAATGATATGGGATTTATAATACTATAATGTCTCTCGAGCAAGCAGAAGCCATTGTATTCGGCTTAGCACTGGGTGATGCACTAGGTCGTCTAACCGAGTTTGGATCACTCAATGCAATTAAATCGCAATATGGTGAAAAAGGGATTCAAGATTTGCCGGATCCTGCACTATATACAGACGATACACAGATGACGATTGCATTGACCGAAGGATTATTAGATGCTGGGTTGAATGCTTCATTAGACGACCAAATGAACGCAGTTGGCAAACGGTTTGTTGAATGGTCATATAGTGCAGAGAATAACCGTGCACCTGGTGTAACATGCATGCAAGGTGTACAACGTTTTAAAGAAGGAATGCCATGGCATTTGTCTGGATTAGCACATTCCAAAGGCTGTGGATCTGCTATGAGAGTTGCAACAATTGGATACTTGTATCAACACGATGAAGGAAAGCTACGACAAGTTGCATTGAGTAGTGGCATGATCACACATAGACACCAAACTGCAAAAGCCGCTAGCGTCGGTGCGGCTTATATAATTAAACTTGCGCTTGATGGTGTTTCACCGAATCAATGGATGACCAAAGTTGTCGAGTTCACTGCTGATATGCGTGATGAATTTCATCAAGCGATTCGAAAGGTTGGGCATGCTCTATCATGGGGGAGTGAAGAATATGCACTCGACCACATTGGTGAGGGGTGGGTAGGTGAAGAAGCTGTTGCGCTTGCTCTATATTGTGTATTGAAGTATCCAGATAACTATCTCGATTGTATTAGAAGAGGTGCGAACACTAATGGGGACAGTGATTCTATTGCTTCGATTGCCGGTGGTATCTCTGGTGCATATCTTGGTTTAGAAGCGATTCCCCACGGCTGGCGCGAACGCTGCGAGAAATCGGATTATCTCAAAGATTTAGCAAAACGAATGACGGAGGCACGTAACTAAATGTTAAGTCGCGAAGATGTGAAGGCTTATATGATGATTAAAACAGCCACAGAAGAGACATTCCCATTTGGGCCAGATGCAGCTGTGTATAAGGTGCTTGGCAAAATGTATGCAATCCTACCCCTTGACGATCCAGTTCGTATTAGTTTGAAGTGCGACCCTGATTTTGCGGAGGTGCTGCGTGAAAATTATGACGCTGTGCAACCGGGTTATCACCTCAATAAGCGGCATTGGAATACGGTGACTGTAGATGGCTCGATACCAGATGATGAAATTGAAGAGATGATAGATGAATCTTATCGTCTTGTGGTATTGAAGATGACTAAAAAAGACCAGAAAAAATTAAATGAAATGTAGATTTACCCCGTGATTCTGCGTCGTTACATTGCTGTTGTTGTTATACCACTCCTTACGATTTGTAGTATTCTTTTTGCTTTGATGCTTTTTCAACGTTTATCAAGTATAAGTGTTTGGGATGATGCTTATTTTTTTGTGCGCTATGCTGATAATCTGCTTAATTCTGGACAAATAACATGGAATCCTAATGATACCCCGACGTATGGATTAACATCACTAGCATATCTTATTGTAGTCATACCATTGCGTTTACTTTTTCCCACACAACCTGCGGTTGTTATGTTACTAGCCAGCTTAATATGCGGTGCACTTGCATTTATCGCGATGATTAGGCTTTGCTTTGTCATATTACCGAACAAGATTCACGTTGCCCTCAGTATTGTACTAGTGTCGATTTCGTCTGTTGTTGCTGGTGAACATATTACGACGCATTTAACAAGTGGCATGGATACAATGTTTGCTTTGCTTATGCTGACATTGTGGCTCTTATTATTATATTCATCTGAAAGATACATCTTAATTGGTATATTCGGTGGGCTATTTTTGTGGATTCGACCCGATATACTGTTAATTGTGGCTTCAATGATTATATTGCGATTTTCGCATAGTCAATTTAGAAAACTGCTCTTTAGTTTTTTAGCTATGCTAGTGTTTATACTATTAGAGAACATGCTTTATTTCGGCGATATTTTTCCATTACCATTTTATGCAAAAAGTACTGATTTATATGGCGCAGCGTTTTATAATTATTATACGAACACCTCTCAGCAATTCCTATTTGATTTTATAAGTTCATATCCCTATTTTGTTTTATTAGCTTTTGCTAGTTGTATTTTCATAGTTCTAAAGAAAGAATATCAGGGGATGGGGCTAGTTATTGGATTATTAGGATTTACTCTATACCAACTTTATTTTGTTGTTCCCGTAATGGGTTTTTCGCAACGATTTTATTATCCGCTTTTACCAATATTGATTTTATTAAGCTTAAAAGTAATTCCATTGTTATTGAAACGGTTATCGATCAATATCGTTGAAGTTATTCAATTTTACCCACACAAAAAATTATTTGTTCCTGTATTATTGCTGTTTGTGTTTGTTAACCCGTTACCAATTGTCACAACATTCGTGAACTTCATCAAACCTTCTGAAATTCCAGTGAATAGTATTGGACGATTTGATTTACAAACGTCTTATGACGCTTTGTATACTGATATATGGTATAAACTAGATACTTTATCAACACTGAACGATAATATTGTAATTGCCACAACTGAGATTGGATTACCTGGAGTAATGAATCCACGTAAAACGATTATTGATCTAGCTGGATTAAATGACCCACAGATGGCACATAATGGATTTTCTGCTGAATACCTACTAGTAGATATTCAACCAGACTGGCTTTATATGCCTTTCCCACATTATGAAGCAATGTGGTACAGTATTTTTAATGACGCAAAATTCCAAGAGCATTATCACTATATTCCAGCCCAAGCACTTGGAACAGCTATGGATGTTGCAATATTGCGTTCCAGCCCACATTACCGAGATATGTTAGAAATAGTCAATCAATATGAATAAACCGTATGTTACACTTTCGAATGCAGTCAATGTTATTCAAGATAATATGACAATCGCCCTTGGTGGAATGACACTCTACCGTCGTCCGATGGGATTTGTAAGAGGTCTACTTTCTAGAGAAAATCTACCTAAAAACTTGAGTTTACTAAGTTTTACAGGTGGTATTGAATCTGATATTTTGGTCGGTGCAGGCTGTGTTAAATCGGTGCGATCTGCTTATTTTGGCTTAGAGGCATTTGGTTTGGGGCCAATGTTTACAAAAATGGCGCAATCCCGAGAAATTGAAGTCATTGAAGAAACTGAAGCAAGTATCGTTATGGGAATTCGCGCTCAGATTTCAGGTATTGGATTTATGCCATCTCGCGCATGGATTGGGACCGATTTGCCGGATTTGCGACCTGATGTAAAGACAATAGTAGATCCTTACACAGATGAAGACCTGATTGCATTCCCAGCTATACCGTGTGATGTTGCTATTATTCATGGGTTAGCTGGTGATAGACATGGAAATGTTCTTATCAATAATAATTTGGGTATTGATATGGAACTAGTCTATGTAGCTGATATAGTTATTGCAACAGTAGAAGAAATTGTTGACGACTTACACCCGACAACCGATGGTGTAATTTTGCCATATCCAGGTTGTAACATGGTTGTACACATCGCAGATGGTGCAAAACCGACAAGTTGTTACCCGCGTTATGGTGTTAATGGTAGTGAGATACTAAAGTATGTCGAAGCATGCAATTCAGGTGAATTTGAACAATATCTCTCAAAATTTGTTCACGAATAGCACAGAAAACACGTTGCTATAACACTGATTTCAAGGTATAATCATAAAGAAAATACATAGAATAGGACTTGGGGAGTTTACGCAAGTAGACTGAGAGGGTGTGAAAATGCCACACCGACCCACCAACCTGAACCAGATAATGCTGGCGTAGGGATGTCTGTAATACTCTGATTCAGCCACCCCTGTATACACCCCAACAGGGGTGGTTTCAGTTTAGCAAAGGTCTCCTCAAGTCACATATTTATATACAGAAGCTTGAGGAACAATATAATGAAACATCGTATTCTTATCTTAGTTACCATTTTAATACTATCTAACGTACTATCTATTGCACAAGATGATACAGTCGTGGTCGTAACGCATGATAGTTTTGCAGTTAGTGAAGATGTTCTCGAACAATTTGAAGAGGAAACTGGTATTGCAGTTGAAATCTTACGAGCCGGTGATGCTGGTCAAATTGTCAATCAATCCATTTTGAGTAAAAACAATCCATTAGGTGATGTATTATTCGGTATAGATAACACCTTTTTGAGCCGTGCACTGAATGCTGAAATATTCACCCCTTATGAATCACCTGCACTTGAAAATGTAATTGAAGATGTGCTGTTAGATCCTGATTATAATGTGACACCAATTGATTTCGGTGATGTTTGTTTGAATTATGATGTTGCATATTTCGAAGATAATGACCTCGATTTGCCGGAAAGTCTTTCAGACTTAGCAGATGAAGCATATGCAGACTTGCTTGTTGTACAGAACCCTGCAACATCCTCACCAGGGCTTGCGTTTATGTTAGCAACAGTTGCTGAGTTTGGTACAGAAGGTGATTATACATTTTTGGAATACTGGTCTGACCTAAGTGATAATGGCGTGTTGGTAGTTGATGGATGGACAGAAGCCTATTACGGCGAGTTTAGTGCGCCGGGGCGTGATACAGGAACTCGTCCGTTAGTTGTTAGCTATGCTAGTAGCCCGCCAGTAGAATTTTTATTTAGTGACCCTGCACCAGAAGATGCTGTGACAGGGGCGATTGTTGGTGATAACATGTGCTTCCGCCAAATCGAGTTTGCTGGTGTTCTTGATGGGGCGAATAATCCTGATGGTGCACAGATGTTTATTGACTTCATGTTGAGTGACACATTCCAAGCTGATATGCCGTTAAATATGTTTGTATATCCTGTGGTTGAAGATATTGAATTGCCGGAAATTTTTGTCGAATATTCTCAAATCACCGAAAACCCTGCAACCGTAGACTATGCAATGATTGAAGAAAATCGCGAAGATTGGATTCAAGCATGGACTGAGGTGATGCTTCGCTAATGCGATATTTGAACCGTTGGTGGTACGGTGTTTATCTCGTACCACTTGTTTTTCTTGGCCTATTTTTCTTTTATCCGCTTCTCTCAATTTTAGATGTTAGTTTAAGGTCTGATGGCAATGTTGATATATCCGGCTTTGTAAGGCTCTTTACGTCCGATTACTATATTGAGACGTTACTCTTCACAATTTATCAGGCATTACTCTCTACGATATTTACGATTGGATTGGTATTACCATGCGCCTTTGTATTAACACGTTACCAATTCCGTGGTAAGTCACTATTATTGTCGCTTGCGACCCTTCCTTTTGTTCTGCCGACAGTTGTTGTTGCAATTGCATTCATGTCGTTAATTGGGCAACGTGGATTGCTTAACGATGTTTTGATTAGCTTATTTACATTGGATTATAGCCCGATTCAACTTGAGCGAACATTAGCCATTATTCTAATTGTTCATGTATTTTATAACTACGCGATTGCGTTACGATTGATTGTGAGTTATTGGTCAAGTATAGGCACAGAAACAGAGGAAGTCGCGCGTACTTTGGGTGCTAGTGAATTACATATCTGGCGAGATATTCGTATACCGTTGTTACGTCCAGCAATTTTGTCTGCATCAATTCTCGTGTTTATCTTTACATTTACCAGTTTTGGGGTTGTACTTATCCTTGGTGGCATAAGGTTTTCAACGCTTGAAGTTCAAATTTACTATCAGGCTGTGAATATCTTTAACCTGCCCTTAGCAGGTGCATTATCAATTGTTCAAATCGGCTTTATGTTTGTTATGATGATCGTTTACACAAGATTACAACGGCAAGTACAAACATCAATAAAAGGTGCGCGAACAATTGCTCGTCAACCGATAACAAAGACTGAAATGTGGAGTGTTAGGTTCGCTGTTGGTTTTATTGTCTTTCTATTGTTTACACCGTTAATTGCCCTAATTTTGCGATCTATTTTAATCAATGGCGAAATAACTCTAATTAATTATCAAGCGCTATCCGAGTCATCACGTGGCTCTTTATTATTTATTTCACCATTAGAGTCGATCTGGAATTCTCTGCGTTATGCCGGAATTACAACTATTGTTGCTCTCATATTAGGAATTATCTCTGCGTATCTGATTAATTATCGAGGCCGTTTTGCTAAAGCTTTAGACCCGATATTTATGTTACCACTCGCTACAAGTGCGGTCACACTTGGTTTTGGGTTTATCATTGCATTAGATGAATCTCCTCTTAACTTACGATCTTCGTGGCTGATTATCCCAATTTCTCACACATTGGTTGCATTGCCATTTGTTATTCGTAGTGTTCTACCTGCATTGAGGGCTATACCCAATAACTTACGTGAAGCTGCACAGGTTTTAGGTGCTAATCCATATAATGTGCTGCGAACGATTGATTTTCCATTACTTGGGCGAGGATTAGCTGTTGGTGCGACCTTTGCGTTTACTGTGAGTATGGGGGAATTTGGTGCATCTTTATTCGTCGCGCAGCGTGAATCAATCACAATGCCGATTGTCATTTTTCGGTTAATTGGGGATCCTGGATTGTCTTCATATGGTCAAGCCTTAGCGATGAGTGTTTTACTGATGTGCGTGTGTGGTAGTGGTTTCGTGCTGATCGAACGTATACGTGTTGCTGGAGTCGGTGAGTTTTAATGTTAAGCTTGAAAAATATATCATATTCATATGGTGATTTTAATGCAGTAAAGAATGTATCACTCGAAGTAAATGATGGGGAAATTATTTGCTTATTGGGTCCAAGTGGCTGTGGCAAAACAACTCTACTACGTATTATTACTGGCTTAGAGAAGGGCTACACCGGAAAAGTGTTATTGGATGGAAAAGATGTTGGTGATGTTCCTGTCAACGAACGTGATTTTGGATTAATGTTCCAAGATTTTGCATTATTCCCACATATGTCCGTTGCTGAGAATATTGCCTATGGGCTGAAGCGTAGAGGAAAACAAAAACAAGATATTAAGAAGCAGGTTACATCTATTTTAGAGCAGGTTGGTTTAGTTGGGTTCGAAAAACGTGATGTGAACATGCTCTCTGGTGGTCAGAAACAACGTGTGGCATTGGCGCGTAGTCTAGCTCCTAACCCCAGATTATTGATGCTAGATGAACCGTTAGGGTCATTAGATGCATTATTGCGTGATCAATTAATTGTGGAACTACGTGATACGATCCGATCTGTTGGATTGACCGCTATTTATGTAACACATGATCAAAAAGAGGCATTCTCAATTGCTGACCGAATTGCAGTTATGAATTCGGGGCGAATTGAACAAATCGATACACCTCAGCAGGTTTATGAGTCTCCGAAAACAGCTTTTGTCGCACGGTTTCTAGGATTATCAAATAGTTTTCCCAAAGGTGATTCCTCGGTGATCAAACGATTAATGGATATATCACCTCATGATTTTTCTAATGCAGATGAAATACTTGTCCATCCAATGGGTATTACAATTAGTAAATCTGAGATGCGGACAAATAATGAATTCAACGGAATAATCCAATCTGTTGTATTTCGTGGTGATCATTCCCACGTAGTAATTCATATAGATGATAAACTCCCTTTGCGTGTAACCACCTTAGAATCTAATTATGCAGTAGGGCAACTTGTTACACTACAGATTGTCCCTGAATATATTCTCCCGATGTAATTACTCTTGAATTACTCAATCAAACCCCATGCGTTTTGGCGTTATGATCGTTATAATCTGCTGTATTATTGATTTGTTTAGGAAATTAGAGGAAATCTTATGCCAAGAGCATTATTTAGTGTATCGGATAAAACAGGTATTTTGGAATTTGCATCTGCTCTTTCCGAAATGGGATGGGAGATTGTAGCGAGTGGCGGTACACAAAAGACGCTCTTAGATGCGGGACTCACTGTTACAGGTGTCGAACAACTGACAGGGCAGGCTGAGATGCTCGGTGGACGTGTTAAGACGTTACACCCCGCAATACATGGTGGGATTCTGGCACGAGATCGCGATGACGATATGCAAGAGTTGGCCAAGTTTGGGTTTGCTCCAATAAACATGGTGGTATGTAATTTATATCCCTTTACTGAAACTGTTGGGCAAGCTGGGATTAGCTTACAAGACGCAATCGAGAAAATTGATATTGGTGGTGTCGCTCTGTTGCGTGCATCTGCTAAGAACTTTTTGAGAGTGACGACGATTTGTGATGTTGCTGATTATTCTCGGGTGATTGCTGAAATTCGGGCTACCGGTCAGATTGATATGAGTTTTCGCCGTGAACTTGCTGTTAAAGCCTTTGGACACACCCGTGATTATGACACGGCAATCCACGCGTATTTGAGTGATACAGAATCTCCAGTTTTACAAGATGATAACTTACCTAAGACTATCTCGATCAGTGTTCAGCAAACACAAGAATTACGTTATGGTGAAAACCCGCATCAAGTTGCTGGATATTACTCCCGTAGCAATGATGCCTCTCCATTGGGTGCAAAGCAAATGGGAGGTAAACAATTATCATATAACAATATTCTTGATGTTGATGCGGCTTGGCGGGCAGTCAGTAGTTTTGTTGAACCGAGTGTTGTTATCGTCAAGCATCTTAACCCAACAGGGATTGCAAGTGCTTCATCTATACAAGAGGCATTCCCTCAAGCCCTGGCATCAGACTCTTTGTCTGCATTTGGTGGTATTGTTGCTGTTAACCAAACTGTGGATGAAGTATTTGTAAATGGATTAGGGTCATTGTTTGTCGAAGCAATTGCTGCGCCATCGTTTAATTCAGATGCTGTGTCTTTGCTGACTGAAAAGCGTAAAAACTGCCGCATTTTGCAAATGCCACAATCATTCGATGGAAATGGTTTGGATATTCGTAGTGTGATGCGCGGTTTATTAATTCAACGCTATGATATGGGAGACCCAGATAGTGTTAGTATGAAGACAGTATCTAATCGTGTCCCATTGACTGATGAGTTAGAGTCTCTTCGTTTTGCGTGGCAGGTTGTCCAGCATGTAAAATCTAATGCTATTGTACTTGTACAAAATAAAGCAACAGTTGGTATCGGCGGTGGATTACCAAGTCGCGTAGATTCTGTTAAATTGGCAGTTGAAAAGGCTGGAGATAAAGCTAACGGTGCAGTCTTAGCATCAGATGCCTTCTTCCCATTCCCTGATGGTATTGAGGAAGCTGCTAAAGTGGGTGTCACGTCTATTATACAACCCGGTGGTTCTATTCGTGACTCACAGGTTATTGAGACTGCAAATGAATATGGATTAGCAATGGTGTTTACGGGTACACGGCATTTTCGCCATTAAACCTAAAATGATTGTGTATTCTAGGTCTATAGATACACAATCATTACAAACTCTTTCATCTGTTTGCTTGCACCGCTAATTCTTTCATGCTAGACTTTCGTTAATCTTTTTGTTTATTCCATTATACGGCGACGAAGGCATATGGCGGAAAAAATCTTAATTGTAGATGATGATGTGGATAGCTTGAAGCTCATTGGATTGATGCTTCAACGTCACGGCTATACGGTAGTCGCGGCAAATTCGGGGAAACAGGCACTAGCCAAAGCCGACGCAGAACGTCCTGACTTAATTATTCTTGATTGGATGATGCCTGATTTAAGTGGTATTGATGTACTCAAGCAACTTAAAGGGAGTGCCAATACAAAAGATATTCCAACGATTATGTTCACGGCGAAGACTTTAATTGATGACAAGGTGGTTGCATTTGAGGGTGGTGCGGATGATTATTTAACCAAACCAACGCATCCTGCTGAGTTGGCTTCGCGTGTACGGGCAATTTTGGCGCGTAGTGAAGCACAACAACGGACAAAGAAAGCTAATCGTGGTCTAGCGATTGGTGTGCTTGGGTCTAAAGGTGGTGTGGGTACGACAACCTTGACAATTAATCTAGCGGCGGCATTGCTTAATGATGAGCAAAGTCAACCTGTTTTAGCTGATTTCCGTCAGGGTGTCGGAACAATGGGTTTATTGCTTGGCTTTGGGCGATCACAGGGGATGCACAAAGTTCTGCAAATGCCCGCTAGTGAGATTAATGCAGACATGGTAGAAGGTCATCTAATCCAACACCAAACAGGGTTACGTGCACTTGTATCATCGGCTCGCCCATTAGAAGCGCAACAAAATTTTGAAATTGACTCTGCAATTGCTACGATTAGCGTACTACGAGAGTTAGGTCGTCCAGCATTTTTTGACCTCGGTTATGGTTATGACCAAGTAACAGCGCGTTTGCAGAAAGAAATGGATAAATTGATTGTTATTGTTGAGCCAAACTCGGCAACTTTGACAATGGCACGCGAACTCATTCATGAAATTAGTTCAGTAGGTGGGGCTGGGCGTATTAACCTTGTTGTGATGAACCGGAGTCAATCCAGCTTGCAGACGCCTTGGCAACAAGTCGAAGATGTTGTTGGACTCGATATTAAAGCAATTATTGCAGCTGCACCGGAACTTGCATTTCAGGCGACGGAAAATAGCATGCCGATGACTTTGCTACAACCGACAGCTGTTGTTTCAAGCCAAATTGTTAAACTGGCAGAAGAAGTCAAAACACGGATTAAATCATTGACAGGTTAAACTGCTCTGTAATTATTAGGACTTAATTTTTATAGATGGATGCCAAACGTATAAAACAAGCCGCAGAATTGGTTCAATCTGCCAATAGAATTGTGGCGTTCACGGGTGCAGGTATTAGCACCCCCTCTGGAATTCCAGATTTTCGTAGTGAATCATCTGGGTTATGGGAAAACAGTGATCCAATGGAAGTGGCAAGTATTTATGGATTTCGACAGAATCCTAAGGGCTTCTTTGATTGGGTGCGTCCATTAGCTATAAAAACAATGCATGCAAAACCAAACCCAGCACATACCTCACTTGTAACGTTGGAGCGTATCGGTAAGCTAGATAGTATAATTACACAGAATATTGATATGCTTCATACACGTGCTGGTAGCTCAAAAGTATATGAGTTACACGGGCATATGCGTGAGGCAACATGTGTTCATTGTTTTGGAAAATATGATGGCGAGCAGATCATTGATGATGTGTTGAAAACAGGCAATATCCCACGTTGTCCGAAATGTCGTGGAGTACTTAAACCTGATGTTATTCTGTTTGGGGAACAATTGCCTTACAAACAGGTTCAACTAGCCAAAGATTCAGCACGAAAATGCGATTTAATGATTGTTATTGGCTCATCATTAGAAGTGTACCCTGCAAGTGAATTACCGGTGCTTGCGTATCGCAATAATGCAAAGATAATGATTATTAACTTTGAACCAACTGTAATTGATAAGATTGCCGATGTCATCATTCGCGATGATGTCGCAGACGTTCTACCTGCTATTGTTGAACAACTGGAGACTGTTGAGTGACATTACATCATCCAAATTCGAATATGGGTCGTAGAGACTTACTCGATCATTATGAACGTATTATGGAAATCAGCCTTGAGCTTAATGCGACGTTTGACCTAATGTCATTATTGCGGAAAATTGTCTCGGCTGCACGCGAGTTGATTCATACAGAGGCTGCTTCAATTATGTTGGTTGATGAAGCAACTGGGCAACTTCGATTTACGATTGCAAGTAACATTAAACCGCATGAAATGGAAAATATTGTTATTCCGATGGAAGGCAGTGTTGCCGGCTGGATTGTGACACATGGCGAACCGCGTGTTATCAACAATATTGAAATCGAACCCCAACATTTTGAAGGAGTTGATAAAGAAATTCACTTCCAAACGCGCAATATGCTTGGGGTGCCTATGCGCACACATGACAAAGTCATAGGTGTATTGCAGGCGGTCAACAAATACGGTGATGAGCGTTTTAATGACGATGATATTATGACTGCCCGTACTTTGGCAAGTCAAGCTGGGATTGCTATTGAAAACGCACGCCTTTTCCAACAGAGTGATTTTATCTCTGAGATGGTTCACGAATTACGTACACCGTTACTAGCGTTGCGTGCAAGTACAACTTTGTTACAACGAGATGATTTGCCAGAAGATAAGCATGATAACATTGTCGTACGTATGCGCTCAGAAACAGATCGTTTGATTGAAATGACGAGTGATTTTTTGGATGTTGCACGCTTGGAATCAGGGCGAGAATCTCTGAAGTCGATCGACTTTGATTTAACAGATTTGTTGCAGGAATGTGCCGAAGTTGTCGCACCGCAGGCAAAGGATAAGAATATTACACTGCATGTTGAAGAAGAGATTTTTCATGCTGCTGCTGATCGGGGTAAGATCAAACAAGTACTACTGAATTTGATGACCAATGCGATTAAGTATAATCGTGAGGGTGGGGAAATTTTTGTAGAAGTCGAACCGATGTCGGAAGAAGAATACGAACATCCGTTTTTGCAAATATCTGTGCGTGATACCGGTTATGGTATTTCCGAGGAACATCAGAAAAACATGTTTCAAAAATTCTACCGTGTACCAGCATTAAATGATGTGGCACGGGGCACCGGACTTGGTCTTGCGATCTGTAAACAAATTGTTGAAGCACATGGGGGGCGTATTCGGTTGCAAAGCCAACTTGATGTCGGCTCTACGTTTATGTTTACAATCCCTCGTCAAGAAGACAAATAGCATTAGGGCCTGAGCAGAACCTTCAAAACACCTTTTTGTGAAGCATAGTCCATCGCCGTAAGTGCATCTTCAAGCGGGTAGGTTGCATCGATCATGGAGTCTACATCGACCAATCCTTGTTCCAAATAATCCAATGCTTTAGAAAATGGTCCGCATCGACTGCCCACTAATGTGATTTCATCAATCACGAGGCGTGTCAAGTCTGCTTTAGGTTGTCCTTCATATGTACTTTTGAGGACAATTTTTCCTAATGGTTGGACTATATCGAGTGCATCCGCAAATCCACTCTCATTACCTGTACAATCTACTACTACAGTTGCACTTGATTCCTGCAAATCGGATCTTCTAACAGCTTTTATACCCCATTTTTGGAGTAGTTCGGCTTGTTTATCGTGTCTCACAATTACTGATAGGGACGCATCAGTTTGTGCTAGTACTTGCGCACATAACATACCGAGCTTACCTGCGCCAATAACCACTATATTGTCATCTGATGTGATGTCGATTTGTTCCAAGATTCTACACGCAGCAGCGAGTGGTTCTGTGAAAACGGCTTGTTCGTCGGTGACATTATTAGGAACAATATGCAAATTTTGTGTGGTTAAGCGCATGTAATTTGCAAAGGCCCCATCATGACGATCTATCCCGACCGTTGTGCGATTACGGCAGTGAGATTTGATGTTACGATCACAGTAGTCACACTGTGCAGATGCGACGTTGATTTCCCCTACGACCCGTTTACCGACAAAATCAGATGGCCCCTCGATGACTTCGGCCACAAACTCATGTCCAAGTATCCCCGTGAAGCCCATATATCCTTTGGTAATTTCGATGTCTGTATTACAAATTCCAGCGAGGTGAACTTCAAGAAGTGCCTCACCAGTCTTGATAACCGGTGTAGGCACATTTTCTATGGCTAAGTGTGAGTCAAAGCGTAAGGCAATCATAGCTTACATTATGCTTTTGCAGTGGCATAATCATCATCGTCAGCGTCTTCCCAACCGCTATTTAGGAATGGAATTTCACCTTTTTCCCATGCGACCAAGAGCGGAACAGCTGTAAAGATTGAGGAATATGTACCTGATAACAGACCAATGAACAAAATCGCGATAAATTGTTTAACTGTCTCACCACCAAAGAGTAAGATCGCGATCATGATAAAAAACGCATTGAGTTGTGTTGCTAGTGAACGATGAATTGTTTCCCAGATACTACGATTAACGATTGTCTCGTATGGTTCACCGAGGTGCTTTGGAATATTTTCACGGATTCGATCGAAGACGACAATCGAATCTTGTACCGAGAAACCTACAACCGTGAGAACCGCGGTTAAGAATAATGCATCAATTTCCCAACCAAGGATGAGTCCCATCAGTGACATGATACCCATAACAATAAGAATATCATGAACCATAGCCGCAATCGCACAGATACCATAGCGTAACGCGTTAGGAACTTGACGGAAGGCAATAACAATAAACCCAGTAATAACTAAGGCACCAAGTGCAACAGCTGCTAAAGCTGAACGGGTTACTTCCTGCCCGATAGTTGCTGAGACTGTTTCTACACGGAAACTGTCACGATCTAGAACTGAAAGCTCATTTAAACGATCGACAATATCATTTGTTACGGTTGCATCATGAAATCCTGCACGAATTGACCACTGATAATCTTCAACGCTGCCAATCCGCTGAATGATGACATTCTCATCACCAATAGCAGAAAAAACATCACGAATATTATCTTCACTCGCGCCTTCATCTTCGAACTTCAATTCATAAATACTACCGCCGAGAAAGTCGATGCTGAGGCGGAAAGGTGCGCCAGTGGTCACGGTTGAGTAGATCATCACCAATAGACCCGGGATAATCACACATGCTGAGAAGAAGAAGAATAGACGACGTTTTTCAACAATATTAAACATAGATTTTCTCCCTATTATACGCCCAGCAGTGAGCGATTATTTTCAATTTGTTTACGGAATACATCGACGATGATGTATAGGAATGTGCGTGTAACGATGACCGCTGTAAACAGATTGAGGATCAGACCAATCGCGAGTGTGACAGCAAAACCTGCAACGATGCTCGCACCGGGGGTTTGCCCAAACATAAATAGAATCGCACAGATGATAATAGTTGAGAGATTTGAATCACGAATTGATGTCCATGCACGATCAAAGCCAGCTTTGAGTGCTTCATCTAATGGCAAGCCATCACGTAATTCCTCTTTGACACGCTCAAATATGAGAATATTTCCATCAACCGCCGTACCAATGGATATGAGGAATCCTGTAATCGCAGGTAGTGTCAAGGTCACTGGTAGCAATTTGAAGACAGCAATATTTAGGAAAATAAACACAATCAATGCGAAGTCGGCTGCAAGTCCTGGTAAACGATAATATATAAGCATGAATGCGAGCACAACAATGACACCAATTACACCTGCTTGGATACTCAATCGTACTGATTCTTGACCCAGTGTTGCACCAACTTCTTGTGTACTTTCTACACGAAGTGGAATTGGTAACGCACCTGATCGTAATTGTAGTGCTAGTGTATTGGCTTCTTCTTCTGTAAATTGTCCTGAGATAACGCCACCATCTCTCAGAGCTGCTTGAATTGTAGGGGCTGATAGAACCTCACCATCAAGCACAATCGCCATCGGCTCGCCTATACGCGATGCTGTGAAATTACCAAAGACATCTTGGAATTCTGGTTTGATTTCGAAATTGATGAGCCACTGAGGTGTACCTGTACCTTGGGAAGCTGATAAAACTGCGCTCGCTGCTTGTAAACCCGCACCTGTCATAACTGTCTCGAATGGGAGTCCTGTCACTGGGTGGGCTTGGCGATCTGCAAATGGATCTTCATCGCTGCCTTCTGCTGTCGAATTGCGTTGTAACTCGACTTGCTCACTTGTAACAATCTTGACACCTTCAA
The DNA here is from genome assembly GCA_002428985.1 of Anaerolineales bacterium UBA6055. Lineage (GTDB taxonomy): Bacteria > Chloroflexota > Anaerolineae > Aggregatilineales > Phototrophicaceae > UBA6055. The sequence continues at coordinate 154,982 of DIYL01000026.1, read as the reverse complement.
ATCCTAAGACCTGTTGGCTAAGACCACCGAAGTCCACAAATTCAAGCAAGGCTGTTTGTTGGATGGTTGCTACTGCTTGCTCGGGGTCACGCACACCTGGTAATTCAACAAGAATACGGTTACGTCCCTGTACTTGAATAGTTGCTTCTGTCAGACCGAGTGCATTCACACGACGGGAGACATTATTAGCGGTCTCTGACAAATCTTCTACTGTAAAGTTTGCTGCGGGAATATCAGCTTGCAGTAGAACTCGCAACCCACCAACAAGATCAAGACCTAAACTCTGAGTGATATTAAGTGCGAAATCGAGTTGACCATCCCCATTGAAATCTAATTCAATATTTTCGGTACATTTCAAACCTGCTTGTTCAGCTTCGGATGCTGTTGCACAGGCTTCGGTCTGTACACCTTTAAATTCGGGCGGTGTTGCCACCCATATGCAAAATATTGTCAAGACGACAATAAAAATTAGCCATCGAGCATGAATGCTCATAGCCACCCACCTTTCCCAGTATTTGAATGAATGTTATGTTGTTACGCTTTCTTCATGTTTAGTTGATTGTGAATTTTGACTGCCTATTTGCGCATTATATGCAATTTCATCGGCATCGAACACTTGTTGTAGGGCTACGGTTAGCAATTTGATTTTTACACCATCTGCAATCTCGACATACGATATGCCACTATCAGTGTCAATATCAATGATTTTACCGACAATCCCACCATATGTGACAACTTCATCACCAACATGTAATGAGCGTACAATCTTTTGCTTTACCTGAAATTCACGTTGTTTTGGAAATATCACCATAGTCCAATATGCGCCTAAGATTAGCACAAGGACGAGAAACACAAAAACAAACTCTAACATCAATTACATCCTGTAAACTTAAAACCGAAGGCATTATAACGGTGTGTTGAATAAGAAACTAGGCTAAGCAACATTTGTAATGATTGCTTGACCATCTGCTAAAAGCACCCTACAATACCCATCAGAGGATTAATTTTCGATATACGTCAGGAAAAATATTATGCGGAAATTATGGAAAACGAAGGTCTTTTTACTTCTAACCATTAGCATGATGCTCATTTTTGCATCACTACCAGCCCAAGCTGGAAACATTATACTGAGCAATAACACTGGCACGGACAACTCTGTTTTCTTTGTGGAAGGCGAACCATCAGTTGTCATGAATGGCTTTGATTTATCGCCATTAGGTGTAACGCTTCCTATTGTTTTGGACGCGGTAAGTATCTCTGTGGATACACCTGTTACCGGAGCTAACACTCAGATATTGATCTATGAAGACCCGAATGGTGGGTCACCGGTTGATGCTACATTACTCTATCGAGAAACAGTACAGATTAATCAACGTGGTAATAATCGTATCCTGCTTGCAGAGCCAGTTGTAATTAATTCACCTGTTGTCTGGGTTGGGTTTTATCTACCTGTTGATTTTCGCTTTAATGCGGATTCATCTGGGACATCAGTACTCACATACTGGGCATGGACAAGTGGTGGAACATTTGATGTGAATGCGCTTGCTAGTGCAGAGGTACTAGGACCTAGCGACGGCAGCGAACCAGTTGGGATTGATATGGGCGGTGTTGCGCGTATTAGTGCTGAGCTACGACCTGCATTGCCAAACGAAATTGCGTTCAGCGCACCAATCGGTCAGCAGATTGTAGCGGAGCAAGCTCAAGATACAAATATCATGGAACCATATACGTTCTGTGGTACATTGCTCTTTGATCCGCAGGATATAATCATCTCCTCAGCGTTTTCGTTTACAACTCGATGTGATGTAGCATCTGAAATTGAAGCACCTGTGGAAGTTGTTAACCCATCGGGGAATATACTTGATTTGCAACGAGCTGGCGTTTTATACAAATTAGAAGGATTTATCTCTGAGGACGAGCGCGTTGAAGGGGCAAATAATGTCTTGCCGACACCTGTCACTCATTGTATGCGGATCAGACCGGGTGATCTTGAGATCGCTGTTATTGGTGAAGCACGAGGTATTCCTGAAAGATGGCATATTTTACCAACAGTTCGTTTTAATGATCTCGTTTGTGCTGAAGTGACAACTGCGAGCTATCTGTCATACTTCTTGCCACGTAATGAAGGTTCACCACCTAATGTTAATCTCGCTCTTGGATGGTCGATCGTTGACCCACATCCATTGAAATGTGCACGTCCTGCACTTGTATATATCCCTGTAATTAACACAGGTCAAGAATGGTTCTCGACACATTCCGGCTTTGTTAAACTTATTGTGGAAGATATTCATGTACGTACAGGTACAGTAACAGCAGCAATTGAACATCAAATCGCGACATCGCGTTTGGGACCGGGTAACTTGATCACCATCGAAAAAGGTCCGATTTATGTGGATACGTTTGTAGGCGAGCTACATCGTTTGCAAGTACGTATCGATTTTGATGACCAAATTCTAGAAACAAATGAGTTTGACAATATATGGTTTACAGACTATATTCTGGAACTGCCTGATGGTAGACGAACTTGTCCAACCAAACCAACGCCTGTACCGACCAATACACCAGCACCAACATCTGAACCATAAAGATGATGCTGTAAAACATATAAATCTATAGCTAAGGAGAATCAATGCGTACTGTAACCAACAAGAAACTAGCACGTCGAAATCGACAGATAACAACGTATCTATTCTTTGGTACATTTGGTGCATTGATTCTCGGCTTTATCTTCATTAACTCGTCGTTTATCACAGGTGAAACCCCTGATAATTTGGTGATTCTCGCACAAGCAGCGATCTTGCCGATTGCATTTGTATTGACGATTGTGTCAGTGAGGATGACTAATTTGTGGGCACGTGTGCCTCGCCCTGAAGACGCAATTGAAGAAGGGCTAAAAGGCTTAAGCAATAAAAGTGTCCTATATAATTACTATCATTTTCCCGCACGTCATGTTTTGATTTGCCCTCAAGGTGTATATGCTATCATTACCCGTTGGCATGATCAAAAATTTGCAGTACGTGATGGTAAATTTGTGAGTCGTCGCCATGTTATCAGTCGATTTTTCTCAGCACTGCGTTTTGATGGGGTCGGCAAACCATTTCGTGAAGCTGAATACGCACGTGGGCATATCGCTGACATATTGGATGACATTGCGCCGGATGTTGAAGTCAAACCACTAATTGTATTCGTAGATTCTAAAGCTGAGATTGAAATAGAAGGTCAGCCAGATGTGCCAATCTTGTTTGCTGATCCTAAGCGGAAACCGAATCTTAAATCTTATCTGCGTGATGTTAAACGCCAACTGGCAGACGAAGAAGGCAACAAAAAGAATGCTGATTTAATGCCATTGACTGATGAGCAGATTGAAGCATTTGAGCAAGCAACAATCGAGTAATGTCTCAAAAACAATCTTACATTTTACTGATCTTAGCAATTCTGCTAGGGTTTTTCCTGCGATTATATAACCTAGATCATGTGCCATTACGTGGCGATGAGGCATTTAGTGCGTTAAATTGGGCGCAGATGCCAATCAACCAATCTCTAGCGGAAATTGCTACAATTGAACCTCACCCTCTTCTGACCTATGTGATTTTTCATATTTGGAATCTTATTATTGGTGGGATAGATTCCCCATTTGCTCTGCGGATGCTTGGGGTACTCGGCAACCTAATTGGTATTCCAGCCATGTATGCGCTGATTATAAGCCTGATGGGAAGATCGGCCCGCAATATCGCTGTGATTGCTGCTTTTATGTTTGCTATACATCCATTTGAAGTCTGGCATAGTCAAGACTTTCGTAATTATGCACTATGGGCAGGTTTGAGTGCTACGACATTGTGGCTGGGCGTACGGTTAAATCCCAGGGAAAACGATTCAACGATTGATTGGGCTCTCTATGGTATTTTAGCAACAGTTACTACATTTACCTTTTACACTGAATTACTCATAATCGGTGCATTAGGTTTGTTTATGTTGCTCCGATACTATCGTAATCGACAATTTATTTTTCGATTTTTAGCTTTACAAACTGTTATCGTTGTTGCTGTATTATTTGGATTTCTAGTACTGCAAGGAGATTTATTGGGTGGTGGTGGTTATGGAGGCAATGTTGAAGCATTTTCTGCTCCAGATTACTTGACGCGATTTATTCCTACACTTGTATTCGGTGACACAATCCCTATTGAGCTATCTCAGTTATGGATACCGCTTTGTCTAATGGTGTTTATTGGACTGGTTCTTCTATTTTACATTAAGCGATCTATTGGTTTGTTGTTGATGTTACTGATCTTCATCCCGCTGATATTACTTGGGATTGCATCAACACGAATCAGTATTTTTCACCCTCGTTATGTTCTCGTAACGGTTCCCGCGTTTATATCTGTGTTGATTTTAGGCGCTTTTAGTTTTACACATTACTTTCATAAGCGAATACCGATACCGCGAGCAGGTCAGGTGCTTATTCTGGTGTCCCCATGGTTCATTATATCTGCGATTACATTGCAAAATTACTTTACTAATTCCGATTTACGCAAAGCTCCAGCTTGGGATGAATTAGGCGAGTTCTTAAATATGAATGTTGACGATGATGATCTTGTAATTCAATTATCGCTAGATCCTGCGTTTAGCTATTATTATTCTGGTGTGGCAGATGACAGAGGATTACCTGCTTCACCAATTCAACCAGCAAATGAAATTGTGACCCTCCTTGATGATCTGCGAACAAGCTACGATAGTATTTATGTTGTGTCGAATGCGATACCAGACTGGCAGAATGCAGATGTGGTTGAAACATGGGCAAACGAAAATATGCAATTGGTGCGGCTATCAAATGCATCCGGTTTGGGAATCCGACAATATAAAAATTGGGACATTGACGGGACACAATTTGTTGAGCCTCTTATTCAATTTGATGATGTTGTTGAATTAGTGGGCTTTGAAGTGTTTGAAAAACCTTTGCCAACAGGCGAAATCGCTTTGTGGCTTTATTGGCGACCACTGACACAAACTAACATATCTATCAAATCTTTTGTTCATCTTGTGGGGGGCATCAATCCTGATACGGGAAGTCCATTATGGGCACAAGACGATCAGTTTCCTCAAAATGGTCGTTTAGATTCAGCATTGTGGCAAATTGGAACAGTTTACCGTGATGTTTATTATCTACCTGCTGAGTCCTTACTAACGGGTGATTATCAAATCCTTGTAGGATGGTACAATCCCGAAAATAACATGCGTTTATTTACTAATTTAGATGATGATAATTATCCTCTAGCAACGATTTCTATGCCGTAATCAAAAAGACACACCGTTGAGTGTGCCTTTAATTTAAGCATTGTTAGCTTTGTCTAGCCAAGTGCGTCAAGTTTAGTTTGCCACTTTCCCAACAACCGTTCATAGATGGATTCAGAAATTTCACCATTCATAAAGCGAACATCCAAAGCGTCAATCGCACCTTGAATTTCTTCACGGGTTGTTGGCGTACCACTTGCAGCAGCTGGCGCTTGTTGCTGAGGTTGTGGTGGGGGAGCCTGTTGTTGCCCTCCCTGATTTTGATTGTTCATCATTTGCATCATTTGTTGCATCATTTGTTGTTGTTGCATCATCTGTTGTTGCATCATTTGTTGTTGCATATTTGCAGCTTCATTTGCTGCGGGATTCATAGTCGCACCAATGCTTTGACCAACACCTGCACCAACGCCAAGACCTGCAAGTCCACCGCCGAGGCCTTCATTAGCTGCAGCAGTTTCTGCAATTTGCATCCGTTTTACACGTTCATACATTTCGAGGTCAACATAGTTCATCAATTCATCAACTGGAATCGCTTGTGCTGTGAATGGGTTTGCGTCGAAGGAGTTGATACGGATACCAAATTCTTCTTCAAAAGATGCACTGAGTTTGGTAAGAACACCACCCTCAATGTCGCTGAGGAAAGAATTGGCCTGTGGAATACTTGCAGCACCGGAACGCATGAGCATTTCTGTTAGGTCACCCATGAGTTTAGTCTGGAGATTTTGCTTAATTTCTCCAACACGAATAATTGGACGACCAACACCAAATTTTGTAACAAAGCGTTGTGGCTCTGCAATAGCGATGTTCATCGTACCGTATGTTTTGAGCAAGACAGCGCCCATGCCTTTGCCCGGTGTTTCCAGTGGAATTCCTGGATTGGTTCCCCAACCAATGGACGGCATATCTTTGAGATTGACGAAGTACAAATCAGCTGTAAATGGGGTGCGACCACTGGTTGCCAAACCGATTAAGCCCGATAGAATAGGTAGGTTTGCCACGGATAAGGTGTGGCGACCGGGACCAAGACCATCAAGTGCTTTACCACCGCGTACGAAAACAGCCATTTGGCTTTCGTTCACAATTACTTGGGAACCCATCCGCCAATCACCGCTACCCGCTTGTGGCTCACGATAGGTAAACTCATCAGGCATGACATTGGTATGGTCAATTACATCAATAATACGTGGCATGAAAAATTTCTCCTCACTTAGGTTTTTACATTAAGATAGTTATTTTCGATCCAAATCGAGCAACACATCGTCGCGCATTTGAAAGGCTTCATTAGCTTCAGCCGCTTTGTCTTCAAGATCATACAATGCGTCTTCAATATCGACATCTGCCTTGAAAGCATTTTCAATAGCTTCAATTTTTACAGCCATATCTTCGACATAGCGCATCTGTGCTTCATCGAAGGCGTAGATTTTTTCAAGGTCTTCGTTGGTGACTTTAACTTGCGCAAACATTCCTGACCACTTTGGTGGAGCTGTTTTGATACGGTCACGATATGCCTGCATTTTACTCTTGACTTCACGGGTTTTTGACATGTACTTAAGCCCACCACCATCTAGTATACGTTTTTCTAGACGGGTAAACTTGCGTACTAATTCGTCAACTTCGCCTGCAACATGATCACGAATCATAGTGTCAGCTTGTCGGCGCGCTGCACCTTCTTGGTATCCACGGAAACCCGGGATTTTTGCGACGAGACGTTCTAAACTTCCACGTTGGTTGACAATTTTATCGTAGAGTTCGCTCATTTATTGTATCCTTTGCTTCTCATTTATCACTATTGTAATGATATTGGAATTTCTCGCTGAGTAATTCCCCAATTCTTGGGGGGATACAGCCATTTTTTACGATAATTTATTAGTTTTTTGCGAGTATAACATATCATTATCCCAATCAATATCACCTGTGAAGATACCTAACTCTAATAATTGGCGGATTGCATCTTTTACATCTTGTTCACTGATGTCAAGTTTTTTTGCCACATCGGAAATAGAAATTGCACTATGTTGATGCAATAGATCTATTAGCTCTCGTTGATGCCAAACATCCACATCTGGTATGTCATCGGGTTCTTGGTCTGCTTGAATATACTTATATGCCCCAAAACCAACTAGTAGAGCCGACGGTACAAATCCGAGTAATGCAATGCCAATGAGATCAAGCAAGTTATTACCTGCTGAAACTTGTAAGGCAAGCCATAAACCGACTACGACTGCTATACTAAATCCAACTCCGATTATGATGGCATATGGTGAACGATTAAGCATCAGATTTTGTCTACCATTTCTCTATCAAATCAAAACACCATACAAATTATATCATGTAACAATTGGCGGTATTGCAACGAACGGTGTAACATTTAGTGTATTGTTATACTTAATATCACGCTAAAAGGAGTCTCGTGATGCGTTATAGTAGATGGGTTATTTGTATATTATTACTTAGCTGGAGTCTTAGTGGCTTGGCGTATGCTCAAGAAGCTACTGAAGAACCTGCACCGGAAGCAACCCAAGAAGTTGTCGAAGAAACGGCAACACCAGCACCTGAAGTTACTGAGGAACCAGCCTCGGAGCCAACTGAAGAGACAGAGTTAGAAGATGAACCTGTCGCTGGTGATGGTACATATGTTGTAAGAGCTGGGGACACACTATATCGTATTGCAGTCAACAATGGAACAACGGTTGATGTCTTGTCTCAGTTAAATAATATCACCAATCCAGCACTGATTTTTACAGGTCAACAACTTGTTCTACCAGTTGATGGTGAGGTGGTAGTTGTAACTACACCTGAGCCAACTGAAGAGCTAGCAGCCGAAGCCACTGAAGAGCCAACTGATGATGTATCAGATGAGTCTGATGCAGAAACCGCCGCAGGTGATAGTTATGTTGTGCAACCAGGGGATACATTGTATAGCATTGCAGTTTCCAATAACACGACAATGGCTGTATTACAAACGCTGAACAATATTGCAAATGTCAATTTGATCTTCGCGGGACAGCGCTTGATTCTACCCGGTGACTCTGCCGATGCTGACGAAACTAATGGGTCCGATACAAGTGATAGCGCTGATGAATCATCCGCGAGCGCAGATTTTGGATATGGTATTCAGGTTTATACGAACGTGACAGGTAGTTCCGCTATCACTAGTCAACTGTCACAGCTTGGTGTAAATTGGGTCAAGTTAGATGTGTCATGGGCTGATATTGAAGCCTTGCAAGGTGAGTATGATTTTTCTGAACTTGATGTTGCAATTTCTGCTATTGAAACACTAGATGTCAATATTTTACTCAATGTATATGAAGCTCCTGCATGGACACGGACAGGATATACACTTAACCAGTTACTGCAGCTCAATTCTGGACCGCCTGAAGATTTTACCACTTTCGGTGCTTTTATGACCGAATTAGCAACACGTTACGCTGGTGTTGTTGATGCTTACGAAATCTGGAAATCGCCTAATTTGTTGAAGTACTGGACAGTGCCTGTTTACGAAAACCCACCTGAGATTGGCGAAAATGGTGATTACGGCGTCCCTGATGAAATTCAATTGGGTGCGATTTATTATGTTGAACTACTCGAAGTTGGATATGATGCCGTCAAGATAGCTGATCCGAGCGCATTAATACTGACTGCTGGGCTTGCTCCTGTTGGGTCTTCAGATAACTATAACTTTATCGCTACAGGAACATTTTTGAATAATATGCTTTTGTCAGGAGCAGCAAATTATAGTGATGGTATCGGTGCAATTTTTGGTGCGTCGGCTGTACCGCCTACTGCTGAGTGTTGTACACAGCCTCCCGGCGTTGACTCACATTATGAATCATTCTTGCAATACTTCCTCGAAATTCTTGAATTTTATAATGATGTGATGACACGTAATGATGTTGACGATATGCCATTATTCGTAACTCAATTTGGGTGGGGTACAACAGAAGGAGCTAACTTAACGAATCCGCCAGGTGGGTTTGAATGGTTGACTTACACCAGTCAAGAAGAGCAAGCAATATATATCACTCAAGCCTTTGAAGAAGGGCGCGATTTAGGCTATGTCGCAGGTATGTTCCTATACAACCTCAACGGGTGTGCTGCAGGAGATGGGGAAGCTTGCTTCTTCAGTCTGGTTGATGCAAGTAATGCTGCACGTCCTGCATTTGGGGCGTTACAAAGCCTTGAAAAAGATACCTAAGTTTAGCTTTCAGCTACTAAAGAAAGCCATCTAAGTTATTCGGGTGGCTTTCTTCATTAATATCTAATGAATTCATCCTGAAATGTTACCCTTTCGTTATGTTTGCGTGGATAATATATGTAGTGTTATAAGGGGTAAAATGTTTAATGTCAGAATTTGGTACACAATCATTACAAGCAAAGTTAATTCGTTATACGATAAAAGAGCGCGTCGGTGCTGGTGGTATGGCTACTGTTTACCGTGCATGGGACAATAACCTTGAGCGAGATGTTGCGATTAAAGTATTGCACGAGCATTTGTCTTATGACGGTACATTTCAGGAGCGGTTTCAGCGTGAAGCAAAGTTCGTCGCGGGATTCCATCATCCACATATTGTACAGATTTTTGACTTTGCGATGATAGAAACAGATGATATCCCAATATATTATATGGTGATGCCGTTTTTGACTGGCAAGACACTTGCGGATGTTATTGAAAGTTATCAAGTAAAGAGTGAATCGTTTCCTTTGGACAGCGCTGTTCGTATGGTTGAGGAGATTGCAACTGCTCTTGATTATGCTCACGCTCGTGGCATGGTGCATCGGGATGTGAAACCTGCCAATATTTTATACGATGAATACGATCGCGCTATTTTGACTGATTTTGGTATAGCACGTCTTGCCGAGTCAAATAACTTAACTGCTGAGGGTATGACAATTGGAACACCTGCTTATATGCCACCTGAGCAAGCACAAGGGCTTGAAGTAGACCACCGTTCTGATATTTATTCCCTTGGTGTTATTGCATATGAATTGATGACAGGGAAAACCCCATATGGTGATGGGTCTGTTTCTGTCATGTTGCAACATATCAATGCTGAGATACCACAAATTTCTGAGTATCTCGAGATGCCAAATGAGTCATTAGATATTGTGTTTCACAGAGTTCTCGCAAAATTACCAGATAATCGCTATCAGACAGCAACTGAGTTTGTTGAAGATCTGTCTAAAGCAGTTCGTGGCGACACAATTAGTAACCCACCTCAACCAACACGTACCTTTGATGTAATCGAACCTGAAATCGAACCCAAAAGCTCGCCCCCTGTAGATAAGCCTAAACGCCGTGAAAAAGCGAGTTCGAACTCTCCACTAGGTTTAGTGGCTATGGGGCTAGGATTACTAGCTTTTGTGCTGATTGTTGCTTTATTAATGCAACCTCCACCTACACAAGAGATTATTAATGCCGACCCTGAACCTACAGACGAAGAGATCTCGAGTAGTATGACAGGTGACCTATTTTTCGAATCTGATTTTAGTAATTCTGATGATTACGGGAGCTTTTGGGATACAACGGATTTGCAGTTCCTTACTCGTGAAGTTACTGATAATCAGTATGTGATTACAAATAATCGTGCTGGTACTGCGACTACTTCTTTATTTGACCCTGCTTATGAATATGAAGATGCTTTTATTACAATGAATGCACATCTGGTAGATTCTAATTCTGCGGCGAGTGGATATGGCATTGTATTCCGTTACGTCGATTCAGAAAACTATAATGTGTTTGCTGTGGATGGTCGTGGACGCTATAGTATTTGGGTGCGCGAAAATGCAGAATGGCGTGAATTGCGTAATATCGAAACGACTTGGACTTCTAATGAGGCTGTAAATCCGGATTCAGAATCGAATATTTTGTCGATCGATATCAATGGCGATATGCTGACAGGTTATGTGAATGGTATACAGATTGTACAAGTCGAAGATGATACACTTGAAAAAGGTGCTGTAGGTGTCTACTTGGCGACAACACCCCAAGGGATGGCAAAAGTGGCTGTTGATACCTTCTCAGTGGCTGAGAGTATACCGATTACTTCGGCGATGACTGATGATAGCGATGAATTCTCTGAATCTATGACAGATGATGGTTAGACCTCATTTTTACAAATACACTGCAATGGGCAATGATATGCTTGTCATTGACCCAAAGTATATTACTTTCGAATTGACGGAAAATATAATTCGTCGAATTTGTCATCGTAATTTTGGCATTGGTGCAGATGGTATTTGTTTCGGACCGCTTACACACAGTCAACCCTTTACAATGCGATTTTATAACCCTGATGGTAGTGAAGCTGGTAAAAGTGGCAATGGTTTACGTATCTTTGCTCGTTATTTATGTGATGCAGGCTATACACAGGATTCAAGTTTTCAAATTGCAATTTCTGGGCAAACTTCACAAGTGACAGTACTAGATGATACAAAACAATCGTTCAAGATTGGGATGGGGTCGGCAACTTTTTCCAGTAAACAAATCCCAATGACAGGTAATATACGAGATGTTGTATCTGAATCATTTGAACATAATGGGCAAACGTATCAGATTACAGGTGTAAATGTCGGTAATCCGCATTGTGTGATGTTTACGGATACTTTATTGACCGATGAAGTCAAGTATATTGGTTCACAAATAGAAGTTCACCCCGCTTTTCCAGAGCGGACAAATGTTCAATGGGTCAAAATAATCGACAAGAATACAATCCAGATTGAGATTTGGGAACGTGGTGCTGGTTATACATTAGCTTCAGGAACATCGTCTTGTGCCACGGCATGTGCCAGCATTATCAATGGGCACTGCCAAAGCCCCGTTACAGTTAAGATGGCTGGTGGAACAACTGTTGTAGATGTAGATCAAAACTGGCAGCTTGAACTGACAGGAACAGTCCAAGCTATTGCCGAGGGTTACTTTTCACACGATTTCATAGTAACACTGGATTGATTTATTGGCTCATCCACTGGAATGTACGCCATGCCCCTGCTCCTCCAATATACCCATAAACACCATCTGCATTTCTTCTGGTGACCGAGACACGCCACTCTATAGTATGCGATTGACCATCACTTGGTATAAATGTATCGGGCATTGTAAATGATGTTGCGCTGGTGACTTGCAATGTCTTTTGTCCAGTTGTTACATCCGTTAATTCCACAAGATATTCATCGCCATTTTCAATTCCAGTAACCGCAATCCACTGTAAGTCAAATTGCCCTGGTGGCACGATACTGTTATTTGCTGGAAAGAGTGTCCGTGGTGCAGGATAAGTGGGTGTGGGTGTTGCAGTTTCATTCCCTGATGGTGTTGGTGTGTTACTTGGGACAGGGGTTGGTTGTGGTACATCAATGCACTGTCCAATTTGAATCGTGGGATTACATTGTGGCCCCCCGCTGGGTAATGTGAAATCACATCCAAACCAATTCAAGTCGGTATTCAGTTGGCTGATAATTTCAAGGGTTGTGTTGTATTCCGCTACGATACTAACTAATGAATCGTCTTCTTGTACTTCATAACATCCGACATTAGATCCTGAAGGCAATGCTGCGCCTGATGATGTGTCTACTCCAAGTTCCGAGAGTGTCTCCGCGGTAGCTTCTGCACCGATCGGCGTTACTGTAGATGTTGGGCGTGGAATCAGAATACTACTTCCCACTGGCGGCAAAAAGTCGATACTGGTCATATTGTCGTTAAGATTGACCACTTGTTGTGCCACATTCAATTCATACCCATAACCATGTTGTGGTAGTTGAATGATATACATGAGCGTGTCGTTCTCTTGAATAACATATTCAAATGGCCCAGCTGTCTCGGTTGGTGGTGGCGGGAGTGTCGGTGGGGCAGGTGTATTTGTTTCGGTTTCAGTTGCAAGTTGTGGGGCATCTGTTGGTAATTGCATCTGCGTTGGTGTTTCTGATGCGGCAGACTCCGTTGGTGATGGTTCTGGTGTAAACGTAAGTGTGTTCGTTGGCTCTATGGTCGGTGTGAAGGTAACCGCATCGATGACTGTCGGCGTCGGAACTAGATTTGGATTATTCATGTTACAGGCAGATAGAATGAGCATCAGAGTTGACAAAATGATGAGACGATTCATGAATCACTTTCTCCTAAAGCTTGCCAGACGAAGGTTCTTGTGTCTGTTGAGTAAGAAGATTGATTGGTGGTTACATCGACAACACTCACTTGCCAGATGTAATTATGACGTTCACCATCTTTTGCCTGCCATTCTTCCGGTAGTATGAAAAATAACTCACGTGTGTCAGCTATAAATGTTTCACCAGATGTAATATCTGAGACTGCTACACGATACACTTCGTTACCTGATAAGGTGCCTGTGGCAACCCAACGCAAAGTGACTTGCTCAAACTGCCCAAAAAACGCTTGGTTAGGTGGATTAATTGCATTTGGTACATTAAATGTTGGTGTAGGCTGTGGTGTTGGTGTCTCACTGCCAGATGGTGAAGGTTCGATTGTAGGTGTTGGAGTAGGAGCAGGGACACGTACAAGTTGACCTTGGGATAGTTGAACAATACATTCGGGACCGCCAAATCTTAGACCAAAGTCACAGCGTGCAAAGTCAATTTCTGGATTGAGATCAGCCAAGACTTTTGCGTTCGCACCATAATTAGATGCGATAATAATCATGTTTTCCTCAGGTTGGACTGTATGCCACTGTACGCCAGGTAGGAGTGTTGGGGTGGCTGTTGGTGCAAATGGGTCAAATGCTAATAATGCAATTTCATCTGATACTGAACCACCGGGTTCTGCGTTAGCTGAAGATTCGGGGGTGTCTGTTGGTAGTGCATTCGGATCTAATGTAGGTGTTGGCCATGGCACAACAATCTGTTGCCCGACTTGAATTCGTGTTTCATCGGCAATACCATTAAGTTGAACAACTGTTGGCACAATATCACGACTGTTATGACCACAACGTAAAATAATACCAATTAATGAATCGCCTGCGACAACCGTTTGTGTACAGGGCTCTGGCGTGAATGTTTCTGTCGGAGTAAATGTGATGGTCGGTGTAGCAGTTCGGGTTGCTGTAGCAACACCCGGTGTAACTGTAGGCAACTGCCTAAGGGTAGGACTTGCAGTCGGCGTATTTGTATTGACGATCGCCACGGAGTTACTAAATGATGGTGCAATGATTGCTACTGCTATACCAATACCTAGCAAAATCCCAAGTATGAATATACCTGCTGTAAAAGTGCGCCCTGTATTTTTAACAGATCCTTCGAATAAATCTGTTTCGCCATATCGATAATCATACTGTGATTGTTGACGAACAGAGATTGTTTTTTGTGTGATTATTTCGACATCTGCGATTGATGTACCACAGGCAACACAAATGGTTATGTTGGGGTGGTTATGAGTCTCACAGATTGGACAGACTTTATATGATTCCGACAAACAACATCCTTAGGACTGAGTTGACATAATGGAACATATTATAAAGTGGGAGAGTATGGAGTTCGAGACTAGATTATGAGCGTAGGTAAATCGTCAACTGATTGAGCTAGGGATAATTTTATTTGAAGCAACTACCACATCTTCTACGTCTGATTTTGGTGGTATAGACGCTCGATCTAGTACAATACTGCGACGTATTTTCGCACCTGTTCCAATGGATGCACCATTTTCTAGATAAACATGTGGCCCGATTTCTGCATGTTGCCCGATACTGACCCCCGGATCAATACGCACTGGATAATTGATGTGAACGGACGGATGTAGTTCGCTCAGAATATGTGCATCTCGCCCCTCCTCCAATAATTGATAATTGAGTAACATCAAATCTTGATCGCTATTCACATGTAGTATCCACGCTGTGCGCCCTAATGTAACCTGTTGGTCGGGTGTTTGTGCATATACATGTAAGATGTCGATAAGCTGTTGATGTAACGAGCCTGTTCCTACTCGCATTGGGAGATCTTTGAGGAATTGCACAAAACTCATACCACATATTGCCATATTGGCGATTAACATTGATGATGAAAGATCATCGGGTGGGGCAGATGAAATGCCTGTTACTGAGTTGTTATTAGTCGTCGCGAATGCATGATGGTTAGATTGCGATAGGGTTGAGTTTGTTCCAGCAAGAATCAAACTATTTGTGTCATTTTCTGCCATGTTAATGGCTGTTGATATAAATTGTGGTTGGGTAAATGTATTGTAGTTAACAAGAAAAAAGGCTTGATCTAATTTACGTGCTATCTGTGCCAGGGTTGACGATAAACTCTCGTAGTCTGATTTGAGGACGAATTCTAATTCAACATTAGGTACCCAATTAGTATTTAAGTATGATGCAACACTTCCCTCATTAATTCCAACAACAACAATAAATTTTTTGATGTTGTGTTGTAATAATTGATTCATGACCCGTACAACAAGGGGTTTCCCTAATGCGGGTAACATAGCATGTGGCCGTGATTTGGTCAGTCCGCTCACGTGGCTAGGGCTTGCAATAGCTAGGACGACGGCATATTCAATTGTCATTGATTCTCCCGTGATGTTATCAGATGACAAGCATCAGATTATAACCTATTAATACTTTGCCTGTTTAACTCGTGTATAATAAAACCACCAATGAATGGAATTTTACTCTATTGTACACCAAGGTGATTCAGCAAGGATAGAACAGAATGTCGATGAAACGGATGGTTGAATATCATATCGGGCGCTTAAAGGATAAACGTGATGATATACGACTAGAGGCAATCCAAGAACTTGTGTTGTTAGACGCGACAGAAGCTTTATCTGATTTAGAACAGCTCTATCGTACTGATACTAGCCTTGATGTAAGACGCGCCGCCAAAGATGCTGGAAAGAAACTGTTTGCTTTACAACTCCTACGCGATAAAAATCAAGAGTAAAGCCCTCAGTAAACCGAGGGCATAGTCACTCTATCCACATAAACTTGCTAATCGTTCATCAATTTGTGCAAGTTCTGCTTGCAATTCCGCTAGACGGTCTCGTTCACGCTGAACAACATCAGGTCGTGCTTTACTAACAAAGTTTTCGTTGCTCAGCATCTTTTCTGTACGTTGAAGTTGACTGTTCACATCTTCTTTTTTGCTTGTTAGACGCTTACATTCTGCTTCTATATCCAGCATACCTTCTAATGGTAGATATAATGTAATATTGCCAGAAACAACACTTGCTGAGTTTTCTGGTTCTTTATCATCAATGGTCAATATTGTGATTGCTTCAATATTACATAGGCGTTGGAAAATATAGCTATTTGTATCTAAATCTTCCCCGTTATCACCTGCACTTGCTAATGCGGTAATACGTCTACCAGGGTCAACGTTATATTCTGTACGAGTATTGCGTACGCCCTTAACAAGGTCCAGATAGGTATTCATTCTAGCTTCAACGTCATCATTGATCAGTGATTCATCGGCTTCTGGCCAATCTGCAATGATTAAAGCATCACCACTATGCGGAATATAACGCCATGCTTCTTCCGTCATGAATGGCATGAAAGGATGGAGTAGACGTAAGCATGTATCTTGAACATATACAAGAACGCGCTGTGTATTTTCCTTCTCTTCTTGTGTGCCGTTATACATGGCATGTTTGCTGATTTCTAAATAGAACGGCGCAAACTCATCCCACATGAATGAGAGAATATTACTACCAGCTTCACCATATTGATGAATATCAAACAGATATTGAACATTTGCAATCAACCGATGCAAACGGCTCAGAATCCATTGAGATGATAGGTCTAGGTTGTCTGTTTCTGGCAACCCTAATTCGATCTCACCCTCAATATTCATGTTAATGAATGACGTGATTTGCCAAATTTTGTTGATAAAACGGAATGTATGGTCAACGCGTGCTTCGTCTAGATTTACATCGTTGCCCGGTGTACCACTGGTCAATAATGTGAAACGCAATGGGTCAGCACCGTACTCTTCTACCACGGTTAGTGGGTCGATAACATTCCCTATGGTTTTGCTAAACTTTTGACCATTCTTATCACGAACAAGACCATGCAAATAAACAGTATGGAATGGGGGTTCATCTGTAAACCATAATCCCATCATGATCATACGAGCAACCCAAAAAAACAGAATATCGTGCCCAGTTTCCATGATATGTGTGGGGTAATACCGAGCTAATGCTTCAGTTTCAGCTGGCCAACCTAGCGTGCTAAACGGCCACAGCCCACTACTGAACCATGTATCGAGAACATCTTCTTCCATGATCCAGCCATCGCCATCAGGAGCTTCCCGCCCTACGTAGATTTCTCCGTATGGATCGCCATCTTTTGCTCTATACCATGCTGGAATACGATGTCCCCACCACAACTGACGGCTGATACTCCAATCACGAATATTTTCTAGCCAATGGAAGTAAACTTTCTCAAAACGCTCTGGGACAATTTTGATGTCACCTGAGCGAACAGCATCCATTGCTTTATCTGCTAGTGGCTGGATTTTAACGTACCATTGGGTGCTCATCATGGGTTCAACAATTTCACCACCACGTTGGCTTCGCGGGATACGTGTTGTATACGGCTGAGTTTTAATCGTTAAACCCTCAGCCTCCATATCGTCCCACAACTGTTTACGACAGTCAAAACGGTCTAGACCAGCATATTTACCACCATGTTTATTAATGGTCGCATCTTTGTTTAGGACGTTAATTAACGGTAGATTGTGTTTTTGAGCAATCTCATAATCGTTGAAGTCATGGGCTGGTGTAATCTTTAAGGCGCCTGTACCGAATTCCATATCAACATATTCATCACTGATAATTGGTATTTCACGTCCAAGTATAGGAACAAACGCTTTCTTACCAATGAGATGCTTATAACGATCATCTTCTGGATTGACTGCAACTGCTGTATCACCAAGTATGGTTTCAGGTCGAGTTGTAGCAACTGGAACATGTTCATCACCTTCTACCGGATATTTAAAGTAATAGAGGGTGACTTCTTCCTCTGTTGATTCAACTTCAAGATCTGAGACTGCTGTTTGTAGACCTGGGCTCCAATTTACAAGGCGTGGACCCCTATAGATTAGCCCTTGTTCCCAAAGTGTAATGAAAGCTTCCTGAACTGCCTCAGACAAACCTTCGTCCATCGTAAAACGCTCTCTATCCCAATCTGCACTAGCACCGAGACGACGAAGCTGACGGATAATTGTCCCACCTTTTTCTTCTTTCCACTCCCATGTGCGACGCAGAAATTCGTCATACCCGACTTCTTGCCGACTTGTACCTTCATCACGCAACATTTTTTCTACTTGTAATTGAGTAGCAATACCTGCGTGATCTGTACCGGGCAACCATAGTGCTGCTTTGCCACGCATACGTTCATAGCGTATCATTAAATCTTCTAATGCTGTGAACAACGCATGACCAATATGCAGTACACCCGTAACATTCGGCGGTGGCATACTAATGACAAATGGCTCTGCGGATTCATCGGCTATTTCGGGTTTGAACCAACCGTTTGATTCCCACCAGTCATAGATACGTGATTCTGCTTCTGCAAAATCAAAGTTTTTTGGTATGTTTGTTTCGGCAGTTGCTTTCATTGTTATCCTTTCATTTCCTTAGCCTGATAGAGGCTTTCTGGCTGTAATCAGTTGTTCCCATCTATCTGATGATTGTTCAATATCTTCGAATGCTTGCTCTAATAGAACAACTTGTAATTCGTCTGTTGATAATGGCCGGAAGTGCACAGTTCGTTTGATTGTTTCATAGTCTTCGCCTTGGCCTCGCACCATATATAAATTTTGTGTCGCGATAATAGGCGGTCCATCTTGCCATTCCCATATGTCGAAAGTGATAAACTCGTTATCGTTATCGTCCTTGTGGTTAAATCCGGGCAAGAAGTTTGGTCTATGTTCTAACATCATTTCGAAATCTCTTAGCCCAATTACGAGCACACCACCCGCACGCAATAAATCGAAAAACGCCTTGATTGTTTGCTCAATTTCCAGGTCAGTCAACAAGTGAGGTAGACTATTACCTTTGCAGATAATCGCATCAAACGGTCCTTCTACTGCATCATGTAGTGATAAGAAGTCACTTTGTATCCATCGAACATGTACGTTCTCCTTTTGTTCTGTCTGTTTCGCTTTTTCCAGTAGTTTCGGGCTTGGGTCAACACCAGTTACATCAAAACCAAGTTTGGCTAATGGGATAGATTGTGTACCTGGTCCGCAACCTACATCTAACACGGTTTCTACACCTTTATTTCTAAAGATTGACCGCAATGTTAGACCTTCACGTTCAAGTTGAACCTCCCAATCTTTGTAAAAGAGTGGATAAAAATCTGCAATTGCATCGTAAAATGCTGTAGTTGATGTATCCATACTGCTCCTATGAATTAAAAAAGCCCCACGTCCATACAAGGACGAAAGGGCTATCTTTCGCGGTACCACCTTGTTTCGATAGATAATCTAAATGGCTATCTATCGCACTCTTGTTGCTGTAACGGGCATACCCGACCTGATTCTACTAACTATTGTGTTCTTTCAGGTAGCTTATGGGCGACTTTCAATACATTGTCACAAACAGGCTTTCAGCCGATGACCTGTATTCTCTAAATGTGAGGAAATGTATTTACTCCTCCCAATCAAAGCTGATTGATATGTTGTTGTCTTGATCGTTATCCTATCATGGGTTCATGAAATACGTCAACCACTTGATAGTGTTTCGGCCCAATGCCTTTATTTACTCCTCAGTTTGCTCAATGAGCATGCTACGAATGCGGTCTGCTACCATGTCTATCGCAACAAAATTAAATCCACCCTCAGGAATAATAACATCTGCATAACGTTTGCTGGGCTCAACAAACTTTAAATGCATTGGTCGCACTGTACTGAGATATTGTTCAATGACAGAATCAACAGATCGTGCACGCTCGGCAACGTCACGCTTTAACCGACGAATAAAACGAATGTCAGCATCAGTATCCACATAGATTTTAATATCTAGGAGATTTCGTAATGTGCGATCAGTAAATAGTAAAATTCCTTCAACGAGGATAATTGGCTGGGGCCCCACGCTTTCAGTTTCAGTTTTACGACTATCAGTGGTGAAATCATAAATTGGAATTTCCACCGCCTGACCATCTTGTAACTGCTGAATGTGTTGTGTCATGAGGGCTGTGTCGAGGGCATCGGGATGATCAAAATTGATTTTTGCACGATCTTCAGCCGATAGATTAGAAAATTCTTTGTAGTACGCATCGTGTGGTAGATAGGCGATGTGTTTATGTCCAACTCGCTCTAGAATTTGATTAGAGACCGTGGTTTTACCAGATCCTGTACCACCTGCAACGCCGATAGTTACTGGTCGTTTGACTAGTGTTGACATTGATTATTCCTGTGATGACCCAACAAAAAAGCCCGTGACTTAGACGGGCATTTGATGAGCCACCCATGGGACTTGAACCCATAACCTACCACTTACGAAGCGGTTGCTCTGCCAATTGAGCTAGGGTGGCAATTTACCTTTAAAATTATATCAGTGAGATAGGCGTCAATCAAGTCTGCGATTGAATTTTGAAGTAGTGGTATTCTGCGCTACTTATGTCATGAGTCATCAAGATGCATATCAGAGAATTTCCGGATTTCATGTTATGATATTGGCTATGATACATACAATCCTTATCATTAGGTTCTTTGTGGTGAGAGTTAAATGAAGCTCAAACAAGCATTTGATGTTGCGCGTGGTGATGTGGTTGCATTTGTTGGTGCGGGTGGGAAAACCTCTGCATTAATTGGATTAGGGTATGAGCTGAGCGAGAGTGGGTGGCGGGTTCTGGCAACAACTACAACAACACTTTCTGAAGAACAGCTCAACCTATTTCCCTATGCCATGCGCTATGATGCAGGTGCTCAAGCGATTTCTCAAGCGCTTAATCAGAATAGTTTTGTCTTCTTATACGATAGAATCGCATCGGGTAAAGTGCATGGTGTAACTGTTGAATGGACTCCTCAGTTACTAGATACGATTGATTCTGATGTCTTATTGATTGAGGCAGATAAATCTAATGGGATGCCACTAAAAGCCCCCTATGACTATGAACCGATTATACCACCCGAAGCATCTCTGGTTGTACCTATGGCATCACTATCAGCTTTGGGTAAACCACTAGATAATGAGCATATTTATAATCCACAAGCTATGACAGAAAAATATGGATTTGTTGAGAATAGTCCCGTGAAGTCCCCATGGTTGGCACAGATTTTGCGTCATGAAGATCTTGGGTTAAAAGGTATACCTGAGCAGGCACGTGTTGTTGCATTTATCAATCAAACACCTGAACGTGGATATTTACGGGGTAGGGCGCGATTGATTGCGCGCCTCGCACTACAGTCTAAACGTATTAGTGGGGTGGCATTGGGTTCTGTTCGAGCAGCTCAACCTGTGCATGAGTTGCAACGTCCAGTAGGTGCTATTGTACTTGCTGGGGGTGAGTCTTCCCGTATGGGACAACCAAAGGTGCTTCTCCCATGGGAAAAAGATAAGACGATTATTGAGCATATCACACAACAATTAATTCGATCACGCCTCGAACACATTCATGTTGTTACAGGTTATTATGCGGATGAGGTGAAATCATTAATCAAACCAATGGGGGCGAGAGTTGTGCATAATCGGTCTCATAAAACAGGGGAGATGGTGTCTTCACTTAAAGCTGGGTTACGGGCTATGCCTGATAATGTTGCTGCTACATTAGTTGTCTTAGGCGATCAACCTCGTATTCAACCTAAAGTAATTTATCAGCTATTGTTTGCATATGCACAAGGTGCAGGTGACTTGCTGATCCCAAGTTACAAGATGAGACGAGGACACCCAATTCTCATTGGGCGACAATATTGGCATGATATATTAAAATTGCGACGTAATGGCGTATTGCGTGATGTGATCAATATGCACAGTGATAAAATCACATACATCAATGTAAACACGGATTCAATTTTGCGTGATGTTGATACGCCAGAAGATTACCGCCAAGAACGGCTAAGAGCTGGCTTAAAGGATATCCCACCTCAATAAATCACTCTTCACCACGTTGTTTGATTAAATCCTGTATCATGTCCCGTGACCATGTCGCACTTTGAAGTACCTTAATATCTCGGCGTAGGGTAGCTGGACGTCGATTTGTATCACCTAATGATGCTGAGCGCATCTCATCAAAGAATGTCATAGGTGTGACAATGATGAGAACTTCATGGGCTTTAATAACATGGGATACAGGTGGTGCGTAGATAAATGATTGACGGTCAGGTTGGCGAATCCCAATAACTCCTGCACGGAAGAGACGTTCTAGTCGGAGTGATTCGATTGTTTCACCGATCCATGGTGAATCATTTTCCATGTATAATTCTGCTGTTTCAAGACCTGTAATTTCATTGTACAAAACATATTGCAGAAACTCGGCAATTTCTGGGCGTGTGGTAGACAGCAAAACAAACTGTGCTGCTACGTGGAATGGGCTCATCACACGGTCTGCACCAGAACGTTGTAGTTTTTCAATCATGTCGTCAGTAGTTGCTGTGACAGTAATCAGCAGGCGTTTGCTCATTGTACGTGCTGTTAAAACTGTGAGAACTGCTCCCGCTTTCTCTGGGTTAGAAATCATGATAGCTTGTGCACGGTCAACCCCTGCTTTTTGTAAGGTTTCTTCTTTTGCTGGGTTACCATGAATAACACGAAATCCACGTTTAAGCCATTCGCGGGTTAGTCCGTTGTCATTACTAATGAGCACAAACGGACGTGACGGATCGAGATAACTAACGGCATTCTGAGCGATGCGGTCTGTACCACAAATAACAAAATGCTTTGACATCTCTTCAATTGCTTCTTCGCTCTCGATTAGGCTATAAGTTTCCTCTAGTTTGTTGACTTCACGAAATTGTGCCATGCGTTGGAATGTGGGTAGGAGCGTACTATTTGTACCATTTGGCTGACATTCTACTTGTAACCGTGGAATCTCAATACCGGGGGCAACACCTAACAAAATCTCATCTTCTTTAAGAATACGATCATCACTTGGTGCATAAATAAATGTTCCATCATCTAACTGAATGCCAATAATCCCCGCATCAAAATGTTCACGCAGTAAGAGGTCACTAATTCGTTTACCAATCCACGGTGAATTATCTTGTAACTTGAGTTGAGTGATTTGATGGTTTGTCTCGTGGTCAAATAACATGCTGTTGAAGTAATCGGCAACTGCAGGGCGGAGGGTTGTGTTGTTGAGGAATTGTCCTGCCACTTCATATGGCGCGAGTACTATATTTGCTCCAGCCCTTACCATTTTTTGTTTGAGTTCTTCTTCAACTGTTGCCGCGGTAATATATAATGTTGGGTTCAAGTTACGAGCAGTGAGAACTGTTAAGAGTCCTTCGGTATCTTGGTTTAACATGACCATAATGGCTTGGGCACGATGAATACCTGCTTCTATCAGAGAATCATCATCTGCCGGATCGCCTTCGACAACCAGTAATCCAGCACTTCTTAAATGTTCTGCATATTCTGTATCTAACGTGATAATGACAAGGAGATCAAGAATGGTTGTTTCTGGTTTAAAGATATTTACAAAGAAAATGATAATTCTATGTAAAGCTTTGCGCATTGTGACGAAATTGCCATCAGCATCATCCCCAAAAATGCGATCCAAAAAATCATCAATCGGTTTATAAACCTGTTCTTGGTGTTGCTCTCTTAAAAAATGAGCGCTTTGTAGTAAATATACAATGGTCTTATCTACCATTTCGCCCATACCGCAAATAATATAATGATTGCGAAGTTGGCTTATTTTTTTTCTTGTCCGAAATTTTCGCCGACGATCGGTGGCTTCTGTGCTGAATAGTAGCGCGAATGATGATGATAGAAAAAAGGTGATTGCGCCTAAGCCGATGAGTACCAGTAAAATAGTAAATAGCTTGCCTAGTTCTGTTGTCGCTGATATATCACCGTATCCAATGGTGGTAAGTGTAATAATAGTAAGCCATGCTGAGTCAATAAATGGTAAATCTTCAATCACCATATAACCAACAATACCCAATGGTAGAATGATTAATAATAATATGGTTGCAGCGCGGAACTGCCTACGTATATCGTTCAACCCATTACCCCATATCGAATTTGGTTATAATATTGTCATTATTATATCGGAGAACACTAATAAAATTGGCAATTTCGGCATGAATCTGGTTAATATTTTCTAATGGTTGGTAATATTATCTAGTTTTTTAACCATGAAATCAGCCGTTGTACAACCGATTGTTTTTTCTTACGTTCTTGTACATACTCTTCATTGAGCCTTTGAACAACATATTGTAACTCTGTCGCTCGCATACGTGCGCCATTTACAACAACCCAATCTTCATCAAGAATATATAGATATTGTGGGGTGCGATTATAGAGACGTTGATATGCCTTTTTGTATTGCCCAATCACCTGTTCTGCTGATATACCCATATGTTTGATCTCATCATTGTTGTGATAGAATTATATGTACTCTTTAGTATAGCTCAATAAGATAATAATGCGTACATTTGTTATTGAACCTGTGAAAAACAAATAATGAGAATATACAACCACCATATTGTATAATCCCTGATACATAAATTGCATCATTAGGATATGAGAAGATGTACACACAGCAAGATTACCAAAAAGCAGTGGAAATCATACAACTAAAGACGGATCTAAAACCCACAATTGGTCTAGTGCTTGGATCTGGGTTAGGTACGTTAGCTGATACCCTTGAGAATCGTGTTGTAATACCCTATGCAGATATACCATGTTGGCCTCAATCAACAGTTCACGGACATCATGGCAATCTTGTCATCGGCGAACTGGAAGGGCAAGTTGTTGCCGCTCAACAGGGGCGTGCTCATTTCTATGAAGGCTACTCAATGGAGGAAGTTACGTTCCCGATTCGTGTTATGCACTTCTTAGGAATTACAACTGTCATACTAACAAATGCCGCTGGCGGAGTTAATTCCGATTATCGTGTTGGTGAATTGATGTTGATAGAAGATCATATTAATTTGCCGGGAATTGTTGGTGCAAATCCATTAATGGGACCTAATGATGATAGTATCGGTGAGCGCTTTGTTGGGCTAGCACAGGCATATGATCGCTCATTACGGACAATTGCCAAAAATATTGCGGAACAAAATGATATCCCTTTACACAGCGGGGTATATTTAGCTGTTTCGGGCCCATCTTTTGAAACACCTGCTGAAATCCGGATGATTCGTACTATTGGGGCAGATGCTGTTGGCATGTCTACGGTACATGAAGTAATTGTAGCGCGTCATGCCGGGATGCGGGTAATGGCCTGCTCTGGAATCACTAATGAGGCAATTGATGCGGTCGATACGGAATTTGAGACAAATCATGAAGAAGTACTTGAAGCCGGTAAGGTTATTGTGCCACGTTTGACAACAATTCTAAAAGGTGTGCTTAACAACTTCCCAGCATGACAACGATAATTGCTTTTATAGATCAAATCGCAATTGGAATCTATTTTCTGATTATTGCGGCAATTTTATATTCTCTCTATCGGTTTATCCTTTGGCGTGGGGAATATCGTTCAACTTACTTTGAGCTTGAGCGCGACTTATCACGCTATCGTCAGTCAAATGCGATTACGGCAGTGATTATTTTAATTGAAATTGCTGTGATTATAGTCGGTATTCAGTTAGTGGTTGTACCAGAACTTCAAAGTGACCAAGAGATTGAGGCATTGGTCGCAGCTGCGGAAATCAATGATGGTGTTTTTGTAACACCTGTTCCTGCTCCGCCCGCAGGTGGTATTGATATTGAACCTGAAGCACTTCCTAATTCTGGTGAATTTACTGGTCAGATTCAACCGACCCCAACTTTAACCCCAACCCCTGTTGGAACGATTATTCCTGCTGACCCTATAGAAGGTTGTGAGAGTGACGAAGCTCGGTTGTTTATTCCAGCGAATGGCATGCGAGTTTTCCAACCTATACCAGTAATCGGAACGGCGTTCACTGACCAATTCGCATACGCTAAGATAGAGATTAGAGGACCCAGTACATTTGGTAATTTTCAAGTGATTGAGGATAAAAGTACTGAAGTTCGCGATCGTAGCGAGATTAGTCAATTTGTTCCATCTGGTTATGAACCTGGTGAATATGAATTCCGATTGATGGTATTTGATGTAACCAATACACTAAAAGCAGGCTGTCTAGTTCATATCTATATCTCAGATCCATTCCCAACACTGACGCCAATCGGTGGTGATACATAGTATGACACTCCCGAAGATTGGTATTATTGGTCTTGGACATGTTGGTCAGACATTGTTCCATGCATTGATGCAATATGACTATGAAATTACGTGTGTTTACAATCGTACTGTGGAAGTAGCTATAACAATTGCTCAAGGTACCGAAGTCATTATTGCAGACACTGTGCTAGACGTTGTCAATCATTGCGATTTGATTCTGCTCTGTGTTAAAGATGATGCAATTGGTTTGGTTGCTGGGATGATGATTCAAGCTGATTGGATGAATAAAGGGCTTGTGCATATGTCTGGAGCTGAAAGCTTAGATGTGCTCCAACCGCTTCGGGAAAAGGGTGCAATGATTGGGAGTTTACATCCTGCACTTCCATTTGCAAATGTAGCATCAGCTACCGAAAAAATCATCGGAGCAACCTTTGCGATTGAATATTCTGATATTATGTTGCGTGAGTGGCTGACAGAAATTGTAACAGTGTTTAAAGGGCACACTTTAGAAATACCCGCTGGTAAAAAAGCCCAGTATCATTTGGCGTTGGCGATTGCTAGTAATTATATGGTGACATTATACGCTGTTGCTGAAGACCTATTGTCAGAATTTAGCCAAGATCCCGCGACTACACAAAATGCGCTTAATACCTTGATGTCTTCAACAATGGAAAATCTTATCAATGAGAAAGCGGCTTCTGCATTAACGGGTCCACTTGTGCGTGGTGACCTAAAAACGCTTAGATCGCATTTAGATGCGATAAGTGAAAATCTGCTTTTGACCAATACATATATAAATCTCGCAAGACTATCCTATCCTATGTTAAACGCGCGTGGTACTGATATAGCAGAGATTAAAGGCCTATTTGAGGGAAAACTAGATGCGTCTGACAATACGTGATGTACGCAAGATGAAGAATAATGGCAACCCATTGGTTATGCTGACCGCATATGATGCAACCAGTGCTCGACTTGCAGAAAAAGCAGGTGTGCCAATGATATTAGTTGGTGACACACTGGGTATGGTTGTACAGGGGCATGATTCAACGATTCCAGTAAAATTAGAGCATATGATTTATCATTGTTCGATTGTCGCACGCGTAACCCAAAAACCACTTATTGTTGGTGATTTGCCGTTCATGACCTATAGCATTAGCCCTGAACAAGCATTAGAAAATGCTGGACATTTGATGCAAGACGGCGGGGTAAGTTGCGTCAAGTTGGAAGGTGGCGAACATATGGCACCGACTGTTGATCGAATTGTTCATTCTGGTATTCCAGTGATGGGTCATATTGGATTGACCCCACAAAGTGTTAATCAGTTTGGTGGGTTCCGTGTGCAAGGTAAACAATTAGATTCTGCTAGACAACTTATACGTGATGCACTCATGATTCAAGACGCAGGTGCTTTTTCGATTGTATTGGAGCTTGTGCCGTCTCGACTGGCTAAATTAATTTCAGAGCTTCTTGATATCCCAACGATCGGAATTGGGGCAGGTGTTCATTGTGATGGTCAAGTACAGGTATTCCATGACATTTTGGCATTATTTGAGGATTTTATACCTCGGCATACAAAACGATATTCACATATTGGCGATATGATTCAGTCTGCGTTAACAACATATCGCACTGAGGTTGAAGAACGGGCTTTCCCGACCAAAGAAAATGGTTTTAGTATGGATGATGTGGTGATAGAAACGCTTTATAAGGAATTTGGTAAATAATGCAGATTCTCAATTCGATACCGGAATTGCATCTTGCACGGCGTTTAATGACAGGGAGTGTCGGTCTCGTACCAACTATGGGATATCTTCATGCTGGACACATGTCACTTGTTGACTATGCACGTCGTGAGAACGATTTGGTGATCGCAACAATTTTTGTAAATCCAACCCAGTTTAGCGAAAATGAAGACCTGACCACCTACCCAACAGATCTACCACGCGATTTCTCAATGCTTGAATCTGCTGGTGTCGACTTTGTGTTTGTGCCAACACCGGAAATGATGTATCCGAGAAGTTTCCAGACATATGTAACTGTAGAGCAAGTTTCTCAAGGGTTAGAAGGTGCACAACGCAATGGGCACTTTCGAGGTGTGACAACAGTCGTTGCTAAGTTGTTTAACTTAACTCAGCCTAATATTGCTTATTTTGGGCAAAAAGATGCACAACAGGTCGTGGTTATTCGACGTATGGTGGAGGATTTAAACTTTCCACTTAAGATTGCAGTGTGTCCAATTGTGCGCGAACCAGATGGATTAGCACTAAGTTCACGTAATATCTATTTAAACCCAGAAGAACGATCTGCTGCGGTTGTTTTATATAATACGATTCAAACTGTTAATTCTCATTACTTTGCTGGTGAAAGACATCCGAACCGACTTTTGGAAATTGCTAATGATGTGATTAAAGCCGAGCCGTTGGCACAGATGAGTTATGCTTCGCTGTCTGATCCGATTACTTTGTATGATTTAGATATGCCAACTGAAGACCCTATGTTATTTTCGCTTGCTGTTCAAATCGGAAAACCTCGCTTGCTCGATAATTGCATATTGCCATTATCGTTAAACACACGTGACGGTGTAACAGCTGTCTTAGGTGTGGATGAAAAAGCCCGATGATCTATCGGGCATTGGTTTATAGTCGGTCGTCTTCATCAACTTTACGAAGCAGTCGTGGAACACGTCCACGTTTTGGACGTAAATATTCCATGGTTTTATTAACTCTACGTCGCCAACGTCTCGAACGTGAACGCCATTTTGCTGTATAGTAGAGAATGTTGCGTCGTTGTCGATTGATTAGAGAGCTTTGTTGTTGGCTAGGCTCAGGAATACCCCACTGAATAATCATCGAGGCCCATGTCAAACCACCACCAAATCCCACGAGGGCAATATGATCTTTATCATGTATTCGCTTCTGTTCAATCGCCTCACATAGGGCAATTGGAATTGATGCAGCAGATGTGTTTCCGTACCGATCAACATTGCTCATAAACTTATTAATGTCAATTTTGAGCTTTCGTGCAGCAGACTGCAAGATACGATAATTTGCTTGATGCGGGATGACAAGGTCAATATCGCTAACGTCTAGTCCTGCTAGTTTCGTGGCTTGGTCAATACTGTCATTAACGACGCGGGTAGCAAATTTAAAGACTTCACTACCTACCATGTACATTTTGAATAGCTGGTGGCCGTTAGAGCCAGCGCGCGATTCGTCTGCATCTATGCTTCCAACACTTGGAATAGCCAACAGATCGCATCCTGCACCATCAGACCGCAGCACACTAGATAGCACGCCACCTTCAACTTTACTCGCTTGCAAGACGACTGCGCCTGCACCATCTCCAAATAGAATGCAAGTGCTCCGATCTTGCCAGTCAAGAATACGGCTCATAGTTTCAGACCCGATGACTAATGCTGTTGTGATACTACCTGCACGAATCGAGTCTGCAGCCATATTTAGGGCATATACAAAACCTGAACAGGCTGCACTTAAGTCAAATGCGCCAGCATGGCTTGCATTGAGCCAATCTTGTACCAGACTTGCTGTACTTGGGAAGATATTTTCTGGTGTAGAGGTCGCAACAACGATAAGATCAAGATCGATAGGTAAGATGTCCGCGATTTCCAGTGCGCGTTGAGCAGCTTTGTATGCAAGTGTTGCTGTTGATTCATCTTCGCTTGCTATGCGTCGCTCTTTAATACCTGTTCTTGCTACAATCCACTCATCATTAGTTTCCACAAACGCCGAAATATCATCATTGGTCATGACATTTTCTGGTACAGCCATACCCCAACCAACAACATGTGCATAAGTTGGGGAGGCAATTGGATATTCAGGTTCAGTTTTGGGATTACGCATTGCCATTGGTGTATTCACCGAATATTACAACAGCATTGTGACCACCAAAGCCGAATGAATTGGACATTGCATAGCGGATTTCACGATCAACACCAACGTTCGGCGTATAGTTTAAATCACATGCAGGATCTTGATCCACAAGATGGATAGTTGGTGGAACAAAATTGTTTCGAATTGACATGATACTAAATATTGCCTCAACAGTCGCACCTGCGCCTAAGAGATGTCCTGTCATTGACTTCGTTGAACTGATTGGAATATTGTATGCAACTTCACCAAGGGCACGTTTAATAGCGTTTGTCTCTGCTGAATCATTAAGCGGTGTACTTGTACCATGAGCATTGATGTAATCAATATCTTCTGGTTGGAGGTTTGCGCTACGCAGAGCAAATTCTACTGCTTTTGCCGCACCTTCTCCGGTTTCCATAGGGGCAGTGATGTGGTAAGCATCTGATGTATGACCATAGCCAACTAATTCTGCAATGATGTTAGCACCACGTTCAAGCGCATGGTCGAGGTCTTCTAACACAAGCATTGCTGAACCTTCACCTGGTACAAACCCATCACGATTTACATCAAATGGGCGGGATGCTGTGGTTGGATTATCATTTCGACTGAGTGCTGTCATGTTGTTAAAACCTGCAACGCAGATTGGTACAATAGATGCTTCTGACGAGCCTGCTAACATTGCCTTTGCATCGCCACGTTTGATAATATGCATGGCTTCACCAATACAATTATTACCTGTAGCACATGCTGTCACAATGCAGTGATTTGGTCCTCGTAAACCAAATGTCATTGACACTTTACCAGATGTCGAGTCAGTTAGGATTTTAGGAATCGCTAGTGGGCTAACACCCCGATGACCTTTTGCATCAAGACCTTGTTGTGCTTCAGCAAATGAACCAATACCTCCTATCCCGGTGCCAACAATACAACCAATTTCATATTGATTGTCTTCGTTGACTTCTAAACCACTGTTTTCCATTGCTTCTCTTGCCGCAACAATCGTCAGTTGTGTTACACGGTCTAGGCGACGTGCTTCTTTACGTCCAAGCAATGCATTTGCGTCAAAGTCTTTGACTTCTCCCGCTAATTGATTTTGTGTGATTGAGCGATCATATAGGGTAATGTAATCAATACCATTGACCCCTGCCGCAATGTTTTTCCATGCTTCTTCAACTGTGTTTCCCGATGGGCAGACGATACCCATACCAGTCACAACAACTCGCTTAGTCTCCAAGGATTCCTCCCATTTTGTCTCTTAGGATGAAAAGTTTAGATGTAATGATTAGCGTATATTACCAGTAATAACCCCGTATTCCATTTTCCGTTGCTTTACAGGTAGCACTTCCATTTTTATAATGGCTGTCTTGCATCTTATTTTATGGATGCACGCAGCATACTATATCATACGTTGGAATTTATAGATAAGTGGATTTGGTTATCATTCTATGATACTGATTACAGGGGCAACAGGTCTGGTTGGACGGCATTTTGTACAGCGATTGATGGATGAGAAAATTCCATCACGTTGTTTATTAACCGAACGTCTTGCACGTCGTGTTCCGTGGGATGAAGATCATCCACATGCACCAGAAATTGTGATTGGCACTGTACTTGACGAGGAAGCTTTTTTTCGTGCTGTAACGGGAGTGCATGTCGTTGTACATCTTGAAAGTGCTTTATGGTGGGGTAGACGACGTGACCTAGAGCGGGTTGAAGTATCTGGTACGCGCCAACTAGTTGCTGTTGCTCGTTCTGCTCGCGTGGGACGTATTATTACACTCAGCCAGCTGGGAGCGACACCGTCGTCTGCATACACGCTACATCGTATTAAAGGACAAGTAGAAGAGGTTGTACGCAATAGCGGGGTCGCATATACAATTATCCGTAGTGGTATTGTATTCGGTGAAGATGATGCGTTTATTAATCACATTGCCAGCATGATGCGGGTGAATCCGCTATTCTTCTTAATGCCTGGTATCGGTGAGGTGGTTTTACACCCAATTTATATTGATGATCTTGTTGAGGCATTGTACAGAAGCTTAAGGCTCATTGATTTAGTTGACCAGACGGTAGAGATTGGCGGTCCTGAATATACAACCACACAGGATATGTTATTTACAATTATGCGAGTCACGGGGATGCAACGGGTGATTATTTCAGTACCACCGTATGCACTACGTTGGATAACAGTTGTATATAGTCGGATCTTGCCACGATCATTGATGACTAGTCAGTGGCTTGATATTCTTGCTTCAAATCGTACTGCACCACTTGGGAATACATATGAGAGTTTTGGCTTTCACCCCAAGCGATTTGAAGAAACGTTACTGACTTATTTACCACAGCGACGACATTTTCTTAGTTTATTGCGTGATACATTCCGACGGAGACCGCGCCCCGTATAACCTAAAGGATTTTTGATGAGTGAGATTGTTATTCGACGATTGCGAACGGTAACTGAATTTAACCAAGCTGTCGATTTGCAAACAATTTACTGGGGAAATAGTGGCGATGCGCTTGTCCCCATGCATATGTTGCATTCGCTGGCGAATCATGGTGGGCATGTACTGGGGGCATATGACGGCGAAACAATGATTGGTTTTGTCATGGGGTTTATTGGTACAGATATAGACTATGAAAGTGTTGATGCGCGTCCGGCGATGGCGAATCTATTGATTATGTCTAAGCGTATGGTTGTGTTGCCAGAATATCGTGGGCAGAATATCGGATACCGTCTGAAAATGACACAACGAGATGTCGCATTAAAGCAGGCAATTCGGCTTGTGACATGGACATTTGACCCGATGCTTGCACCAAATGCCTATCTCAATATTCATAAGTTGGGTGGCGTAGTGCAAGAATACAAGGTTGATTACTTCGGCGAGACAGATTTACCAAGCTTACAAGCCGATCGCCTGGTTGTGGAGTGGTGGGTAACGCACCAGCGGGTAAAAGAACGGGCTAAAAACGGTGCGAGTAAGCTGTCATTGCAACAGTATTTTGATGTGAATGCGCCAATTGTCAATCGGGCTGATGCCTCCGGAGATTTCCTGAAACCTCGTCAAATGACTGATGTACCTGATTCGACATTTGCTTTGATTGAAATTCCACCTAATTTCCGCGAGATTAATCGAACAGACTCTGATTTAGCACAGGCTTGGCGTGACCATGGGCGTGAGGTCTTTGTTAAGATGTTTAGAGGCGGTTATATGGTGACAGATTTTGTGCGTGGGGATTATCAGGGCAAGAGCCGTACTTTTTACTTATTAAGCCATCATTCCGATGATGATTACAGACAGAATTAGGGGCAGAGCTATGGCATTTAATGGTGAGACGATCGCGTTTATTGGAGCAGGGGTCATGGGTGAAGCCATGATTAAAGGGGTATTAAGCCAGAAATTGGTGAAGCCGGAACAGATAACAGCAGCGGATCCACATGAAGCCCGTTTGAAAGAGTTGAAAAAGGCGTATGGGATTAACTATACGACGAGTAATGCGGCAGCCGTGCAGAAGGCTGAGGTTTTGGTGTTATCGGTCAAACCACAGGTTATGGATAAGGTGTTACCGGAATTGCGCGGACGGGTTGATGGTGTGCGCTTGATTGTCAGCATAGCAGCTGGTGTCACGTTAAAGGCGATTTCGAGTAGCTTACTGAATGCACGGGTTGTGCGCTCGATGCCGAATACGCCAGCGCAAATTGGGCAAGGGATTACTGTATGGACATCGACCAATGATGTCGAGGATGAGCAGGCGAAACAGGCAGAATTGCTACTGGGTGCGCTCGGTGAGCAGATTCGTGTCGGTGACGAACGTTTCCTCGATATGGCGACGGCGTTGAGTGGGTCAGGGCCTGCGTATGTGTTCATGTTTATGGAAGCAATGATTGATGCGGGTGTGCATATGGGTTTCTCACGACGTGATGCTGAGAAACTGGTGACACAGACCCTACTTGGTTCGGTCCTGTACGCGCAGAATTCCGGTTTGCATCCGGCACAGTTGCGTAATCAGGTAACGAGCCCTGGTGGTACAACTGCGGCTGCATTACATCAGATGGAGAAGGGTGGTCTGCGGACAGTGTTATCGGAAGGTATTTGGGCTGCGTATGAACGGTCGCAAGCATTGGGCGGTGATGACAAAAAGTAATTGACCGTTGATTTGTTGCCGCTGGCTGTGATGACAATATTGTTTTGCCGTTTTATTGCCGGACTTGCTCATTTTGTTGCCGAGTTGATGGTTGTTGTTGCCGGAAATGACTGTTTTATTGCCAAATAGGGTGGTTGTTGCCGATTTTGTTGCCAGATGGATTATTTTTTCGGCAAGAAATTTACCCCCGGACGATTGCCTTGCCTTCACGGAGCGACAAGCAGATGCACTCCCTACAGATGGCTTCTGTAATTCGGAATCATATCCAACTAATTACAGATGGATGCATGCTCTTTCGGCAAATTTACTGGCTTCAACTCTTTGACGGAGCGATACGCGGGTATGCTCCCTACAAGGTTTGTATGATTTGCTTATTAAGATGCACAGTGTGGATAGGGTAGCATAGATTGAGATGCAAAAGGTGAGTATAGGGTCGTGGTTTGATGGAACAGTGGAGTTGAATGCTTGCAACGGCTGTGACAGTTCATAGTCCTACGAGATAAGATATGACTGTTATGAAAATATAGTAAAGACTTACCCTATTTAGAATGCTTAATTGAAGTGGATAACACGTGGTGTATCGGCAGTGAGGGTACTCCCACCATTGATAAGAGGTGCGAAAGACTTGATTGGTGTTGTGCCAAGAACCACCACGTAACACGCGTCTATTAGAATATAATTCTACATTGTTTGTCATGTTGTCATAATCTGTTAGACACCATTCCCATACGTTGCCCGCCATATCGACGACACCAAACGCACTAGCACCTTTGTCTTGGTATTTAGTTGCAGATGTTGTTACATCACTATCACATGGTTTTACAGAATTATTACACCGTTGACAATCCCAATCATTACCCCAGGGATAAGTTCTACTATCATTACCCTGTGCGCAGTATTGCCATTGATCTCCGGTGGGCAAAATAACCTTTTTGCCTTCTAAGTTACTTATCATAGACAAAAGGCAACGGCTTCAAACCATGACACACCGACTACAGGTTGATTATCACTATTCCACTTAACTATCTGTCCAAAAAAGGGGGTGTATTCCATCTTTTGTTTTTTCGATATTTCCAGCCTTCTTTCGTCCACTACTTATCCGTTTTATAGCCATCAGCCTCAATGAATTTGCGGAATTGTGCGTTAGTCACAGGATATTTGGCGATGCTGTAGTCTTTGTCGGGAATTTCGATCCATACAAGTGGGGCTGGTAGGATGGAGTCGGATGTTGGTTTTGCCTTCACCTCTGAATTCTTGTCAGTCTCGGACAGGGTAAGCCCAGCCCCTACAATGGCAGGGGAGTTAGTGGGAGCTATAGGCATCGTATTTGCAGGCTTTTGCTGGGATTCGAGATATTGTTTGATGCCATCAGCGAGGCGTTGGCAGTCACTTTTTAGGTCTGGTTGGTGACGGATGATGGCAGAATTACGCCACTGTAAATCTGAAATGCTGGCGGGTAGTTTGCTAAAATCCGGCATTTGCGCGTTTTTGACCACAACGGGAATCAATAACTTGTTCATGGCGAGGGCATTTTCAATTTCAATGCGGACAAAATCATTGGCTTGTCCGGCACGCTCTTGCATAATATTTGCCCACTCTTGCCCGATAATGACGAGAATCACGTCGTGGTCGGCAATTTGGTTGCGCAGATATTCGCGGAAATCCACACCAAACGGAATACTGCTGACATCTAGGAAGACATTGTCTTCTCCAAAATGGTTAATCATGTGATCGTAGAGACTATCGGTTACATATTGGCTGTCGGTACGGCGATATGAAATAAAGATTTTTGACATGCGAATTTTGTTTGTGCGTTGAGTAAGATTAAAAGATTATAGCAGATTTTGCCCTCACCCCCGACCCCTCTCCCAGTTTGCTGCGCGGGAGAGGGGAGGTGTCTGTATTCGGTAATTGGGTCTGTAATGGTGATTTTTGGCTTATGCGGTGGTGAAGAGGTTTTTGGCAAAGAACCAGAGATTAGCAGGACGTTCGGCGAGGCGACGGATGAAATAGGGATACCATGCTTCACCGAAGGGCACATATACGCGCATTTTTTCGCCTTCAGATGCGATTTCCTGTTGGCGGTCGGAACGAACCCCGTAAAGCATTTGGAATTCGTAGCGATCTTGTGGGATATTGTGTTGTCTGATGATTTGTTTCGTTTGCGTAATCATATTTTCATCGTGGGTCGCGATGCACAGATATGATTGGTCATCATCGGACAAATATTCCTCAGTTAATTTGACATAATTGCTGTCCACATCCATTTTCTCAGGAAATGCTAATTCTGGCGGTTCGAGGTATGCACCTTTACAAATTCGGATGTGGCTATGTTCGCGGGTGAGTTCATGCATATCGTCCTCGCTACGGCGTAAATAGGCTTGAATCACAGTGCCAACGTTATCAAAATCGTACTCGTCGCGCAGGGTGCGATACATGCGAATAGTAACATCGGTGTACTTGGTGCTCTCCATATCAATTGTGATTTGAATATTGTGGGCTTTGGCTGTGGTCAAGATATGGCGCAGGTTAAGCATACACAGCTCTTCGCTAATGTCTAAGCCTAGATGGGTTGGTTTGACGGAAACACTGGCTTGTAGGCTGTTTTCGTTGATGGCATCAAGCAGTTGTTGATAGGTGCTGACAACCTCTTTGGCATCTGCTTCGGAATCGATACTTTCGCCTAGATAGTCGAGTGTGACAAGGATACCGTTGTTATTTAGGCGTTGGGTCGCTTCTACGGCTTCGGCGATGGTTTCCCCGGCGACAAAACGACGAGCGACACGTTTTGCGAGAAACCAATTTGAGGCGATATTACGCGCCCAATCGGCAGTGGATAAGTAGAGCAGAGATTGACGTAGCATAGGATTCATCGCTTTCTGGTTAGCGCATGGGCACTGGACAAAGTAGCTATATAACAGTAAATAATAGGCTGTTGATAGTTTGTTATAATGATGGCAAAATATATCCATATTGAGGCAGATTTTGCGTTGGTTTTCATTATAGTCACTGACTAAAATAAATCACAGGTTAGCCCCTTTGTGAAAATGTGGACAATTAGGAATTGTTAAGCTACAATGCGTGGAATTGTGGCTACTTTTATGTAAGGTTCACTCATATTTTGGCATGAACTGCGTTCGGCGCAGATATTTTGTAAGGTAGAAATAATTCCCCTGCGGGAGACTTTCTTGTTCGTTGATTGCACAAGTACACGCAAG
Organism: Anaerolineales bacterium UBA6055; assembly: GCA_002428985.1. Lineage (GTDB taxonomy): Bacteria > Chloroflexota > Anaerolineae > Aggregatilineales > Phototrophicaceae > UBA6055. The sequence continues at coordinate 117,212 of DIYL01000026.1, read as the reverse complement.
GAGCCTGTAAATGGCAGAAAACATTTATGAATCTATTTTGTCGCAGATTCAAGACTTTGATCTTGGTCAGTTAGAATCTGTAGAAGTCGGATATGTGTCTGAGGTTGGTGACGGTATCGCCCGTGTATCCGGTCTTGATAATGTCCGTTATAACGAGCTAGTACAGTTCGAAAATGGTGTTGCTGGTATCGCGTTCAACCTTGAAAAAGGTAACGTCGGTGTCATCATCATGGGTGAGTACGATGACATCCAAGAAGGTAACACTGTAAGTCCACTCGGTCGTATCGCATCTGTACCTGTTGGTATGGGATTGGTCGGTCGTGTTGTTAACGCACTTGGTCAGCCGATTGATGGTCGTGGTCCAGTTCAATTTGATGAATATTACAACGTTGAACGTATCGCGCCAGGTGTTATGGAACGTCGTAGTGTGGATCGTCCAGTACAAACAGGTATCTTGGCGATTGATACGATGATTCCGATTGGTCGTGGTCAACGTGAGTTGATTATTGGCGACCGTCAAACTGGTAAAACCGCTGTTGCACTCGATGCGATTGTTAACCAAAAGGGACAAGATATGTATTGTATCTATGTCGCTGTTGGTAAGCGTCGTGGTGAAGTCGCACGTATCCGTGAAACACTGGAACGTGAAGGTGCAATGGATTATACAACCCTAGTTGTTGCGTCTGCATCTGATGCAGCTGCGCTACAATATCTTGCACCGTTCGCTGGTTGTGCGATTGGTGAATGGTTTATGGAAAATGGTAAAGATGCGCTTGTTATTTACGACGATTTGTCAAAACATGCGAATGCGTATCGCCAAGTATCTTTGTTGATGCGTCGTCCTCCTGGACGTGAAGCGTACCCTGGTGACGTTTTCTATCTTCACAGTCGTTTGCTCGAACGTGCAGCGCAATTGAGCGATGAACGTGGTGGTGGTAGTTTGACCGCATTACCTGTTATTGAAACCTTGCTTGGTGATGTTTCTGCGTTTGTTCCTACCAATGTTATTTCGATTACAGATGGCCAGATTTATCTAGAAGCGGAATTGTTCAACTCCGGTTTGCGCCCTGCTTTGAATACAGGTATCAGTGTTAGCCGTGTAGGTAGTTCTGCTCAGACACGCTCTATGAAAGATGTTGCTGGTGGTTTGAAACTCCAGATGGCTCAATTCCGTGATTTGGCAGCATTTGCTCAATTTGGTTCAAACCTTGATAAATCTACACAACAACAGTTGGATCGCGGGTTGCGCTTGAACGAACTCTTTAAGCAAGGACAATATCAAACATTGTCACTTGAAGAACAAGTTGCGATCACTTATGCAGGTACTAGTGGCTTGCTTGACGACATTCCAGTTGATCGTATGCTAGATTGGAAAGAAGGATTCTTGCGTTCCTTCCGTACACAATTCACGGATGTTGCCGATTTCCTTCGTGAAAATGCGAACAACAAAGTTAAAGAGCAAATCCAAGAAAAATTGAAGGCAGCGATCACGACATTCAACGAGACATGGTCCTAGTTGTCATCATTGAGGAAAGGAGACACTAGATGGCTACACTCATAGAAGTCAAAAATCGTATCCGTAGTGTAAAGAATATTGCTCAGATTACACGTGCTTTGGAAGCTGTATCGGCTTCCAGAGTTCGTCGTGCACAAGCGCGTGTTATGGCAAGTCGTGCTTATTCTGAAAAAGCGTGGGAAATCTTGCTGAACATTCAAGCAGCTAGTCAAGGTACACCATTACATCCATTGTTGACAGCACGTGAAGAAGTCAACAAAGTGATGGTCGTATTGATCACATCTGACACAGGGCTAGCTGGTGCATATAACGCGAATATTTTACGCGTAGCACAACGCTTTACATCCCAATTTGGTAAGCCTGTTTCTTATGTCACTGTTGGGCGTAAGGGACGTGATTCGATGATTCGTATTGGTGCGAACGTTATTGCGGAATTCACGGGTATGCCTGCTGAGCCGACAATTGCAGATATCTCGCCAATTGCTCGTATTGCAATAGATGCGTATTTAAGTGGCGAAGTTGATGAAGTTTTGATCGCTTATACAGATTTTGTGAACATGTTGGCACAACGTCCGACAGTGTTGGGTTGGTTGCCGTTAACAACTGATACAATTGCACAACAAGTTGCGTCTGAATATGTCAAGGATGTCGCGCAGGTTTCCGGTGGTGCTCAAGACTACGAATATGAGCCGACGGCAGCAGCAGTTGTTGACGAAATTGTTCCACGCTTTACCGAATTGCAACTGTATCAAGCATTGTTAGAGGCACAGGCAAGTGAACATGCTGCGCGGATGTCTGCGATGAAGAATGCAACCGATAATGCGACACAATTGACTGGCGACTTGACACTGCAATATAACAAGGCGCGTCAAGCAGCGATTACTGCAGAAATTCTTGATATTGTTGGTGGTGCAAACGCGCTACAGCAATCAATCGATAATGCAGCTGCTGAAATCATGGGTGCATTCGATGACAAATATCCAGCTTCAACTGCAACCCCAAGTAAACCGACTGCGGCTGCTGATGACCTAACACAGATTGAAGGCATTGGTCCAAAGATGTCCCAAGCTCTGATTGATGCAGGTATTATGACCTTTGCGCAGATTGCAGCCTCAAGTGAAACGGAATTGCGCGCTGCAATTGAAAAAGCTGGTATGCGCTTATCGCCAAAACTAGGTACATGGCCGCAACAAGCTGCTTTGGCACGTGATGGCGACTGGGATGAACTTAAGAAACTACAAGATTCGATTTAGGATAATAGCGTCTAGGACAGAGACTTTATCCTGACTTACCATAAGGAGATTGATTATGGCAGAAATTCAAGGAACTGTAACACAGGTACTTGGTAATGTGGTGGACGTTGAATTCCCCGCAGGCACTCTACCTGATATTTTTGATGCGGTACGTGTACCCCGTGAAGATGATGATGATTTAGTATTAGAAGTTGAATTGCATCTTGGTGAAAGTGCAGTTCGTACTGTTGCTATGGATACAACTGATGGTTTGTCACGTGGTGCAGCGGCTTTTGCAACTGGACAGCCAATTGCTGTACCTGTCGGAGATGTGACACTCGGACGTATTTTCAACGTTTTGGGTCGTGCAGTTGACAATCGTGACGAAGTACCAGCCGAAATGGAACGTCGTCCAATTCATGCGTTGGCACCTTCATTTGAAGACCAATCACCAAGTATCGAATTGTTCGAAACTGGTATGAAGGTTGTAGATCTTGTTGCGCCAATGACTAAAGGCGGTAAGACAGGTATATTCGGTGGTGCGGGTGTTGGTAAAACTGTAACTATTCAGGAATTGATCAACTCTATCGCAACCCAACATGATGGTTTGTCAGTATTTGCAGGTGTAGGTGAACGTACACGTGAAGGTACGGATCTCTATTACGAAATGGAAGAAGCGAACGTTATCGATAAACTTGCGATGGTATTCGGTCAGATGAACGAACCCCCTGGTGTACGTTTGCGTGTTGCATTGTCTGGTTTGACAATGGCGGAATACTTCCGTGATCAAGGTAAAGATGTATTGATCTTTATTGACAACATCTTCCGTTACTCACTCGCTGGTGCTGAGGTATCCGCGTTGTTAGGACGTATGCCTTCTGCTGTAGGGTATCAGCCAAACTTGAACGAAGAAATGGGTATGCTTCAAGAGCGTATTACATCGACAACAACAGGCTCGATTACATCCATGCAGGCTGTCTATGTACCTGCGGATGACTACTCTGATCCTGCACCTGTAGCCGTTTTCACGCACTTGGATAGTACAATCGCTTTGGAACGCTCAATTGCAGCACGTGGTTTGTTCCCTGCTGTGGATCCACTTGCAAGTACAAGTAACATTCTTGATCCGAATGTGGTGGGTGAAGATCACTATGCGACAGCTCGTGAAGTTCAACAGGTACTCCAACGCTATAAAGATTTGCAAGATATTATTGCGATTTTGGGTGTTGAAGAATTGTCTGATGACGATAAAGTACTGGTTGCCCGCGCACGTAAAATGGAAAACTTCCTTAGCCAACCAATGTTTGTTGCTGAACAGTTTACTGGTGCTGCTGGTCGTTATGTCCCAATTAAAGATACTGTACGTGGCTTCCGCATGATTCTGGATGGTGAAGTTGACCACATCCCTGAACAAGACTTCTATATGGCTGGTCCTATTGAGGATGTTCTAGAACGTTACGAATCACGCGATAACTCGTAGGAGGGCAAGATGCCAATTCACATCGAGTTAGTGACACAAGAAAAGAAAATCTTTGAAGAGCTTGAGGCTGATATGATCATTGTACCAGCAGCGGAGGGGGAGATGGGTGTTTTGCCTAATCACGCTCCAATCCTGACTACGATGACATTTGGTGAGTTGATTGTGCGTAAAGGCAATGCGGAAGAACGCTTCGCTATCTATGGTGGTGTTGTTGATATCCGTCCCGATAAAGTCGTTGTTCTAGCAGATACTGCAGATTCATCATTTGCTCTGGATTTGGAACAAGCGCAGGAGGCTCGTGCTCGCGCTCAAAAGATGCTAGAAGAAGGTGTGCCGGAAGCTGAGAATCGTGAAGCTCAATTAGCTTTACGCCGTGCTCAGTTGGCGATTAAAGTGAGTAACAAGATGCGCAATTCAGGATCAATGTTGCGTATTTTGGATGAAGATGAATAGTCTTCGATAGTCGTAAGACTTTAGGTTAAATAAAATACAGGTCTGTCAGGCGTTTTGTATACCTTTCAGACCTGTTTTGTATTAGAAGGGTAAGGCTGAATGGTTAACTTGTTTGTGCGATTAGGGATGATTAGTGCAGGTGTTACTGTTACTGGGTTTTATGGTACGGTTTTACTAAACTATACTTTTGAAATTTTACAACAATTTGCCTTATTACTTGTTGTTGCTGTCGGTTTTTGGGTCGGTGGACTTCTTTTTCTGATACAGTTTCTGACAAATCAAACTAACCCTGTATTACGTGTCATTGGTGAAATCCTTAGTGGGATGATGATGTATACCGCTTTATTCCAAGGTGTGTTGTATACAGCGTTGGTGTTCATGGTGGTCGGAACAGTTGGCGGATTTGGGGATTTTGCAGACTCTGCTGACCAGATGGTTTATGATATGGTCTTTGGTATGTCGTACTTATCTGTGTTAATTTATGGGTCAACAGGTATTGTGATTGCAGTCACTTATTATCGCCCTCGTACGCGCATATTAGGAATTGCATTAGGACTGATTAATACAGGGATTACGTTGTTTTTCCTGTTGTTTCAAGCGGATGTATTGCAGGAGCTAGCAACGAGTAATCTGACGTTATTCACATCAGCTAGTGTAATCTATCTGTTGATATGGTCTGTAATCTTTATGTCGATTATGGCGCAAGTTGAGGATCCTCTATATGAGAAAAAAGCAAAATTAAAGCAACGGCTAAAAGATAGACAACGGGAGCAAAAGGACTAGTCTGTATAGTTTTTGTATGTTCGCTGGTATATTTTCCGGTAGAATATAATTTGTAGTTAATCAATGCAACAGGTGGAAAAGCTATGGCTATATTTGGAAAACGGCTAGGTGTGGATTTAGGTACAATCAATGTCCTAATTTATGATAATGGACAAATTGTATTACAAGAGCCGTCATTAGTTGCATTAATGGCAGAAGAAGAACGCATTGTAGATTTTGGTCAACCTGCGCGTGAGATGCTTGGGCGTGTTGATGATGAGGATATTCATGTGATGCGCCCCTTACAAAATGGGGTGATTGCCGATTATGAAGTCACGGAAGCGATGCTTGAATATTTCTTTGGTAAAATTGCAGGGCGTATCCGTCTATTTCGACCATCGGTTATGGTGTCGGTTCCTTATGGTGTAACAAGTGTAGAAAAGCGGGCTGTTCGCGAAGCTGTTTTGGCGGCAGGTGCGCGTGATGTGCAACTCATCTGGGAACCATTGGCATCAGCGTTAGGAGCTGGCTTGCCTGTGAGTACGCCTGCTGGTGATATGGTTGTCAATATCGGAGGTGGTATTACTGAGGCAGCTGTATTGACAATGAATAATATCGTGCGGGCAGAGAGTGGACGTGTCGGTGGATTACGTCTTGATGACGGTATCATTAGTTATGTGCGTAGAAAATATAACTTAACAATTGGACAACCAACAGCAGAATCGATCAAAATTCAGATCGGTGCTGCAATTGATCAACCGGAAGAAATGGCTATGGAAATTCAGGGGCGTGATAATGTCTCGGGTTTGCCACGAACTGTCCGTGTGACAACAGGTGAGGTGGTTGAAGCTTTGTCGGAGCCGTTAGCTCAAATTGCTAATGTGGCGAAATCTGTCTTATCTAATACACCTCCGGAGTTATCCTCTGATATTATTGATCGCGGGATCGTGCTAACTGGTGGTGGTGCATTGTTGCGTGGAATCGATGAGTATTTGACACGTCAAACGGGTGTGCCTGTATATCGTGCTGATAATCCATTGATTACTGTGGCAGTGGGTTGTGGGCGCGCATTAGACGATCCTGCTATTATGCGTCGCTTGGCACAGACAAATTACTTGTAAAGTTGTTTCCAGACAATGTCGGCGTAATATCCTTCTTTGATTAGGCGTAACATCGTTTCATAATGCTCTGGTTGCTGAAATTTGTTGAGATGTGAGCGAATATCTACTAGTTGCGCCTCAAGTTTTTCTCGCTCGCCCATGCGACCCAATAATCTGGCACGCCGTAAGCGTACAATAATTACCTCTTCAGGCCCTGCAACCTGATTTTGCTTGGCTAATTGATTATCTCTTACCGTGAGTGCTTTTTCGAAGTCATTATTGGCTTCGTGGTATTCTGCGAGAGCATCAAATAATGTACTATTGGGAACAAAATTTATATTCTCAATTTGTCTGATGGCTTGTTCGTGAAGTGTTTTTGCCATGACAGGGTCACCATGTGTCCGTAAGATCATAGCGGCACACCATGCTTGTGAGTCTGAATACATAAAACGTGAAAAACGGCTTGCTTGCATCCTCAGCATAGACATATCTAAGGCTTTATCATATTCGCCACGCTCCCAATAGATGCGGGTTAGCGTGAGATACCCATAGCCATCATCTAATGTTCTTAACGAATAATCTAATGCTTCATCGAGTTGATTTAATTTGAGGTAGAGTTGGGCAAGGAAATCATCCAATTGTAATGTTGTGTATTCGTCGCTCGAACCAGTTTTTCGCAGATATGCTATCACATCTTTGATTTTACTTGCGTAACCAACTGGATCATAATAGAGATAGGTTTCTACAAGGTTGAGCCGAATAGATTGATTTATAGGACAATGGAGATATTCGTCTTTGGTTGATAACACATAATCACGGGTGACAAGACTCATGGCTCGGTCAAGGTCTTCCAGTTCAAAAATACAAACATGTGCCATACGGTGAGCGAAGAAGAGAATCCAACATGGCTCTGTAAGTTGCTCGGCAAGCTCGCGACCAGATTGGAACACTTGGAAGGCGACTTCTGGTTGTGATTCACGCAGAATATCGCCATGTTGTGCAAAAGCTATGAGTTGTAACCGTTGTTGATCGTTATTTTTGAGGGCATCTTGTGCAAATTGTTGCATCCATTCGATGACATTCATGGTATGTTCCCGATGCTCACATAGTGTGATGGGCTAGTCTTGACTGAGATAATATGTCATGTGTTGCAGATGTGTTACGGGGTCAATATATTGGATCTGCACATTATCCGGCACGATAATATTTATCGGCGCATAATTCAGAATTGCTCGAACACCTGCTTCAATGAGTTTATCGGCGACTTCTTGGGCATACTCAGCAGGGACAGCTAACATTGCAATTTTGATGTTTTGTTCTTTAATTTGCTCAGCCATCGTCTCTTGGGATTGTACAGTAAAATCTCCGATAGACTTTCCAATTTTATTGGGATCTGCATCAAAAACACAGGCGATACGAAAACCGCGATAGTGGAAACCACGGTAGTGTGCAATCGCATTACCAAGATTGCCTGCACCCACAACTGCGACTGACCATTCGGTATTTACTTGTAAAACTTGCTGTAATTTCTCAATTAGAAATTCGATTTGGTAGCCTGTACCTTGTTTCCCAAAGCCACCGAAGTGTGATAGATCTTTACGAATTTGAGCGGAGCTAATGTCAAGCCGTTTGCCCAATTCATGTGATGATGTTACATCTTTGCCTTCTTGTTGGAGACGAGTGAGTGCCCGAAGATAGAGAGGCAGACGACCAATTACAATATCGGGGATATTATCAGGCGACTTTGCTGACATATTTGCATGTATTCCCTATGAACGATTTGTGAAACTTTCTACAAAATCAATCTTACCACCCACATTCCTTAAACGCCAGATAACATATTAGTTGGGGACAATATCTATCAGAATGCCTAGGATAAAGTATCTTATATGGTGGGATATTGCGTGATTAGTTGGACGGTTGTAAGCTATAGTTAGATTCGCTAATGATAATAATGTGATGGGTAAGCTGATATGAGCCTCCAAGAGAATATTTCGATCCCACGTAATCGTGTATTTGTTCTGAAAGATAGTACATTTGTGGTACAGTGGGAGGAGAACCGTGTACAAGAATTGATGAATGGTCGCTATCGTAACTATGATGGGTCATTATTTGGGAATGCCATCACAGATTTTGAGTTGAATCAATTGGTGCGTGCGAATGTGGTGGAAAGCTATGATAACGATCTCGTATCGTTGAGTAGTATGTCGAACATTATGCCAGAGATTCCAAGCCGAGTTTACTACCTCAATACGACATTAGGACGTGAGTCGATGGGGACTGTTGAAGACGCACTGGTTGATCTTGGCTTGGCGGATAGTTTAACAGCACGGTTACGTCAGGATTTTGTTGTAATTTGGAAGAAAGATGGTGCAGCATTTTATCGATTTGATGATGCTGAGCGTAATCGTGAGCGACTTATGATAAAATCTAAGAGTCTTTTTGGTAACACAGTTGTAGCGTTTGTAGAGATATTGCCAGTTCGCTGAGTTGTATCGTTTAGTGTAGGAATAACAGGTAGAGAGAAATGTCCGAAGAATCGCAGAAAGAAAATAGCACATTAGACCCACTTGCAGGTGACTTGCAGGTCGTACATGATAGTATGTTAGATGGCTTGGGACAGTTGGCAGATTACTTTGGATTCAGCAAAGTAATGGGACAATTGTACGGTACATTATTGCTCAGTGCAGAGCCACTGTGTCTTGATGATATGATGGAACGATTAGGCATTTCTAAAGCTAGTGTAAGTATGAATATGCGCTCGCTTGAACATATGGGAATGGTACGTCAAGTCTGGGTGCGTGGTGGTAGCGGGCGTCGTAAGTATTATGAGGCTGAAACTGATTTTTGGCAGATATTTTCTAATGTAGTCAGTGGTCGTGAGATGCGTGATGTTGAGCGCGCGTTGGCTGTGATGGAAGAGAACAAGGATATTTTGTCTAAGTCTATGGAAGAGATGACAGAAGAAGAGCAGGCATTAGCAAAAATTTACCTTGAGCGTATCTCGCAGATGCAAGCCTTGTTTCGGTTCGCACAGCTTATCATCAATAGCATTCTAAACCAGGTAAACAGTATTGATGTGTCGGATGTGTCCGGAGTCGAGCTACAATAGTTGTTTTTAAACTATAAGATAGATAAGGTGCTTGATATAATTGGACTATATTGTAAGTATGCGTTCATACGAGCAACTGGAGGAAGATTAGATGGATGTCAATCAGATCGCAAAGATGATTGAGTGGTTAGATGAAGAACGTCGTCGCGATAAGGCAACGATTGCCACACTCGAGGAACGGCTCGCTCAACAACAAGAATATATCGATCAGATGCAACGTCGTATGAATAGTGTTGAATCTGACCAGACGATCATGAAACAGGATTCGCTTCCGGCTCAACGTGAGCGAGATATTATGGAGCAAGTTCGCGTTGAAATGCGTCAGCTATTGGAGAGTTCAGAGTCTAGACGGTTGACGGCTGAGCGTGAGGCTGAACGGCGCATTGAACTCCAGCGTGATAATATTCAACGGTCTGTGCGTGATCTGGGTGAAAAGATTGATAAGGTCGAAAAACAGGTTGGTGCTGTGAGCGGCCTGCAAACTGAAGGTGACCGTCTGACGAACTCCATGCGTGTGATTGAGCAGCGGATGGATGACCTTGGTAAGAAACTAGAGGAACCGGAACGGCGTCTTGCGTTCTTGGAAGAACAACGTCGTACAGATGCGCGCCGACTATCTGAAATTGAGACAGAATTACCGGAACAAAAGAAACAAACAGATACGATTCGTCCGAAAATAACACTAATTGAAGACCTTGCGATTCGTAACGAACGTCGTGTACAAGAATTTGCAAATGGCGAACGGGAACGTCGCGAGCAAATTCAGCAGTTTATTGATCAACAGCATTTAGTGATGCAACAGCGTGATCAACAAGTTGATGATCTGATGAAACGCTTTACTCAACATGATGAAGAAATGTCAAAGAATATTGAGCGCTTCGAACAATGGGAACAGACCTATCGCGAGATGAAGCGCATTATTGACGATTTCAATCGCATTGGTGATCGTCTGGAACGACGGATTAATGAAGTTGCAGAGATGCAACGCCTGAGTGAAGAGCGATTTCGTCAAGAGTGGAATGATTGGCGTGATGATGATCAAAAGCGTTGGAAGCAACTGACGCTTTCGAGTGATGAAGTTTGGCGTAATCATGATAAAGAATTTGAAACTTATGTTAAACGCTTGGATGAAGTTGAGGTATTAATCCCGCCAGTACGCGAAAGTGTTGATCGTTTGTGGCAGTTGGAACGAGCACGGGCTGATTTGTATCGTGATCGTTATCAATCGTTATTGCATGAATATGATACAACGAGCAAGACAACATCATCTGACGCAGTTTCGGAATCAACGAATTCCTCAACTACAAATGGCTTGACTAACGGGAATGGGCTAAACGGTTCGTAGGATATGCGTGTTGTTGGTACATCGGGGCATGTTGATCATGGTAAATCGACATTGGTACAGACTCTAACAGGGATTAATCCAGACCGCCTAGAAGAAGAACAGAACCGTAAATTGACAATAGACCTTGGTTTCGCTTGGGTGACACTTCCCGATGGCGAAATGTTAGGTATTGTTGATGTGCCGGGGCATCGTGACTTTATTGAGAATATGTTGGCGGGAGTTGGCGGGATTGATGCGGCGATTCTAGTTGTAGCTGCTGATGAAGGTGTGATGCCTCAGACTCGTGAACATCTCGCGATACTTGATTTATTAGGTGTCGATAATGTTGTGGTTGCTCTCACAAAAATAGATCTGATAGATGATCCTGATTGGATCGAGCTTGTTACATTAGATGTTGAGGATTTATTGGCAACAACCCAAATTGATAATGCGCCAGTTGTTCCTGTTTCATCTATGACCGGCGAGGGTTTGGATACTCTAATTCATACTTTGCAAGCTCGCTTAAATCAATTGCCACAACGTGTTAATTTTCATCACCCACGTTTGCCGATTGATCGTGTATTTAGTGTGAGTGGGTTTGGAACGGTTGTGACAGGCACACTGTCTGGCGGTACATTGCATGTTGGAGATAATATTGAATTACAACCCAGCGGTGAAATGGGGCGCGTACGTGGTATGCAGAGCTATAAGCAAGATGTGGAAACTGCATCCCCCGGAAGCAGAGTTGCTGTCAATATTGCTGGTCTTAACAAAGAACAGGTTCAACGTGGGGATGTACTAACATATCCTGGGCATATACATTCAACTTTGCTTGTAGATGTTTATTTTCAGCACCTACAAGATATTGATCGTCCACTTAAACATAATGCTGAAGTTAAGTTATTTTCTGGGGCATCGGAATCTCTGGCGAATGTTCGGTTGTTGAATGATGAAACGCTGGCACCTGCTAGTGAGGGATGGCTACAAATCCGTTTGCGGGATGCGCTACCCTTGACGCGTGGTGATCGTTTCATATTGCGGTATCCATCACCTGCTCAAACGATCGGTGGTGGTGTGATTGTAAACCCTCACCCCGGGAGACGCTGGAAGCGCTTTCAATCTGATGTGATTCACGATTTGGAAATGCGTCTTAGCGGTACACCGGCCGAACGGTTGGCGCAGATTGCTGAAGGCGAGTCTCCTGTAAAATTACAGGTATTGCAAAAAAATGTTGGATATAGTGATGCAGAATTAGCACAAGCGCTTGATGATGCGTTGCATGAACACCTTATTACACAATTGAGCGATACATTATATTGGGCGACATCATCCTATCAACAGATGTTAAGTCAGATGATTACCGAGGTAGCGATTTATCATCAGATAAACCCGCTACGTTTAGGGATTTTGAAGGCAGAATTACAAAGCCGATTGAAGATTAAACTGAATTTGTTAGATATGATGTTGAGTGCGTCGGCTCGACTTGTTACTGAGGATCATTTTGTTCGGCAGGTTGATCATCAGATTGTATTCTCGGATCAACAGATTACCAATATTGACCAAGTAATGCGTGTTTTGGGGGATAGTGCGTATATGCCTCCTCCGTTAGATGAATTAAATCAAATTGCAGGTGACACTGTAATCCGTGCTTTAATTGATTTAAAAAAGCTAGTCAATATTAGCGATGGTATTGTGTTTACGCGCGATGCCTATGAAACACTGGTAAGTCATATTTTAGTGTATATAGATAATCACAATGAAATTGATGCAAAAACATTGCGCGATGAATTTTCGACATCACGCAAGTATGCAATAGCAATGTTGGAACATCTTGACTCGTTGGGTATTACACAGCGTGTTGGCGACGCACGCCAACGCGGGCGTAACGCCCCACGCACTTAATTTGTAATATCTAAGATTTTCTTGACAGAAGCATCGATAGGATACGAGTTTTCATCAGGGACTATCAAAAATTCGTAGGGTGATATGGCATGTTCCTTCTGCTTAAATAGTGCTTCGTCAATTTCTTTATACGCACTGATCTGGCTTTTGATAACATATTGCATCCATGTTCTACTATGTACCCCGATGAGAAGGATTTCACGGTCTAATTTTGTGCCATCTGGTGCGTAATCAAAATCCCAGCGATATTGGATGGTTGCTGCTGCTTGTTGCTTTTGCCATTCTTCACGTGATTCGAACAAACCATTCGGATAACGAGCAGGAAATGCTTTAAGTAACATATCATCAAAGGCAAATCTCTGAATGATCATACATTCAATTGTTTCGTAATGAGGTGCTTCTAACCAATCGGCATGATGCACCATCCAAGAGAAACTTGGCGTAATCCAGATCGGACGCGAAACTGTGCTATCACCGTAGTATTCACCGATATGGGGTATATACACTAAAACATTGTTGTCATCATACCATGCGGATAGTTGGCGACCCGTAGATTGCTTGTTGGCGTTGGATACCTGATACTGTATTGTTTTCAGTTCCATAAATCTTTTTCTTTGTTGGTAAATGGTTGATAGATGTATTATAGACTAGCTTACAGGTTAACAACTAGCGTTGTATCTTAGTATTTTAATTTAGTGTTTGTAACAGATTGTAAGATTGGGTGGGTGCACAAATTGTGCGGTCAAGCTACAATAAGATATGTAACAAAGGATATTGGTTATGTATTACAATCGGATACAGTTGGAACAACATGAGTTAGACACACTTGCACCTTATGCTTTGAAAAGTGGTGAATCAAGGGGACGTTTGCATCATGAAGCAGAGCCCCGATACCGAACGGCGTTTCAGCGAGACAGAGATCGGATTATACATTCGGCTGCGTTTCGTCTACTGGAGTATAAAACACAGGTGTTTGTTAATGATGCTGGAGATTATTTCCGTACACGATTGACCCATACACTTGAGGTCTCACAAATTGGACGTACTTTAGCACGAGCGTTAGGTTCGAATGAATATCTTGTTGAGGCAATTTGTCTGGCTCATGATCTGGGACATCCGCCATTTGGGCATGCAGGCGAAGATATTTTGAATCAGTTAATGGCTGAGTATGGCGGATTCAATCACAATCATCAGAGTTATCGCGTTGTTACAGAACTTGAACATCGTTACCCTAAGTGGCAAGGTTTAAACTTGACTTATGAAACACTTGAGGGGATTGCCAAACATGAAACCGAGTATGATATTAGTGAATTAGCTGATATTAGTCAGGAGACGGGTGCAAGTATTGAGGCGCAGATTGCAAATATTGCTGATGAGCTGGCGTATAATGCACATGATCTTGATGATGGGTTGTTGGCAGGTCTGATTACGATTCATCAGTTAAAAGATCTTGAAATCTGGCAGATTGTTGTTGATCGCATTCGTTGGGATGGTAGTGTGCTAGATGAGATTACACGCCACCATATCATCCGTGAGTTGGTTGGGATACAAGTGGATGATGTTTTAACTGAGACGATGCAGAATATTAAAATGCTCAACCCTCAGTCATCTTTGGATGTTCAAAATTATAGTAAACCACTGGTATCTCACAGTGTTAAACAACAAGAGATGAATCGTGAACTTAAAGATTTTCTCTATCAAAATATGTATCGTCATTTTAGAATTGTGCGGATGCAGGAACGTGCAGAACATTTTGTAAGTGCTTTATTTTCTAGCTATGTAAAAGAGCCACTGCAATTACCTGAAGACTATCGCGTAAAGCTCGATAAAGAGTCAAAACACCGTGTTATTGCGGATTATATTGCGAGTTTGACTGATCGTAGCGCATTGCGTGAATATCGCACATTCTTCGACCCTGTAACCCGACCATAAAGCGAGGAATTCTATGGCAGGAGAAACACTACTCAATAATCGTTATGAACTCATCGCCCAACAGGGGTCTGGTGGGATGTCAGTCATTTATAAAGCAGTTGACCGATCCTTGGGACGAACGGTTGCTGTCAAAATCTTGCGTCCAAGTTTAACACAAGACCCGGCATTCCTATCAAAATTCCAGCAAGAAGCGCGCAGTGTTGCGATGATGCAACATCCTAATATTGTGACGGTGCATGATGTTGGTAGTGATGGCCCGACACACTATATTGTTATGGAGATGATTGAGGGGCAAGACCTCAAAAAACTCATCAAAACACAGGGCGCATTACCTTATCCTAAGGCTTTAGATTTTGCGATTCAAATCTGTGGTGGATTAGGGTTTGCGCATCGGTCACGGCTTGTTCATGCCGATGTAAAACCACAGAATATTCTGATTAATAAAAATAATGTGATTAAAGTTACCGATTTTGGTATTGCACAGGCGTATACGGATACAATGCCACAGACCCGTGCGGACGTTGTTTGGGGTAGCCCTCACTATTTTGCGCCCGAACAAGCCCGTGGTGAAAAACCTTCACCAGCATCGGATGTTTATTCGATTGGGATTGTGATGTTTGAGATGTTTACAGGACGTTTGCCGTATATCGGGACATCACAGCGTGAATTGGCAATGGCTCATATTCAATCTGAAGTGCCAAAAGCCAAAGATGTGAATCCAGCCGTACCTGATGAAATCTCGAAGATTATACAAAAGGTGATGAGCAAACGTCCAAATGATCGGTATAGTCAAGCTGACCAACTCGGGCATATTTTAAAAGGTGTGCAGGATCGTACTAAGAATGCTAGTGCGAATACAATACAGACTCCGCCGGCTCCACCTACTGTTGAGGGGCAAAGACCTGTTTCTATACCGCCACCACAGTCACCATCAAGCCGTCCCCCGAATATTCCACGTCCTGTTTCTCAAGA
Source organism: Anaerolineales bacterium UBA6055 (assembly GCA_002428985.1). GTDB lineage: Bacteria > Chloroflexota > Anaerolineae > Aggregatilineales > Phototrophicaceae > UBA6055. The sequence continues at coordinate 101,427 of DIYL01000026.1, read as the reverse complement.
TGAAACTGTTAGATATGGAGCTGCTCCCCATGCACCTACGGATAATCGTCAACAACAGACAATTGAGAGCCCAAGTAAGGTGAAACCACCTCAACCATTTGTCGATAATGTGGCTCAACGTGCCCAATCTCCATTGCCTCCGAGTTCAACACCTGCACCACCGCGTCAAAGTCCAATTAAGCCTGATGGTTCATGGAATGCTACGGGAACAGGTGGATATAGTCCCGTGAATCCTCCAATGCGGCAAGAAGAACCAACCGGATTGGATTTTGTGACAATTACACTCGTGATTTTGGCATTTATTGCTGTGGCTGGGCTCGTACCATTGTACTTATTTGGTGTGTTCCCTGTATTAGGTGGCTAGCTTCTACCAAATTCTTTGGCGAGATGCTCACGACTCATATGGACAAGTGTTGTCCGTCCTGATGGTGATTCATATGGGGATGGACAACGCTCTAACTGACGAATGAGAGCTTGCATTTCGTCGGTTTCTAAAATTTGTCCGCTTTTGACTGCACCAACTGATGCAATTGCTGTAATCATATCCTGCTGCCTATGATTTGTGTATTGTACCAGACTGAGAATCTGTGGCAGTGTCTGGTTGATAGCTTGTCCTGCGATTATATGGGGCATGGATCGTACGATAAATGTATTGGGCCCAAAAACTTCAATTTCAAAACCTAGACTCGCAAATTCATCACCTAGTTTAGTTAAGAGTGTTGCGTCTTCAGGTGACAGCATCACACTTAGACTTTCATCTGGTGAGAAAATTTTGAGCTCGTTGGCTTTAATATTTTCTGATAATTGCTCATACAGAACCCGTTCGTGGGCAGCATTCTGATCAATCAGGTACATTCCTGCGGGCCCTTCGGCAATGATATAGACTGCACCAACCTGCCCGACAACACGTAAAAGCGGGAGTGTGCGTGGTTTGTCGGGTGAGCCTGCACCTTCAGGAATATAATCTAAATCAGCATTGTCATCTGCCACATCGTAATTACCGTAATCACGTAAACGACCAAAATCAGGGGATTGCATCGGCATATTGAGCTGGCGGTTATATTCAATGTAGTCGTTGGTAAAACCTGTATCTGACCATTCATCATGATTTATGGGGGCTTCGGCAAAACTTAAAATTGCCTGACGCACAGCCCGTTGAACTGCAACAAATACCTGATTGCTATCTTTGAATCGGACCTCTGCTTTGGTCGGGTGCACATTGACATCGACAAATTCTGTCGGCATTGTGAGCAATAAAACACCCATCGGATAACGTCCTGACTTAATCATCGCATGATATGCTTGTGTAATCGCATGGGTAAGCGCTGTGTCTTGGATGGCACGTCCATTGATAAAGATAATAATACGAGAGCGATCGTTGCGGTTCAGCGCCGGTTCGGAGACAAAACCATAAACATTGATTTGAGGGTAGCCACCTCGCCCAACTTCCTCACTTTCTACTTCTACCATGCGTTTGAAACTATCTATTCCAAATACTTTAGCTACCACATCAGCTAATCCACCCCCTCCAGATGACCTGAATTGTTCACGTCCATCTTGTTTGAGCACAAAACGAACATCAGGATATGCCATTGCATAACGGGTTACTACAGTTTGGATATGTCGTTTTTCGGTATTGTCACTTTTTAGGAATTTGAGGCGGGCAGGGGTGTTAAAAAATAGATTTTCTATTGTAACGACTGTACCAGCAGGTGCACCAATAGCTTTGTTGTGCTGAATCGTGCCACCATTCATCTTGAGCGAAATACCCATATCTTCGGAACGATGACGAGTGACAATCGTTGTTTGGCTAACCGCTGAGATGCTCGCAAGGGCTTCCCCACGAAACCCGAGTGTAACAAGTCGTTCTAGATCGTCTGTGTCACGTAGTTTGCTTGTGGCATGACGTTTAAAGGCAAGCTCGATTTCGTCCCGCAAAATACCTGAGCCATTATCGCTGATACGGATGAGTTGGCGACCACTAGCGGCGATTTCAACATGAATTGCTGTCGCTCCAGCATCTAGTGAGTTTTCGATAAGCTCTTTTACAACAGATGCTGGTCGTTCAACAACTTCGCCAGCGGCAATACGAGCGATAACATCTTCGGTAAGTATGGCAATCGGCATAAGACTTTAAGCATTTCTAAACAACTGTTCTAATGCCTAAAGTATAGCAGAAATTTGTAACCTATTCGCCCCCAAGCAGATTTTTACCGGAAAGAGGAATACGAATGAAGAAGGTACTGCCTTCGCCTTCAACACTTTCAACCCAAGCTTCACCACTATGTTTACGGGCAACACTGCGCACGATAAATAATCCGAGCCCACTACCTTTTATACGTTTATGTTCCATGCGTTGGACACGATAATGTCGATCAAACAATTGTGCGATATTGTCTTCACTAATACCGAGACCGTCATCTTCTACAGCTATGAGAATGTCGTCTTCAATATGACGTACATAGACGTCTATTTTTCCACCATCTGGTGTGTATTTGACAGCATTATCCATGAGGTTCAGGATAGACCGCTCAAGCATAGCAGAGTCAATATTGACAATTGGTAAGGTATCATCTGCGAAAAAGTTAATTTGAAGATTTTGTTTTTCTGCTGGTACAAGAGAGTTGGATACTAATTTTTGGACAAGATCAATCAAATCTGTTGGCGAGCGTGCCATTTCATAAAATCCTGTTTCTGGATCATAGCGGCCCGCATCTTGCATATTGTCGATCTGCAAGGTTAGGTGGGCGATACCTGACATAATTTTGGCTAGGAAATAACTTTGTTTTTCGTTGAGTTCGCCAGCCACTTGTGTTTCCAACATACTACCGAAGCCACCCATTGATGTCAGTGGTGAACGCATGTCGTGGGTAACGATGCGCAAAAATTCTTGTCGATTGCGATTGTGACGAATTTGCTGGGCTTGGGCACGGGCGATCAGCGTGACTGTACGTAATATGTTGATAGTTGATTCGAGTGTAGGGCTAAGTGAATCCTGCAATTCAACAGGATTGCTGTACAACATGACTAACCCACCAACAGGTGTTTGATCTTGCACAATGGGTATAATCATCCACCCTCGAAATTGATTCCCAAGCATGTCGGGTACATCAATGCCGATATACAACTCATTTAGATAGTGATTGATGGTTTGTGAGACGTCTTCTATTGTAAGGTCTTCAAGCTGTAGATTTTGAGATACAAGAATCTCAGCTTCATCGAAAACAAGGAAGAACCCTGCGTCGGCATATGTGAGATCAATGATACGATGTAAAATTTGTGAGATTGTATCTTGTCCAGTTGGATTTTCTGCAACGGCGCGAAGTACATTATGTAGGGTTATTGGGCTATCGACTCCGGGTTTTGCATCCGATTGGGTCATTATGTTTTCTTTCGACTTAGAATCTATGCAAGGTATTACTCATGTTCTATAAAGATTATAGTCCCCATAAATATGAGGAGCAAGTTAACGTTAATGGATTCAGACCAAAATGATTGCTTACGTTGACAATTGTTAGCAGAGCTTGTTATACTTTCTGCGTAAGATAAGGAAAAACAGACGTGAACTTTAATCATCATCACAACAAGATAACTCTACAACAGGTGTTGGTTGGCAGATAAGCCCTTCACGTTTTTGTGTTTGATAAAACAAAGCCCCTCACTTGTGTGGGGTTTTTTTATTTATAACAAAGGAGCAGAACACTATGTTGGCAGTGATTGATTATGGTGCAGGTAACTTGCGGAGTGTGTTACATGCACTTAAACATCTTAAGGTGCCAGATATGAAACTTGTACAAAAACCAGAAGAGTTATCCGGAGCTGATAAAATAATTCTACCCGGCGTAGGGGCATTTGGGGCAGGGATGGCACAGATGCACAAGCAGGGGTTGGTCGAACCTGTTCGTGAGGCGGTTGCGTCAGGTATCCCGTATCTTGGTATTTGCGTTGGGATGCAGATGTTATTTGATGTCGGTGAGGAAATGGGGGAACATGAAGGGCTTGGTATTTTACCGGGGCGTGTTGTACGTTTTCCAGAGTTTACAGATCGTAAAGTTCCTCATATGGGTTGGAATCAACTCGATATAAAGAAAGAGTCCGGTTTATTGAAACATCTAAGTGAACAGAATTATGCTTATTTTGTGCATAGTTATTATTGTGCACCAGAGAACCCTGATGATATTTTGGCAATTGTCGATTATGGGATTGAGTTTACGGCCATAGTTCAACGCGATAATATCTACGGGGTACAATTTCATCCAGAGAAAAGCCAAACAACAGGTTTGCAGATATTGTCTAATTTCTTGAGTTTATAGGAGTCGGTAATGATTATTTACCCAGCGATTGATTTGCGGGATGGTAAGGTTGTGCGGTTGCGTGAGGGTGATCCTGAGCATCAGACTGTGTTTAGCGATGATCCGATAGCCACAGCTCAGCAGTGGGTTAATGAAGGTGCTGAGTGGATTCATATGGTGAATCTTGATGGGGCATTTGACACATCTAACGATAACAGCAAAATTCTGGAAGCTGTTGCAAAACTTGATGTTAAAGTTCAATTTGGTGGAGGGTTGCGTGATATGGATACGTTACAAAATGCCTACGATAGTGGTGCAAGTCGACTTGTGATTGGGACGATGGCAGTGAAAGATCCTGATGCGGTAGGCGAAGCTGTCGAAAAATTTGGTACTGAAGCGATCTGTGTGGCATTAGATGCCAAAGATGGAAAAGTGACGACTCATGGTTGGACGGAATTATCAGTTCACACACCGATTGAGTTTGGGCGTCTAGTTGCGAAAAAAGGTGTCAAACATGCCCTCTATACTGATGTGAAACGTGATGGCAGTATGATCGGCGTCAATGTTCGAGATACTATTGCTTTAGGGCGTAACACAGGATTAGAGGTGATTGCCTCGGGCGGTGTAAGCCATATGTCTGAGATTGAACAATTAGCAAAAAGCAAAGTTGTTTCCGGTGCAATTATTGGTATGGCGCTCTATCAAGATAAGTTGACATTAGGTGAAGCATTATTAGCAGCAAAGGTTGAGTGATTGATGTTAGCAAAACGAATTATCCCATGTTTGGATGTGAAAGACGGGAGAGTAGTAAAAGGTGTGAATTTCGTCAATTTACGTGATGCGGGTGATCCAGTTGAACAATCTGTGATTTATGATCGTGAAGGTGCAGATGAATTAGTATTCTTGGATATTTTGGCATCACATGAAGCACGAAAAACGACCTTAGATATGGTGCGGCAGGTAGCAGATAGCATATTTATTCCGTTTTGTGTTGGTGGCGGAATCCGTACTGTTGATGATATTCGTGACACATTACTCGCTGGTGCCGATAAAGTTGGTATTAATAGTGCAGCAGTAAAAAATCCTCAAATTATTTCTGATGGTGCATGGGGATTCGGAAGTCAGTGCATTGTTGTGGCAATAGATCCACGTATGGTAGATGGTGAATGGGTTGTTCATATCAATGGTGGGCGTGTACCGACAGATAAACGTGCTGTTGAATGGGCGAAGGAAGTCGAAGACCGCGGTGCCGGGGAAATTTTGTTGACAAGTATGGATAAAGACGGCACTAAGTCCGGCTACGACATTGAGCTAACACAAGCAGTAGCTGATGCCGTATCTATTCCTGTTATTGCATCCGGTGGCGCAGGTACGAAAGACCACTTCCGAGAGGCGCTGGTAGAAGGCAAAGCTGATGCAGCATTAGCGGCGAGTTTGTTCCACTTCAATGAATTACGTGTAGGTGACCTTAAACGTTATTTGGATGAAGAAGGTGTTCCTATGCGTTTAACAGGTTGGGAGAACCTTGATGCATCTTAGTGCGGAAGTGATTCAGACAATTAAGTGGGATAAACAAGGGCTTATGCCTGCAATTGTGCAAGATGCAAATACCTTGCAAGTTTTGATGATGGCATATATGAATGCAGAATCATTACAACGAACCCTTGATATTGGAGAAACTGTTTTTTGGAGCCGGAGTCGTCAATCGTTTTGGCATAAAGGGGAGACCTCTGGAAATGTGCAAGTGGTGAAGGAGGTTCGATTGGATTGCGATGCGGATACATTGCTGATTTTGGTTGAACCAGCTGGACCTGCATGTCATACGAATGCGACATCATGTTTTTTTCGGACTATGAGCGAATTTGCAGATAAACCCGAACAATTATAGATAGGTTGAATTATGCCTGATATGTTAGATCAATTAGAAGCAATTATTCGTGAGCGTCAAGCTAACCCCAAAGAGGGTAGTTATACAAATCATTTGTTTGATAAGGGACGTAACAAAATTGCCCAAAAAGTTGGGGAAGAAGCTGTTGAAGTAATTGTCGCAGCGTTAGGTCAGACAAAAGAAGAACAAATCGGCGAACTTGCCGATCTGTTCTATCATACGTTAGTGTTGATGGCTGATCTTGATATTTCTCTTGATGATGTGAGAAACAAGTTGGATGTACGCCATCATCCAGATAATTAACGTCCTGGATTGTAGTCGAATTCACCATCAATGTATTCGCTGTAGGTTAGAAACCCTTTCCAGTTATCGAGTGGGCTATTTGAAATTGCCGATTCGATGAGTAAGCTCGATGCGTATACTGCTGAGAAAATAGGGCTGTCTTCACTGATTTGCCCATTTTCACCTTCGACAACGATATTAATGATTGTTTGGATTTCTGGATAGAAGAGGGTAATGATAGCTTCACTATCACTGTAGGGTTCACCTGAAACAAATACGGGGTTGCCGTGAACTTCTATAAATTGCCCGAGTGTGTTGTTAGGTGCAAGTTGTAAGAATATTGCACCGACTACACCATCAGGCGAACCAGAATTATCCTGACTGATAACACGACAGCAGATGTCGGTTTCATCGACTGTAAATACAATATTGTTTAGATTTTCCTGAAGAATAGTAAATTGCTCAAGCCCTTGAATAATTTCGATGGCTTCTGCCATTGTTGTTTCGCCCGGTGTGATGTTTTCCCAGCATGGTATGCTGCATGGTTCATCTAGGAGTAGGCTATCGGTCGTTAGGAAAGTATCGCTGAGAAGACTGATTTCGGGTTCGCCAATGCTGAAATCCGGGGAGCCTTCTGCTAAACCTGCAAGTACCTCAAGTGGAATTGCACCACGCTCAAGTGGTTGTTGCCCTGCGAAAATTACTTCTAGCTCGCCATTTGCATTGCGTGCACGCACACCAGGTGTTCCTGTTATACGTGCTTCTTGACCTGCTTGAATATCAACAAAGGGTTGTAGGGTGAGATTGATGCACTCATTGACCGCATCAGGATCAACATCAACTAACATGCTCACCACCGATGCTACATTATTATCTAATTCCTGTGATGCTGCAAATTCAAAAATGAGATCGTGTGCCTCCCAGAACTTTCCCAAATCTTGAAGTGCAACACAGTCTGCAACGCGGGCTGTCAGCATCGAAAACTGTGGATTAACAAGTGGGTAGAAACGGTATTCGAATTTAGCTTGTCCTGTGGCGACATATTGTTCGATGAATGTGTGTAGAGTTGGTTGATATTCTTGACAATGTGGACACATAAAATCTTCGAAGGCGACAATATGTAATGGTGCGTCGGGATCGCCGAGGACAAGCCCGCCGTCATCTGTACGATAAGTTGGAATTCCAGAATAACGCCCAAATGCCACCTCGACAACCTCGTTGGTTGTTGGGCGAATTGCGTTTAGAACACTTTCGTATTGATTAATTTGCGGTAGTGCAATGACAACAGGGTCCGCATCTCCAAATTGAACGGCAATGGTTGGTGTACCGGTAATACCAATTTCGCGAGCATATTCGCCGTCAGTTGCAACTTGAGTAGCTGTTTGAGCACATAGTGCTAACTCAGTTTCATCAAGCCCAAGTTCGTCGGCAAAAGTAGTAACTGTTTCATTTGAGTAACCGACTGTTGACATGATATTGAACATCACATCATGGGCTTCCCAAAATAACCCTTCAGATTGGATGTCTGCACATTCGACTAAGTTTCCGGTAAATGTGGAAATGTTTGGGTTCACAATCGGGATCATACGGAATTCAAATTGTGCTTGACCAGTTGCAACGAATTGCTCGATGAAAGGATCTATTGTATTTTTGTAATCTTGGCAAGATGGACATAGAAAGTCTGAAAATTCAATTATTTTTACATCAGCGGATGGATCGCCCAGAATGAAAGCACCATCATCACCACGAGACATCGGGATGTCTGCATAGATGCTATCTTGAGCATTTGTAAGGGGTATGGCAAATAACATTACAACAAGTAGAATTATTATTTTGGATATTTTCAACATCGCTATTCCTTTAAATTATTGAAAATCTTGATTAGTGTTGCATATTTTGAATAGGTTTCAATCCTTGTCTGATTGGGATTGTCTGTATAATGCTACCATTTATACTGTAAAAAATAAGGATGCCATATGATACCAGAAGATCGGTTTGTATCAGAAATTACGTTTAATGTACGTTATGCAGAAACGGATATGATGGGAATTGTTCATCATGCATCATATTTGGTGTGGTTTGAAGAAGGGCGTAGTGCATTCATTCGGCAACAAGGGGGAAGCTATGCACGGATTGAAGAATCTGGCTATTTTTTAGCGGCAGGGGAGCTGTCTGCTAAATATATTAAGGCGGCAATATACGATCAAGAGGTTACTGTAAGATGCTGGATAGACTCATCTCGTAGCCGTACAGTTACTTTTGCTTGTGAGGTTGTTGATACCGCTACAGATGATATGTTGTTTTCTGCAACTATTAAACTTATTTGTTTGAATACAGACGCCCAAATTACCCGTGTGCCTGCTGAATGGGATGTCTGGTTAAACGCATGATGAGTGTTGTGCTAGCGTGGCATTATTTCAGATTATGGCTATGATATACTTTGTTAAATTTAGATTAGATTAAATATTTGGAGACTTTTTAAATGGTAACTTATGCAGAACGTCCATGGATAAAGAGTTACGATGATGGATTATTATCGTCGCTTGAATTTCCTGATGTTCCATTACATCAATTTATCAAGGATACGGCTAAGCGTATTCCTAATGAAACTGCGTTAATTACACCAGCAGCATTACCTGTGTTAGGTCGGAGCGGTAAAGCGACAACATATGCTGAGTTAGATCGTGCATCTGACGCGATCGCAGCTGCTTTAGTCGATCTTGGTGTGAAAAAAGGCGACCGTGTTGCGATTGTCATGCCGAATTGTGTAGCGTTTGTGGTGAGCTTTTATGCGATTCTAAAAGCGGGTGGGGTTGTTGCGGCAACTAATCCGACATATCCTGCTGATAAAATGGCGTATCAGATTAATGATTGTGATGCTGAAATTGTAATTACATTGACTATGTTCTATGACACGGTCAAGCAAATGCAGGCGAAGACCAAGGTGACGACTGTTATTGCCGCTAATATCAAGGAATATTTGCCGGGGTTGGCAAAATTCTTGTTCACGATTGCGCGGGAAAAGAAAGATGGGCATTATCTTGAAGATGTGAAAAATGGAGATTATTGGTTCCAAGATTTACTGACAAAATATGATGGCCAGCAATCGAATGTTGTTGTGTCACCTGATGACCTTGCTCTATTCCAATATACAGGCGGAACAACAGGTGTATCAAAGGCTGCTATGGCACAACATAAAGCTCTCGTTGCAAATATGTTGCAATTGGAGAGCATTGTCAATTTATTTAATTTTCCTGCTGAAAAAGATATCTTCCTTGGCGGTATTCCATTTTTCCATGTGTACGGATTAGTTGTTGTTGTTAGTATGAGTGTGTATCGAGGAAGCCAGATTGTACTCGTACCAAATGCTCGTGATATTGATGATGTTCTTGGAAATATTCAGACATTCCGCCCAACACTCTTCCCCGGTGTTCCTGCGCTGTATAATGCGATTAATAATCACCCAAGAGTTACCAGTGGTGAGATTGACTTAAGTTCACTCCGCTATTGTATTAGTGGTTCTGCACCACTTCCGTTAGCGACCAAAGAAGAATTTGAACGACTGAGTGGTGGGTCGGTACGCGAAGGATTTGGAATGAGTGAAGCACCAACTGCAACACACACGAATCCGATTTTTAAGGAAAATCGTGCAGGGTCAATCGGATTACCGCTACCTGAAATGGATATGCGAATTGTTAGCCTTGATGATGGCGAAACCGATATGCCTGTGGGTGAAATCGGTGAATTGGCAATGGCTGGTCCTAACGTTATGATTGGATATCATGGGATGCCAACTGAGACGGAAAATGTCTTACGTGAAAAAGATGGTAAAAAATGGTTGTTCACTGGCGATATTGCACGGATGGATGAAGATGGTTATTTTTATATTGTTGATCGCAAGAAAGATATGGCACTTATCGGGGGATATAATGTTTATCCGGCTGCCGTGGAAAATGTAATCAAGTCACATTCAGCTGTGCTTGAAGTCGGTGTGGCTGCTATTCCTCATCCTGAAAAAGTCGGACAAGAAGCTTTGAAAGCATGGATTGTACTTAAACCGGGTGAATCTGCTACTACTGAAGATATCATGAAGCATTGTGAGGGTAGTCTTGCTGCATATGAAATCCCAAGACGCATTAGTTTTATTGATGAATTACCTAAATCTGCTGTTGGTAAAACATTGCGACGTGAATTAATTCGCTTAGAAACAGAAGAACGAGAAAATGCATAAGACTTTTATCGTGACTAGATAAGAAAAGAGTTGCTGTAAAAACCGAGTTTGTTGAGACAGGCTCGGTTTTTTATTAGGTCGCATGGATTTAAGTTGATGGAACATTGTCTGCACTTGACATCATTTCCTGCTCGATTCGTTTCATTTCCTTGATGTCTTCTTCCAAATAGTGCCCACGATAGAACGCGCGTGATGCCCAGCGATTTATATACCATACAGAATAGAGTGTGATTATGATTGTTAGGATCAGATAGATTGTTAAAATAGGCTGGTTAATATCACGTGATGCATCGAGGGTTGCAGGGTTGGCATTGAGTCGTGGAATGATCTGTTGTGTGATTGTTAATATACTAATCATAGCAATTGTTCCAGACAGTATATAACGCATGATGGCTGGACGGCCAAGCCATGAAAGTACTGCAATCACAAGAAAACCAAATGCAAACAGAACCTGCGGTATCAGTTGTTGGCGAAATCCATCCATGCCGATAATGTCAATTCCTGAGCGCCCAACTTCATCAAATACCATCATGTTGTCAACACTGATAACAAAAACAACTTCTAATAGAGGTAACGCTGTAAATATCATTACACTAGCGATAATTGCTAACGATAGCCCAAGAGGGCGTGGGGGCTTTTGGTTATAGTCGATTTTTATCATACTGACCTCATTAGCTATTCCTATTATGATTTACTATCTAGGCATGCATTATTATTTGTGATACACTATTAGACATATAGTAATAACAGAAATATTAGGATAGTCGATCTTATGAATTTACGTGATCGTATACAACCATCATATCAAAGTTTTCTAGAATATTCTGAGAATGCAAAGATTACTTTACTTCATCCATCAGGGCGTTTTCGGTCGGTGATGTTAGCACGACTAACTGCAGATCCAGATATTGATACATTCTACTATGCATTGGGTCTTGATGATATTAATCTTCGTAACTTTCTAACTAGCATTACTCATGATTTGTCTAATCAGCATCCAACATTTGGACGACATTTGAATTTGCTACCAAAAGCTGTTCATCAAAATCCATATGCTCATTTTGAGCTTGTGTTAGACACCTTTATCAAAGAGTTAGTTGAACTCAGCGATAAGTCGTTTTACTTCATTTTTGATGAATATGATCGTTCGGATGGGGCGGATGACATTCAACGATTTATTGAACGTTTGTCTCACTTTTTGCCAGCGCGGTGTAAAATCTTACTCAATAGTCGAACATTACCTAGAATGCCGTGGGTTGCGATGGTTGCCAAAGGGCATGCAGTCATATTGCGCGATGAGCATCTAATGCGTGAAGATTTTTATGCTAACCGAAATCGCGATGGGGCATCATTAGAAGTTTATTCCCTAGGACCCGGATATGTGTTGTTGCAAGATTATATCGTGGATGATTGGGAAGGTCATTTGCCACGGTTGCTCTTGTTCTTCACACTCGATCGCCCAGTTGTTACACGCAACGAGATTTGTGAGGCATTTTGGCCTGAATTGGACGATGATCAGGCTGTGAACGTCTTCCATGTTACCAAAAGACGTTTGCATAAAGCACTTGAACTTGATACCCTGATGCACGATGGTACATATTATCGCATTAATCCTGAGATTCCGTTCTACTTTGATATGTTTGAGTTTGTAGAAACTTTGATGGTTGGGCGACATGGTAACCCTGATAATCCATTTGAGATATGGCAACGCGCTGCAAAATTGTATCGCGGACCATTCTTGCAAGGACACAATGAGCAATGGATACAAGAACGGCGTGTATCGTTCCGTGCAGGCTACATAGAAGCATTAAATAATGTTGGTCGCATCTGGTATGAGCGTGACAAGAAGGAATTAGCTTTAAGGACATACCGCCAAGCTGTTGATACGGATTTTGCACGTGTTGATATGCATGGGAAAGTGATTGAACTATACGCTGAACTCGGTAGACGTGCTGAGGCTGTTGCTCACTATAACAAGGTAAAAGCATGGGCGAAATCTGAAAAACAGACTTTGCCTGAAGTATTACAGCAACTTTACTCTGACATTACTGTGTAGAAAAAACAAAGCCCGCTCAAAGCGGGTTTTTTGTTCGCCCCCGGCAGGACTCGAACCTGCGACCAATGGTTTAGAAGACCACTGCTCTATCCGCTGAGCTACGGAGGCTTTTATGTAATTTTATTGTAAAATTGGGGTCAGAATGTGTCAATAGGGCATATATCGAACATTTATTCCCTTGACCCTATTGTGCCGTTTTTCATAGTGATGTATAATTAATGAAGACAAACGTTGTTTTTTACTCGTAAAACGTATAGTAGGAATACACTCCGTAATCACTCAATTGAAATAACTAAAATTGAATTGTGGAATTCCTAAACTTGGTCGTGAGGAGATGACATGGCGAAGGATAAACAAGTCATTGCAGAAAATGAGAGAAAATATGATGAATCGAATATTCAGGAGTTAGATCCCTTAGAGCATATACGTCTGCGCCCCGGTATGTATGTGGGGGGGACAGATGTACGCGCATTGCACCATCTCATATACGAGGTAGTGGACAACTCAATTGATGAGGCACTTGCTGGGCGTTGTGATCGGATTTTTGTCACATTGCATGATGATAACTATGCCACAATTGCTGATAATGGTGTTGGTATCCCTGTTGGTATGCATTCGAGCGGAATTTCTGCTCTTGAAGTTGTCATGACAAAAGTCGGTGCTGGTGGTAAGTTCGATAACGATGCTTACACTGTTAGTGGTGGTTTGCATGGTGTTGGTGTATCTGCAGTGAATGCGTTGTCATCAGATTTGACCGCGACGATTTATCGTGATGGTCATGTTTGGGAACAACGATATTCCATTGGACGAGCGCAAACTGAGGTTGAGAAGATTCGTCCTCTAGAAGACGGTGAAGATACCGGTACTGTTATTTCATTTGTCCCTGATTTTGATGTTATGGATGAGAATGAATTTAGCTTCAATACACTGATGACGCGTTTTCGCGAAATGGCGTTTGTGACTCGTAAAGTGACAATTACATTGCGTGATGAACGCGTTAAACCGATCCCGAAAGAAGTTACATTCTATTTTGATGGCGGTCTCAAATCGTTTGTCCGATATTTAAATCGTAACCGGAAGCCGATTCATGATACGATTCATGCTGAGCGTGATACAGAATTTGAGACTCGTAAGGGTGATAAATATTCGATTGGTGTGGAAGTTGCATTCCAATATTCAGATGCTTCTACAACGACCGAGTTGGCATTTACGAATACGATTAATACGCCTGATGGTGGTACACATATCACAGGTTTACGTTCTGCTATCACGGGTGTGATAAATCGATATGCTAGAAAAGCGGGTATCCTTAAGGATAAAGATGGCAATTTCTCAGGAAATGACACTTTAGAAGGACTTACAGCTATTGTTAGTGTAAAACATCCTGATCCGCAGTTTGAAAGCCAAACAAAGGTTAAATTGTTGAATCCCGAGGTTCAAGGTGCTGTGTCACAAGTCGTGACAGAAGCTTTCAATGAGTTTTTGGAAATGAATTCACGAGAAGCACGACGTATCATTGACAAATGTATGACCAGCAAACGCGCACGTGAGGCTGCGAAAAAAGCGCGTGATCTGGTACGTAGTGGACCAAGTCTATTAGAAAGTAGCACATTGCCCGGTAAACTTGCGGACTGTTCACAACGCGGTGAAAGTGCCGAAATCTACATTGTTGAAGGTGACTCCGCAGGTGGTAGCGCGAAGCAAGGGCGTGATCGTCATTTCCAAGCGATATTGCCATTGCGCGGTAAAATCTTGAATACAGAGCGTGCTCGGATCGACAAAATTTTAGACAACAACGAAATTAAGTCATTGATTTCAGCATTAGGGACTGGAATCCATGATGAAATGGATGTCAGTAAATTACGCTATGGTCGAGTCATTATCATGACAGATGCTGATGTTGATGGTAGTCATATCCGTACGCTATTGTTGACATTCTTCTTCCGTCATATGCCACAGATTATTCAGGAAGGGCATCTGTACATCGCTCAACCGCCGATTTATTTGCTCAAGAGTGGTAAAAATCGTGAATATGTCTACCCACAAGCCGGTATGAATGATGCGCAATTGCTCGAACGTCAGCTTAAAGGATATAAAAATGCTGATCGTGTTGCTGTTCAACGTTATAAAGGTCTAGGTGAGATGAATCCTGATCAGTTATGGGAAACGACAATGGATCCTGAAACCCGTACTCTGTTACAGGTGACAATCGAAGATGCAGCTGATGCAGATAAGGTATTTGACATGCTAATGGGTGCGAGTGTTCCACCTCGCCGTCGCTTTATTCAGACGCATGCAAAACAGGTTCGTAACCTCGATATTTAGCATAGTTGAAATATGTATGGCGACAAAGTTAATGAGATTTGCGACAAATATGTTGATAATCGCGACAAAGTTAATGAAAATCGTCATTCAAATATGACAAAGAACTAAATAGAAAATTATCTGTCATCAGTTCTACATAAGTTCATAAAAACCAAAAAGCGACCCATATATCATAGAAGGGTCGCTTCGTTTTACTTGAAATAGGCGAACTTTGCTCATTTAAGACGTTATGTGTCACTACGTTTTGAGATTAAGTCCTCAATTTCCTGATTATGTTCAAATAAGTAATGCTGAAATTGATCTATTCCAGAACCCGAAATCGGAAAAACCACTTTATGATGAATCCATTGCAACATCTGACTATGGCTCAACTTTAACAATTTTGCTAATTGAGGTGTGGTATAAAAAGTATTGTTCTTCCAATAGTTAACCTCAGATCTCTTAAATAAATAACGATGACATCCGTCAATATCTGGTCCGGACACAGGGTGAAGCCTTCCTTTTCTAGCCCATTTTTGAACCGTCAATTGATGCAAATCAAGAATTTCAGCCACACGATCAGAATACATATGGTCTCGAGCAAATTTATCTACCTTCTTTTTGTCAAAATAGTCCGCACTTACAAATGTTACTGCCTTGACTATCAGACCCGAATTAATCCACTTAGATACAACTGAGACTTTCACATTCATACAACGAGCGATATATGCTCTATCGACCCAATTATTTTGACGTTTAACCATTATAATAAACACGTCTATTGAATACGTCGTGAACAGAAGATTTGATATTAATTTATCACTCTCCGTCAAAAGGAAACAAGTTATCTTTTGATTATAAATTGACTCGATCAGGTCAATCATAGAGTATCCAACAATAGATATAAGTTTTGTAGCATACACAATATCAATAACTTGGGTTTCAAAATTTTTGATGGATACTTTAGCAGCTATTATCTCTTGAATTTCATGCGTTGTTGAGACGGTTCGTACTTGTCGCCATATATTAACTTTCAATTTTTGCACTGATGCCAAATCGATACGCCACTCCTGACTTTGATCTACAGTGTCACCACGTACAGCGACAATTAGCTGGCGCAATAGAAGCTCTCTTCCTGCTTTAGCTGAAACACCTAAAATTTTGGAAGTTTCTCTCAAAGATATTGTCCTAGCCCAGCTATCTGCCAAGTCAGATACTTCAGCTTTATCGAACAAGAGTCGTATTCGTTTATCGCTACCATAATATTTATTAATAATGCCTAAATCAGAAAGTTTTATAAGTGTTACACTTGTAACTCCTAACTTTGATGCAGCTTCTTTGGTACTCAAATATAAGAAATTCTCTTTGGGAATTTGTCTTTTATTAAACCATGCAGAATGTTGTACTTTATAGGATTTTCCGTAGCTGTGAAGCAGATATTTATCTATAGGCTTCATAATTACTTCGGCATCATTCAGTTCACTCAATTTTAGTATTAATGAATATATTGGTTTCATGTTTTGCGAGATGGATGTATATCCTATTTCATCGATTCCTGTTTTGAAAATCGCATCTAGATACAAGGAAAAATTGTTAGACCAATCATCGAAAATGTAAGCAGCTAACGATTCTCTATTGAGATTGTCCATACTTTCATTTTGTATAATTTCATGTGGGAAATTCATACTATAAGCGAATTTTTCATACACTTTGGGATTTTGTAAGCTTTTATATACATATTTCCACAAAAGATATTTAATGCTCGCTTCAACATTAATTATGTCATAATATTGTGTATGTGCTTCAGGAATAAACCATGATCGAATTAAAGATTGCATTTTACTTACTTCCTCTGATAGAACTGCATAGTTTAAATCATCAGGCAAGAGATAGTTTTGACACTGTGAACACATATTTGATAGTAAAGACTTGACGGATATATCTACTCCACAAATAGAGCATTTTTCCTGCAAAGCTACTTTATGTTTTGAACATATCTTGATAGCCCTTAGCATCCATTCTGTTTTGTGAACCTGTCCAGCTTTTATACAAAGAGGACAAAATTTGATAGATCGCAGGGGTACAATATCTTTTCTTGATAACTGGCATAAATTATATTCATCACTATTGGACAATTTCACAGTTAGGGTAGGTTTTAAAGGACTATTTGTTATTAGTGCAAATTTGTGAGGTGTTGATAAGATTAATCTATCTACATTTATATGTGTAAAATTGGCTAATACATGTATTCCTTGAGAAGTTCTCGGAAAAAGAATAGAATCCTTTATGTTGAAAGATTTAAAGTATGCCTTCAATAAGTTGAAGGCTAGTGTTGGCTGTTCTTCATAGTTATAGATCACTGAACGATTCAAAAACCACATCCAGCTTTCTTCTTGTATCTTTTCAACATTTAACACCAATCGGAAATTGGGATCAAAATAATCAACCTGAGAAGGTTTCATAATTCCACTCGATAATCTATAAAACTAGTTTTCACAGCAATGATTGAGCAAATACAATTCATTTTTGGAACTTACTTTGTAGACAACACGTCATTCAATTTACGTTTATCTGCTTCTAAATTATCAATCTCTTTTAGACCCAAATCGAAATGAGTATCAAGTGGAAGCTCAAAAGGGTTATAACGATCCTTAACGTGTTTTTCAATCCGTTGTGTAAAAGCCTTGGATAGATGTTCTAATTCAATTGTATGACTTTTGGCGATACTAGCTTCTCTTGAGGCACGGCGCACTAAATTAACAACATTAGCTGTTATACCCTGAGTAGAGTACATAATTCTATAAATCAGTTCCTGCCTTGAGTCGGATTTTGACAATGACTCCGTTCTCTTGCTTTTTTCATTACATTTCATAAAATGGAGACCCAATGTTAGCTCTAATGCTCCAAAGAATTGTTGACACATTTTTACTTCAGGATTACTGCTAACTCCCCATTCCCATGCAAATACACCTACACTTTCGCGAGTTTCAAATAATCGAGACAATTGAGAATTACTGTCTAGAACCGTTTCAATCTCACCCTCGATTCCAGTTACAAAACAAGTTACTCCAGTATCTTTTATGAAAGTTTTCAAATATTCAGAGGCTTCTTCCATTGACATGTATCTAGCTGAAGCGAAATGTTGGAAATCGTCCCATACAACTAATTTAATGCCCTTTTCAATGACAAAGCGTTTTAACCTTGATTTTCCTTCCCATAGATGTCGAATTTTATCGAACGCAGGATCTCCAATAGTTTCAAGTCCAGCTGAAATGATACTTTTCGGAGTTGGATTATCTGGTGTACCGATGTATAAGTATTCGTCTTTACTGAGACCCAATTCATTTACTGTATCTTTAAGTAAAGTTGTCTTTCCTCCTCCAGTTGGTGCTTCGATTGAGGCACAATGAGGCTCTCCAGTTATGCTGGTTTCTTCGTAGCAAAGCTTCAGTTCTTCTTGGACCTCTTTATATTTTTCATAACGAATAAGCTTTGTTGGTTTAGCGATATTTTTCATAACTTCTATCCCTTAGATCTAAATTTATGAAGTAACTGAACTAAGTGCAAAATACTTTTGCCTTATAGCTCTGATAAATCAGGTCCAATATCAAAATTATCAATGTTTACCTCATCTAATTCTGAATAAATTTCCAGTTGAGCTTTATCTCTTAAGAGGGAGCTAGTTTGAGGAAGAGGTAAATCTTCATCGGAAGTTACAGGAGTAGATGGTGCACTGGGTGGTTTGTGCTTCCAGCGACCTACTTTAGTGCGAGCAGCGAGTTTTTGACGCTTCCGTGCCACGTTAATTACGTTCTGAATACGACGATATGCTTGTGCGAGGGATTCATCGTTAACTTCACCCTCTTTACGTCTAGCCTCCGCTACTACAACTCTATGCTTCCAATATGTCACCTTGCGTGCGTACTCTTGATTGAGCGCAGGGACTTCAATATATTTCTTTTCAAAAGGATGGAATACATGAATGTGATACATGTGGTCAGGATGCCATTTGATTTTTAGTGACTTCTTACGATGCGATCCTTTACCATACCTTTTTTCGAGTTTTTTCCGGAGTTTGGATAACTCGTTATGCCCTAGAATGTTATAGCGTAAATTATTATTATCAATTCCATAATGTTGTAATGTTTTCCATGCGACGCGACCTAGAAGAATGTATAGTTCGCTTGGATCATATGGTAGTGCAGGTACATACCCGAGATCAATTTGTTTCTGCCATTCATTAGCAGGAATAATTCGATCAAATCCATGTGGCTCGTATGGGTGTATATCACATACGTATGTATAAAATACTTCTTCTATTTCACTCAACATTAATGCTGATTTGCCTACACTATCATAGTCGCCACGTTCCAGCACATTTGAAAATGTAGTCCCATCTAATCCATGCCATAGATCATTTAGAACATCAAATCCACTTTCAGCACTTCCTTTATTTTGTGGATCACGCTTATTTGAGACTCTGAGATTAATTCCCAGCGATTCACAACTATCTTTTAAATCACCTCCAATAAACTCTTTACCTTGATCTACAATTAGCTGATCGAACATACCATAAACAAGTAGATTGTTATCTGTACCATATAACTCACGATAGTTTGGTGATGGTAAAATGCTGTTATATAACGTTTGTTTGACGGTTTGATAACTCTTTTCCCAAGATATGAGTGCACCGTTGATGGTCTTAGTTGTAAACTCATTCATTTTTGTTAATGTCGGTCGTCCAAGTGGGAGAAGATCTTCGTCATCAATAGCAATTAAATCTAATGTTGTATGGTCAAACTCAACGCGTTGCATAAACTCAATACCATGCAGTTGACCATATTGCTTAAATTTTGCCGTTGCTTTTGCTAGGCCGTATTGAGCAACGCAGAGATCAAATTCATCTAATTGTTTGACACGTCTTTCGATCGTACGTTTACAAGGCGCTTTCAGACTCTCATTTTCGCTACGGCACGCATTTTCTTCTCTAACACGTTGTTTAATTTCTATGTATAACCTTTTACCTGATGGTAGTTTCGGACGCACCTCGTTTAGACTATATCCATTACGCGAAAAAATCATATCTTGAAAAACAGCGTTAATAATATCTTCTGTCTCACCAAATCGCCCTTGACCCTTACCGCCTCTAGAAGGTGAATCCATAATCAGGGATCTTTTATCATGACCGCTCAAAAAATAGTCTTTAAGCCATCTGTATACAGAAGCCACACTTAATGGACCATCATTAAACTGTCCTGTTTCTTTTAGCTCTGCTACATAATCTTCGACAGATGTACTTATATATTTTGGATATTCTAAAAACGGTAGAATAATGTTCAAACGCTTTTCTGCATCTGCACGTTGCTTTTCTGTATAGTCCGCCCATTCCATAAAGTCTATTTGAGTGATTTTCTCAACTTCAATCGTAGATCGGCCATCCGGCTTTATTTCTCCAGAGACGTAGAGATTAACTAATTCCCGCAAACTTTTGATTTCTAGACCTGTTGTAGATATGTTCTCAATATTTATCTTGTTATCTGGCAGTAAGCGAACGACTCTAAATTTTTTATCATTCCAGTAGAAAATAGCATTTGTAGTAAATCGAAATCTACGCATTATGTTATCCAGTATGTTAGTTTATATAGATAATTGAATTAATATTTACTTTTTCACTTCGTAGATCTGTAGATAAATGATGATGATAGAGCATCGTATATATATATGGCACAATAGAACGTGGATCATCGGAATTTGCGCTCTCAGCGATTTGCCAAATAGGTAAGCCGTCGCTATGGCTCTCATAGAAAACTCTATGTATTAATTTTGTCAGTTGCTCATCAACCTTATAACGCGAATAGCGACGCAATAAACGTAGACTGACTACTAAATTATCTTTGTATAAATCATCTGTGAATAAATGAAAATGACCATCTCTTTTTTGACACCAAGTTATAGCGCTCTGAATTTTTGTCTGGTTCTTGGGTGTCGTTATGTATTTTCTTGCCTTACATTCACCAACAAACCAGTATTTATCTCCAATGCAAAACAAATCGGGTTCATATCTATACCATTTCCCCTCAAACATATACGGAATATCAATATCAGGATGCGATACTATTACTGATATATCAGCACGATAATCCAACCATTCAAGCATATCTGCTTCTAGCCCCGTCTGATGAACTAAAGACCTTTGCATTTTCCAGGAAGGAAAATGACCATACTTGTATCCTGGTATTTGTTTGGGAATACGGCTCTTGGGTATTCTCATAATCGACTCCATTTCGAATATTTTTATTTAGGTGTAATAATTCAGGTGATTGTCAAAACGATTAATGTCTGTGACAATAAAAGAAATTGGCGTAGTCAATTTCGCCGTGCGTTTGAGAGCAGTGGATCTATTCCGACCAAAGAATCTAGTCTACTGCTCTCAACACTTTGTGTTTTCTACCGGTTGCGCTCAGCTTCCTCCTAACATCTATAAAATCTAAGCAATGTTCTTCGAAATATCATCACTATAGATATTGGTTTGCAACATAAAGTTGGCATCCTCAAGTAATCTACAAATAAATTCACAAGTCTTATGCTTCACCCGATTTCTATGGGCGTCCTTATTTTTCCGGATCTGATGTGATACTTAACCTTTCCTTAGTAATTATTTGATCCATTGCTTGTAACAAAATCATACGTGTCATAGTACTTGTGGGAATTCCCAACTGGATAGCAACAGATTCAACAAGCTTTTTTTGGTCTCGTGTTAGTCGGACATGTACAGATTCATCATAGGCAGGCATAGCTTCGGGGGTACTAAATTTTAGTGTGAGCATTTTGTCTCCAGTCGTGATATTTCGAGTAGAATTATGTTAAACAAAATGGAAAAATTGTGTGTGAATTTTGATTCACAATCATTCACAATAAGATAGTTTTATACTGTTGAGGAAGGTTAATGCAATTGGATGAGATTAGTATTGAGTCTTTTAAATATCTCAAGAAATTCAATACCGTTACGCAACTTGAGGATCAAATATCTTACTTACTCATAAATCCCGATATGGAATGTGACGATGAATTTAGAATGCTGGTAGGCGAGTTAATATACTGTACATTTGACTTTGCCAGAGCAAACACCAATGAGAAACGATCAATCTCAACAGCTCTATATTTACTTTTTAGAACTCTGACCGGTAAAAAGCTCCCTCAAATTGAAATTGCAGTCGCTCTTTCAAACGCTGCTATTTACACAGCTATTAAATACGATGATTTCAGTGTCTGGCAGAAGGTTATAGAAAAGTGGGATTCATTTGATACAATAGATTTATCTACAAATGTGAGGGGAAAGGTTCCTGCTGAAACGAGCTCCAATAGAAGTAATATCAGTAATGGAATGAAACTCTATCCAACCCTTATCATTGAAAAAGCTATACAATATTATGAGAAAATGTATCTGCAAGATGTTGTTGAAATATCCAAGCATAAAAGTCCACCATTAACCAACTTGACAATAACAGAACCAACTCTTGTAAACTGGCAGAAAATGAGAGCTAGCATTTGGCCACTAATAGATATTAGAAGGTTAATATGGAATTTGCTTTCCTGGAGTGGGGCAATTGTTGGTCTAGTGTATTTGACATACACAGTGCTCCAGGATCATGTTATCGTAGCAAATATTGCCTTTGTTTTAGTAACTACTATGACAATAGGTTTTATTATCGCAATATCAATTCTATGTATAGTCTATGTTTTTGTAATGCTGACTTCGGAGCTAGACTAGATGGTATTTAAACTACAAATATTTATTGGAAGCCTCTTCGAAGTTAGCTCTACAGAGGGTTATATGAGTTATAAAGAAACCTGTTGCTATACGAGTATCTTGTTTTATTGGTCGTAGATATATGCTTAGGAAGTGATCGGATAAACTTTAAGAAAATTAAATGTATCAAGCACAGTTATTCCAAAAATTACTTGGATTTTACTTAGTCACCATTATTCTAATTCCCACCGCAATTAATTTGCCGCATTCAATCCTTAGTATATTCAAGCTGACTCAATATATGTAGTGCTTCTGTTGGCGTATTGGTGCCAATTAGTGCAACAAATCCATGTCCTTCGACATTAACGATCCACAAGTTTTGTTGTTTCTTTGGTGCTACCGCAAGGATATCGTGTGCTTCATTTTCTGCACCACATGGCCAACGTCGAAGCTTGTCAGGATAAACTACTTCACCATGGGCTTGTAAGTGTCCATGGACGATACTGTTCACCCATGGGATTTTTTCATAGATTATGCGATGGACAGGAGCATCAATACTCGGTTTCACGCCTGATGCACCGCTGTAAATCAGCGAATCATTTTCCAGTTGTAAACTAACAAAAACAAAATCATCTTGCGTTAATCCTGTCTTATCAACGTTGCGCCTGGTGATTATGAATCCATTTTCAACCCGCGAAGATAAGAAACCATATGTACAACGAAATGAAAAGTTGCCAGGCCAACGACCACTGCTCACATTACGTTCGATAATTTGTGAGAAGGCAGGTTGCATTTTATGTGAAAAATCAACTATCTTACTGAGATAGGGAATCTGTGGTATATATTCCCCTTTATGTATGCTCCTACGTCGTTTTGCTTTTAAGAAATGAGAGACTTCTTGAACGAGGCGATCTGGTAAATCAATCTTTGAGACGGGAATCTCGTTAGCCAGTGCATCGATTATGTAATGCTGCGAAGAATCCCCCAGTCGAGAATAGACAGCGAGACCTGCATGCAGTTCAAGCATCCAACGAACAATCTCAACCCGTGGCGTATCATGATCAGCTAGTTTGAAAGGGACTAACAATACTTGCGGGTGTTGTTTTTTGATATGAGTGACAAGCTTTGGCGCGGCACGTACTGTTAAGTTAGATTCTTCACCTGCATGCACACGAATTTTTGTTTCAGATGGCTCAATGAGAATATTGGGTAGGTGGGGCAGAAATACGACTACATTAGCATCTGTTTCTAAACTATCCAGTGATTCAGCGAGTTCATCAAAGGTCAGCGTTACTCCTCCATCAAAATTTCCCCATCGTTCGACGATTTGTCCGTTAACTTCAAATGCATCAGCGATTGCTGCTGCTAGCTTTCCTTTGCCAGTTGGTACCAGTTGCAATACGGGGTCAATTTGTTGGGGAAATGGTCCACCAATCACATATACTTTTTTCTTAGAATTGATCATGACTGACCTTTCATCAAGTGAGGTGTACTCTTTTACAATGTTGTCTAGAACCAGCGTGAATTATATTTTGGCAATGTCGCGAAATTCTCAAAATGTATTCCTAATAACTGTTTTTGTAAAAATAGGGCATCTTCTTTATAAATTGTTTCAGTTATCAAATCAGGCTGAGATTTGTAATCTTCCCCAGGCATCTTAAACTGGCAAAATTGGAAATGAGATACATCATCTAACATTTCATCATTTTGTAAATGCTTTTTGAATCGTTGTCTAAGGATACCTTCACCAATATATAAGACTTGACGATCCTCACTCAATAATCGGTACACTCCGATTTCTTCTGGGGTTGTCTTTAAGTCCTTTGTGTTGAAGCTTGTTTGTTGCCATGGGATGTCAGATGGCATGATAAGCACATCATATTTCCAACTAGGCGGCATCCCATATGGGATGGAACTTCTAGGTAAGTTGACACTTGCTTTAAGTGTATGAGATAGCTCACTACAAGATATTTTCCCTCCTCCTGTTTTGTTCTGAATATTTTTGGAGAGATAACCTAGAGTATATCCACGATCAACCTCATTTGTTGTGGCAAGTCTGAGACCGATGCAAAGGGGACTTGTTTCTGTGATCGCAATCACAATCCTGTCCCCATCACTGTATCCGAGTTTATTCATAATGGACTTGGAAAGACTAATCGAACCATCTTTTTGAATAGACACACCACCTTGTGAGCGCTTTTTTAGTAGTTCACGTACCATAAAAACTCCAATTTTGGATAAAGAAATCAACAAAACCCAAGTGGTACATCTGTTAAAGAGATAGATTCTTTTGTTAGAATACAAAAGCCACGTTGGGCAACCAATATTTGGTAGGCTCGCCGTCGTTACTGATCTTGGTCGAGAGGTATACGGCGGCAAGCCATCTAAAACTAATATGTGCAGTGACACCGCACTCTTGCAAAGTCTACCATGTATAACTTGAACTTATCAAGCATTGAGCTCAAATCATCCTTTTATCTATTCATTTCTTGAGATGTAATGTGTGTCACAGGTTTCATTTTGGCGTTGTCAAGTTATGGACAGCAATCTATTGTTGTGGCATGATCTGGGGATGAAAAAGTCAACACACTGCTTCAAAAATCATCGGTACCCAGCTGAAATCTTACACCACGTGTCGTGCCTATCTGGTTTCATTGGAATGGTTCGGAACTTGTGTTTGGGACTCCACCCAAAGCACCAAAAGTCAAGGCACTTGACGCCAACAGCCATGTTGCAATCTCAATCGATAGTCGCGATTGGCCCTACAAAGTCTTGCTTATTCGTGGAACTGCGACCGTAGAAGTTGTGGATGAAGGGGTGATTCCTGAGTATGAGGCATCGGCATTGCGATATTTCGGCGAAGAAGCTGGTGCAGGCTGGGTTGCACAGGCACGAAGTATGTCGGACCAGATGGTACGGGTTACAGTTACACCAACATGGGTTTGTATTCTCGATTTTGAAAGTCGCTTCCCCAGCGCGATTGCTGATCAGATGTCTGGCTAGCCTAGTTAGATACACACGAAAATAGGGTTTTTTCGTTCTTATAGAACGAATGTTTGGATCATGCCTTCACTAAAGGGACCCTATATTCGAAGCGTTCTAAGCGAGGTATTTGCGAGACGCGTGGCAAAGCCACGCTCAAATAACATCCTCAGAACGCATCATATAAAACTTCTAGCAACCGTACACTGAACAAATGAGTGAGTTGATAATCCCTTAAGCAAATGTTGGATGATGTGTCATGAGCAAAACGACTACCTGCTAACACGCAATCACGAAGCGGTTGTCTGTTGGCAGGTGCTATTGACTGGGCGACAGAGCAGGTCTGGTGTCAACCGATTGAGTGACTGACTACCGACTATCTGATACGCTATTTTGAATGGTTGTTTTTAGAGATCTACCCACATGACAAACTCGTTTTAGTGATGGACAATGCGTCTTCTCATCGCTCGCAAGCTATGCAATCCTTCTTGAGTTTGTTTGAACATCTCATTGTCGTCTTGTGGTTACCTCCTTATTCACCTGATATGAATCTGACTGAGCGGTTTTGGAAGCAAATTAAGCAACGAGTGACTTGCAACCGACTGTTTGTCGTGTGTAACGTATGATTTATATGATTGACTGAATTGACTCAATAAAACCAAGCCAACTATGAATTCCGCTTTTCTTTTTCTAAAACCTAATCGACGGTTACTTTAATTAGTTTATCAAACCGTAGGACAAGATATAATAAACAATAGAGTAGCCATCTCTGTGGATAATCTATGATATGATTGAGTTGACAGGTGATTTTTGATATGCGATATGGGGAACATAGCGTTATGATGTCGATTACTCTCAATCAAATCGAGCAAGTTAATCACGGCGGTGGCAAAAATATCGTCATTGCTCCGGATTCTACACGATGGATTTGTAGTTGGTCGAACAAAATTTTCCTCTGGGAAGGTACAATACTTCAGCAAACACTTCCTTCACATAATATAAATAGTGGACGTGCGGTCTTTGGTTCTGATGGTAAATTATACATTGGGAGTCAGACATATGATTTCAATACGCAGGTGACGGACACTGTTCAGATGGCGAAGGATACACTATCTACAGGACTCGATGGCTCTCCTCAATTTGGCGTGAGTTCGTCGGTATGGACAGCCGATGCGGCCAAATGGATTGTATACGCTGATTACCGCTATCGTGACACAAAATTTGGATTATTAGACAATAAAGATGTTCATAGCCGCCTACTAATACTAGATGGGCAGACGCAAACTTACCAACGCACACTCGCAGAATCACCAGCTAGCCTTGAGTACAGCATACTTGCTGCTAGTGAACAGATGGTGATTGCTGGTGGATTAGATACCCTGGTCTATAACTTGCAGTCAGGTGATGTATCAGCGGAATTGAAAGTACACGAGTTAAAAATTTTGGATGCTTGTTTCAGTTTTGACATGACACAGGCTCTGACCGCAGATTGGAGCGGCAAGGTTGTTCTGTGGGATACAGCCAACTGGGAACCGGTCGCGGTGTGGAACGCGCATCCCGATGGCTCATATGCGTTGGCATTTCATCCTGTTCAAAATCTGATTGCAACAGGTGGAGCGGACAATCAGGTGAAAGTGTGGGACATTGATGATGAACCCACTGTTATTGCTTCATTGGATTTGCAAGCTACTGCTATAGGTGTTGGTTTTCAACATTTAGGTGACCGCCTGACCTGTACAGACGAACTGGGTAATGTCTACTTCGCACGTATAGATTAAACCGAACTGACTCATAATCATAAATTTGATGCAAAACTCGAGACCTGTTATACAAGGTTTACTTGACTTTTAAGGATAAATATCGTTTCTCTCGGTGATGCTGGATTATGGATTGCATAAAATGCTCCTGTTTGCCCAACGATGTAAAGCCTGCGCCCGGCTTCAATTGATGGGCTGATAACTGTTGCTGATGTATTAGGGCGATCACGTGGTGTGATTTCTACATTACTGTCGGCACGAACATCAAACAAGGGTTCGATATAAGTTTCGTTTGTCCTGTCGCCGTCCAAATCTATATTGGCATCTTGTTCAGAGGTAGACCCTGAACCATCTGAGGGTGTTGTGACCAACCCCAGCGTTGTCAATATACTGATTTCGGTTGGATTGTTACCTAAAATATCACCGACATTGAGTGCAACTGGGAATCGACGGTTACCCGGTCCGATGACATCCAGCAAGAACTGACGAGCATCAGCATTGTTAGAATCTTTATTGATGATATCACAGGCTAACAGTAGTTGATTGCGGGTTGGTGTAGTAGTCCCTGGTGGTAACAGAGTTGCTAGTGCTGATGAGATATATGGTAGATCGTCGATAAACTCAGATGCGGTAGCAACGGTAAATGGAGTCAGAGCATTCATGAAATTACTCTGTTTTGAGCTATCTTTCATCATCCATGCTTCAAAACCAACCAGAGAAATGTAATCGGTGCTACCCCATAGGGATACACTTGACAAAGCAGTGTATAGTCTTGGAATCTCGTTATCCATTGAACCACCTATTGTCACACCACCACGCGCTAGTTCTGCGATACGAGCATGTCTTCTTACTTTCATATGATCTAATCGGAAAGCGGCTTCACCCATTTGCCGGATTTTTTCGCCATCAGTCCGATAGCTGTTCAGGATAATATCATAGAGCGTAACAATTATGGTCTCTTGCCAATCATCAGAGAAAACAGGATTGTTGACACGGTTTTGCATCACGCTGAATACACGTGTTTGCATCGCATTCGGATCTGCGGCACCGGTACCCGCCCAGCATTCCAATACAGCGCGTAGAGCGCCAACAGGTTCGGCACCATTTTCGATATAGGACATTTTATCTGAGGTCAGGCTTGGGTCCCAATTTAGGATGATGTCAAGCCCGTCGTTACCGTCAATTAACTGTACCTGTGCGAAAGACCCATTTGCTCCGCGTACATCGATATTGGTGAGTCCTTGAGCACGTGCGCGATTTTGTAGATGGGTTGCCAAGCTGGAATTAGTTGCAATATGGTCTCGGATTTCTTGTTGCGCAGTGTCTTCGTCTGGATCAAGGGGTATTCTTACTTCATTGGAACCAGTTAAACAGGCGTTAAAGACAATGCGGCGATGCGGTGCAATCGATGTATCATTCGACATATTGCGCAGTATCTCATCAAAGAGAGCACTTGCTCGAGTTGCAGAAGCGGGATCATTAAGGTTAATGCCTTCGTTTTCAGTTAGTTCAATAGAACGAGCGTCACCATGTCCGGCAAGCATCACCTGATCAATGACATTGTTTTTGCCATAACGAGAAGCTAGACTAGCTAATTCGCCTTGAACCTCTGTCAGTGTTTCTTTGCCTTCGATCATGAGTGCTGTGATATTATTATTCACAATGAGTGCTGTTAGATTGGGGTCGCGATGAAATGCGCCATTACGATCAAGTGCTGTGTGCAATATTAAGGTCAACGGTTTTCGTTGGTTATTGGGTAAGTCTGCGCCTTGAAAATTGGTGGAAAGGCGATCCAGCATAAGGCGCTGAAACCGATGGAAGTTCTTGATATTTGTCGCAAGGTTTGTCCCCGCATAAAAGACAGGATCGCGTCCTTCTCCGCGTAATAGAATATAAGAAGCCAGATCGCTGCCATTCTCCGCCTCGAATTTTGGTGAACAGGTTGCAAAATAATTGACTAGATCACTTGCATAATTTCCGTTAACTAGATTTTCAAGATGTTCTTGTTTAAATGTGGTCGGCATGACGCTAGTAACTGCCGGGCTGGCATAAAGTATTTTGAGTTGAAGACCCCAGCGGATCACCTGCCAGGGACTATTATGGGGTGTCTTGATAATTCTTTCACCAACTGCACGCCCATACCCCTGGATTGCTTCGACTTTATCTTGTTCAACATCGATTGTGCCAGAAATAATTCCTGCACTTAAAAGTGTTCCAGTTCTGATGTGACCTATACCAGATAAAACATATTGTCGTGATGAGATCCCTAATAGTGTTCGTAGTTTTTGACGATTTGAAGAAGAAACTGTTGTATTGTTAAACCAGTCGACTTGTTGTTGGGCAAATAATGAAAAGTTACTTAAGGTCATATCAAATAGTTCTGTTCCTGTATGACTGGTGGCTGGCGTTGTGTCCACCCGTTGCATTTTCTTTAGCAGTTCGCGGCGTTGTACCAGCTTTAAAATAGCCTGATTTCCAATCGTTCGTTGTAATCTAATGATGTTATCAGGTTCAATATTTGCACTGCCACTCATCAAACGGTACATTGATGCAGCGATCCCTGATACCGAATAACCACCAACACTCTGACCAACACTTTCAACTGATTTGGACTCATTATTCGATTTATCTGCTTTGCTATGTTCAGCCATCTTACCTATCCCCATATGTGCCTACTGTATTTTTGTATAGTGGCTTTTGTCGTCAGCTAAGGATTTTTAATGAATTGTAATTATTTTGGTAATGTTTGTAGGGGTTTTTATTACTTCCTATTTTCTACCAAATGGAACAATTGGTAATTGGTCTTGAATAGGCAATATATTTACATTGTATTTATCAAAATTACCTCATAAAGCAAACCTTATAATTATGAATAAGTGCATCATTCATGGTCATGCGCCACTTATCTACAATTTTAGTGAGCCAACTACTTTCAATTTTCCGCCAAGAGAATATTAACTGGGACAATTTTGTCAGTTGGTGTATCTCAATGGATCAAAAAGTAACTTGACAATGCTCTTCATTGAGAATAATACCAACATTGACTTTTTCAAAGCGGTGTTCAATGATTCCATTTGTCGTGCTTTATAGATCATAATCACAGCGACAAGGCTCGTTGATCACAATTTCATTAGAAACTATGACCTCAAACCTCATAAATTTAGAAACCGTCTCAAACACCGTCTAGCGCAACAACGATATACATTGAAAGTTATGGAACAACTTCAACTGTGATAGGTTCAACTGTGATGACCCCGTTGTGGGTCAACGTTACCAATAGACTGTGCTTCCCCACATTCAAACCAGCAACTTCGTACCGAAAGAAACTCACAGCATTGTCCCAATCTCCAATACCATCTCCATCTCCATCACCTAGGCCATCCCCATCATGATCCCAAGACCAGTTGGGACCTGAACCTGGCACTGCCACGAAAGGAGTCTGATATTCACTTTTCAGGGATACAGTAGCACTTCCATTGACAGAAAGAGTGATGTTATGGGCTCGGTTGTTAAAGACATTGTTCACAATGTCTTCAACTGTGTCCTCTTCCCACTCATAACCAATAATGATTGGTTGACCTAACGAGACAACAGCCGGTGGCTGTCCTTGTTGCCCATGATCATCATAGATGAACAGATGAATAATATTGTCTCGCTCTTGAAACTGAAGAAACCACGCATTCAACGTTTTGGCGAATGCAATACCAGTTGTCATCAAGAAGAGTAGTATTATGATCCCAATGGATAACAGGCGAATCTTGTTCATGATTTTTCTCCTACATGTAAGATACGAATTAATAATCTCAAGATATTTGCTGCTGATGAACTAATAAAACACCTAATTCTTTCCTAAGTGAAGTTCGTATACCCTCCACTCCTTGCTTCCCAAAATATCAACAACTTATCAACGCAAAATTTTGGTTGTGCGGAGTGCTAGGAGCTACTATAAAGGGCTTTGTGACATGTGTAAGTATCACACCATCTACCGCAATGCTGTAATCGTTAATCATCCAGGGATCGACCCATTGATGGATATCAACCCCAGTAACCTGGCATGGTCTCAGTGGAACATAATATGAGTAAGTTACGGTCGTTCCAGGTAAAAAACCTCTCCCAACTACTGGTGATACTGGAAACAGACCTCCCGAGAAATTCCCCCTCAATGAGAGTGTCGGAGCCGACATTGTTCCATCAGCTCCAGTCGTCACCTGAAAATCTATACGGTGAAGGTTAGATGCCCAGGTGGAAGTTGCAGGATCACCACAATTAGCTACGTAAGGTGAAATTTCCGTCCACCAACCTACAGCTCTTTCACTAGGGGTATTGATACTGGCAGATATATCAGTGACTAAAACATCATTAATCCATATCTTCAAAGTACCTGACCAATCATCGAATGTTCGACCGAGTTGTCCAAGTAACAGATGATATGAAAAGAACTCACAGAAGTTAGCTTTCCTCAAAATAAATGCACGAGTTTCGACAGAACCAGTCATGAAACCAGTTCCTAAGTCCAACTTAATCGGTTCGTCTCTAGCACCTCTAAGATTCAAAATTAATGGACTCGTCGTGCTTCTGACCGTAGTTATCTCAACATCAACGTTGACTGTACGCTGTGCAGAGACGGGGAACGTGAAAAATATCAGTGGCAGACCACAACATATGAAGATAAAGGCACGGAAAAGTGCAGCACTCATAACATTGATACCTTTCTTTTTGTTTGATAATGGATAAGAAAATCAGGATCGCTAGTCATGTAAACCATGTGTAGGTAATGGTCTTTTTCTCATTCTCGACACCTTTGACAAGAAGGTAGATGGAATGATGAATTGATCCAAGTATTTGTTCCTTGGTTTTGAGTTATCTTGATCAACCAAATGTTTCCCTAGAATGATTCACTATAGTTCGTGATAAAATCAACAACAGTTATATTGCTATTTACATCATAATAAAATCAACAGTTCGAGTAACCCCCTCAAAGGAGTGGAATTGTTCACAATGAGAGAGGGATTTGCAATCAGCAAAGAGTCTTTTGTTGGATCAATGGATGATCAGTCGGCTCCGTTGTAGAGATTTATTGAGCAAATTGATAGCAAGAGAAATTAAAGATATAGTTTAGGTAGCGAGGTCAAAGAGGGCGTTGTCAAGTTATGTGTGGATTGCCAATCTTGTGTATGTTTCTGAGATTGTG
This sequence comes from Anaerolineales bacterium UBA6055, assembly GCA_002428985.1. Classification (GTDB taxonomy): domain Bacteria; phylum Chloroflexota; class Anaerolineae; order Aggregatilineales; family Phototrophicaceae; genus UBA6055. Next base: position 68,694 of record DIYL01000026.1, on the reverse strand, counting down.
GCTCTGCTTCCATTGTATGTGGAGATCGATAATAAAAATTTTGTCGCATATATGTTAACTGTATTATTGCTTGGTTTGTGATTAATTTAAGCTAACTATAAACACCTCACTAGCTAGTTTCACATAAACCGACGAAGAGCTAAGGTTGTCCACAAAATAAATCCACAATACCGTAGAAGTCTTTCAAATTTCAGAAAGGACTAGAAAAGCTAGACAATGAGACAAATGTTGGCGATGTTGCATGTATAAACTGTAGACTAGGTTACAAATCCATACACTGTGACTAAAATTTGTCTTTTATAAAATGGTTTTGTGAAATCTGCGGGGTTATAACGCAATAAACATAATTCGCAAACGATAAATCAAGACGGCAAAAAATGCAGGACCAAAATAAGTTTATTCAAAAACTCTTTGATCTAATCTAAACGCAAATCGCGACTTAACGTTAATTTCGCTAGTTATTTGGGGTTCAAAATAGCGGGAACCGTCTTGCCCGCGGTCGCGCTTGCGCGAATGTAACGCTAAATACCACCTATTCTTTGACTACTTAAGACGCACTCAGTTTTTTTGCATCTTGGAGTAAATCAAGCAACTGATTGACAAGTCTGGAATCGATGGCAAATTCGTTGTCTATATATTGACCAGATAGTTCCCCATACTTTGCTTTTTCCATAACCATGTTAACATATTTATCTGTGAACATGGTTTCAAATCGGTTGCGAAGATTGTTAGCGACATTTAATGTTGCTGACCCAATCTGTGGATGGTGTAAAACGATTGCTAATAATTCGACGGCAATATCCTGTTTGCCTAATGAACCATACAAGGCTGTTATCCCAGTGACTGTCAAAAGAATTGAGGTTGTAACAGTCAGTTTTTGATTTAATATTAACGTGCGGTGGAACATCGTTTGTGCGACCTCTAAATCGTTGAACATGCAACGGATATAACCAGCAATGGGTAAAATATACAACAAGCCAATCATGATTTCATCTTTTTCTGCTATCTGGAATGCCTCCTCATAATGGCTGATAGCTGAAACAATATCTCCATTACTGGCAGAGATGCTCCCAAGTTGAATATTGTTGACACACTCAAACCACACAAAATTCGATTGACGGCAATAGTGAAGACTTTTTGTAAGATAGTCGTGTGCATGGGTACTTTGCCCGTTCATTTGAAACATCCAACCTGTAAAATTATATAATTGCCCGCCATCAGCAGGCTCGATATTATCCAGTTCACTCATATCTTCATGTGCTGATGTAAGAACTTTGATCGCTTCTTCAAATCTCTTCATAGCGCCCAAGCACCAACCATAGTGGGTTTTAAGACGAATAATCAACCATGTATTGACTGATGCAACATCTGTTGTCAAATGACGCAGTATTGATCCAAACTCCTGGACTATTGTTTGCTGGAATCCACCTAGCTCTGCCATCAAACTTAAACCGTAGATATAGCGATCAATATCCTTGAATGCCCACTGTTTAACAGCCCATCGCCAGCCCGCTAGTATATTGTCTATATCGAGTTGTCTGTTTGCATATACATTAAGAAGTGATTGTGGATGACTTTTAGCTATAGTTTCAAATTCATGTGCTATGTTCGCAAAATAGGTTGAATGGTGATCCAGTGTTTGATTCAACTGCTCGGGATTATTCGTTAGTTTTTCTCGCGCAAATTTCCTCACCAATGGATGCAAGTGGAGACGATCATCTGTTGACCTAATTACAAACGATTTATCCATGAGTCTACTGAGATTGATAAGTGATGTACCTGTTATATTTTCTGCTGAATCACTATCAAATCCGCCATGAAAAACTGACAATTTACCTAAAACAGTTTGTTCTTGTTGCGTCAACATGCTCCACGAGTGCTCAAATATAGCTTGAATACTACGATGACGGAGTGGTAAATCGTGTGACTTAGCTTGTAGAATTTCTAGACTTTCTTCGATCTTATCTATGATCTGCTTGGGCGATAAGACATCAACCCATGCACTGGCAAGTTCGATAGCCAACGGCATACCATCAACTAACTTACATATCTGGTTGATGTATTTAGTGTTTTCAAGATCAATCTGAAATGAGGTGCGGATTCGACGGGCTGTTTGATTAAACAATTGTACTGCACTTTGTTCTGTTAAATTTTCTGGTTCGGTAGAATACGACAATCCCTTTAATGTGAATATGGTCTCACCTTGTAAATTTAGCTTCTCTCGTGATGTTGTCAATATTTTGACATTGAGTGCAGTCGCCAATATGTCACGGATGTACATTCCAGCTTCTAAGAGATGTTCAAAGTTGTCTAACACTATCAACAATCTGCGACGACGTAAGTGATCCAATAACTGTTGATGGGGGTCAAGTTGGTCTGAGAATTGCAGTCCAAGTGTGCGGGTGATCGCTGCAACTAAATGATTTGCCTCAGATAGCGATTCAAGCGAGACAAAGCAAACGCTACCGGGTTCTTTTCTTTGCTGTTGCAATGCGTAGGTAATGGCAAGTCGAGTTTTACCAATTCCACCGGCTCCTAAGATTGTCACCAGTCGAGTGTCATAATCGTTCAACAATATTTGGATGGCATCTAATTCTTGTTTACGTCCGACAAACGGTGTGATGGGTGTAGGTATACCGACTCCAATATCATGTATTGGTGTCTGAGGTTCTAGTAACCCCAGTTTTTGTGCAGTTGCAACTGCTTCTGTTCTCCGTGATACTTCTAATTTCCTGAATACTTGCTTAATATACCACTTGACAGTGTGCAAGGTTATTGTTAAGTGATCTGCGATTTCTTTATTCGAAAGCCCATCGGCAATAAGCACTAAAATGGTATGTTCACGGTTGGTCAGCAATGAATCTGTACCGTGTTTCGTCATTGTCTTCCACTCCCTCATTACCAACAATATTTCAAATTATCATTATACACAAACCCCTCTTTAGAGGGGATGACAACAAGTAATAATGTTGTTACTTTGTTATTGAAGAAGTTGTCATAATTAGTTTCTATGTAATTCAAGACAAATTAGACTAGGCTACTTGAACGAACTATGAGCGAAGCTACTGATAAACATACTAAATTAGAAACCCAGCAATCCAGTCCACAGTATCAACAAGAGATCAAACTTGGAGATTCCAAAGTATCAAAATCAATAATGCAACATTATGCTATGCCTATTTTCGCTAAGAATATGCTTTTATACGGCGTAGTAGTCGGCATAATAACAAGTATTATTGGTCAGTTTATTTTCAGTCAATGGCTGACAGAGTTGGTCAAAGAAAGTCAGATTATTCCCACTAGTGTCGTTTCCAATATACTCATCGCAGAAGTGATTTTGCTTGTTGTAGCACTAACAATTATCTTGTTTATAATGGGTAAACGTTGGAAAGCCAAAACCAATCTGCAAGCATCTTGGAATGGCATGGTCGTCGGTTTCGTTTTCTCATTGGTAACATTTGGGCTATTTGTTTCCCCTGTCAGTGGCGCATTGGCAAATCGAGAGACTTACATTGTTTTCTATGAAAATTTCTCTGAGAATGACGTCGCATTTTCAACGATCTTAGTACAATCTGTGATGCGAACGGTGAGCGAAACAGCTATAGCTGGCTTTGCTTTTACAGCTATCTTGACAATATTTGGTGCAGTTCTTGGCAAGGTTTTCATCCCAGTACAAGAAGATCGTCAACCTGACCATATACTGAAAAATGCTTTTATACCGATGATGATCGCAATCCTGCCTACTTTTCTCTATATCGCTTTTCTCAGTTCAGCTAGTGCTTGGACACATATGCCAGATTCCATAATGAACCTCGCTAACGAATACGATATTATAGTGAATGGGCTGTATTGGTTTGATATTCTCACAGTTATCCCTCTTGTCATCCTTATTCTGTTACAAATTGGCGTGACCATATGGGTCAAGAATACTGATATAAGTGAGATTCATTATTATTCCCTATATGTCGCACAAATGTTTCATGCGCTGACTATTGGTATCTTTGCCTTACCAATAACTTTGTTCCTGCGCCGCAGTTTTAACCTAGAATATATACTGGTATTTGGTGCGGTTATCATGGCATGGATCTTTGCTATAGTGACAAAGAACAAATTTGAGAATCATAAAAAAAAGAAAGAATTGGATGTCCACGAAGAGCTTGCCATAAGCAGTTTTCTATATACGGGTTTTGGGGTTGTTGTTGTGTCTGTAATGATGGCAAATGTATTTAGTTTCTTACAAGTAGGAATGAACATTGTTTTGTATACAGTAACTATGATTAATCCAGCATTGCAAGTACCTGATGCTAATCCGACCATAGCGATAACTGATATGATTTCAGCAAGTATAATGCGCCACCCATGGTCTACACAGGCTACAGGGCTGATAACTGCACTAGTCACTGTCGCAATAGTAAAAGGCATATTCTGGTTTAGTATCCAGTTTATAAACAAGCGTCGCCATAATAGCATTTAATTGATTTAAGCGATTATGCCATTCAAAGACTAAGTAAGGCAACTAGTTCGGGGTGCGTGCCAACCGTTCACTTGTTGGCTATCGTATCAACACCGAATGTGATTGTAGTGGACAAACAAGCTTTTTATTATGTTCCATTACCTATCAAGAAAACGAGTTTGTCAAAAATCCTATCCCTAATCCAATCTCTGCTAATGGACTATCATCCTATCCTATAATACTTGGGGCAATACCAACTATGAGATGATCTCCAGTGATGTGAAAATAGGACAAATACAACGCGTTTCTACCAAAGAGAACGCTTGATAGCACCAAGTTTCTTGTAGGAGTTGGAGCTGATTTTACAATGAGCTTTGTTGCAGATATTGGCCCAACGACTGAAAATGCACGATACCTCACCATCATTTTCATTGGCATTGAAGGTACAGGTAGCATTGACACCAAACAAAGATAAGGTCGGACCCCAGTGACCATATCATATCTTTAGATATAGATTGTTTGGACTATACAAAACATCTGAACGGTTACTTCGATGTCGTAACTTGCAACAGAAATGGAGGATTGATATGCCTATTACAATTAGACCGAGGAGTGTACTTGGTCTATTATTCATCATCCTTATAATCGGATCGATAGTCATTAATGAAAATAGAATATCTGTTGAGGCGCAACAACCAATCCCTATGCCGGTTGATGAAAACCTACAACGTGCTTGGAATAGTGAGGCGTTGTTACTAGCTAACCTGTCTCAGCAGGCGTTGGCTAAAGGTGATACGCGTCGGGCGATACATCTCGCACTTGAAGGACTCAAACACTATGAAAATGGCATCTACAACACAATAAATCACGAGGCACTACTGAATGCACTCACAACACCGGGTCTAGAACGTGTGCGTATCCAGCACAATACTGAGGGTAATTTCTCACTTTCATCGGAGACGAGTCCAGATGATCAGCACATTGCAACTTGGTTTCTACCTTTTAGTTCAGATACAAATGTACGTGTACATGATCTTTCGACAGGACAACTACGTTCTCTTTTTCGATTGCCCATTGCTGTAGGTGGTGTACGCTGGAATCACAATGGGAATCAACTTCTTGCCTGGACGCATAATACATCCTATGTGTCTCCTCAGAACAACGTCGTGGCAATTTGGGACATAGATTCGGGTGCAAATATTTTACGGTTGCAGGTTGACTCCCCACTTCGTGACGTTCACTGGACCGACGATGAATCTGCTTTACTCATCGTAACTGCAGGCGAAATCACAAAGTGGAATGTCGAAACAGGAGATCAACTTTTGACATTGAACCAGACGAATGCCAATAGTGGTCTGTCTCGCACTGCTGATATTTTATACCCTCTGCAGCAAACAAATCAGGTTATCGCTCTTGTTAATAACTACTCATCAGATCGACTGTCGTATATTTACTTGTGGGAGACTAACAATGAGGAACCCGTTCTAACGATCCCTGCCCAACTGGGATCAAACTGGCGCGGTATAGAGATTGGACCAAATGAACGTTACATCCTTATCTGGGATAACGAAATGCTGTACCTCTGGAATATCTTTACCAAAGAACAAGTTGGTATGTATACCTATCTTGACGATGGTGTTCAACGTCTATCAGGAACACGATATACTGGCTTTAGTCCATCTGGGGACTACTTTTTTGCAGTGTCAGAAGGTCTTCGAGGTGTGAGTGTGTGGGATACAACCGGAAATACTCAACCAATTGTCTTGGATTTAGATAAACGTGGGTTTCGATGGGGAATCACAGATAATCATTTTCTGTGGTGGGGGACCGCAGGAGACGCAGCCGAAACCTCAAACGAGGTTATCCAGATCATGACGCTGGACGAATCAGTAAACACATTTTCCGTCTTGGGGCGAATAGAGCGGGTCGCATGGAGTCCCGAGACGCAACGGATTGCGATCACGAAAGGATCAAAGAGTATCCATATCTGGTCCGAGCATGGCACGAAACTGGCGGCAATCGATCTTGAGTCGAATGTTCGCAATTTGCAGTTCATTGCCGATGGTCAGCACTTGCAAGTTCAGCTTGATGATGGAAGTGTGCGTGTCTTTGACATGATACCGATAGCACCTGTGCGTTTTGCTAACACAAACTTGCGTTCAATCTGGAGTGCGGACGGCTCAAGAATTCTGGGATGGGATACATCAGAAATTCGGGTCTATGACGACGGAGAAGACGCACCTGATTTTGTGACATCGCTGGATACACCAATCCGATCTGCGCGATGGCATCCGGAAGGCGATCAATTTCTCACATTCGTACCTGAAATTGGTCGGGTCTCGACTTATGATGCAACCATCGGTGAGATTATTCATGAAATAAGTGTCCCACTTCAGCCCACTCAGTCGGATGAGGATAACGAATTCTATACTCTTCTGGATGTTGATTATAATGCTAGTGGGACGCGTATTGCTGTACTGGTTGATGATGGACTTCTCTATGTGTACAACTCTGAGACTGGAGAGTTGATGCAACAGATACATTATTCTCAAGATACGCGTGTTTCTGGATCGATACGGGGGGCGATGCGTTGGAATCCAGTTGATGATACCCAAATACTCACATGGTCGCGTGAGGGTAAAGCACGTATCTGGGATATTGAAACGAGCTTGATGTTACGCGAGTACTCGCATGGAGCCTATATTGTTGTTTCAGAAACACTCCACGATGATGGAACGGCGTCTGGTCAGGAATCGATGAATCCGGTTGTACCAGTTGATGTAGCCTGGAGTCCAGATGGGAGTCGTGTTTTGAGCTATTCTAATGGTCATATTCGAGATGGTATTGTTGCAGGAGGTGGATGGACGACACATATCTGGTCTGCAAGCGATGAAGATACAATAACTTTTGAATTCGATGGACGCGTAGGGGCAGGGTTGTCTAGCGGTACAGTATGGTATGATGATATGCACGTCATCGTTTTCGAACCAACGAATGACAATAGGTCAAAAGCGCAGGTGCTTGATCTTGAGTCTGGTGAAGCTCTAGCTAGTTTTGAAGCATCAGGGCGTATTTCATCAGTGATTCCACGAACTGATTCAGGACAACTTCTTGTATACCCAGAACTTCGCAATGTCGAGACAGGTGAGATAATCTTGCGCTTACCTATATGGGGGCAATGGCATCCAACCGAAGACAGGATACTCATCGACAGTAGGATCCTTCCCATACAGGTTGAATATCTTATCCAGTTAGCACAGGAGGCTGTCCAGTACAATCAGCTTACTATGCAGGAGGTCAACGCAGCTTTCGTTGTTACGCCTGATACGATTGACGTAACATCTACACCATTATCGACCGTTACGCCCATACCTTCATTCACACCAACGCCAACAGCTACTTTTACTTCTACACCAACTCCTAATGCGGCATTGTCAAGTTATGAGATACTAAAAAGCAACAGACAAAGTAATCCCGCCTAATTGGGGAAATTTTGTAACAAGTTGCGACCAGACATCACATCGCTCTACAAGCTGATTACGATATTCATCAGCTTGTAGGTGATGCTTTTTCGAGTAGAAGTATTGGTAAAGAATATCGAAAACGGATAAAAAGTCCTGTGCATGGTGCGGTGATTTGAAACGTTGCATTCGTCGCTCGCGCCTTCGTTTGTCGGTGAGTCGTAATCGCTTCCAGTTCAATGTGATTATCATTAAATGGCGGTTCCCGAAATTCTACTGTTAAATTGTCGCAGGTAAAATCATATAGACTTGCAGGTGTTGATGTTGGTGTGCTGAGTACCTCTAGCTGACCGAAGCTATCTGCCGGCGGGGTGCCAAAAGTATTGATAATGTCAGTTGAATCGTTAGGCATTGTTGTGAGCGCAAGCAATCCACTGACATGAGGCACTGCCATTGATGTTCCCATGAAATAGCTATAGTCGCCATTGATTGACGTGCTGAGGATGTTTTCACTGGGAGCAAGCGTATCCAGTTCGATACCATAAGTTGTGAAGCTACTACGATCACCGTTGCTATCACGCGACCCGACTGCCGTTACACCGGGATACCGTGCTGGATAAAAGACACCTTCAGATCCAGTGTTACCTGTACCCGCAACCACAATCACACCATTGGCAATCGCATGGTTGACGGCTTGTTCCAATAAGCGGGAATGATCTTGTCCACCGAGTGACAGGTTAATAATGTCTGCACCGGATGATACGGCTTCATAAATCGCCGCGATGACATTGGCATACGTTCCCACACCATCAGTATCCAACACACGCAGAGGCAGAATTTTGGTATTCGGCACGATTCCGGCAATTCCGATTTCGTTATCTGCATTCGCCGCAATGATTCCACTAACCGCACAACCATGTCCCATCTCGTCATATGGCGTGGTGTCGTTATCAATATAATCATACCCATCATCGAGGAACCGTCCCTGCAAATCGGGATGATCGAGACAGACACCCGTATCAATCACCGCCACGACCATGTCTTCGTCGTCAGCCGTACCCCACAACACATCAACACTCATATCTTTGATTGCCCATTGGTCGGACAACATCGGGTCATTGGTGGGTTAGGTCAATAGGCTACGCACCAGATAATTTGGCTCGATGATGACATTCGATGTCAATTGTTGGATTTGTTCCGGTGTGATTGCTCCGGATTTAACAGCGACTGCTACATTAATATCTGGCATTGTTTGCAAAAGGGTGGCATCTAATTCGGTGGCAATGGTCTGCAACGCCTCCGATGGGGCAGAGGCATCTATCTGGATGACAAATTCGTCACCGATCTCTAGGGCAAGCATGTTATCAATAGCAACACCCGGTTCTTCAAGTTGTGCAAGGGTTGGCATGATCGTTGGTGCAGGCGATTGTCCCCACATTGCCAGAGATACAACAAGCACGAAGACAATAGTGATTAGCAGTGAAGACAGCAGATAGATATGGCGTTTGGTCATTGCTCACCTAAGTCGATGGTATATAGTTACCATATCATAGCATAAACTCATGCAATTTTAACGTAACAAATGTCATAAACTCTCGGTTATTGTAATGTTTATCTGCAATTTAATTACGACTATGTAATAGTAATATTAATCGTAATAATTGCTAACAATCCTCTTGGATGGCAATTTCTGATAGTTGATCGCAGGTCAATTCAACCACATAACGATTATCCTGTATCCAGTTAACTAGTGTATCCATATCCGGCGTTGTCACATCCCACAGGCTTACCAGACCATCCTCAGACCCGACTAGCGCAACATCCGACCCCTCAATAAACGTCGCGCTCCAGACAGGTGCCGTCCAATTAATACGATGGATTTCCGCACCCGATGACGCATCCCACACGCGGAAGCTAGCATCTGCCGAAGCTGTAATGATGTGTTGTCGGTCAACGCTAAATTCAGCAGATTGCACCGGCGCGCTATGCCCCTCCATGCTCAATAACACTTCCCCTGATTCAATTTCCCACAGTTTAGCCGTTCCGTCATAAGATGCGGTCACGAGTTGCGATCCATCCGCACTCACCCGCACCGATGCGACTTCGGCAGTGTGTTCCTCAAAACATTGCCCGACTTCATCCGCGACGAAGTTCCATATACATGCCGTATCACCTGCGCCAAACACAATCGACTCCTTATCGACAAAATCACCACTAAACACCGCAGTCGAATTGTTGGTGGACTTGATGAGATTCCCGTCTTCGGCATTGATGATCCAAAGTCCGCCGGATGCGTTGGTGAATGATGTGCCGACAATGACGCTATCGTCCGCATTAAACCGCGCATCGGTAAAAATAGCGAATGGATTATGCCAGATGAGGTCATACGTTTCGGTATCGTGCATAAATAAGCCATTGAGTGCTGAGGTCAACATCCGGCTACCATCAGAGCTAAAGCGGATGCGATGCACAAATTGCACATCGGCAAACGTATGGATGATGTCGGTTGTCTCCCGATCCCATAAGATAAGCCCCGCCTCAATGTCGCCAGACGCGATGTATCGTCCATCAGAACTAAATGCCACGCCATTTACACCAGCATTGTGTCCCTCATATCGTTCGCGTTGGTTGGCATTGTATAAGTTCCAGATCCGTACCGTATTATCCTTTGACCACGACACAAACTGACGACGATTGTCTAACATTTGTATATCACGGGTTGCATCGGTGTGACCATCAAAACGATAGACTTCTGCACCTGTTTCAATATCCCATAGGCGCACACTAGTATCAACTGATGCTGACAGAAAATGCTTGCCGTCCGGCAGAAATACGATGTCGATCACCTCTTCACCATGCCCTCGAAATTCACGCACGATGTCACCGGATTGCAAATCCCACAACACCAACACGGCAAAACTCGTACTACCAAGCACGTACTGCTCATCGGGGCTGACCGTCAAGCTAGCCAGTGGAATGTCCGGTGGTGTGTCATAGCGGGTGATTTCCTCACCAGTGTTTGTATCCCACAGCACCGCTGTCCGCTGATTCGCCGATAACGCCCGAATATTATCGGACAAAAAATTGCTCAGATAGTAAGGCTGTGCCCGTCCTTCATGTTGCGCCAACGGGTCAAGCGTCCAAACAGTGGCACCTGTCTGCACATTATCGACAAGTACTGATTGGTCATCGTCGCTGACCGACAAGTTCAAGACATAGCCAAACCCTGCCGACTGTTCATCAATCGACTGCCAATTTTCAACATCCCACACACCAATAAAGGCTGAACTCTGATTCACAGTGTTCAAAGTCGTATATACGGCGCGGGTTCCATCACTGAGGAATGCTATCGCAGTGACAATCGCATCATCCATTATGGTTTGTTCTAGCATCGTGCAGGTCTCAATATCCCATAGGGTTAGGGTCGTCGTCGGCTGGACTTGATCCCATGCAGAGGTGATGATTTGTGAGCCATTGGGACTGAATGCAGTTGCCGCCACTTCGACAGTATCCAACTCACAACGATGGGTCGTCGCAGGAGCATAGGCGACTTCCATCAGCGTCGTCTGCGATAGGGCAGGTGGGTCGTCGATTTGATTGGCGGCTAGTGCCAGCGCAAGGGCTAAATCTGTGTTGTATTGACGCAACTCAAGCGATGCTTGTGAGGCAAGTGCCAGACTCTCAGATTCATCAGCACGACGTTCAGCAAGTTCGCGAGCTTCTTCGGCAACAATCGCATTGGCATCACTGGTTGACCGTGCTGTTTCGGCAACATCGCGTTGATTAAGCGCAAACAAGGACAAGCCAACCGCAACCAGCAAAAACACCGCCATTGATGCAACCAGATATTGTAGGCGACGATAGGCATTCTGTTGTAACTCGATCTCACGGGCTTTACGGGCTTCGTCGCGTTGACGTTCCTCATCACGGCGCGCCAGAGATTGCGACAAATACAATTGTTCATTGTCGTTGAGGAGAATATCTGTTGTGCCGGACCATGCCTCATATTGTTCAAGACGCGCATCGGTCACTAGAAAACCCGCATCTTGTCCAGACGATAGCCATTCGTTGATCTCATTCATCAATCGGCGATGCAGGCGAATATCTTCACGACTGGTCTCAATCCAGCCTGTTAGTGTCGCCCAGCGATAAATCAGGGCTTCATGCGACACTTCGACTGTCGGGGTACGGGTAGTTGGGTCACGGTCAAAGGTTAATAGTCTGGCTTGCCCGAATGCATCCAACACAGTATTAAGTTGTTGTATATCAAACGCCGCCAATTCCTCACGGCTGACGCGCCGACGGGTATCATGACCGCTGTCATTTAATGTGACTAAGCGCAAGAACAACTGACGTGCAATAGCTTGATGTTGTGTATCTAATGAAAGGTAGACTTCTTCAGCTCGTTTTGCTAATGCACCGACAACTCCACCGATGTCATTGTAGGCTAGTGTCGTCAGTGTACCGTCTTCATGGCGATCAAATAATTCAGTCAACGCGTATTGCAATAGGGGAAGCACTCCCGGTTGTTCTTTGACATCTTGAATAATCAAATCGACTAAACCCGGTTCCATCATCGCGCCGGACTGCAAAATCGGATAGGAAATGACCTCTTCAAGTTGGTTACGTGTGAGTGGGAGAACCGTTTGCATATGGCTCCGTACCAACTCACCAAACTCAGGATAGAGCAAGGGACGGTCATAGAAATCTGCCCGCATGGTAATCACTAACCGAATGCAACTCTCGCTGTCATTGACAGCATTCAGCAATCCGCTGAGGAATTGAGCGCGCTCATCTTCATCTTCTATCAGCGTGAAGACCTCTTCGAACTGGTCAATGACAAGCACAAGCTGTGAATCTGGACTCGGCAGTGACAATTTAATCGCTTCGGAAATGCCATTGCTGTTACTGCGGAACAATTGCATCAGCGGAATCGCCGGACTAGCGGTCACCCCTAGTAATGCCGTCGCGAGTTCCTCAAACGGATTTGCCCCCGGTACCATATCAGCAACGAACCAATCCGCAGAGCCGTCAATCGCCCCATTCCGCAGAGCAGGTATCAATCCTGCCCGCACCACACTTGATTTACCACTGCCACTTGGTCCGATAACCGTTACGAAACGGTTGGTTGAGAGGGTCTCCAATAGATCATTGACCAACGTTTGCCGACCAAAAAAGTCTGATACATCCGCCTCTTGAAAGGCACGTAACCCCTTAAATGGATTGACGAGTGCGCTTGTATCAATCTGCCAATCACCGAGCAAATCGACATCAACTGTTGATGTCGATGAGATTGCCTGACGAAAGGCAATAGCCATCTCTTGTGTGGATTGATAGCGATCTGCGGGTTCCTTTTCGGTTGCTTTGTGGATGACATCTGATAAGGCTTGCGGTAAGTCTGGACGCACGGTGTGTAAATCAGGGAGTGTGTCAGTCAGGTGCTTCATGACAATTTCGGCGTTGGTATGTTCTTCGAATGGGTGCTGACCTGTCAACACCTCGAACATCACAATACCAAGACTATATATGTCAATTGCAATCGCATCGGGTTCTTCGCGAAGTTGTTCCGGCGCAATATATCGAATCGTCCCCGATACGCCCTCCCCATCATCCGGTGTGTGACCGACAATTGTCGAAATGCCGAAGTCAGTCAAGTAGGCATTGTTATCTTCATCAAGGAGAATGTTATCCGGTTTGATGTCACGGTGGACGACGTTGTTACGATGCGCGATAGTCAGTGCGGCAGCAATTTGATCGAGCAACCGTGCCGCCTCGTTCGGGCTATATGGATTTGCTTCTAGCGCAGAGGTTAAACTGCCACCCCGCAACCAACGCAATACTAAATAGGCTCCGTCAGGGTCGCGCCAATAATCATATAGTGGCACGATATTGGAATGTTCCAATCGTGCAATCAATTGGGCTTCAGCTTCAAAGCGACGAATGAATTCTGGCTGATTGGCAAATTCTGCCAGAATAACCTTGATCGCAACTTCACGCTCAATAATCGGTTGATAGGCTTTGTAGACTGCGCCGAATCCGCCTGCCCCAATCTGCTCATGAATTTGATACCCCTTCAACGTTTGATTGCTTAATGCTGGCATCTGTCGCTCCACTTTAATCCTAAGCTACCGGGTTATGCATTATTGTATAGGAGCAAGAAATTGTCAGCAAATTGGGCTGCCATGATTGCCTAAAAACCCCACATCTCAACTTCAATTTGATTTGTTTTCATATGGCAGAATAACTGGTTCTGTTGCAAAGAATTTGTTGAACAATAGCAGGCAAAGAAAACTCAAGTTGTGGGTGGGTCTAGGCAGTGAGGCCAAATAGCTCGGAGATGAACTGATTTTGTGCTTGAATGTTGTGTTTTGCTGCTGTCTTCACTTGCCCTTTACGAATCATGTTCATCGCTTCATACCCTCGTAACGTTCGTCAAGCTGTTTGATATGAGGCGAACCCCAATCTCCAATTCTTCTAATGTAGCTAAACTATCCTGTGCTTAACTTGCAACCCCGCCAAACATTAACAACAATATAGCAAGTAAAAAACGATATCGCATGATCTCTCCTTATACCTGTGATATAGATACTTATTTAATCCCGTTACAGAAGTTACATATTTCTACTGCAATGAGGTTGTATAAAGAACTGACGTACAGTTAAACAGTAACACATCTAAGATGACACGGTGTAAAAAGATTTTAAGACATTTTTACCTCTGGCATCGTGATATTATAGATGTATCAACAATAAGGCATGCTGATGGGTGCGCCTTTTTTGTCAGGATGAGACTACAGTTTGTCATTTGGATGATCCAAAATTGCTTGACGCGCATGCTGGTATTCTACGTCAGTAATAAGTCCTTGTTTGTAGGCATCTTCAAGTTGTCTTAGACGGTCTGCCAGTGTGGATGTGTCTTCTGACGACATAGAAGCATTTGATATCGATTGCAATATTTGTCCAATCTGAGCTTGTTGTGCAGGGGAAATGTTTGATTGAGAGAAGTTGATATTCGAACGACCGAGTAAATTGTGTGCACCAAAATTTCGAGTCATTTTTGAGTATCGTGCTCTACGAACGAGCCATACACCCATCATAATCATTGGCATCCCAATGAAGAAGGGGACAAGAAAACCAACTGTTGTAACCAGACGCAGTTGCTCGTTAATCTGACGTTTTCGTCCTTCGTTGTTTTCACAAAAATAGAGTGTTGTATAGTTTTGTCTCGATTGTCTTACCTCACGTATCTCATATGTCACTTGTTCACCAGGCTCACACAGTACATCAGCGATGACGTTTCTCGAAAATTCATAGGTTTCAAGCGATTGTGCAATCAACATAATCGTAACACTGACAATGACAAAAATAAGTCCGAACAATACCAATATACGGCCCATCTTGAACTACCTCCTGAAATTTGCTTATGCTTACGTCAACTGGATTTTTATTATAATAGTTATTTGCTCCTCGAGTCGAGCCAGCAGAGCTGTCTCTCAAATAGCATACCTAGAACGCTTGAAATAGTTTACTGTTTAGGACAGAAGACACCGGGAAAGTGGGAACAATGGAACAGAAACTATGTCTAAGTAAAGTTTAAGCATTCAAAACAATTCAAATTATTGCTTAAATAGGCTTGATCAGGGATTACCGTTCTGCACGTCGCAGTTAAGTGTAAATGAATATCGTCTCAGGATTCGGATTTAGGCAGAAGCGAATGGCGCAATACGGTCACTGGATAGCAAAAGGACGAAAACGGGCGGCAGTGTGCTACAGGAAATGTGCCTTATCTTTGCTATCTTTGGGTAATCACAAGAAATAGCATAGCAGTTGCACCAAGCACTATGATGATGCCGCCAATTATAGTCGATTTAGGCATTGGATAAGGGATAAGAATCCCTTTCTTCCCCAATTTTTCTTCCCAACGCAAAAGGATATCTTTTTTGGATATGAGCATCAATCCATAAAGAATAAGAATTAGAAAAAAAACAACTAGAAAAGAGTCAACCATTATAAAGACTTTCGATAATTCACTTTAGTGCTATTTATTTTGTAATCCAGTCCATGCTCTCGAACAATCCTTCAATGGTCGGTCTGAGGATTATTAGTATGATAATCGCTAAAACAGCAATCAGCACCAGCAAACAGGAAAATGTGTTTGGATCACGTAGTCCTGTTTGCCAATCGACAACAGCATCCTGATATGCCTGTCGCCACAATTGCTTGCGATTTTCATTTCGCCATGTATTTAGCGCATGTAGGGCTTCCGATGTACCAATTTTTTTGAGTGACCCCTCGGCATACTGGTAAATACGTTTACGGTTAACACGTCTCGAATCGTTGAGTGTTTCAATCAAAAACGGAACGGCAACTGGGTCTCCAATCTGCCCCAAGGCTGTAATGATTTCTTCGCGCAGTTCTGGTTTGAAACTCTTGTATCGTGCCATCAATTCTTCGGCAGCCTGGCGATCACCTAAATGACCGATTGCCCAAATGATGCACTCTACACAAGATGGATCGTCCAACATATCGAAGAGTTCCGGCACCACCGATGAATCTTTGATTTTCACCAACGCTTCGCTAAAGAGACCACTAGACCAGCCTTTTACGCGCTTATTACGCATAGCACGCAACAACCCATCTCGTGATGCTGGATGTCCGATTCTTGACAGTGCCCAGAGCGCGTCTGCACGTACATGAGCATCAGAGTCATTCTCTAGACAGTCTGTCAACGCTATTACTACGGCAACATCTGCACCTGTGCCCAGATGACGAAATCCCTGAGCCACGATACTGCGCGTCGTTTCGTCTCCATTTTGCAGAAGCTCAATGAGCAGTTCGCTTGCCTCCGGCACGTTGATTCCTGCAAGCACTTCCAGGCTTTTATGGCGTACCCACTCATTTTCGCTATTTAGCGCATTAGCCAACGGTTGGACGGCAGCTTCATCGACGGCATTTTTTTCTAGCGCTTTGTAAGCCAGCCAGCGTATTTCATGCTGGTCTTTGCCGCGATCCATAGCGTCCAACAAATACGGTACCAGCACACTATCTTTGACTTGTCGCATTGCTTTGAGCGCTCGATGCTGCCTGCCTTTATCTTCGCTCTGCAAATCAGCGAGGAGAGTTTCAATTTTGTTCTTCTTTTTCTTAACCATTGCGGATCCACTCTGCTTTAGTCAAATTATATCAAATCAACGAAAACGAACGACTGATGGAATTGAAGTTGAGCTATTTTTGCCTGTATTCCGTCTTTTCCCTGCAAAATCGAATGTCTGTGAATTGTCCTTGCAGATCACGATTAGCTTCAATATACATACAAAAATCATCCAGTATCGTTTATATTTTCTCTGCTATACTTACTAACGAAATTCCGAACTGCAATCATTACATCCATATCATACAAAGCAACTGGATTATCCCAATCATCAGTGAAACCACATGGGTGTCTACGATGTGTACTGCAATTTTCCACCATGAATCTAACTAAATCGCATAATTGGAACAGAAAATCAACATAAGACAACAAAATACTACGTTTATAAGATCAAAAAGAATATTGATAGGTGTAGTCGACAGAGGACACTTTTGAAATAGCTAAAGCTTCATTTAAGTTTGTTATCTATTCCCTAGACATAGCTGTTCTCTAAACTGTAAAATTTGCTCACTAACTTTGTCGCAAAAATAGGAATTTGCCATTATGTTTGTCACAAAACTGTCATCAACTTTGTCGCAAGTACATTTTTTCGTAATGGATTTTGTCAATAACTTTGTCGCCATACAAAATAGACAAGATACAATTAGCTCCGTCAGGGGCTTTTTGTTTGTCTATTAAAAAGTGATAAAATTCACAAACTGCTGGTATAATGTGATAGATTTCACAAATGATAGATTAGGGAGACACTATCTATGGCAGACACCAAAACACAGGTGATCGTTATTGGGGCTGGATTTGCAGGTTTGAATGTTGCTCAGTCACTATCAAAGCAATCCAATGTTGAGGTATTACTCGTCGATCGAAATAACTATCATACCTTCACACCATTGCTATATCAGGTCGCAACATCAGGTTTAGACCCCAGTTCAATTGCATATCCTATTCGCTCAATATTTCGTCATAAAGACAATGTGCATTGTTTAATGGGGGAGGTGACGGCAATTAATCACGTTGATAAATCTGTGACGGTTAGTACCGCAAATGGTGAACGAGTTGAATCATATGAATATCTGGTCGTTGCCACTGGAAGTGTGACTAACTTTTTTGGCATTACATCGTTAGAAAAACATGCGTTTGAGGTCAAATCGCTAGAGAAATCTGTCGAACTCCGAGAGCATATTTTACGGTTGTTCGAGCAAGCAGCATGGACTGATGATGATGCAATGAAGGATGAGTTGCTGACGATGGTTGTTGTGGGTGGAGGACCAACAGGGATTGAAACCGCTGGCGCAATGTTTGAACTTTATAGCTATGTGCTGAAACAAGAGTACGATGATCGCCAAGATTTAAAGGCACGTGTTATCTTGGTTGAAGCTATGGATAGCTTGTTGTTACCCTATCCTGAACCACTGCAAAGATCAGCTGAGGAACAACTAAAAGACCTTGGTGTTGAAGTTATGACAGGAGCAATGGTTGAGGATGCAGGAGCTGATTTTCTCAAACTAAAAGACGGACAAATTATCAAAACACATACCATCGTTTGGTCCGCTGGTGTGAAAGTTTCACCGTTGGCGAAAATGTTAGATGTTAAATTGGCAAAAGCTGGACGTGTTCCTGTAGAACCGACTATGGAAGTAATAGGAAATGACGATATTTATGTCGCAGGTGATATGGCATATTTGGCGGATCCCAATGGTGATCCATATCCGATGTTGATTCCAGTAGCAAATCAACAGGGTAAGTTAGTTGCCAAGAATATAGTAAATACGCTTAAAAATCGTCAGCTTGAGACATTTAGCTATAACGACAGAGGAATCATGGCTACAATTGGACGGACTCGGGCGGTTGCTTGGATTTTCTATCGTATTCAATTGACTGGGTTTATTGCATGGTTGGGGTGGTTATTCTTGCACTTGATTATGCTAATGGGTTTCCGTAATCGAATTAGCACATTCCTAAGTTGGGTGTGGAATTACTTCACATATGACCGGTCTGTAAGGATAATCTTGAATAATAAAACGGATTCGAGAGAATAAAATATCAAGGGCGTAGCAAATACGCCCTGATATACTAAGCGTTCTGAGGATCTTATTTGAGTGTGGCTCTGCCACACGTCTCGCAAATAAGTCGCTTAGAACGCTTAGTATTTGGGGTTCAAATAGCGAGAATCGACTTGCTCGCGGTCGCCGTAGGCGAATTTAACGCCAAATACTTTTAATTCTATAACCCTGATGTTCTAGCATCTTCTTCTGTCCAACCTTGTGCCTCGCGGCGTGCTTGTTCAGCGATTGCGCTTTGCATTGGTGATTTTTCAACAATCGCAAAGAGAATTGTTGAGACAAGACTCAAGAGAGCGAAGAAAACAATGATAAATACAATGGGATGAAATGTGATACCCAATACGTTTATCATGCCAGGATGAAATACAAATACGCTCATACAGATGGTGGGTAGGATAGCTACAAAAAACAACCCTGCCAGGAAGTTAAATAAGATAGATGGCGGTCCACCATAAATGGGTTTGCGTCGCATCGAGTGTTGATTGACAACATAAGCTAGACCGAAAACGACGACAACGAGAACAATAAGTCCAATGATTGTATTTGTATCCATGGGTAAGATTTTATAGAGTCACCCTGCTGGTAACCCTATATTCCTTTCGCTGTTGACTATTAAAATAGTGTGTAGATAAATGCTCCAGCAGGACCTGAGCTACCCACAATAATGAGTAGGGCAAAAACAAGTAGGGTGACGACCAATGGAATCATCCAATAGAGTTTACGTTTCCAGAGAAAGGCAAGTAATTCACCAAGGATGCCAAGGCGCATAAAAAAATCTTGCATAGCTGTAGGTTTATTGCTGTTTTTAGGTTTAGCTTCTGTACTCATATCTACCTCAATTACAGTTTAACTGCATCACTATAAGGGTTTACGAACGATATGCGAACCGAGAACAAGTGTGTCAATGTCACTGTTGCGGAACGTATTAAAGGCTTCGCGTGGTGTGTTGACAATCGGTTCACCACGTAGGTTGAAAGATGTATTCAATACAATTGGTGTACCTGTCGCATCTCCAAATTCTTTGACAACATCATAATAACGTTGATTGGTTTCACGATCAATAGATTGCAAACGCCCTGTGCCCTCATGATTGACAGCGTGAATCTCATCTTGTTTCTCTTCTTTGATTGGTGCAACCATCAGCATATAACGAGGTGTATCGTGCTTGGCAACCTCAGGATAATCAAAATACTCTGGTGAACGTTCGCGTAAAATCACAGGTGCGAATGGTCGGAACGGCTCACGATATTTGATTTTGGTGTTGACAATTTCTTTCATTTCTGGGCTTCGTGGATCTGCCAGAATGCTACGGTTTCCTAATGCACGAGGACCCCATTCGAAGCGACCTTGATAGAATCCAATGACATTTTGGTTGGTAAGTTCATTGACAACTGCTTCGGTAAGCTTGGCTTCATCGTCATAGGTTTCGTATTTTAGGCCCTCTTCCTCAAGAAATTGGCGACATTCATCGTCGGTATATGCTTTGCCATAATATGAATGTGGTTGTGTCCATTTGCGCGGATTGCCCAATAGAATATGCCATGCCCATAACGCTGCACCCAATGCACCCCCGTCGTCGCCTGCTGCTGGTTGAATCCAGAGTTCGTCAAACGGTGTTTCATTAAGAATGCGCCAGTTTGCCTTTGTATTCAACGCGACACCACCTGCCATGACCAGCTTTTTCATACCAGTTTTATTGTGCAAGTAAGTCGCCATATTGATTAGGGCGTCTTCTGTTACATTTTGGATGCTTGCAGAGATGTCTGCATAATATTGATTTTCATCCATTGCTGCTTTTTCAGCAGATCGCTCTGGATTTGTTCGCATGGTGAAGAAATCAGCATCGGCATCACGCTTTTCGCCGAATAAGTCAATGAATTTTTGGCTATAACTGTTTTGTGTGGAACGATGGAAATCAAAGTATTCCATATTCAATTTAAATCCACCTGATGATGAATCCATTGAAATGACTTTGTGAATTTTGTCGACGTATTTTACATCGCCATAGGGACTCATCCCCATGACTTTGTATTCACCGTTGTTTACCCGAAATCCAAGCCATGCAGTAAATGTTGAGTAGAGGAGCCCTAAAGAGTGTGGAAAACGTTGCTCTTCAAACAACTCAAGAGTTGGTGTTGTGTCTGTATCTTCGCCCAGAGAACTTTTTCCAACCCCGAGTGTTGTGGTTGTCCACTCACCAACGCCATCAACTGTAAGGACAGCGGCATCTTTAAATGGGCTAGCAAAATATGTACTGGCTGCATGACTCATATGATGGTCGCAGAACAGTATTTTATTATATGGGACGCCAACACCTTGGGCGACATGACTACGTACCCATAGCTTGTCGGTAAGCCAACTCATCATAGCTTCACGCCAGACAACACTGGATCGTGGGAATGTGTTAATCGTTGTTTGTAGAATACGCTCAAATTTTAGAAGTGGTTTTTCATAAAACACAACATATTCTAAATCGTCTGCTGTTATACCTGCGTAATCGAGGCAGAATTCGACTGCAAGTGTTGGGAAGGTATTATCATGTTTTTTACGTGAAAATCGTTCTTCCATAGATGCTGCGATTAGCTCGCCATCTTTAATAAGAGCTGCAGCAGAGTCGTGGTAGAATGCTGATATACCAAGGATGTACATTATTCTATTATCCCTGTTCTCTAGCTGATTCAATGTCGGTTGGTACAGGTTCGCGCTTTAGCCAAGATGTATCAGAATCTTTAATACGTAGTGGATCCATTGTAAGCGAAGAAAGGATACCAAATGGAATCATAATTGTGAAATAGAAGAGTGTTGCAATGAAACGTCCATTACCATCGGCGATAACCGATGTAATGACATTAAACCTCTCCCATGCAATATCCCAAATTTCTTTCAAAGTATCCTCCTGAAATTTAAATTATATGTTCATCTCGCAGTCAAAGATTATACCAACGCAGAATTCTTTTACGAGTCGGTATTTTTATCAAGGGTGACTTATGGTAAATACTCTATCAATGTATCTCTCACAAGATCATGACCTAACTGGTTCCAATGGGTATCACTAAAAAAGTAAGGTGATTCACCTTTTTGAGCTGATGTCTGCAAGACAGGCGTTAAATCTAAAAATTGAAAGTTTTGTTCTATAGAAAGTTGTTTGAGAAGGTCGCGTTGCACGTTTATTGCATTATCAATGGCATCAACCGTGATTTCTTCTGTATCGATTAGAGCATTACCTGTTAAACTAGTGACGATGAGTTGTTTATCATCTTCAGTAAGTAAATCCCAATAAATTTCAGCTTTCTGTGGAATATACATCAGGATAAATTCTGCATCGTTATCTGATGCTAATGTTATGAGATCGTTGATGGTGGTAGTCGTGATGTTAAAAGCTTCACTGTTTTGTAGACCTTCGCGATCAACTGCTAGTAAGGTGACCATTCGATCAAAGAACGTCAATAAAGTAACAGGAGTTGTCTTTACCGAGACAGGATAGTGACAGTTTGATGTCGATGGTGTTGTAAGTGCATCACGCATAAATAAACCGAGATGAAAAGTGACCGTGTATTCTAGGGGATTGCGATTTTGGTGTGTCACATCGGCGAATGTTAAGCCCTGTTGTTGTAAGTCATGGAATGCTTGATTATCTGTCAGATCATTGCCTGCGAAGTATGATAATACGATGGTATTTGGATTGTATTGTAATCCAAATTCTTCAAGTAAAATCTTCTGTTCGACCGTACCACTCCCCGGTAAACCAAGTGCAACAGTATTTAATTCTAAGTTTTCCCAATAGGGCGTGACGATGGATTCTGCTGCAGTAAACGAGTCGCCAATAAATACAATATCCGCATCGGTATTCTCCAATAAGGGGGTACGGAAACCATGTTCATTCCTTGTGTAGCTTACTTGATAAGGTTCGATTGCGATAGCGTCTAGAGGGGACAGACAACTGACTTGGTATAGGTCCCCCGAATATTGATTGACTTCAAAATTGACTACTTCATTAGCAGGATATTCTCTTGCTCTGTGTGTGGTATCAAATACGATGCCGTAACGTTCTGGATATTGTGGCATACGTTGGATAATTGCCTGTGGTAGATTGAGGTAGATTACTTGAAATAGTACTTCAATCATGATGAGTGTGATAATAAATATGCCGACAACTTGGAATAGTACTTTGAAGAATTTACGCAATCTTGTGTCCTATGAATATCTGACTAGGTTGCCCATTATAGCTTATCGTTTGCTTATCAATATAGACTATAATACCGATATTCAGTAACTAAAGGACAGAACTGTGTCAATTTTTGAGGTTTGGTTAGCAGGATATGGTGTTGTATTCGTGCTGATGACAATTGTCTGGCTTATCAGTGTTGCAATTACAAATGTAGGAATCATTGACATTGCGTGGGGTTTTGGATTTGTGGTTCTCGCTTGGGCTTACTATGCACTGACAGATGGCGATCCACAACGTAAATTATTGGTGACAGTGTTGACTACATTATGGGGAATGCGACTCACGTTGTATCTTGGTAAACGGAATCTCGGTAAAGAAGAAGATTATCGTTATCAGAATTTTCGTAAACGATACGGTGAAGATTCATATTGGTGGAAAAGTTTTTTCCAGGCATTTATGTTACAAGGCACAATCATGGTATTTGTTGCCGTGCCCGTATTGGCTAGCTCGTATGCAACTGAACCTAGTGGATTGACCATACTCGATATTATTGGGGCACTTGTCTGGTTAGTTGGATTTGGATTTGAATCTGGTGGGGACTTACAATTGGCGCGATTTAAATCGAATCCAGATAATAAAGGCAAAGTGCTACAGACAGGCTTATGGCGATATACAAGACATCCAAATTATTTTGGTAATGCCGTTATGTGGTGGGGAATCTATATTATTGCCCTCAGCACACCGTTTGGATTTTTATCGTTTTTTGGCCCTTTGCTCATGACTTTCCTCTTACTTCGTGTATCGGGTGTTGCATTATTAGAAAGATCATTGCGCAAAACCAAACCAGATTACGAAGATTATAAACGTTGTACATCGGCGTTTATACCAATGCCACCGAAGTGTTAATTGCTGGAAAAAGGACCGATATTGAAAGTCTCGTCTGGCGGTGATATACGCACGTTGAGCAACATTGTTTCGAGATTATAGATCTCGACAAGTTCTCGCATAAGTACGGACATCTTATCAATAGCAAGCAATTGCTGTTTTGTCTTGGTTTCTGTCTGCAATAAGATTGATGCAACTTGCGCTACTGATGTAGGTGAATGCGGGATTTGGTCTCTGTCAAAGTTAATTTCTTCTATATTAGATAGAATATCAAGGTACTCAATAATCAGCGGACGTAATAAGCGAGCATACTGATTGATTTTACTATTCTCATCCATTGTTGGTGTGAAATAATTAACATCCCCAACAAGGAAAGGGTTGGTTTGAGTAATCGTATTAATGTTAAAACGTTGTTGTCCAATGGCGACGATATTCATGCGTTCATACGGTAATTTTTGTACTTGTGTAATTTGTGCCGTACAACCTACGAGATGTGGCGTGGCTAGTGGACCCAATGCTTCTTCTCCATTTTCAATCAGGACCACACCAAATGGCTTTTGATCTTCTATACATTGATTAATCATTATCTTGTAACGTTCTTCAAAGATGTGCAGTTTTAGTTGCATACCGGGGAATAAAACTGTGTTTAGTGGAAATAGCGATAAATCTGCCATAGAGTTTGCTCGATTGATGTTTAGTTTAAACTTTTGATTATCATTCTAATGGATAGGGATAAGTTTCTCATAAGCAATTAAATCATATTCTCATAATTGTTGATGAACTTGGATTTTTAGATAAGGAAATAGACGTATGTATACCATAACGGTTCTTGTTGATGATGATACACATTATATTGATGTGGCACATGGGGTCAATTTACGTCAGGTGTTATTAGAACATGATTTTTCACCTTATACACGCATCACTAGCAAATTAAATTGCGGTGGGCGCGGTCTTTGTGCGACTTGCGGTGTGTGGATTGATAACGCCATTGAACCAACACATTGGCATGACAAAGCCGCTGATGCGTTTGGCTATCCACGCTTATCTTGCCAGATAATAGTTGACCAAGATATGACTGTACGTTTATTAACAGATAAAGTCATTTGGGGAAGTCGTGATGGACAAAAAGCTCGTTTATTTAACTCAAATAATAAGTAAATTTATCCAATTCTATCTTCATTGAGCAAACGCCTTAATACTTTGCCGACAAATGATTTAGGTAGTGTTTCACGGAATTCAATTTCCCATGGGACGGCATATTCTTCTAGACGGCGTTTGCATAGCTCAATTAGCTCATCTTTTGATAATGTACTATTGGGGCGCGGTACAACAAACGCTTTGATTTTTTGCTTGCCGGCTTCATGCCCCACGCCTACAACGGCAGCTTCTAAAACTTTGTTGTTTTCATATAGGACTTCTTCGACATCACGCGGATAAACACTGAAGTCACCTGTGAAAATTGTGTCACGTTTCCGGCTGATAATTTTGAAGTAACCATCATCATCCATTACAGCGACATCACCGGTATGAAGCCAACCATCTCGGACAATGGATTCATCTTCTTCATCGGATTTCCAGTAACCTTGCATGACTTGTGGTCCACGGACGACTAATTCTCCAACTTCACCAATACCGAGATCTTCATTAGTTACAAGATCTACAATTTTCGCGTCGGTGTTTGGTAATGGAATACCGATGGAGCCAATTTTACGTAGACCAAATAACGGATTCGCATGTGTGACTGGTGCGGCTTCGGTTAACCCGTAACCTTCAACAAGACGACCGCGTGTGAGTTTTTCAAATGCTTCTTGAACTTCGATAGGTAATGGGGCTGCGCCACTGATACAGGCTTTGATGGAGGATAGACCATAACTACGTATGTTAGTCGCTTGATTGATTGCTGTGTACATAGAGGGCACACCAGGGAAGAGGGTTGGTTTATATCGTTTGATAAGATCGAGGAGTTGGTCTAGTTCAAATACTGATACAATCACAATGGTTGCTGCGACTGTGATAGGGACATTCATGGCAGCTGTCATACCATAACTGTGCATGAATGGAACAGCAGATACAACTGTTTCTTCTCCGTATTGAATATCGGGTAGCCAATGGCGCGTTTGTAGTGCATTGGCGACGAGGTTCATATGTGTTAGGCAAACACCTTTAGGGCGACTGGTTGTGCCACTTGTATAGCTTATGATTGCAACCTGATTATGTTCAACCTGTACATTGGGTGGTGTTGTCAGTTGGTCTTCCATAACCTCCGACATAAATCGTCCGATACGGCGGGCAAGCGCTTCATTTTCATCAACAGGTGAAGGTTTGTTCAAAAAGGCTGTATAAACACGATCTGACAAGTGTTTGCCTACACTGGTGAATATCGTTATTTTTGCGGAAGATTTTTGCTGTAGTAGGTTAGCTAATTCGCTGAATACACTTAAGGTGACCAGCAATTTCGATTCGGTTTCTATTGCTTGTTGCATAATGAGTTCTACAGTTGCATCAGGATTGGATAAAACGACGATACCGCCTGCTTTTAGAATGCCATAATAGGCAATGATAAACTGTGGCGTATTGGGAAGAACAATCATAACACGGTCGCCTACGTTGATACCCATATCGCGGATAGCTCGTGCGAACTGATTTGCTTTTTCGTCGAGTTCTTTGTAGGTGTATGTTTTGCCGTAGAAAACTGTTGCGGTTTGATTCGGCTTCCAATCTGCGGCACTCTCTAGAAATCGATGCAGTGGTTGTTTTGGTATGGGTATGGTATGTGAGGTTTCTTTATCGTAGCTACGTAGCCATGGACGACGCTTGATAAGCGTATCCTCATCAGATTGTTCACGCCATGATGTGCGTTGTGTGTCTTCGATAAAACGTTCAATTGCACGGTTTACAGCTGTATAACGTTCAAGCTGGACTTTGTGTTTTGCCGATCCAACATCATATACATCTGCATTGGGGATCATTTTTGTTACATCGTCAAATACATAGCGTGGAAAGTAATTGTCGCGTTCGCCTGTAATGACCAGAGTATCTGCAGTTATGCTCTTAAGAAGTGACCACCCTTGCCATTTTGTCAAATTGTTGAGAAACATACGCTTCATTACATGGATTTCGGCATCCCATTTAGGGCGATATCGCCACAGGGGTTTTAAAGGCTGTATCGGGACTTTTGATAATAAGGATGCTACCTTGGGAACAGGGTATTCTCCAGCTGTTGCTATTAGAATAAGTTTTTCGATACGTTCTGGATAGGCATTGGCAAACTCAACACATACCGATCCACCAAATGAATGTCCTGCAAGGATGAATTTTTCAGGTAGGTCGAGTGTTTCACAGATGGCATACATGTCATCAACAAGTTCGGACATTGTATAATCTGTGTAGGGAGCATCACTTTGCCCATGTCCTCGTAAATCGGGAGCTATGACCCGATATTGACTTGAAAAATGAGTTAACTGAAATTCGAATGATTCGGCAACACCGGCAAAACCATGTTGGAAGACAATGGTTTGTTCGATGGATTCTGGTGATAAATCAATCACACTAAGGTGGAAGCCGGGATTATTTCGGATTGGGACCTTGACACGATAAAGGTCAAAATCTAATTTGAAGGTGGACCGTTTGAGTCCGCGAATTTTTTTTTTCATAAGTCTAAGTCCCAAAATTTTTCTATATTATACTCAGGTGTACTTGGATAAGAAAACCATGAGACTTTTGATGAAAGTCTCATGGTGTAATATTTGGTTTGTCACCATACAATTTTCGCATACATAGGAGATAAAATAATGGATTCACCTTTAGTTTCGACAAAATGGCTAACTGAACATTTGCAAGACGAAAACCTCAGAATCGTTGATATTCGAGGTAATGTTTTGCCCGCTATTAAACCGCCTCCGCATTACGTCAGTCATCGAGACGCTTACAATGAATCGCACATCCCCAATGCCGTGTTTGTTGATTGGATGGTCGATATTATTGAACCTGGTTCGCCTTCAAATGATATTGCATCTCCTGAGCGTTTTGCTGCCTTGATGGGGCAGTTAGGGATTGATAATGATACGATTGTGGTTGTTTACGATGACAAAGATGGTATGTTTGCTGCACGATTCTGGTGGGCAATGCAATATTATGGTCATAAAGCAGTCTATGTTTTAGACGGTGGATGGTTAAAATGGGCTGCCGAGGAACGACCAACTGACAACTTAAAGCCAATTATCTCAACAACGAAATTTATCCCTCGAGTTAACTCTGATATTCGAGCAGAATCTACTGATATTTTGGATTCTGAGAATGTTCAATTAATCGATGTAAGGTCGCCTGCAGAATTTTCGGGTAAAGCGTCAAGAGCAGACCGGATGGGGCATATCCCAAATGCGATTAATTTGCCACGTAAGACCATGGTTGCTGACGGTAGTGTGATGCCATCAGTGGATGAATTGAAAACAAAGTTTGAATCTATGGATATTTCATTGGATGCAGATACGATTATCTACTGTAACTCGGGTGTGTCTGCCAGTTATGGAATGCTAGCGATGCAGGTTGCTGGGGCTAAAAATGTTCGGGTTTATGATGGTTCGTGGAAAGAATGGGGCAACGACGATACCAAACTTATCGTAAAACCTGAGTAAATGGTTAATTTGAGTAGTTGATGTGGGATAAAATGTAAGAAGCGTAATCCTAGATGTGTCTTACATCAGGAGGATTATATACCTTTCTCTCAGAGGATAACTAACAAAGGAATAGGTTACACGTGGAACTGATTGCATATCAAGACACGACAGCATTTGATGAACTTCAAAATGATTGGAATACTTTACTGAGTCGTGCTCCCATCAATAATATCTTTTACACATGGGAATGGCATTCGACGTGGTGGGATGCCTATCAACCCGGACAAATCTGGGTCATCACTTGTTATGATGATGACAAAAAATTAGTTGGTATCGCACCATTATTCATTGCTGATACCGAGAATGGTCGTTATGTTCGTATCATTGGGTGTGTCGATGTAACTGACTATCTCGATTTCATTGTAGATGCCGATTATGCTGACACTGTGTATGAAGCATTTGCAGATTACTTCATTGAAAATCGTGATAAATTTGATGTTTTAGATTTATGCAATATCCCTCAAGAATCAGTCACGCTCAAACTTTTGCCAGAATTACTTAAAAATAAAGGGCTGGATACATCTGTTGAGCAACAAGAGGTATGTCCAATTATTGAACTGCCAGATGATTGGGCTGGGTACTTGAGTAAATTAGACAAAAAGCAACGCCATGAAGTGCGTCGTAAGCTTCGTCGGATTCATGGTACACAGAGTGATGTCGATTGGTATATTGTTAATGGTAAGCATGATCTAGATAATGAAATTGCTAGTTTTATGCAACTGATGGCAGCGAGTGATCCTGAAAAAGCAGAATTTTTGCAAGATGAGCAAAATGTAACTTTCTTCAAAAATATTGTGCCCAAAATTCATGATGCTGGTTGGCTACAGATGAATTTTCTAACTGTTGGGGAAGAACGGGTTGCTGCGTATATCAATTTTATCTATGATAATCGTGTTTTAGTCTATAATTCTGGTCTGAATCACGAGGAATATGGCAAATTAAGCCCTGGTATTGTATTACTTGCCTATAATATTCAACATGCCATTGAAGAAGGCTACTCATTATATGACTTTTTACGCGGTGATGAAGTCTATAAATATCGCATGGGTGGCGAAGACACCGCTGTTATGAATATTACTTCAAAATAACTAATCTGTCGGCATCTTGAATACCTCATATAACTTTCCAAGATGCCGATGATGATTATCCACCATATGAGTTGGGTATATCAGTGACAGTTGCTTCAATGTATGGATCAGCTTCCATATGATCTACCGCTTCATCTTCTGCGACTTCTAATTGTCCTTTATGGTACAGCGTGTTGTTGAAACCATCATAACGATAACGACGATTAACCCACCCGTGTGTACCATGTTGGAACAGGACATTGAACTGAATTGCTTCAACTTCTTCAAAAATCTCTTCAGCAATAATCCACACAGGTGCGTATTGCTCTAAATGAGGGATTGCTTTTTTATCACGTTTTGCAATTAAATCTGCTACTGTTGTCATTGTGACCCCGTTTCTGTGCATCACTCCAATTCAGATTATTCTAGCGATCAGATTAGAGATAAACAAGCGACGATTCGTGACTATAATGTGTGTAGGATAAATAGAGTTTGATGGTGGTTTGATGAAACGGTTATTATTAGCTGTCGTAGTGTTTATTGTTGTTATGAGTTCAGCTGCTCAAGATGCTGCGACAGAATCTGTGATTGCACTAGTGAATTCAGCGAGAACACGGGCGGGCTTGCCTGTTCTTGTACAAAGTGTGGAGTTGAATATAGCAGCCCAGTTACACAGTGATGATATGGCACAGGCTGGTCGTTTAGATCATGTTGGTAGCAATGGATCACAGTTTTGGGAACGGATGACCAATGCTGGATATATTCTAATCACGGGCGCGGAAAATATTCTGTTACGAGGTGATACCAATGCGCAAGCTGTATTTAACCAGTGGTGGAATAGTCCGCCTCATCAAACGAATATGATGAACCGTGACTATGTTGAAGTTGGACTCGCTTATGCAACAGCTGCTGATGGGGGTGTTTACT
Organism: Anaerolineales bacterium UBA6055; assembly: GCA_002428985.1. Taxonomy (GTDB): domain Bacteria; phylum Chloroflexota; class Anaerolineae; order Aggregatilineales; family Phototrophicaceae; genus UBA6055. The sequence goes on along the minus strand of DIYL01000026.1, from coordinate 37,844 downwards.
TCACGATGGTATTGGGAGCGCGTGAAGGTGTTATTGCGCCTTTAGTGGTCACAGCTACACCATTACCGCCTACTTCTACGCCTTTGCCTCCGACATTTACGCCAATACCACCGACCGCGACTGTTACGCCTTTACCAACCAATACACCAACGATAACACCTCTTGTGCCACCAACTCGAACACTATCACCATTAATTACACCGGCTATACTTACACCATTACCGACCTTAACGGCAAATAGCACATCGACCCCTATCATAACACCAACTGCTTTGCCTCCGGATATACGCCTAATATATGATGCAGATTCTTTGACACTCCTTAATATTTCGGACGTTGCGTTGGATCTTTCTGGATTACGGTTTCAAAGCGATGATGCGCGTATGGGTGTAGATGTGTGGGATACAGAATTTTTGACAGAACGCTTAGATAATTTTTCTGCAGGTGATTGTTTACAGGTCTGGGGGACTGAGTTCAACCAGCTGAATGATGTGATTGATGACTGTGAGACCCGCCATGGCTGGGTTGCGGTTAATTCCTCACAGTTATTTTGGCAAGGTACGACACAATTTTTTGTAGTAAATGGTGGTACTGTTATTGGCGTTTGTCAGGTTTTTGATGGGGTTTGTGATTTAAGTTTAGATGGTGTTTACACTGTTGAAGATAATTCATCTCCTTTGCCTGTACCTGTGGGGCGTGATATCCGATTGATATTTAACTTAGATAGCCTAACTATATTAAATATTGCAGATGTATCACTCGATTTGAGGGGAGTGTTCTTCCAGAGTAATGAGGGACAATTAGCAATAGAAAAATGGAATACAGAGTTTTTAACGGCGTCACTCAGTGGGTTTCCAGTAGAAGATTGTTTGATGGTATGGACAACCCAGACCGATAATCAACCTGCTCCGTTGGAATGTGAGACCCGACATGGGTGGATTGTTGCAACTGATGCTGAAGATTTTTGGCGCAATGTTAGTCGTTTTGAGGTTGTACGGGATAATCGTATATTGGCGGGATGCTTAGTAGCAAATGGGTTCTGTGATGTGAGTCTTGAAGGTAACCTTGGGGCAAATTCTCCAACACTTATCCCTGCTAACCCGAATAGTCCAACTGGCACACCTGTTGTTAGTGGTGGCGTAGTCACAAGTTCCGTTACAGATTTGACGATGGTTTACAGCTTGGATAGCTTCGGGATTATCAATACATCAGGACGAAGTTTAGATGTCACAGGTCTTGTATTTGAGAGCGATAATGGGGTGTTGGGAGCAACCCGTTGGCAAACAGATTTCTTGACAAGCTCACTAAGCCAATTACCATCTGGGGATTGTTTACAAGTATGGGGTGTAAATGAACAATTGCAATCTAAACCTGCAACATGTAATACACGTCATGGTTGGATTGCTGTAGCAAGTGAAGCTCAATTTTGGCGTAACGTGTCTCAATTTCGGGTGCGCTATGGTGCCGACTTTTTAGGCACGTGTGATGCAAGAGCTGGTCGATGCCAGTTGAATTTCCCATAGATTGTTGACGTATGAATTATGTCATGTTAGTATCTTGAGCTATGAAAACACTTTCTAACATCAACCGTCGCCTCCGTCGTCGTACCCGCAAATAAAACGGGGTTATTGATGTTGGCATAACTATAAAACAAATTTAGACATCAAAAGCCTCGTCTGTATTCTATGACGGGGCTTTTTTAATTGAGGTGGTAACGATGCAACGTAAAAGGCGATAGACTCTGTATTGATTGCACAGCGAGTTTGGCGGTTTTTCACAAATTACATGTGATGCCGAATTTTTTACACTAATAATCATTAAACGATAAATGGAGAAATATTATGGCAAAGCCTGAAGTAACAAAAGTTGTCCTTGCTTACAGTGGTGGTTTGGACACATCTGTAATTGTCCCATGGTTGAAGAATAACTATAACTGTGAAGTGGTTTGTTTCTGTGCAGATTTAGGTCAAGAAGAAGAACTGGATGGGCTTGAAGAAAAAGCGATTGCATCCGGTGCGACCAAACTCTATATACGCGATTTACGTGAAGAATTTTTGACAGATTATGTCTTCCCAACCATGCAAGCTGGTGCAGTGTATGAGCGTGAATATTTGCTTGGGACATCATTTGCTCGTCCACTAATTGCGAAACACATGGTTGAAGTTGCAGAAAAAGAAAATGCAGACGCTGTTGCCCATGGATGTACAGGGAAGGGTAACGACCAAGTACGGTTTGAATTATCGACAATGGCATTAAATCCAAAGTTGGCAACAATTGCTCCATGGCGCGAATGGGATATTCGTAGCCGTGAAGATGCGCTCGCATATGCTGAAGAATTTAACGTCCCTGTATCACATACTGAGAAGGATATTTATAGTCGGGATCGAAACATCTTCCATTTATCGCATGAAGGTGGTTTGTTGGAAGATCCTTGGAACGAACCTGAAGATATTATGTTCCAACTGACGAGTACACCACAAGATGCACCAGATGAACCTGAATACATTGAAATTGAATTCGAAAAAGGGAATCCTGTTGCACTCAATGGGGAAAAAATGGGTCCTGTCGATTTATTTGTTAAGCTGAACAAAATCGGTGGAAAGCACGCAATTGGGCGGATTGATATTGTTGAAAATCGTTTGGTTGGTATGAAGAGCCGTGGTGTATATGAAACACCTGCGGGTACGATTGTGCGCCGAGCACATCAGCTATTAGAAAGTATCTGCCTCGATAAACATACGATGCATTACAAAGATTTTATTGCTGTAAAATATGCTGAGATTGTTTACAACGGTATGTGGTTTAGTAAATTGCGCGAGGCACTTGATGGTTTCGTGGAAGTTACGCAACAGACCGTAACAGGTACTGTTCGTTTAAAGCTATACAAAGGCAATATTATTGTCGCTGGACGTAAAAGCCCTTATAGCCTTTACCGTGAAGATTATGCGTCATTTGGCGAAGAAGATGTTTATAACCAACAAGATGCACATGGCTTTATCCAACTGTTTGGTTTGCCGATGAAGGTCGAAGCGATGTTGGAAATGGAAGGTGGTGGTGCTAGCCACTATCGCCAACCCGACTATAGCAAATTCAAACGTGACTAATTTTCGTATACATACAGAAATTTGGGCGCAGTTGATGCGCCCTTTTTGATTAGGGAGATAGAATATATGAGTTTATGGGGTGGACGGTTTTCCGAGCCGACTGATGGTGATTTGCAAGCTCTGAATGATAGTATTGGATTCGATATTCGGTTTTATCGGGAAGATATTGAAGGTAGTATGGCCTATGCAAAAGCTATTGCAAAAGCTGGTGTCATAACATCGGACGAATCCGAAAAAATTATTGCAGGTTTAAAGCAAGTATTAGATGAATTTGAATCTGATACATTTGAGCTTAAAGAGGGTGATGAGGACATTCATACAGCAGTTGAACGACGATTGACAGAAATCGTGGGTGATGTTGGGGGCAAGTTGCATACTGGACGGAGTCGTAATGATCAAGTTGCAACAGATTTTCGACTTTGGGCGATGCGCCAAACTGATGTATTGGATGAGATATTGTTGACTTTGCAAGAGACATTGATTGATGTATCAGAAGATCATACAGAAACGCTATTGCCGGGTTATACTCATATGCAACCTGCGCAACCTATTACTGTGGCACACTGGTTGATGAGTTTTTTCTGGATGCTAAATCGCGATCGGGATCGTTTACAGTCAGCACGAGGCAGAATCGCTGTGTTACCTCTTGGATCTGGTGCATTAGCCGGGAATCCATTCCCGATAGATCGTGATTTGTTAGTCAATGAACTAGATTTTATTTTGTATAGTCAAAATAGCCTTGACTCTGTGAGTGACCGTGATTTTGTAGCTGATTTACTTTATGTTATGTCACTATGCGCGACACATTTAAGTCGACTTGCTGAAGATATTATTATCTACAGTAATCCATTGTTCGCCTACATCACCCTAAATGACCGATACAGTACAGGCTCGAGTTTGATGCCCCAAAAACGGAATGCTGATCCAATGGAGTTAATGCGCGGTAAAGCAGGGCGCTTGATCGGTAATCTAACGGGATTCCTTGCAACTTTAAAAGGCTTGCCCAGTGGTTACAACAAAGATTTACAAGAAGATAAAGAAGCCTTATTTGACTCATTTGATATGATGTTCAAGCTGTTGCCTGTAGTTATTGCAATTGTCAAGACATTGAACATCAATCCAGAAAAAATGGAACAAGCATTAGGTGAAGAACTATTAGCTACAGACATCGCAGATTACCTTGTTCGCAAAGGATTACCATTCCGACAAGCACACCATGTTGTTGGAGAAGTTGTACGTACCGCATCAACATCTGGTATTAAGATGTCAGAGATCCCACTGGAAAAATTCACGGAAATTTCCGATCTGTTTGACGAAGATGTGTATGAGGTGTTCAACTTTGCACAATCCGTTCAGCAACGTTCGGTCGATGGCGGAACTGCACCATCTGCTGTGAAACGTCAAATTGAACTCGCTAAATCTATGTTGAATAATTAATTGTGCAAAATGCCTAATAAAACAACGTTATACTCTATGAATTTTAGAACATATGAAATTCATAGAGTCCATGACTTGACAGCTTTTGCAAAGTTGGGTAGCCTTATGAGCAATACGTAAAATTTTCAGGAACTAACATGCGTAAGGCATTATCACTTAACCTAGTCAACCTCATTATTCTTGTGGTACTCGTCATTATTAGCGGGTTATGACGGCTTGGGTTGGTGAATGCACTAGAAAATGCAAAATAAAGCCTCCCAAGCCTTGGGGGGCTTTTTTAATTAAAGACTGTGATAGATGATGACATTACAAAATATGATGCGTAATAATCAAAAAAATAACACCGCAAAACCACCACATATGATGTATTGTCATATGTCTCGTTTTGCGATGGCATATCACATGTCACAACAATCAGCGTTTACAGGAATCACACGCTTGTCCTCGAAAAAGAGTTAATTTAGAGAGTACAAGCGTGTTTTTATTTATGAGTTTATTTGATAGAGGGGCAATATAATGACAGCTGAATGGATTTGGCGTAACGGTGAATTTGTAAAGTGGGAAGATGCGAATGTGCATGTAAGTGCACACGCATTACATTATGGTTCGAGTGTGTTTGAAGGGATTCGAGCTTATGAAACGGATAAAGGACCTGCTGTATTCCGCTTACGTGAACACTCCGAACGGTTGATGCATGGTGCAAAAATCATGCGTATAGAGCACGATTATACGGCAGATGATATTGATAAAGCTGTACTTGAGACTGTCAAAAAGAATAATCACAGTTCATGTTATATTCGCCCAATTATATTTCGCGGCAGTGGTGCATTAGGTCTTGAGGGTCGCAAGCGTACTCAAACCGAGGCCGTAATCTTTACATTAGAATGGGGACGTTATCTTGGGGCAGAGGCGATTGAACAAGGTGTTGATGTGCAAATCAGCTCTTTTCGTCGGATGGCACCAGACACACATATGGCATTAGTTAAAGCTGGTGGCAATTATGTAAATAGCCAATTTGTGAGTATGGAGGCACATGATAATGGTTTCCAAGAAGGTATTGCTCTAGATGTCAACGGCTATGTTAGTGAAGGTGCAGGAGAGAATATCTTTGTTGTGCTTGATGGTGTTGTGTACACACCGGGGGCGTGGTCGTCAATTCTTATGGGGATTACACGAGACAGTGCTCTCACGATTCTTAAAGATCAGGGTGTTGAAGTTCGCTACCAACCTATAGCACGAGAAATGCTTTATATGGCAGATGAAATTTTCTTCACGGGTACCGCCGCAGAGGTTACACCTGTGAAGTCCGTAGACCGTATTCCTGTAGGCTCAGGTTCTCGCGGTCCAATTACAGAGGCTGTTCAGTCAGAATTTTTTGCGATAACGGCTGGTGAAAAACCAGATAAGTTTGGTTGGTTGACACACGTTAATTAACCTTAGTATTAAACTGTGTGTGGTTTTATTGGGAGTAAATGATGCAACTTAAAGGTTCAGAAATTATAATGGAATGCCTCATACGGGAACAGGTCGATGTAATATTTGGCTATCCTGGTGGCGCGATTTTGCCAACATACGATGCAATGACGAAATATCGTGATCAAGTCCACCACGTACTTGTCCGTCATGAGCAAGGTGCATCACATATGGCTGATGGATATGCACGGGCGACTGGTCGTGTCGGTGTCTGTATTGCAACGAGTGGTCCAGGTGCTACAAACTTGGTCACTGGATTGGCAACTGCGATGATGGATTCGTCTCCAATTGTTGCAATTACGGGTCAAGTTCCGACTGGCGCAATTGGATCTGATGCATTCCAAGAAACGGATGTGACAGGTGTGACATTGCCAGTGACTAAGCATAATTATCTGGTAACAGATGTGAACGATCTTGCCTATGTTATGAAAGAAGCGTTTCATATTGCGCGAACGGGTCGTCCAGGTCCTGTTTTAGTTGATGTACCTAAAGATGTACAAAACGCCTTAACTGAATTTGTGTATCCTGAGGAGGATATTGTTTTACCGGGGTATCGTCCACCTTCTAGTGCTGTGGAAACAGATGTAGATGAAGCCTTGAAGCTTATCCAAGAGGCGGAACGTCCTGTAATTCTCGCTGGACACGGTATCACTATGTCTGGTGCGACTCAAGAGTTGCGTGAACTTTCAGAACGTGCACAAATTCCAGTTACACTGACTTTGTTGGGCAAAGGCAATATGCCCGAAGATCATCCTCTGGTTGTGGGAATGATGGGGATGCACGGTGAAGCATCATCTAACTTGGCAATCCAAGAGGCAGATTTGTTGATTGCGCTTGGAATGAGATTTGATGATCGCGTAACAGGTAATTTAAAAACATATGCGGTTAATTCAAAGAAAATTCATATTGATATTGATCGCTCTGAGCTGAATAAGAATGTAAAAGTTGATGTAGGGATTGCTGGCGACTTAAAAACGGTGTTGCGTCAGATGTTGCCAAAGCTCCAAGAAAAATCACATCCACAGTGGATTGGACAAATTCGCGATTGGCTAGAAGACTCTAACGAACGTGATATTCTGAATCATGATTCGCAGGGTAAACTGCTGGCGGCACAAGTTATTAACGATATTTGGAAACATACCTCTGGAGATGCAATTACAGTATCTGATGTAGGACAGCACCAAATGTTAGAGGCGCAATATTACCCGCATCAACGCCCATCAACAATGCTAACTAGTGGTGGGCTAGGCACAATGGGATTTGGTTTCCCCGCGGCTATTGGTGCTAAATTCGGCATGCCAGAAGAAGAAGTTTGGGCAATTGTTGGTGATGGTGGATTCCAAATGACACTGTGCGAATTGGCGACTGCCGCACAGGAAAACGTGAATGTAAATATCGCAATCATTAATAACAACTTCTTGGGGATGGTTCGCCAATGGCAAGAACTCTTCTATGATAAACGTTATCAATCTACGCCAATGTTTAATCCTGACTTCTGTAAGTTGGCAGAAGCTTATGGTATTCCAACCCGACAAATCACATCACGTGACGAAGTAGAAGACGCGGTTGCCTACGCTCGGAGTATCGATGGCCCAGTATTGCTTGAATTTGTGGTTGAAAAAGAAGAGATGGTCTATCCAATGGTACCAACAGGTGCTGATTTGCATGATATGAAACGTCGTCCAAAACCGGGAGAAATACAATAATGAGTGAGAAGAAACCTAACAAGATTACGGTTGTGGCATTAGTTGAAAATGAACCGGGTGTCCTTAATCGGGTAGCGAGTTTGTTTCGTCGTCGTGCTTTTAATATTGATAGCTTGACGGTGGGACGGACACACAAACCACATGTGTCACGGATGACAATTCGCGTTGTTGCTGGTAAAGAATATGCGACGCGCATTGCGACAAATTTACAGAAATTGGTCAATATTGTTGATGTTCGTATATTGGATGAGGAACCTCATGTCGTCCGCGATCTTGCGCTGATTAAAGTCCGTAATGATGATGCCGAATCACGGAACACGATTACTGAAATTTGTGATCGCTATCCTGCACGGATTATTGATGTGGGACCAGAAGTCGCTATCCTTGAAATGGTGGGGACTGAGGAATTGATCGAACAGTTTATTGATGAAGTCCGACCTGTTGGTATTGTCGAAATGATCCGGACTGGGTTGGTTGCGATGGGGCGTGGCACACGGATTCATGATACTGAATTTAAACGTCCTGAAATTGCACAACCAACTGCCGGTGTTAATACCAATGGTAATGGACGTATAATCTAACATTGTGATAAGCGAGCAGTGGAAATGAACCACTGCTCTTGATCGAATTTATATTCTATGTAGGGAGAAATTTTCTAAATGGCAACACTTTATTACGATAAAGATGCAGATCTTTCATTACTAGAAGGCAAGACAATTGCTGTTATTGGCTATGGTAGCCAAGGTCATGCTCATGCGTTGAATGCGCATGATAATGGGCAAAAAGTAATTATTGGTTTGCATGAGGGTAGTAAGAGCAAGGCAAAAGCAGAGACTGATGGACTCGAAGTTTTTACTGTGGCTGAGGCAACAGCAAAAGCTGACATCGTGATGATTTTGATTCCTGATACCAAACAAGCATCTGTCTATGATGAACATATTGCGCCAAACCTGAAAGATGGTGCGATGCTAATGTTTGCACATGGGTTTAATATTCACTTTAAAGAAATTGTTCCACCCGATACTGTTGATGTTGCAATGGTTGCACCAAAAGCACCGGGACATCGTGTCCGTGAAGTATTTACCGAAGGTGCTGGTACGCCTGGGCTTGTAGCTGTTGAACAAGATGCAACCGGAAATGCGAATGCAATGGCACTTGCCTACGCAAAAGCAATTGGTTGTACACGCGCAGGTGTAATTGAGACAACATTCAAAGAAGAAACTGAAACAGATTTGTTTGGTGAACAAGTTGTTTTATGTGGTGGGGTAACTGCTCTTATTCGTGCCAGTTTTGAAACACTTGTTAAGGCCGGTTATCAACCTGAAATTGCATATTTTGAATGCTTACATGAACTCAAGCTGATTGTTGACCTCCTGTATGAAGGTGGCTTGAGCTATATGTGGTACAGCGTCAGCAATACAGCAGAACATGGTGGTTATGTTGTTGGTGATCAATTTGAAGAAGCGATCAAAGAAGAAATGGCTGGCGTGTTGCAGCGTATTCAAAATGGCGAGTTTGCTCAAGCATGGATTGAAGAAAATAAACAAGGTCGTCCAAACTTCAATGCACGCCGTAAACAAGAGCATGATCTATTAATTGAAACCGTCGGTGCCGATTTACGTCAGATGATGCCGTTCTTGGATGATAAAAATATCAAGCAAGAGGACTAAACCTAATGGAAGACGATGATGTAAGTGTCGTCATCTCTAGACAGGAAGGAGGTGAGTGAATGTCGGAAGATGGTCTAGTTGACCTTAGTAGCCTAACATGTTTGCAATTTGACCGATTTAATTTCACGAAAGGAACACCTCCAAATGGTCGAGAGAACATATGATGAAAATACTGTAATCATCTTTGATACAACCTTGCGCGATGGGGAACAGAGTCCCGGTGCGACCTTGTCGAGTGCTGAAAAGTTAGAAATTGCACGTCAACTTTCGCGTCTCGGTGTTGATGTCATTGAAGCAGGTTTTCCTGCGGCATCACCTGATGATTTAAAAGCGGTACAACGTATTGCTAAGGAAGTTGGGACCGAAGATGGCCCTTCAATCGCTGGTCTGGCACGTGCTGTTGAAAGTGATATTTTGACAGCATGGGAAGGGGTTAAGGATGCGGCAAAACCACGTATTCATACCTTCTTAGGTACATCGCCGAGTCACTTAGCAATGCTTCGGATTGATAAAGCAGAAGGCTTGGAACGTATTCGTAAAGCAGTTACTTTGGCAAAGAGCCTATGTGATGATGTCGAATTCAGTCCGATGGATGCGGGACGAACAGATACAGAGTATTTGATCCAAGCATGTGCTGTTGCAGTTGAATGTGGTGCGACAACCCTAAATATTCCGGATACAGTTGGCTATGTTATGCCGAGTGAGTGGGCAGAAACACTTGAAATGCTCATCAATGAAACCCCTGGTGCTGGATCTGGCAGTGGCATTATTTGGTCTGTTCATTGTCATAATGACCTTGGATTAGCAACTGCCAATACGTTGGCGGGTCTGCAAAAAGGGGTGCGTCAGGTTGAAGTGACGATCAATGGTGTCGGTGAACGTGCTGGCAATACCAGTCTTGAAGAAGTTGTTATGGGTATTCATACACGCAAACAATACTACGATTTGCGTACAAACATCGACTCCACGCAAATTATGAAGACGAGCCGGATGGTTCGTAATTATATGGGTATGCCTGTACAACCAAATAAGGCTATTGTTGGTGACAATGCGTTTGCACATGAATCTGGTATTCATCAAGATGGTGTATTGAAGAATGCTGAGACATTCGAAATTATGACACCAGAAACTGTCGGTCTGAACCAAAGTCGATTGGTATTAGGTAAACATAGTGGTCGCCATGCGTTGCGCGTTCGCTTACAAGAGTTGGGTTATGATTTTGAAGGTGATGACCTGATGGAAATCTTCAAACGGTTCAAGAAACTTGCGGATGCGAAGAAAACAGTAACTGATGCTGATCTTGAAGCTCTTGTCGCTGATGAAGAGGCACAGAAACCACAAGAATTTTTCCGTTTAGTCGATATTCAAGTCTCAAGTGGGACGATGGGTATGCCAACAGCAACTGTCAAACTGGTCAATCAAGATAGCGAAGAATCTGTTATAGCAGCGGTTGGTACAGGTCCTGTTGATGCATCATATCGTGCAGTTGATATGATTATCAATGCGCCTAATGTCTTAGTTGAATATAGTGTGCACAGTGTGACCGAAGGTATTGATGCACTGGGAGAAGTCACTGTACGCATTTCTCCTGAAAACGGTGGGCGTACATTTGGTGGTTATGGCGCTGATGGCGATATTATTGTCGCGAGCGTGAAAGCATATATGGCTGCACTCAACCGTATGATTGCAAGTATTGGTCTGGGTGATGTTCAACCAGAGGGTGATGCAGCAACGGTTGGTATCTCATCGTCTAATTAAGTAAAAAATGGGGGAGATTCTCCCCCTTAAATGTAATGTAATAAAGAGGATGTAATTGTATGACTGTAAATGGTAAACCCCGTACATTATTTGAAAAAGTATGGGATCAACATATTGTCCGCGAGCAAAGTGATGAAGCACCTGCGGTACTTTATATTGACCTTCATTTAGTACATGAGGTCACATCACCACAGGCATTTTCTATGCTCCGCGACCGTGGACTCACAGTGCGTCGTCCAGACCAAACAATTGGGACGATGGACCACAGTACGCCAACTACTCCACGCGGTCCAGATGGTATTATTCCCGTTGTGGATGCAATGGCTGTAAAACAGCTTGAGACCTTCACAAAGAACTGCGATGATTTTGGTATTCCAATGTTCTCTTTGGGAACAGAACATCAGGGTATTGTTCATGTGATCGGACCTGAAAAAGGGCTCACGCAACCGGGTATGACTATTGTTTGTGGAGATAGCCATACAAGTACCCACGGTGCATTTGGTGCATTGGCTTTTGGTATCGGCACAAGTGAAGTTGGTCACGTACTTGCGACACAAACGCTACTCCAAAATAAACCCAAAACTATGGCGATTAATGTTGAAGGCACATTAGGTGAAGGTGTGACCGCGAAAGATATTATCTTGGCTATCATCGCAAAAATCGGCATTGGTGGCGGTACTGGATATGTCTTTGAATATCGTGGTGAAGCGATCCGCAACCTCAGTATGGAAGGTCGTATGACCATCTGTAATATGTCTATTGAAGGTGGTGCACGTGCAGGTATGATCGCACCCGATGAAACTACATTCGAATATATTAGTGGACGTAAACATGCGCCACAAGGTGCTGATTTTGATGCTGCAGTAGAACGCTGGCAACAACTCGTCAGTGATGAAGGTGCTGTATATGACAAAGAAATCACATTACATGCTGATGAATTAATCCCAATGATTACCTATGGTACAAATCCGGGTATGGGTATGCCAATTACAGGTAATGTCCCTGCACCAGATGACGAGACCGATTACAATAAAAAGATTGCTTTGGACAAAGCATTGACCTATATGGATTTGCAACCGGGTCAGCAGCTAGTTGGCAAGCCAATTGATGTTGTATTCATCGGTAGTTGTACGAATTCACGTATTACCGATTTGCGCCAAGCTGCGCAGTTCATTGAAGGGCAGAAAGTTGCTGATAATGTTCGGATGATGGTTGTCCCTGGGTCTCAGCAAGTTAAGAAGCAAGCCGAGGCAGAAGGTTTACATGAAATCTTTAAAGCTGCAGGGGCAGAATGGCGTGAGGCTGGCTGTTCCATGTGTATTGCAATGAATGGCGATCAACTTCAACCGGGACAATATGCTGTATCTACAAGTAATCGTAACTTTGAAGGTCGTCAGGGTAAGGGGGGACGCACATTCCTTGCTAGCCCATTAACTGCTGTTGCCTCAGCAATTAGCGGTGCTGTCACAGACCCTCGCACGATGATGAAACCTGAGATGGTGTAAGGAGATTCACATGGAAAAAGTAACTGAATTTGCTGGTAGTATTGTTTCGATTCCAGTCAATGACATCGACACCGATCAAATTATTCCAGCGCGATTTCTCAAGGTGACGGATAAACAAGGTTTAGGTAAGGTTGCATTTTGTGACTGGCGTTATATGGAAGATGGCGAAACGCCAAATCCTGACTTTGTACTCAATAAACCAGAATATGATGGTGCATCTGTACTGATCGCAGGTAATAACTTTGGGTGCGGTAGCTCGCGTGAGCACGCTCCATGGGCATTGATGGGTGCTGGTTTCAAAGCGATTATCAGCACTGAATTTGCGGATATTTTCCGCAATAATGCGCTTAAGAACGGACTTCTACCCATCATCGTTGATGAGGATACTCAACAACAGTTGTTTAGTCTAGCAGAAGAAGACCCAACAACATCAGTTTCGGTTGATGTTGAATCACAGACATTGACTTTGCCTGATGGACGTAAGGTACAGTTCCCATTAGACGGATTCTCTAAATATTGCCTACTTAATGGGGTCGATCAACTTGGTTACTTGATGAACTTAGATGACCAAGTTCAAAGTTACGAATCTAATAACACACAAAGAGTGGAAACAACACTATACTAATCAGCGGGGCGTGGTGTGTCCTGCAATGGAGGTGAATTATGCAATACGTAGCAATCTATGACACAACTCTCCGTGACGGTACACAACGGGAAGGCATTTCGCTTTCTGTCGCTGATAAAATTCGAATTACGAAGCTTTTGGATGAGCTGGGAGTCGCCTATATTGAAGGTGGATGGCCTGGCTCGAATCCAAAAGATGCAGCGTATTTTGATCAAGTACAAGAACTCGACCTCAAACATGCTAAGATCGCTGCTTTTGGGTCTACACGGCGTAAACTGATTAACCCCGAAGATGATGCCAACCTACAAGCATTGGTGGATGCGAATACACCTGTTGTGACTGTCGTGGGTAAAACATCTATGTTACATGTAACGGATGTCTTGCAAACAACTCCTGATGAAAATCTTAATATGATTCGAGATAGTCTAGCCTATCTCAAGAGCTTAGGAAAAGAAGTGATTTATGACGCGGAACACTTCTTTGATGGGGCAAAGTTAGATATGGAATATGGTTTCGATACGCTAGCTGCAGCTGCAGAAGGTGGTGCAGATACGATTGTGCTTTGTGATACCAATGGTGGGTCGATGCCATGGGAAATTGCTGATTTCGTAATGAAGGCACGTGAACTATTCCCTGAGATGAAATTTGGTATTCATACACATAATGATGGTGAGGTTGCTGTTGCTAATTCATTATCGGCGGTTAAAGCAGGGGTAGTACACATTCAAGGTACAATCAATGGATATGGTGAACGGTGTGGTAATGCAAACTTATGTAGCATCATACCTGATTTGCAATTGAAGATGGATGTAGATTGTTTGCCTGAAGGCGGTAATTTGGATACTATAACACGGTTGTCCCGTGTTGTTGCTGAAATTGCTAATTTAGCACCAGATGACCATCTCCCATATGTCGGCAAAAGTGCATTTGCCCACAAAGGTGGGATTCATGTGGCTGCAATGCGCCGGAACGTAGATAGTTACCAGCATATTGATCCTGCACTAGTTGGGAATGAGATGCGCGTACTGGTATCGGATTTGTCTGGGCGTGGTAACTTGTTGAGTAAAGCTGAAGAGCTTGGGTTAGATGTCTCGAAAGATGAAGCTGTACAAGTATTAAATGACATTAAAGAACTTGAAAACGAGGGCTTTGTTTTTGAAGGGGCCGAAGCATCGGTTGCTGTCCGATTGCGTCGAGCGCGTTCAAACTATGAGCCTTTGTTTAAATTGGTCGATTTTACTGTCATTGTTGAAGATCGCCTTCGCCGTGGACAACTATCAGAGGCAATGGTGAAACTCGATATTGATGGGGATATTGTTCATACTGCTGCTGAAGGTAATGGACCTGTAAATGCGCTTGACCTTGCTTTACGTAAAGCAATCCTACCAAAGTATCCAGCCTTGCGTGATATTCAGCTTGTCGATTATAAAGTGCGTATCTTGGATAGTGAGAGTGCCACAGGTGCGATGACCCGTGTCTTAATTGATTCATATAATGGATCAGAACGCTGGAGTACAGTGGGTGCTGGTACCGATATTATAAGAGCAAGCTGGTTAGCATTGGTTGATAGTGTTGAATATGGCTTGACAATTGCGCTTGAAGGTGAGGAATCACCTGCAATTGCTGGCGACTAAATTTAGATAATGAAATGATATATCGGGGCATGTCAAAATAGGCATGCCTTTGTTTTTGTATAGGAGATGAGATTATGAAAGCTACAATTGCAGTATTACCCGGTGATGGCATTGGTCCGGAAGTGATGGCACACACGACCAATCTCTTGTCTATTATTGCTGAAAAAAATGGACATGGGTTTGAGTTTGTCGAAGGGCTGATTGGTGGGATCGCTATTGATGAAACAGGTAATCCGTTACCAGATGAAACAATTGCTATTTGCGAAACAGCTGATGCGGTGCTCCTCGGTGCGGTTGGTGGTCCGAAATGGTCTGAACCAACATCGACAGTACGCCCTGAACAAGGTTTGCTAAAAATTCGTCAGCATTTTGGTTTATTTGCAAATTTACGCCCTGTGAAGACTTATCCGGCTCTTGCTAGTCATGCACCACTACGCCCTGATTTGCTTGAGGGTGTAGATATTTTGTTCGTTCGTGAATTAGTAAGTGGTATTTATTTTGGTGATCGCCAAGAACAAGGCGATGGTACAGAGTCTTATGACACTATGTACTACAATCGTGATCAAGTTGAACAAGTGGCTAACGTCGCGCTACGAGCTGCACAAGGACGACGCGGCAAGATGACATCAGTTGATAAAGCAAATGTTTTGGCTTCGATGAGGTTGTGGCGTCGTACAGTTGTGGAAATTCATGAAGATTATAGTGATGTAGAACTTGAACACTTATTGGTTGATGCTTGTACGATGCACTTATTGACACGTCCTGGTGACTTTGATGTTGTGTTGGCAGGTAATATGTTTGGTGACATCCTCAGCGATGAAGCCTCAGTTTTAGCTGGTAGTTTGGGTATGTTACCATCGGCTTCTTTACGTGCTGATCAGTTCGGTTTGTATGAACCTGTACATGGTTCTGCACCGGATATTGCTGGACAGGGTAAAGCCAATCCAATCGGTATGTTTTTGAGTGCAGCAATGATGTTACGTTATAGTTTGCAACTGGAAGACGAAGCAAAATCTATTGAAGATGCGATTGATGCAGTACTAGCAGATGGTTTACGTACAGCGGATATTCGCGGTGCTAATGGTGAGTTTGCAACGACAGATGAATTTGCACAAGCTGTCATTGCAAAGCTTTAAAAATTCGTAATTTGATCGGTTGTGTCTGATACTGTTTGGTCGTTATCAGTTATTTCCTGTTGACGACCTTGCATCGCTTGGATTGCGAGACCACTAGCGAGGTACATGAGCTGGCGACCTGATTTGTGCATGGTATCCCATGTCATTGCGCGGAGTGATGCTAACGCTAATGGAATATAGTATTCTGCCCAGTTGTCTTCTCGTACTAAACATTCTGCAACGATTTTGCGAATATCTTGGATAACCACAAATGATTTAGTGAGTGTTGTATGGCTTTGTGGTAAATCTTTGCCTTGGTTGAGTGCTTGAAGATATTTTGCGACTTCCCAAATTTTATCCCAAGAGTCAGGATTAATGCGTGGGAGAATATAATCTGCTAGTAGGCTGATCTCTAACGTTGCCCAATCAAAGACAGTATGTCCATCATGGGTAAGAGCAAAGTCTATAAGTAGCCCATTATTGGTACGACCAATTAAGATGTTGCCCAGATGTAAGTCTCCGTGTAGTGTACACATGGATCCCTCTAGAGTTCTTTCCATCATTTCTTTGTAAGCGAAAATGGGGTTTGGTATCCGCATTTTATTGTGTGTAATGTTTTTTGCTTGGTAGTCAAAATCGGGTTCAAGTTCACGGACTGCTTGTAATAAACGCTCATCACGGGTTTGCCAAACACGCCCTACAATACGGTCTAAGACTTCACCACGATAATATATGGAATTTCTTAAGTTAATTTGCCGCAGTTTAACTTTATAAGCATGGGTTGTATCTGCCCCTTGCAATACAGCAAGCTGGATACTTTGATTATCTTTATCTACTTTCTGGACGATAAAGTTCTCAATAGCAACTACTTCACCTAATTCAAACGGCTTGAGTTTGTTGCGCTTAATTGGTGGTTTGATTGCTGTTATACGATCAGGGATTTTGTCTTCTGGTACAAAATCAAGTGTTAGCATAGGAGGGAGAAGCCAGTCGTACTCGCGCCAAACGTCAAATCTATACGGTGTTGCTTGTTTCCACCACGTTTTGCCGAATACATCGTAGATATTATCTCGTAGCCACTGTCCCACCTGATCTGGTTGCCATGTACCGATGAGTGACCGTAAATTATGGGGTGTTTCGTCTGCGCCGGCAATAAACCCATACTTAATACCGGCTAATTCAGATGCCTCTGGGGCAGTTGGGGTATCTTCGAGGCGCGCTGTTAATGCTGGTAGTTTCGATTTGACATAGCGCTCATAACGGTGTGCCTCATCTAAGATGAGGTCGGTTGGCCCGAGTTTAACCACTACAGTTGAATTTCGTCGATCATCTGCTTGAATTGGTGTTACAACAAATAGGGAAGATGGGGTGTAACCACCTTTAAGCTGCTGATCAACATAAATTCGTGCAAAACCATGAAACATGCGACGCAAAATGTAAGATTGTTCTTTTGTAAGTGTTATTTGGGAATCTGGGTTGATTTCGATGTTTACAAATGTATGCGTAGAATTTGCATTGCCTTGACGTGTCTGCACTTCTTTTTTGAGTGTATTCAGATCTAGCCCCAGTAGGGTCAAGACGTGTGTTGGGATATTTTCACCCTCGTCTAACATTGCAACCAGTAAATCACGTTCATGAATAGCATTACGCCTATGTTCTAGGGCAATTTCATGTGCAACATCAATGATAACGTTAGCGCGTGGTGTGTTAGGGGTTCCTGCCCATAAACGTTGTTTACTACCTTTACCAACTTTGCGACGAACAGCGTCTACAACATAACTAGGTTGTAACCCGTAGCTTTCGAGAATGTCGCTGGCAATCCCGCCTTTTACTTCTAACAGTGCGATGAAGATGTGTTCTACACCGAGATAATAATGGCGCATTCGATGTGATTCCTGCCGCGCACTGATAAGGATGTCTTTTAAGCTTATATATGTCATGAATTTACTCTATTGGCTTGATTTTTAACCATGTTCGCCCAACACGAAACATGAGAGTAGTATCGAGTAGTAGTGTTCCCGACACTTTTCTGTCGAGAAAAAACTGATCTTCGTTTTCGGAAAATGTTCCGTTAGTACTTTGACAATCCTCAACCCACCATTGGTTTGCCTCATAATGTAACTTGGCATGATGGCGTGATACAAATGTATCTTTCTGTAGGATAATATCATTGTCATCCTGTCTACCGATAGAGATAGACCATCGATCGCCATTGAGTTTACCGTCGTTATTGTCAGAATCTAGTAAACGTTGATCACCATCCTCAACGCCACTCATTAACATGATGTTTACTTTCATTCTTAAATGCTCAAACATCTGAATAATATTTATATTTTTTAACTGTATCATAGATATAAACAAAAAAGCCACCATTTTGGTGACTAATTTGCTGATTTTGGATTTGTTTTGTATTACCAAACAGGTTGTGGGGTTGTCGATTGTTTTTCAATGCGTGTAACATCTGCCCCAAGTTGAGTTAGTAGACCCTCTATGTTATCGTATCCACGATCAATTTGATAAACATTTTCAATGATACTCTCTCCATTAGCCGCTAGGGTGGCAAGTAATACACCTGCGCCTGCCCGGCAACTTTCTGCATTGACCGTTGCTGGTCTCAGCCTCTCAACACCTTTGATAATACAGACATCGCTTTGACTAATGATTATATCGGCACCCATATTGAGCAACGCGTCGACATAATCATAGCGATTCTCGAAAATTCGCTCGCGAATGTAACTTGTGCCGTTGGTGAGAGTTGATAGAACTGCGATACAAGGCTGTAAATCTGTTGGAAACCCTGGATACGGATGAGTTTGGATATTGATCGGTGTAAGTGGGGTATCTAGTGGACGATGGATTTGAATGGATGATTCCATAATGTTAACTTCGACGCCCATTTGTTCCAACTTTGCGGTGACAATACGTAAGTGACTGGGTTCAATATCATTGATTGTCACATCACCACCTGTAATAGCTGTTGCCATCATAATTGTCCCAGCAACAAGTCGATCAGGCATTGGTGTGTATTCAATTGCATTTAACTTATTAACACCGTTGATGGTAAGAGTATGTGTTCCAAGCCCTTGAATATCTGCACCCATTTCATTCAAAAAGTAACCAAAGTCAATGACTTCTGGTTCGACTGAAGCATTTTCAATGATGGTTTGACCGCTTGCTAAAGCTGCACCAAGCATTAGATTTTCTGTACCGGTGTGGCTTGGGAAATCAAGATACAGCATTGTCCCTTTAAACCGTTTATTTGGTAGCTCAATGACAGTACGACCATCTTCAAAGTACTGGACATCTGCACCTAAACGGGCGAAACCACGATGATGAAAATCGATTTTGCGTGTTCCGATATCACAACCACCACTTCCTGGAAGATCAACATAACCTAAGCGAACCTGAAGAGGTGCAAGAAATAAGACTGATCCTCGAAAACGTGAAGTTAATTCATTAGGTAAAGTGCCGGTTGAGATATTAGTTGCATCAATGCGCACTGTTTTGGTTTCTTTGTCGTGATCCACCATTGCACCAACTGCCTCGAGTAACTCAAATGCTCGTTCGACATCTTCGATTTCTGGTACACCATGTAAAATTGTCTCACCTTCTTCAACGACTAGTGAGGTTGCAATCATGGGTAGGATTGCATTTTTTGCTTTTTGAATACTAATTTCGCCTTGGAGTGGGCGACCACCTACGATTCGTAATGCTGACTCGGTCATATAATCTCCTCATTTAGAATTGCGTGCGCTAGTTTGGTACACTTTAACATAAAAAACAAGGTGAATTTGAAAGCGTTGACTAGCCGTTTGGTTGACGTTGGTTCGAGAGGTTTTCTTACCTGTTGCATCACGGTGTCGCTTGTGTTATATTGTGCTTCACTTAACAATTAAATTGTAAGTTTTACGCTTATCCAGAAGTGGTGGAGAGACCGACTCGGTGAAACCATAGCAACCCCCAATGGCATGGGAAGGTGCTAATTTCGGCAGATTAATCTGGAAGATGAGGGTAAACGCCTAACTATACGTTAGGTTTTCCGTAGGTTGCCTACCTTTTCAATATGACAAAAGCGGAAGCCCGAACTTGTGTAATCTAAACTATAGTTCGGGCTTTTTATATTTGAGGTTAATTATATGAGTAATGAAGAAAAGAAAAAAACAGAGTTTTCAGGACATAGTACAAAATCTGTACATGGTGGTGCACCGCGTGAAAAGGGGTTTCATTCGATTACAACTCCAATTGTTCAATCATCGACCTATACATTTGAAAATACAGCTAAATTAGTCGAGTTTCTTGATAAAAAGGTATATGGTGGGGAACTTGATCGTGAAGAATATGCTCGATATGGTAATCCGAGTGTGTGGGCGGTGGAAAAACGGATTGCTGAGCTAGAAGGGGCTGAGGACTCAGTAGTCTATCCATCTGGCATGTCTGCTGTTACATCCTTATTTTTGACGGTATTAAAACCAGATACACATATTGTCATGACGGATGATTGTTATCGTCGCACTCGCCAGTTTTGTTTGACCACACTCAAAAAATTTGGAATTGAGACCTCTATTGTGCCGATGGGTGACTATGATGCTCTGGAGGCCGCGATCATCCCTAAGAAAACCCGTTTTATTTTTACTGAAACACCAACTAATCCCTATTTGCGGGTTGCTGACTTAGAACGTATTGCTGAATTAGGCAAGAAAAATCGAGCGATGACATTGATTGACACCACGTTTGCGACACCTGTCAATTTACGTCCAATTGAATATGGAATTGATTTTGTGATGCACAGCGCGACAAAATATTTTGGTGGGCATAATGATGTGATGGCAGGTGTAATTTCTGGCAGTAAACCGAGGATTAAAGCGCTCAAAGATGCTCGGGGAATGTTTGGCAACATAATTGACCCGCATCAAGCATTTTTACTAGAACGTGGGATTAAAACTCTTGGAATTCGTGTTAAACATCAGAATGATTCCGCTCTCAAAGTCGCACAGTATTTGGAAAATCACCCTAAGATTGAACGTGTATTTTATCCAGGACTTCAATCACATCCTGATTATGATATTGCAAAGAAACAAATGTCAGGGTTTGGTGGGGTGATAAGTTTTGAAGTTGCTGGTGGGTTAGAATCTACTGGGGCGTTTATTGATCGTCTACAAATACCCTATATTGCGCCAAGCCTTGGTGGGGTAGAGGGATTAATTGAACAACCTGCGTATGTCAGTTACTACGATTTGACGCCTGAAGAACGTAAAGAGGCCGGGATTAATGAAAATCTTGTACGCTATGCACTCGGTATTGAAGATGCTGAGGATATTATCGCGGATTTAGAACAATCACTGTCTCTAGTTGAAATGCCGTCAACCACTATAGAAGAACTTACAACCTAGGGTTTTGGGCGGAGAGAAGTTGACATGCTTCTCTCCGCCTGAGTAGTGCGACGATTTAGACAGGAATTCGATCTGATAATAGGTTGATAATTTGGTCTATGTTGTCATCCGCCTGTAACATCTGGTTGCGATATGCAGGCACGATATGATCGAGTTGGTCTGCGTGATAGCCGATAGTCGCTTCCGGATCTTTGAGAACGTGACCTGTAAGCACTCCAACGACTGTATCTTCGGGTTTAATTATGCCTCTCTCAACCAATTTCTTTGTTCCCGCAACTGAGCACGCAGATGCAGGCTCACACCCAATTCCGACTCCGTCGACCATGGCTTTTGCATCCATAATTTGTTGATCCGTGACTTGTTCGACAACACCACTTGTCCACTCTAATGTTCGGATAGCTTTTTGTAAGTTCACAGGATTGCCAATTTTAATAGCTGTAGCAATCGTATCGGCTTTGACAGGTGTGAAATTTTTGAAACCTTCTTGATAATGCTTGTAGAGTGGGTTTGCGCCTTGTGCTTGGATAATAGCAAGTCGTGGCATTCTATCAATTAACCCGAGTTGATGTAATTCGAACAATGCTTTACCGAAAGCAGAACTGTTGCCTAAATTTCCACCGGGCACAACAATCCAATCTGGAACTTGCCATTTCAATTGTTGAATGACTTCGAAAATAATAGATTTTTGTCCTTCAAGGCGAAATGGATTGACCGAATTTAACACATAGATACCGAGACGCTCCGATACTTCACGGACAAGCTCGAGATTTCGATCAAAGTCCGCGTTGATTTGTAAGCAGGTTGCGCCAAATGCTATCCCTTGTGCAAGTTTCCCCAATGCAATTTGTTTGTTTTGGAGGAATATTATCCCTTGCATCCCAGCTCTAGATGCATATGATGCCATAGATGCGGATGTATTACCTGTTGAGGCACATGCGACTCGTTGCATTCCAAGTACATTGGCTTGCGTCACACCACCTGTCATACCACGGTCTTTAAAGGATCCTGTCGGGTTTTCACCTTCATGTTTGAGATACATCGTATCAACACCTACAAATTGGGCGATACGGGGCAGTGGATATAGATTGGTGTTGCCTTCCATACGACTGACTGTTTTATCGTTATCAAGGTCAGGGTAGATTAGCTCTTTGTACCGCCATACGCCACTATTATATGGTGGATCGAGTGTGCCAAGCCTACTGTCAAATAGTTCACGATTGATCTTTGTTTTAGATTCAGAAAAATCATGAATCACATCTAGTAAACCATTACAGGTGTCGCAGGTATACATAACTTGATTAATCGGGTATTGTTGTCCACAATCAATACATTGTAGTATGCTTGGCATTTGTTGATCCTCATTTATGAGTGAAGAATTTTCGTAAGGATAGCGAGTTTTTATGGCAATTACTAGAGCAGAAGCCTTTGCCCCTGCAACAGTTGCGAATCTTGGTGTTGGGTTCGATATTCTCGGCTTGGCAATAGAGGGGATGGGTGATCGGGCTGTTGTCGAGTTTCAGGATAATCCTGAGATTTTGATCACAGATATAGAGGGTGATGACGGTAAACTTCCGCGTGAAGCAGATAAAAATGTTGCATCTGTTTCGGCTCGTGCTTTTCTTGATCATATGGGAGAAAAACGTGGCCTAAAGATTAAACTTTTCAAAGGTTTACCACTGGCAAGTGGGCTAGGGAGTAGTGCCGCAAGTTCTGTTGTATCTGTTGTTGCATTAAATAAATTGTATGGTGAACCATTTACGTATGAGCAACTCTTGCCATTTTGTTTGGAGGGAGAGGCACTTGTTAGTGGGTATCATGCAGATAATGTTGGCCCTTGTTTGTTGGGTGGTATCACATTAATCGCTGGCATCACAGTAGATGCGATTCAACAATTGCCAGTGCCTGACAATTTACATCTTGCATTAGTAACTCCAGATGTTGCTGTACCAACAGCAGAAGCACGTGCTGTACTTCCTACTGAGGTATCGCTTAAAACTATGATTTATCAGACTGGGCAAGTCGCACGTGTTATTGATGCACTCCATCGTAATGACTTAGAAGCTCTTGCAGATGGGATGGAAAAGGATATGGTGGTTGAACCTGCTCGGGCAAATCTAATGCCATATCTGGAGGAAGTGCGATTTGAATCCAAGCGAGTAGGAGCTATGTCGGTGTTTATCGGTGGGGCAGGACCAACATTATGTGCTCTGTGCGATAGTAAGGAAATTGCTGATAAAACTGCTGAAACAATGAAAGCTATTTATGTTGATGCAGGTATGGATGCGCTCGTTCAATCTACCCATGTCGATCGTCGAGGTGCTATTGTAACAATGAGTGAGTAATGTATGTTGTCGCGGTGATTGTGAAATTCTTGACAATCCCTGATTCGCTCTTTATACTTGCTACATTTACAAGCCCATGTTTGTAGACATTTTGCTGTTGGTTGATTGCTGTAGTTGTTATTTGTTTGTGTGTGATATATAACATAATATGCCAATTAAATTGTGATTAGTATCTTACATGGTGATTAAAAGTTTTGGCGCAAACGTGTTAGAATAGAGTATCAAAGTAATTTATGTCGAACTCAGCATTA
The DNA here is from genome assembly GCA_002428985.1 of Anaerolineales bacterium UBA6055. Taxonomy (GTDB): domain Bacteria; phylum Chloroflexota; class Anaerolineae; order Aggregatilineales; family Phototrophicaceae; genus UBA6055. The sequence continues at coordinate 13,834 of DIYL01000026.1, read as the reverse complement.
TATTGGGACTCTTCATATGAAATTGTATTAGCTTTGATGGAAGCTTATCCCAATGCTAAGTTAGATGAAGTAAGTTTAGAGGAACTAAATCGGTGGATAATTAATTTGCCGGATTTTGCAGATGATCCTATCTTGGTTAATGACGGGATTCTGAAGGATATTTTACGTGAGTGGTACGAGGAGACCGGTTTCTAAATGGAATTGAATTTACAGGAATTAAATAAAACAGAGTTCCCTGTTCCGGTTGAGTTGGAAAACAATGTCGCAATTACAAGTTTGAGCCAGCTCTACAACTGGGGTCGCCGTAATTCTATGTGGCCTATGCTTTTTGGTTTGGCATGTTGTGCAATTGAGATGATTGCTACAGCATCGTCACGTTTCGATTTTTCCCGCTTTGGTTTTGAGGTGATGCGTGCAACTCCTCGTCAGTCGGACTTAATGATTGTGTCAGGTACGGTGACGAAGAAGATGGTTGTGCCGATTGTACGTTTGTACAACCAAATGCCAGAGCCAAAGTATGTTCTTGCGATGGGCGCTTGTGCTAGTGGCGGTGGACCGTTTAAAGAGGGATACAACGTTGTATCTGGTATGGATAAATACTTGCCAGTAGATGTGTATGTACCGGGTTGTCCTCCAACCCCACAAGCTTTGTTGTATGGCATGATTGCATTGCAGAAGAAAATTGATGGACAAAGTATTGCTAATGGGGATGATGTCCCATGGTATGGTGTAGGACCTTCTGAACCTACTCCTATCCCTGTGTTGGGACCTGATATTATTGATCCTCGTCAGATGGATATGATTCGCCGTCAAGCTGAGACTGCGGCAGAAGATACAGAACTACTTGGTGTACGTGAATTACCATCAACTACGCAAGTTGCTGCTAAGTCTAAAGTTGAAGTGGCAGAGAAAACCGAAACTGTAGCTGAAGTGTCCACCGATGCACTAAACTTTAAATTACCTACTGGCGGTACACCATGGTCAGAAGCTGAAGATATTCGCGAAAAACGCCGTTTACGTGCTTTGGCTCGTAAGGCGATTCGTGCATCCCGCCGTGCTGAAGATGCAGATGAAGGATAGAGTCATATGACAGATCAGGCAGTTGCTCCTGGAGAACAAGTCGATACTTCTTCAATCGAAGAATCGATTGAGTATTTGAAATCAAAATACCCAGATGCCATCTCGATGGATAGTCGTGAAGGATATGAAGGGATTATTGTCGATAAAGACAAGCTTGTTGATATCGCACAGACAATGCGTGATGAACTGAATTTTGATTATCTTTCTAGTGCTACCGCGGTCGATTATCTTGGTGTCGAAGAAGGTGTCGATCATCTGGAAATGGTTTATCACGCTTACCGTACAACAGGCGGTCGTGCTTTGGTCTTTAAAGCGCAAACCGAACGTGATAAAGCGGAAATTCCATCGTTAATAGATGTTTGGCGTGGTGCTGACTTCCAAGAACGTGAAGCATGGGATTTGTACGGCATAAACTTTGCTGGACATCCAAACATGAAACGCATTTTGATGTGGGAAGGCTTTCATGGTCACCCGATGCGTAAGGATTGGAAAGAAGCATATTATGAAGAAGATCATAAACCGTTTGGTAGTCGTTGGCCGGGTGGGCACGTACATCGCTCCGAAGAGAAGAATGTCTTTGGTAAAAATGTAACGTATCCGACTGACATTGACTTGAACCGTTTGATGGATACCTCTGAACAAGGTATTTATGAGTCAATGGGGCTAGGTGTTGATGTTGAGCGTATTGTCGATAAAGACGGCTTAGAAACAAACGAACTTGTTGTTAACATGGGACCTCATCATCCTAGTACGCACGGTGTATTCCGCATGGTACTTACCGTTGATGGTGAGACTGTAACTTCCCTTGAACCTGTAATGGGTTACTTGCACCGTAACCATGAGAAAATTGGTGAGCGGAACACCTATTTGCACAATATTCCGTTTACAGATCGACTCGACTACATTTCTAGTATGGGTAACAACCACGGCTATGTGCTAGCTGTCGAACAACTTATGAGCCTCGGTAAGAAATATAATGACCCAACTTACCGCTGCGAAGTCATTCGTGTATTGATGGTTGAATTGAGCCGGATTGTTAATCATCTATGGGCGATTGGTTTCTGGATGAATGATATTGGTGCGTTCTTTACACCAGTACTATATTTCATCCAAGAACGTGAACGTATCATGGACTTCTTTGAAGCCGTTGCGGGTAGCCGTATGATGTGCAACTATATGCGCTTTGGTGGTGTTTTTGCTGATTTACCTGAACGTATTAAAAGTGTAACAAACCTGACCAATGATCGTGTCCGTGATTACAATACGATGCAGTTCTTGACCGAGATGATTAATGAACGGATCCCACAAACAATTGATGAACTTGAACAACTTCTGACACAGAATGAGATCGTTCTCGAACGTTCAAAGGGTGTTGGGTATTTGAGTTATGAAGATGCGATTAACTACAGTGCTGCTGGTCCATTGTTGCGTGGCAGTGGGGTAGCTTACGATGTGCGTCGTGCTGATCCATATAGTATCTATCCTGAACTTGACTTTGATGTTGCAGTTGAACAAGAGGGTGATATGTATGCACGTTATAAAGTGCGTGTAAAAGAAATGCGTGAAAGTGTACGCATTCTCAAGCAAATCCTACCTCGTCTAGAAGCAACACAAGGTGAATCTATCTGGGCTGATGGTAAACCTGGTGCATATGCTCCGAGAATACCGCTTGGAGAATCTTATGGTCGTGTTGAAAATGGTAAAGGTGAGCTCGGGTATTATCTTGTCTCAGGAGGTGCTCGTGGTGGAACATCCAACCCATGGCGTTATCATGTTCGTGCACCAAGCTTCATCAATCTAACTCCACTAGGCATCATGAGTAAGGGATATAAAGTTGCTGATATTGTCGGTGTTCTTGGCAGTATTGACATCGTTCTTGGTGAAACTGACCGCTAGATATTGAGAAAATAATTGGGCAGATAATATAAAATCTGCCCTTTAACAGAGGAGTTATTATGTACGGTACAGGATTGGCAAAAGGGTTGATGTTGACTCTTCGTCATTTCGTAGAGTCATATGTTGATGATGTGCGATACGGTTTCCGTAAATATGCGCCATCAACAGATAATTTTGAAATCCGTCAGGGAACAAAAGGTAAGGGCATTATGACTGTTCAATATCCTGACGAAAAAGTTGCTGTGCCTGAGCGATTTCGGTTTGTACCATTCCTTGTTGTAGAGGATGAAGATCATCCAACTCGCCCTGATAAAGATTGGTGTACAAGTTGCGGGATTTGCGCAAAAGTATGTCCGCCACAATGTATTTGGATTGTCCGTGGTAATGATCCTGACACAGGTCGTCCGGTCCCTGAACCAGAAGCATTCTTTATTGATATTGATATTTGTATGAACTGTGGCTTTTGTGCAGAATATTGTCCATTTGATGCAATCAAAATGGATCATGATTACGAATTAGCAAGTTATGACCGCACAACCCACCACATCCACGATAAAGAACGTTTATCAAAACCTGTTTCATATTGGCGTAATATTGCTCCAACACGCGCTTATGAAGAGATGCAAGTGCGTGGTACATGGGAACATAAGGACGCAGCAAAAGAAGCGCGTCGTGGCAAATCTGCTCCCCGTGGTAGTGCTAAGAAAGCTGCACCAGCACAAGAAAAACCGAAAGCGGAAGCAAAAGCTGCACCAGTACAAGAACAACCAAAGGCAGAAGCAAAAGCTGCACCTGCTGCAGAGGGCGCAACACCTTGGAATGAAGACGAAGCAAAACGCGAAGAACGTCGTCGTAAAGCACTTGAACGTAGAAAGAAACGTGCTGAAAAACGTGGTGAATAGCGTATGAAAAATTAGCATTTTGTAAAGCTCGGTGAATTTTCATCGGGCTTTTTTATTTGATATTTATGTATTTTTAAATCCTCTTCTTTAAACTGTGTATGATCGGAGGATTTATTGTTATGAAAAATACCAAAAAGTCAGATTTACCAGAAAAAATCTGTGTTGTATGTCAACGACCTTTCACATGGCGCAAAAAATGGGAGAAGAATTGGGAAGAGATTAAATACTGTAGTAAACGCTGTCGCAATCGTCGCAACTTGGCTAATTAGGAGATATTATGAGTAAGAATTTACGCCGCGATTTTACTAATCGTGATGAAATGGTTTCATATCTTCGACAAGAATTTGTACAGGCCGACTTATTAGACTCTAATGTCAGCGCTACACCTGGTGGTAGAAAAGCCGCTGAAGCCCAACTGAACACTATTTACCCAAAGAAATATGCGAAAACCCGTAATTATATCGATGGTGCAGTTACCAGATTATCACCATATATTCGGCACGGTGTGCTTAACTTAGCAGAAATACGTGATAAAGCTTTAGATACTGTAGACAATCCTGACGATGCTGAAAAATTTGTGCAGGAATTGGCTTATCGTGAGTATTTTCAACAAGTTTATACAACGATAGGTGATGATATTTGGGAAAGCCAAGAAGATTGGAAAACAGGTTACAACGAAAATGATTATGCACTTGAACTACCTGATGATATTCGCAATGGTCAGACAGGTTTGGCATGTGTTGACGGTTGGCGTAATGAGCTAGTTGAGACGGGTTATCTGCACAATCATGTCCGCATGTATTTTGCAGGATACATTGTCCATTGGCGTCGCATACACTGGAAAGCCGGTGCATCATGGTTTTTAGAACATCTAATTGATGGTGATCCAGCTAGTAACAATTTGTCATGGCAATGGGTAGCGAGTACATTCAGTCATAAACCCTATTATTTCAACCGCGAAAATATCGAACGTTTCACAAATGGGGTCTATTGTAAAGGTTGTCCCTTATATGGCGATTGTGATTTCGAAGGATCGTATGATGAGGTCGCGGAGGATTTATTCCCTAACACCAATATTGCTGAAGAGCAACGTCAAAACACACAAAGACGTAATCGTAATCGCTCACGGAAAGGATAGTCTATCGTGTCACAACCAATTATTTGGGTAAACGGTGATAACTTGAATCCCACCGCTCGTGTTTTTCAAGAATATCCGACAGCACCTGCAATCTTTGTATTTGATGAGGATTTATTATCAGCTTGGAACATTAGTTTTAAACGTATCGTCTTTATGTACGAATGTTTACTTGAAATGCCTGTTACGATTCGTAAAGGGAAAATGGTGCGAGAGATTGTTGAATTTGCCGTTGAACATCAAGCCAATGAAATTGTGACAATGAAAAGTCCCAGTCCTCGCTTCTGGCAAATTGTTGATAGCCTTGAGAAGAAATCTGGCAATAAGAAACCTGTTCGTGTTTTGAGTGAGACACCGCTTGTAGACACAGATTATCAGTTCGATCTTAAACGATTCTCGCGATATTGGCGTAAGGCAAAACCCTATGCTATGCGATACAAATAGATTTCTTATGAATTATGGATGAACGCACGTCCATAATTTAAAAGATAAATGTTATACTTATTGTGGTTTTGAGATCACATATTGTTGAGGAAGACGATGAGTAATAAAAATGAACATGTGATGCAGGCATTAAGCACTGTCATCGAGCCTGAACTACATAAAGATATTGTGTCATTAAATATGGTTAAGGATTTGACCGTTGATGGTGATACAGCTGAATTTACGATTGTTCTCACTACACCGGCTTGCCCACTAAAAGATGTATTCATTGAACGTTGTAATGATGCATTGATTGGTAAAGTTGATGGTATTCAAAATGTAAAGATTAAGTGGGACGCGCAAGTTCCAACAGATAATAGGATTCATGGTCGTTTAGATGTGCCGATGAATAGTATTATTGCTGTATCTAGTGGTAAAGGTGGCGTTGGTAAGAGCACTGTTGCTACTAATCTTGCTGTGTCGCTTGCTGATGCAGGTGCAAAAGTTGGATTAATTGACGCTGATATTCTCAACCCAAATATTCCGCAGATGTTTGGATTGGGGGCAGGGCGACCTAAAGTCATTAATAACAAAATGCAGCCATTGGAAGTCTATGGCGTTAAGTTGATTAGCACGGGATTTCTATCTAGTCCTGACAAACCCATGATTATGCGTGGGCCGATGCTTCATGGTGCGATTCGCCAGTTCTTCACTGATGTTGAATGGGGGCGACTTGACTATATGATTGTTGACTTGCCACCTGGAACTGGTGATGCACCATTATCATTAGCACAATCATTTCCCTTGACAGGTAGTATTATTGTGACGCAACCGCAGGGTGTTGCTATCTCTGATGCAATTCGGGCTGCAGCTATGTTTGATCAACTCAAGGTTCCAGTACTTGGTGTTGTGGAAAATATGGCTGGTGATTTCTTCGGTTCAGGTGGTGGCGAAAAGTTAGCACAAGAACGAGATATCCCGTTTCTAGGGCGAGTACCACTAGCGGCAAATGTCCGTGAAGGTGGTGATTATGGTCGTCCAGTGTCGATTCATAGTGCTGATACAGAATCTGGTCAAGCTTTTAGAACATTGGCTGAAACTGTTGCTGCACGCATTAGTGTTGTGATGTTGCAGAGCTCTGATGTGATTCCGATTGATATTATCGGATAGTTTATTTAAATGATAAGGCAAAGTGGGCTTTAATCTTAGCCCACAGCTTTATATTAATCGTCAAGACCGACAACTTTCATTTCATCACTAGTTCCAACTGGGTTGTATTTGCCAATGAGTAACCAGAACAATCCACTGATGACAACGCTGATGATAAATGCGATGAGGGTTTCTTCGTGGAAATCACTCTTCAAGAATGCGTTATGGCGGATGATTAGAAAGCACATAATTGCAAAGCCCCATGACATGCGCCGTCTTGATTTTTCTGTACGTTGCACAAAAAGCAGTAAGATTGTAACGAGTATAGCGATTAATACGATATAGCCTGTATCCATGTGTTTAATTTACCTACTTCGACTATGCTAAAGTGATTTATTTCCATTTATAATCGTTGAAGTTTAAAACCACTAGAGTATGTTATAATTGTTCTATGTCTGTTTGTAGGGGAGAATCCGATGATCAATATTAATGTATCGGGACATGATAAAGCAACTGTTGTTGAAGCAAGTGGCCGCATTGATAGTATGAATGCTAACCAACTTGGTGATGCACTGAGTAATGAGATTGAAGAAGGTAATTATAATCTGGTGTTGGATTTGAATGCAGTTGATTATATGAGTAGTGCTGGACTTCGTGAGATGGTTTCTACCCTTAAAAAAGCAAAACGTGCTTCTGGTGATTTGCGTATTGCCCAACCATCGGATCGTGTTCGTGAAGTACTTGAAATGGCTGGATTATATACAATCTTCAAAATCTATCCAACACAAGCAGATGCCGTTGAAAGTTACTAGACCTATTTAGTATATATAGCTTTGTGGGGATTGTGATGGGAGTTCAACAGCGTCGTATGAGTGTTACCGGTGAGATTGAAAATGTTCGCCCAATCTGTGACTTTGTTGTAGATTTTGTAAATGATGCACGACTAGGGGACGATATTGCATTTCAATCAGAATTGTCGGTTGAAGAGATCTGTACCAATGTTATCGAACATGGGTATAAGCATCAAGGCGCAGACAAGAAAATTGATGTCGTCTGCACCTATGATGATAGGGTACTAAAAATTAGGATTATTGATGAAGCACCATTGTTTAATCCACTAGAAATTGCAGAACCTGACCCTAACACACCATTATGGGATCGGGAAGGTGGTGGTTGGGGAGTATATTTTGTTAAACAGTACATGACTTCTGTAGATTATGAAGCAGTAGACGGTCAAAATACCATTCTCTTGACTAAACAGTTAGGCTAGTTCGATTTCCAACCGTTTATATTGTCAAGATCAACTAGTTCTGGTGAAGGTGGTAGATAATTGCCTTCACATTCTTGGGCTGTGATTGGTAAATCACCCCTTGGCTCTATGAGTGCATTTTCTGGGTTGAAATAATTCCATGTCGCACGAGATATTTCTTCTAAGAGTGGCCAGAGCTTCTCATAGTCTTGGAATTCTGCTTCTTCCCATAGATATACTGAGATAACATAGTCCCTACCATTTGGTGAGTAGACGACCCCTGCATCTCCAACTGTATCAAAGATCCAGCCGTTTTTGTGTGATACTCTTGCTTCAATGGGTAAGCCGCCTTGTAAAAGTCTTTCTAGATCGTTTGCACTCATTAACTCCAACATTTGGCTACATTCTCTTTGTGTGATTTCTCCATCTGGATAACTGGTAATCAGACCTGACCCGTATTCTGCGCAATCATAAATCAGGTTAAATAGTGTCCCCATATCTTCTGATGTTGTCTGATTGAATGTATCCGGATTTGTATTGTAATTTGGGTTTGGTGCGGTTGTTGGTGCGGCAATAGAGCCTAATTGTTGTCCTTCGACTCCTAAGAAGAATGGCGCAGTGATATATGTGTTTTTTGCACCTATATATTGTGCTGTATCAGTGACACTTTGAATACCGTTGAATAGATCGTTCCCGCCGATAATTTGCATAATGAGATTTGAAGAAGAGTTATTGCTACAGAGTAACGAGTTTGCTAGTAGCCATGCCTCTTCTTGCGATGGTTCAAAACTAAGTGTGCGGTAGAAGTCAATCATGATTGGTACCTTGATTGTACTGGCGGCTGAATAGGTCACATCTCCTAGTATGTTAATTTCTTCACCTGTCAGTAAATCCAAAATGAAGATGGATGCCACAGTTGTTTGCCCGTCATATATAAAACCTTGTGAATCCAAGTAATCAATAATCATTGTGCGTAGTGTGTCCATTTGTGGACGATTATTAATTACATTCTCGACGGGTAGATTGACAATACGATTTGTTGGATTGCGTAAAGCTGCATCGACTGCTAGCATCGCACTTTCAACATCGAGTGCATACCCTGGGTCACCTGGGAATGTAGTGAGTGTTTGTAAGTCATATCCGGCTTTTCCTGGTGGATTATCATACCGAATTGCGATGTCTTTGAGAAATTCTTCGAGTACATTTTCTTGATAGGATGCTAATAACGGAATATCTCTGGAAAGATTTTCCTCATTGTTGAGTAGGTAATTCATAAAACGTTGCCAGAAACCACCATCAGTTTCACCTGATGCCAGAGCATCTGCTAGCATTGGATCACTACTGATACGCCACCCTAATTGATCTGGACTAAGGACGATAGGGTGGTCGCCATTGATGTCACTATAGTATAGTGTTAGAGGTTGAGCATATGCACTTTCCCATTCTGCAACCGCATCACGTTTGCTAAGTCCACTTACATTTAGATTTGCTACAGTGATACCAGATGGTAATTGTTCCTCACGTTGACTAAAAGAAATTAGCTCAAATACAAGAAGTCCTGTTGCTGCAACTAACATCAAGAATGACAGCGTAAATAACACAGGAAAACCACGTTTGCGACGACGATTAGATAGTGCTGAACTCATAGTTTAACTCCGTGTAATGTACTCAACGGCACGTTCAATGGCTTTTACATGAAATTCTTTAAGGTTCGGTAGTTGGTCTAGTGAACACCATTCAAATCCTAGTAACTCATTGCTAATCTGACCGACATTATTTGATGCAGCACATAAGTAAGCAAGATCAATGTGGTTGTTGAATGCTTTCTCAACAAGGATAATTTGAATAGGTTTGACATTCAGCTGTAATTCTTCGCTCAGTTCTCTGGCGACACCAATACTAGGATCTTCGTTGCGATCAATCCATCCACCGGGCAACCCCCAAGGATGTTGTGGATGAAAGACATGCTCTACTAATAATACGCGCCTATGTTCATCGAATACAATCCCGACGACACCTACGGTAAAACGCGGTTGTAGCCGGCGGAATACTAGATAGAGGATGCGTATAATAGATGGATAACGACGGATAAAGGCAGCAAGTTTTGTTGTCACATGATTTTCTTTCAACTTAGAGCTATGAGTCTAATGAGTGGTGGTAGGATCGTCAACAGTATGTTTGTAAACGAACTATAAACTATCTGAAAATCGAGAATTAACGGGAATGCGACATTCTGATATGTTTCGTTATGATATACTTACTTTAAGTATTGATGGCATGAATTAAGCTTCGGATGGTGCAAGTTGTCACAAACCCCACTGAATTTTTTGAATCTATTTGTTGAATCTCCCGGTGACTTACTTTATTTCCTAGTTGTCATTGCAATAAGCCAAGCTTCATTATTTATGGCATTAGGACATCGCTCGAGATTTCCGTATGAACGGATGACCCAACGCTATGTTGTTGCAACTTTTGCACTTGTAGGTGTTTGGATTTTATTATTGGCGGGTGCATTATTATCGCTATTGCTAGGTCAAGATTCAAATACTATTTTGCCGCCTTTAGAACGTCTCGCTTATACAATTACACTACTTATGCTCACATGGGCATATTTGAGCGTTGATCATATTGAGTGGGGGAAGCGCTTAAATAGGATTTTAATTAGTAGTGTTGGCTTGGCAGTTATTTTGTACCTCATCACAGCTGTTCAATGGCGGGCTGCAATTGAATTTATACCTGTATTTAATCTGTCACTATTTGCTCCTTTGTGGACATTTATCCCGATTTTGATTGCCGTCGTGGGTTTGTTGGTGGTCGTTATTAATTTTACATCTATCGTCGATTCTCCGATTAAGAGTGTCTTTTTTGTCCTGATTATTTTAGGTAATGGTTTGAACCTCATTGAATTTGCACAGGGTCAAGTATTTGGTAATTATCTTGGCAGTGCTAGATTAGCCTATGTTTCGGCTTTAGTGATACTACCATTGATAATATATCGACTTGTTGTGTCATCGCTTGAAAATAGTGTGGCAGAAGTTGCTTTGACAGCATCTCAACCGACGCAAACTGTTATGGCTAATCCGCCCGCACCAGCAGTAAAATCAGAACATCCAGATATATTGAATATGCCACCACCGCCACCTGCAAAAGTGTCAAATCCTATCGAAACACAGTCTGTACAATTATTAAAGGCCATGGGATTGATGATGGATGCAAGTGAGACATCCAAAATCCCTGAACGGGTTATACATGCAACTATTGAAAGCCTACGTGTTGATTTTGGTATTTTGTTGAAGATACAGGATGCTAATTATGCGGATATTGTTACCGGGTATGATCGGGTCAAAGATCGGTCAATTTCTGGAATCTCATTAAGTCTAGAGGAGCAACCTACACTGGTCAATGCTGTTGAACGTCGTACGCAGCGTGCTTTATTTCTTGAACGTAATGTTGAAGAGCTGGATGACTTATATCGCCGGATTGATATTGATCAGCAAGGCACGGCCTATATCCAACCATTGACCAAACAACAAGATCTGGTTGGTGTCTTGATAGTTGGTTTTCCATACCAGCAACGCGAACTGAGGTCTGCTGAAGCTGAATTACTCAAGGGTGTTGGGATTATAGCCAGCAACCTACTTGCTTTAAGTTTTGAGGCAGATGAAGCAACAAGATTAGCAGAAGAGCGCGCAATACAAGCGATGATTGAGGGGATTCCGTTAGATAATGTCGACGAGTCTGACGTTGTTAGTGCGCGGCGTGAGATGGAAGCTAGCTTACAACTTGCTCGAGATCAAATCTCACAGTTGAGCCAGCAGGTCAGTCACCTTAAGCTTCAGCTTGATGATGAGCGGAGTCGCGTTTTAGATCTCTTGGGTGAATCTGATGAAGGTATGAGCGTATCACAACGGATTAATGTTATTTTCGAAGAACAAGAACAGCTTCGTGATGAACGAGACGAATTAACGCGCGAACTATTGGATGCTGAAACTGCTTTAACAACCCTTACTGTGCAAGATGATGAGGCGCTTGCGCATGATCTTAACGAATCATTACGACGTGAATACCAGACGTTAGTACAAGCTCGAGACCGTTTACGTTCGCAAATTGACGATCTAAGGGCACAAGATAAGACTGTTATTAATACTGACGTACAGTCGTTGGTGGAATCTATATCTGAGGAAACAGCTCGTTTAGAGTTCGAGCGCAATCAAGTGAGTGATAAATTGACGGGAATCCAGTCTCAGTTAAACACGATGGGGTTTGATAGTAGTGCCACGGGTATCACACAGGTGGTTACGCAATTATATGCTGAGCGTAAGGCTTTGCATAATAAGGTCGAAACATTGCAACGGGAACGTGATATGTTATTGAGTGATCGTTCTAAAAGCTCCGAATCTCGAGGTGTAAATGTAGATCAACTTCAACGGCAAATACAGTATCTGGCATCGGATCGAGAGGCATTCATCAAGCTTCGTGATCGGATGAGATCAGATTATCGTGAACTATTGAGTAAATTTGAAGCTGTGAGAGACCAGAAAAATAAGTTGCAGGGTAAAGTCAAAGAATTAGTAACTGAGGTTTCGCAAAATCATACACAGCAGGATGTATTACAGAAGCAGGTTCAAGAGCTTGCAGATGAGAAGAGTAACCTCTTGAAGATCCGTGATCAACTGAATGCGCAAATTGACTCGATGCGTGTAGAGTTCAGCCTTGATAATGAACCTTCAGAAGATACACAGGCTGTTGTTCGTGAACAATTAATATCATTGCAAGCGATGATCAAAAACCTAACAGAACAACGGGAAAAATTAGAATTAGAGCTAAATTATACACAAACTGCTCTTGCCGAAGCACGTAATCAAAACGATCAATTACTGTTATCGCGACCTGATGATGTACCAGAGTCAATTAGTTATACATTGAATAACCCAGAACTTTTCGTTGGTCTGGTGCAGGAATTGAGAACGCCGATGACCTCGATTATTGGCTTCATTGATTTATTGTTGGGTGAGTCGGCAGGTATTTTGGGTGAAATGCAACGGAACTTCCTTCAACGTGTATCAATTAACGTACAACGGCTTGCTTCAATGATTGATGATTTGGTCAAAGTGACACAGCTTGATACGGGTAGTTTCGAATTAAATCGTGTACCTGTCGATTTGATTCGCTTGATTGAGGATGCGATTACGGATGCATCAAATCAATTCCGCGAAAAAGAGCTTATCGTTAATTTATCTCTCGATGATTCAACCCCAAAGATTCCGGTTGACCGCGATGGCATACAACAGATTTTTGGTCAATTGTTGACAAATGCGTATTTGGTATCTCCGTCAGGTAGTGATGTGTCGATTCGTGTTGAGACAGACACAATAAAGCTACCCAGTACCTCCTCGGAAGAGCCTGTTGTTCTGATTTCTGTCACTGACCAAGGGGGAGGGATATTACCTGAAGACATCCCTCGTGTGTTTGCACGTAAATATAAGGCTGAGAATCCATTGATTGCTGGGCTAGGTGATACAGGGGTTGGTATGTCAATTGCGAAAGCATTTGCAGAAGCTCATGGGGGATATATATGGGTGGAATCTGAGTATGGTCACGGAAGTGTCTTTAAAGTTGCTTTACCGATCAATATGTCTGCGTCTGTTGAGGGGGCGTAATGCGTCGTGATATAGGAAATGAAGTTGTCGTAGCTGTTGTTGCTGTTGCAACTTTGTCATTTGCGCTGGTATTCGCCATTTTATTGGCAAGCTCGACTAATAATTCGCAATCCATTCCTGATGAAGAGATTGCAATTTCAAACACAGGAGATGAAATTACACCAGTTGTTGGTATTCCAACGGATACTGCAGTTGTCTCCACTACTATAGTCGAAGTAACTCCTGAGATTATAGCGTCTGAAATGACGCTAGTTAGTGAGGCACTGACAGATACGCCGACAGCAACAGAAACTGCGAGTGCAACACCAACGGAGACGTTGACTCAGACGCCGACGAATAC
>DIYL01000050.1 GCA_002428985.1 Anaerolineales bacterium UBA6055 | reverse complement strand
CCGTCGCCAACCTAATCTCAACACTACATACCTCTTTTGCATTCTACTTACTTAGATACCTCGTAATTCCCTTTCAGTAAATTCAACTAATTTTATCTAGCGACAAACCTACCTTTATGTCACTATTGATGTGATGTGTGTTTTCTTCGACTGTGATGACTATGATCTATAATTCGCAAGTCTTCATGTTTTTCTTCATAGTTGTATATTTTCTCTTTTTGATGGTGCGTGGAAGAATCCTTGCGCGCAATCTACTGCTTCTGATAGCAAGTTACACATTTTATGGTTGGTGGGATTGGCAGTTTCTGAGCCTTATCATTGTTTCAACTATTGTTGATTTCACAGTAGGTCAGTTGTTAGGACGGACTGATAAAGCTCAAACGACCCGACGTAAACAGCTAGTCGTGATCTCCGTTTTTTTTAATCTGAGTTTGTTGGGTATCTTCAAATATTTTGATTTTTTTGCATCCAGCTTTGCCACGCTGGCTACTTCTATCGGTCTGCCAATTAGCAGTATGACTTTAAATGTGGTGTTACCGGTTGGGATTAGTTTCTATACTTTTCAAACCCTGAGCTATTCGATAGATATATACAGAGGTAGTCTGAAACCTACCAATGATTTTGTTACTTTCGCCACATTTGTCGCATTTTTCCCTCAATTGGTTGCTGGTCCAATTGAACGGGCAAGTAGTTTGCTACCTCAACTTAGTGGCAAAATCAATATTACACCAGAAAAAATTCACTCCGGACTCTATTTGATACTGTGGGGCTACTTCAAAAAAGTTGCTATAGCTGATACTGTTGCACAATACTCGGATACAGTTTTTGCGAATCATGAATTATTTGCTGGGTTGGCATTGTGGATTGGGTTGGTTGCCTTTGCGATTCAGATTTATTGTGATTTTTCTGGGTACAGTGATATTGCGCGTGGTATTGCCAGATTGATGGGGATTGAATTGGTGGTAAATTTCCGTCTTCCGTATTTAGCCTTATCCCCTTCTGATTTTTGGAATCGCTGGCATATTTCGCTGTCCACATGGTTGCGTGACTATCTTTATATCCCGCTTGGAGGCAACCGCCTTGGCAACTTCAAGACTTATCGCAATCTTATGCTCACTATGTTATTAGGTGGTTTATGGCATGGTGCGGCGTGGAATTTTATATTATGGGGAGCATATCACGGGACTATTCTAGTTATATTTCGCCTATTTGATCGTTCAGGTGTTCATCGTGACCCCCTATCTGGTGAATATCGTTTCATTTACATTGCCTATCGTTGGTTTCTAATGTCCATCATTATTCTCTATGGGTGGATGTTATTTCGAGCGGAGTCTTTTGATCAAATATTATACTTTACAGGGCATTTACTTGTGCCCGATTTTAGTGGCGGTATGGTTTTATTGATAATTTGTGCAATTTCGGCACCGCTCTTGGTGACTCAATATATTCAGGCGAAAACTAAAGACCTTCTCTATTTTACAAAATTAAGAATACCAATACAGATTATTGTGTCGATTTTTCTGGTTGTGTGGATGGTTGTTTATGGAGAACATAGTACAAATGAATTCATCTACTTCCAATTCTAATGAAACAGAATACTCAAATGATGCAAATGTGCCGTATACTGCTCTACCAGTTGAAAGACATTCTCTGATTGAATCTCATATTCTTACACTAGCTGTCTTGGTTGTACTGGCTGGTTTTATCACATTTAATGGGCTTATTTTCTTTCTGTTATCCAACGATAGGCTTAACCGAGGGCAGGTTATTGTATCTGAGAAATGGGACTTAGTCGAAAGTGCGACGTCACTTTCGCTTGATTACATCGTTCTTGGCGATTCTACAAGTTCAACCGGCTTTGACCCTGATGTAGTTCATGAAGAAAGAAAATTAGATGGATGGAATCTGGGTACGATTGGTACGTTTGGTATGATAGATAACGTGTGGTTATTAGAGGCGTATTTAGCGAATAATAGCACTCCAGAATTCGTCATTATTATTCATTCGTTTGATGTGCTTCAGCGTGATGTCCCAACAATAAGCCTATTGGGTACATATAATGTTCCTCTTACACAAATCGAGAGCTTAAGTTTAGCGGATAGATTACAGATTTATCAACAAAGACTGTTGCCCATCTATTATAGACGGCAATCATTTACTAATGCTTTGATAGGAGCTTTTCAAAACTTACCTGATGACCTAAACGAAGTCAAAGATAATGGATTCTTGTCGATCAAATACCCTATGGGATATGACTTTGAGTTGGCTATGATGAACTTGAATAATACTGTATCCGATCTTTCTTCATCTGTATCACCTATGAATGTTGAGGCAATGAGGCGTTTAATTGAGTTGTCAGAAGCACATGATTTTCAGCTATATTTTGTGAATGGCCCGATATACGAAGAATTGGAAGCAAACGACAAATTACAGACTATTCGTCAACACTTGCACGAAAGCTATGTGACAGAAGTCTCTCATGCTGACACTGCTCATTATATTCCAGATGTTTTTACATTTGAGAAAGATGAGATGGAAAGCGTTGATCACATATTACCGCCATATACCTCTCGGTATACGTCCAATGTAATAATGGCTATCCATGAGATACATTGTATATATCGGCCAGATAGTCTTTTGTGTGAAACTTCATCATAGAACGACACAGAGGATGATTACCTATTTAGTGTCCCTAGACCATAGCCAAGTAAAACTACTTTACCTCTCATAAAGTCCGCATATAATTGATGATGTTGCTCAACTTTATAGGGATCGGAAGTGGAAATGGGACTACAAAAACCGAAGAAAAAACCTGAACGCCCCGAATGGATTACCATTCATATCTCACATAATTTGCAGGAAGCACACATTATTTCTGGGAAATTACGGGCATTTGATGTGCCGTCTATGGTACATACTGTACCCGGTGCAAGTGCTATTGGTATAACGTATGGCAATCTGGGCGAAATCAAAGTCCTGATACATCCGGACGATTATGAGCGTGCCATACAAATCTTGGATCCTGAAATGCCTGATCAACTTGAAGAAAATACTGACAAAATACAGTATATCTGGCAAGACGATGGCGATGGGGCTGAATACTATATAGAAGAAGACGATGATGAAGAGAAATAACACGTTGACACACGTCCCCGGAATTCGCGTTGGGCATGTCACAGATACACATGGTGCAACAGGATGCACAGTCATTCTCTGTCCACCTAATACTGTTGGTTCAGTTGATGTACGTGGAGGTGCACCTGGTACTCGTGAAACTGACCTACTTCAACCCCATAATCATGTTGAAGAAGTGACAGCCGTTGTTTTGTCTGGTGGAAGTGCATTTGGATTATCGACTGCCGATGGTGTGATGCGTTGGCACGATGAACGGCAAATTGGTTATAAATCGGGCACAGGATTAATCGTACCAATTGTATCAGGTGCGATTTTGTTTGATTTATTGGTTGGTGAGCCAGGAGTACGTCCTACTGCTGAAATGGGATATCAAGCATGTGAAAATGCGACAACTGAACCTGTAGCAGAAGGTACTGTGGGCGCTGGTACAGGGGCACGTATTGGTGCTATGTTTGGTAACGAACGTGCATCGAAAGGTGGAATTGGTACAGCTTCCATAGAACTTGAAAATGGGTTGATTATCGCTGCCTTAATGGCTGTGAATGCCGTTGGTGATGTAATCGACGAACAAGGGAATATCTTAGCTGGGCTTCGCACGCCGTCGGGTAAGGGCTTTTCCGGTATGCTTAATGAAATGACAACAATGATGACTGCTGAGACACAACATAATGAGCGAGAAAACACAGTGATTGGTGTTGTTGCGACTAATGCTAAGCTATCCAAAGCACATGTACATAAGGTTGCACAGATGTCGCATGATGGGATTGCTCGTGCAGTGAATCCTGCCCATACAATGTTTGATGGTGATACGATGTTTGCATTGGCGACAGGTGAAATCTCTGCCTCACCTACACTGGTTGGTGCTTATGCAGCGAATTTAGTTGCTGAGGCGATTCGTAATGGTGTTACGGCGGCAACTTCTCTTGGTGGTGTCCGCGCTATACGCGATTGATATTGTTAAGAACTCATGGTGATACGCATAATCTATGTCAGATTATATAGATTTAGTATATTTTTCCTTAACAGAATGCCGATTTAGTTTAACATAACTTTAGTAAAATAAGTGTAGACTATTCACTGTTTTAATCATTCTGGATGTAGCCAATGGCAAAAAAAATCCTAATTGTTGAAGATGAAGAAAAACTAATCAATAATCTAGCTGATAAATTACGTGCTGAAGGGTACGAAGTATTCACGGCATTAGATGGTGAAACTGGCTGGAATCTGGCTCATAACGATACATATGATTTGATCGTACTGGACATTATGTTGCCCGGTCTCGATGGGCTGAGCTTATGCCGTATGATTCGTAATGACTCTAAAATGTCTGATGTACCAATTATCATTCTTACAGCGCGCGGTACTGAAGTTGATAAAATTGTAGGGCTTGAAAGTGGTGCTGATGATTATATCGTCAAGCCGTTTGGCTTAGGTGAATTTCTTGCACGGGTACGTGTGCAAATGCGCCGACCATCCCCTGATCGTACAATGCGTCAAGATGAACTCGTGTCGAGTAACCTGAGACTTGATTTGACCGGACGGCGCGTATTTAAAGGTGACGACGAAATTAAATTAAGCAATAAAGAGTTTGATTTGCTTGCTGAGCTAATGCGTAACAAAAATGCTGTATTGTCTCGCGATTTAATCCTCACCAAAGTATGGGGATATGATTATTTTGTGGATAAACGGACTGTAGATGTTCATATTCGTTGGTTACGCGAGAAAATTGAAGATAACCCATCTAGTCCAAAGCGAATTAGCACTGTACGTGGTGTAGGCTACCGTTTCGAGGGTTAACTATGGAAATCTTGTTCTGGGTTAGCGTCGCCATTTCGCTCGGCTTGGCATATTATGCGTATCGTCAAGTTGAAAAAACAAAAACACTCAGTCAGGGCATACAAAGCCGAGACGAGGTTATCAAAAAGTTACGGTCTCAGATGAATGTGATTGAACGTGAAAGTGTCGAAAGTAAGGCACTTTTTTCAACCATATCGAATGTGTCTTTTGATGTTGTGTTTTTGCTGGATGAAGAACTGACAATTATCATGCATAATCGCTCGGCTGATACGTTGTTTGGTGATAAAAACCCAATCGGTGAAAAGCTTGATGCTGTCATTGAATCTCCTGATCTATTAAACATTGTTCAATATGCTTTAACGGAAGAAGATAGCCTAGAAGAGCAGTTTATCATCGATGATTCGTTTTATCGGGCAAAGACTCAAGTTATGAACTATGATGGCGACCGACGATTTGTTGGTGTTGCAATGCAAGATATTACGCGCCTTGTACAGTTAAATCGTGCTCGTCGTGACCTTGTGGCCAATATTTCACATGAGTTACGTACGCCGATTACGCGTATTCGCTTGATTATTGAAGGACTTTTCCTTGACGATGACAAACCAAAGCGTAAAGCTAGTATTCAATCGTTAAAGGAAATTGCAATGGAGACCGATACATTGTTGTGGTTGGCACAAGAGTTGTTTGACCTATCCATGATTGAATCTGGTCAAGCAATCATGAAGCTTGTAAAAACCCCTCTAAAACAAGTCGTTGATGATGCAATTGAACGCCTAGAAACACAAGCTGAGGTCAAAGACTTAACAATTGTGAGCCATGTTCCAGATAAATATGAAGTGTTATGCGATGCTGATCAACTGAAGCGTGTTCTTGGCAACCTAATACATAACGCAGTTAAATGGTCTCCTGAGAATGAAGCCATCACAATTTCTGCATCTGAAGGCGATGACGAGATTACTGTATCTGTATTCGACAATGGTCCAGGTGTACCGGATGATTTACGGGAACGGATTTTCGAACGATTCTATCAAGTTGATGCCTCACGGTCTGGGCATGAAGGTACAGGATTGGGTCTGGCGATCTGTAAGCACATTATTGCCGCACATGGTGGTCGCATTTGGGCGGAAGGCAACAGTCAAGGGAAAGGCGGACGCTTCCTATTTACTGTCTACAAAGGTGATGCCAATTTTGATGTACCGATTGTAGATATGAATGATGATTCTGAGGAAGAAGAATTAACTTCTGATCAGACACTCACCGCACTTTAAATGGAATTCTTAGAGATAACCTGTTATACTCCTAATATAATAAAACTCAAATAACCTTCGGGGCAGGGTGAAATTCCCTACCGACGGTGATGTATGGGGCAGAATTACCATACTAAGCCCGTGACCCGTGTTACTATATGCTGCGCGTATAGTGCGTCATAACCTTTGTGTTATGCCGGTGGATTTTGGTGAGAATCCAGAGCCGACGGTGATAGTCCGGATGGGAGAAGGTATAAACACACTGATTTCAGAATCAGTCGTGTTTGATTTGGTGTACATAGATTTTCCTCACATGTTATTTGTATTGCATGTGTGTTTGTGTATACCTATCCTGCCCCGTTGCCGAGCATTCTAAGGACAGGATATGCAAGCAACCATGCAAAAACCCAAGCACAAAACGTCTAATAAACAATATTCCATTAATTTGAATATGCTCAGACAGTTACTACCTGTGATGACCATCATCACTGTAATGCTCGCTTGGCATGTTGTGACATCACTAGAAATTTATCCTGCTTTTATCATTCCACCGCCGTTGGCCGTTTTGGAAGCATTCCAAGAATCAATTGCTAATGGTGTGCTGTTAGAAAATGCTCAAACTACATTTCAAGAAATGATGTTGGGGTTATTCTTCGGTGTCAGTATTGGCTTGCTATTAGGCTATGCGATTGCCAAAATACCATTACTAGAGCAAATTCTATCTCCAATTATTGTTGCATTTCAATCAACACCAATCGTGGCTTACGCGCCTCTCTTGATTATTTGGTTTGGTAGTGGTCCGACCAGCAAGATTGTCACAACTGCAGTGATCGTCTTCTTCCCTATATTAGTAAACACCATCGTTGGCGTGCGGAGTGTAACACCTCAACTGAAGGATTTGATGCGATCGCTAAATGCGACACCGTGGCAAATTTTCACGCGTTTAGAAGTCCCATCGGCACTACCCATGGTGCTTGCTGGATTAAAAACAAGCTCAACTTTAGCTGTGATTGGCGCAGTGGTTGGCGAGTTTGTGAGCTCCGGTAGTGGTCTGGGTTATCTTGTAACGCTAGCTCGTAATCAATATGACACACCTTTAGTGATTGTAGCTGTTTTGACAATGACATTTATCGCACTATCACTATATAGTTTTGTGGCTTTTCTGGAATGGCGTTTGTTGGCATGGCAACGTCGTTCTAGTCGTTAATTTACTTTCCCTAATGAAGGAGCAAGACATAAACATGCAACGATCTGTACGCATTATCTTAGGTTTATTGGTAGCAAGTTTGGTTAGTCTTAATGTGTTTGCACAAGAAGACATGACAGATGAGCGTATGTTATTAACATTCATTCCGAATGTTCAATTCGCACCATTTTATGTTGGTGTGGATGAAGGGTATTTTGCTGAGGTTGGCTTCAATGTGAGTATCGAACATTTACAAGAACCCGAAGTCGTTGATCTTATTGCTGCTGGTCAGGCAAATTTTGGTATTGTCAGTGGTGAACAGGTGATTCTCGCACGTGGACAAGGGCGCGATGTTGTTTATGTATATGAGTGGTTCCAACAATATCCGGTTGGGATTGTTGTTCCCGCAGGCGAGGGGATTGAGTCGGTTGAAGATTTGACCGGGTTGAAAATAGGTATTCCTGGACGTTTTGGGGCGAGTTATAGTGGTCTGACAACACTACTCGAAAGCGCAGGTTTATCCGAAGCAGATATTCAGTTAGATGAAATAGGTTTTAATGCACCTGAGGTTGTTTGTCTTGGGGCGGTTGATGCGTCGGTAATCTATGTGAATAATGAACCGTTGCAAATCCGTAATCGTGCACAGGCTGGTGAATGTGGTGATATTGAAGATGTTGATGTTATCACTGTCGCATCACAAGCGGATCTTGTTTCAAATGGCTTGATTGTTAGCGCAGACATGTTAGAAAATAACCCTGATTATGTCAGTGCAATGGTCTCATCACTGGATAAGGCACTTCAATCGGCTGTCAATAATCCCGCGCGTGCTTATCTCATCAGTATGAATTATGTTGATAACTTGCCAGATGATGAGGCGTTTATTTCTGCGATTGAGATGCTAGCTGATGAACAGGATGAATTCCTTGCAACTGATCCAACCCGTGAGGATATTGCCGATAGCCGCCAAGCTATGTATACAACGCTTGCTGAGGATTTTGATAGTGACATGCTCACACAGTTTGATGTTCTTATAACAACGACTGATCTGTGGGATGCTGAGCAACTTGGATACACTGATTTGTCATCATGGGAAACAATGCGTGATACCTTATTGTCTATGGGGATTCTCAATGACACTGAGATTGATTTAAGTGCGGCTTTCACCAATCAATTCGTGGAAAGCGATAGCTAATGAAAATAAAAATTCATGACTTAGTTGTGAATTTCCCTGCTCCGGAAGGGGGGATTCTTCCGGCTCTAGGACCAATATCTGTGACGATTGAAGATGAGGAATTTGTCTGTATTTTAGGACCAAGTGGGTGTGGTAAGAGTACGCTGGTGCGTGTAGTGGCGGGTCTACAAAAAGCAACTTCAGGTGATGTCTCAACCGACTTGACACAAATTACTCAGCCATTGCCTGATATTGCGATGATGTTTCAAGAAGCGAATTTGATGCCATGGCGGACTGTACGCGATAATATTGCACTTCCTTTGGAATTGGCGGGAATACAACCTCACGAGCGATATGAACGAGTGCGTGGATTACTACCACAGCTGAACCTCTCCGATTTTGAAATGGCATACCCCGGTGAATTATCTGGTGGTATGGCGCAACGTGTTGCACTTGGACGTGTCATGATTCAGCAACCAAAAGTCTTGCTCTTAGATGAACCATTTGGTGCATTGGATGCCCTTACCCGAGAAAAAATTAGCTTGGATTTATTACGCGTGTGGCAACAAACAAAACAGACTGTGCTGATGGTCACACATGACATCAACGAAGCAGTATTACTTGCAGATCGCATTATCGTTTTGTCACAGAGACCCGGTACGCTGGTTGCGGATATTGCTGTTAACTTACCACGACCTCGACGAATTGATTTATCCTATACGGAGGAATTTGTTAGTCTCGCGAAACAAGTTCGACAATCTATAGACCTCAGACCTAATTAACTTGCCACTGTTGTTGGTCAGGCGTGAGTTTGCTAGCTGGAACACAAGCAGACTGTAGGCAGTTTAGGACTTGTTGAGGGTCACAGTTGTAAATACCTGATGCAAATGTTGGGTTTGCTTCGACAACAGCCCACTCTCTACCCTCAATTTGGCCAATATCGATGACTGTTGACGGAGGCAGTAGGATTTTCTCATCATCAATCAGAGCCTTACAAAATGTCTCTGCTTCTCCAAGTTGTGCTTCGCTTGCCTGTAGATTAAGTTCACTGGTCTCGCTATATGCTGAAATAGTACACAATTCACGCTGTTTGATGAAACAACGAAATTCTTTTTTCCATTTAACTGGTTCAGATGTGAGTACAGGTGTTGTGTCGTCTTGTGCGTCAGGTGATGGTAAATCAGCTCCAGAGTTATAGATTTTTGCATCAAATAGCTTGCCACTTGCAGGTTTAATAAAAGTGGGTGAGTTTAGGTCTCGACAGTCTTTTAGCGTCATGAATTGAACTTTGCGTTGCAGATATTCATATGGTAGCAACGCTAACCAATCTGGTGGGGTTGCCAATAAAGCAATTTTAAGTTGTTGCGCAATAACCTCTACGAATAAATTTTCGCCATAAATCTTTGCATTACTATCTGCGATATTGTTCTCGACACGATACTTATATAAGCGATTGATTGTCCACCCTTTATCAACTGCAGCTTTCCAGAGGGTATTTGAATCTGGTGTATGTCGTGGTGATAAGATGAGGTGTGTCATGATGACTTGTCAATGTGCTCCCATGTCGTCATATCCTTGCAGTACTCGCATATGTCGGGGGGCGCAAGATCTACATCAACAAAAATATGCTGACCACAGGTAAGACAACGCCATTGGGTGAGATCGGCACGATTGGATTGAAGCGTGTGTTCATCATGGTTGTCAGGGTCTTCGCCAAGGGGCTTAGGTGTCACGTTCACTATCTTCCATTGGGATGGTAATGCCAAATATACTACCTTCTCCGACTTCACTTTTTACATATACGTTGCCACCATGCGCTTCAGCAACAGATTTTGTAATGGCTAAACCAAGACCACTACCTTTAATTACAGCATTATCATCAACACGGTAAAAGCGGTCAAAAAGGCGAGCTTGTGCCACTTGTGGGATGCCAGGACCGGTATCTACAACTTCAATGTGAAGTGATTCATTCTTGATGTAAACATTGACTTCGACGGTATCGCCGATTTGAATATATTTGCGAGCATTATCGAGGAAGTTATGGATTGCCCGTTGCATCCAATCGCGGTCAATATAAACAATGTATGGCACATCATCTGCGACATATGATCCCATTGTAATGGATTTGTCGTTCATCAGTGTTTTATTCGAAAGTGTAACTTCTCTGATAAGTTCCCGAATATCTGTCTCGCGCAGGTTAAATCCATAACCACTTTCGATTTTTTCAATTTGCAGAAGATCATCAATCAGATTCTGTAAGCGATCAATTCCTGAATACGCCATGTCGATAATTTCGCGGATGTCTTCGTCTTTGGTCTCTAGCATTTTGTCCAAAAGATTAATTGAACTTTGGGTCACACTCAATGGGTTGCGCATATCATGGGCAGCCGCTTGGATGAATTTTGCTCGGGCGATTTCTGCCTCGCGTATATGGGTTACATCCTGTAATACAATCACCCAACCATCATTATCTGCTGTTTGATCTACTTGTCGTTCAAATGTGATTTGTGACACGATGAACGATAGTACACGCTCACTCTCTAATGTCACCTGAAATGTACGATTTTCTGCCTCTGGTAACATCGTTAACAAGATTGGGTCTTGAATACGTCTTGGTATTGGGGCGTTACCTAGTGTGTGATTGATAAGATGATTGGCATCGATACCGAGCATCTTTTCGGCTGCATGGTTAACTAATGAGATTCTGCCATGATTATCCGTGGCAATAATACCATCAGCTGTGGAGTTTAAAATTGTCCCCAGTTGTTTCTCGTTCTCAACATGTTTTTCATAGAGTACAGCATTATGTACAGCGACAGCGACATTATCTGCAATTGCTTGTAAAACTACTGCAAACACTTTATCGAACTCGTCAGGGTCATAACTCATGACACTAAGAATGCCGATAATTTTGCCACGCGCATGCATCGGTGCTAGCGCTATCGAACGAAAGTCCTCATCAGAAAAACGAGAGACAGCAAAATCTTCAACACCAGTTAAGTCATTGTGGACAAGCACCTCATCATTGTGAATAACACGTCCTGACATACCTTCGTCGATTGGAATACGCATCGGAGGTGATGTGTAGTCATTTTCCCAACCTAACTGTGCTCTGAGAATAACTTCAGTACGATCTTCATTGATCAGACTTAGACCAGATGCTTCTGCACCTGTAACGTTACAGACCTCTTGCAAGGCAGAGTTCAATGTGTCATCAAGGCTAAGGGACACACCAACTTTTGCGGCAACACGATTAATTGCTGCAATGTGCTCGACGCGCAATTGAATCTCTGCGGTTGCACGCTTAACTTCTTCTTGTAATCGTCGGTTTTGCTCTCTTAGATTATGTAAATCTGTCACGATACACGACCAATGGTGATTTTTGAAAACTATAAGTGTAAATTCTACACTGAATCAATTATAGTACAAACATTAAATGCTATTCGTAATATAATACCACAATTAAGGAAAATTATATGAGTTTTCATGCAAATGACATTCGCTCGCTTTTCCCATCAATTCTTCAACCTGCCGATGATGGAACAATCCCCGTATTTTTAGATAACCCAGCGGGAACGCAAGTCCCTAAAATGGTCATGGATGCGGTTACCCATTATTATAAGACAATGAACGCAAATTCTGGTGGAGCATTCGCGACAAGTCATCGTAATGATGAGATGGTCAAGGCGACCCGTCAATATATGGCTGATTTTATCAATGCCGAGGATGCTGATGAGATTGCTATTGGCCCGAATATGACGACGCTTAATTTTGCGCTTAGTCGTGCTATTGGCAAAACACTATCAGCAGGGGATGAAGTTGTCTTGACGCGGATGGATCATGATGCGAATGTCTCACCATGGATGCTTATGGCTGAAGATAATGGCTTGACTGTGAAATGGGTCGATATTCATACTGAAGACTGCACGCTTGATCTTGGCACACTCGAAGAAGCTCTGACCGATAAAACTAAAATCGTAGCAACTGTGCACGCCTCGAATGCTGTGGGTACAATTAATCCCGTGAAACAGATTGCTGGAATGGCACACGCAGTTGGTGCATATCATATTATTGACGCTGTACAAAGCGCGCCACATCTTCCTATTGATGTGCAAGAAATCGGCTGTGATTTTCTACTTTGTTCATCATATAAATTCTACGGGCCACACTTAGGATTGATGTGGGGACGCAAAGAACTCATGGAAGAACTACCTGCCTATAAAGTTCGTCCGTCAAAAGATAAATCCCCATATCGTTGGGAAACAGGTACTCCAAGTTACGAGACCTACAGTGGCTTACTGGCATGCCTTGAGTATTGGGAAATGCTTGGTGAAAAGTATGGCTCGGCGGATATGCCACAATATGAAGGACATGTTCTCAAGATGAAGCAGGGTATGCTAGCTGTCCAAGAATATGAACGTGGACTGGCGACCCAATTAATTGATGGATTGCAAACAATGGAAAAAGTCGCCATTGCTGGCATCACAGATGACGAACGCTATGACTGGCGTGTACCAACAGTGGCTTTAGTTGTTGACGGATATACATCACATGAGGTGGCTGAACACCTTGCTAAACACTATATTTATGTGTGGAGCGGGGATTACTATGCACTTGAGATTATGAAACGACTTGATAAACCCGATGGTATGATCCGGATTGGTATCGGGCAATATAACATTCCCGAAGAAATTGACCGCACTCTTGAGGTATTGCAAGCATTGTAGAGTTGTAGGTGTAGGTAGGAGCAGAGGATTGCTCCTACTAGTGGGTCTATTATTTGCTTTGGTCGGTATAGTATTGAGCTGTTGCCAGAGCTAGTGTAATGAGTTGCTTCATACCAGATTTAACAGGGGCGACTTCAACGAACTCATCAAGTCGGTGTGCGTTACCACCTCTTGTAATTCCAACGGTGACGGTTGGGTATCCGTGTGAGAGTGGAACATTACCATCTGTACTTCCTACTTCTAGCGCTCCTTTTATGCCCATTTCTGCTAGGGTAGCCAATGCCCCTTGAACAAGTACATGGGTATTCGAAATTGATCCCGCTGGTCGATCTCCAACAACTTCAACCTCAAAACGTAAATTATCATGTTGCGCTTCGTTAATGAGTGCATACACTTTCTTGCGTAAGTTATCTAATGCTTTAGGACTGACCGAACGCATATCTAGCCAGAGGCTTGACTTTGTGCCAATTGCGTTAATTGCATGCCCACCATCAATCATACCGATATTAAATGATGTACGGGGTTGGGTTGGCACATCTAGTGCTGTGATTTTGGCACCGAGTTGAACAATGCCATGGATTGCACTTGGACGACCAAAATGCAACCAACTATGACCACCATCGGCAGTGGCAGTGATATGCAAACGATGTACAGCGATTCCCGCGTTGTAAATATGACCGAATGCTAACCCCTCAAGATTGACCACAGCAGAAATTTTGTCTTTGAGTGTATCGAACGCTGCTTTTATGCCTTTGAGGTCACCAAGACCTTCTTCACAACTATTGGCAACAAACCAAATATCGCAAGGTGGCTGATGACCTTCGTCAGTTAATGCTTTTGCTAGCCCAAGTAAACCTGCAACCCCCATACTGTTATCACCTAAACCCGGCCCATAGATATAATTACCATTTCGTTTTACTGTAAGGTCTGTATCTGCTGGGAAGACAGTATCAGTATGTGCAAGCACAAGAATACCTGTATCGCTGGATTTGCCTTCCAAACGTCCGTATACATTATAGACATCATCAATCGAAATATCAGTTAATTTTAGATCATTAAAGACTGTCGAAATATACTCTGCACGGGCTTTTTCATCGAATGTAGGTGCAGGAATTTGCTGAACACGTATGGCTTCTTCGACAATCCAGTCCGAGAGGTCATCAAGTATTTTCCAGTTCCATTGTGAATAAATTGTTTTGATATAAGATTTCATAATTTTCACACATTTCATAAGGTCAGGACTTTGCCTGATGCGGTTACATGATATAATGCGACTACTCCATGAAGCGACTTTATGTCCGACTCATAGATTTGGTCAACAACTTGCAGTGTGTTACTGAGGTTGGTAAAAAATTCTACCAGCGCATCTTAGAGACCCTGTAATTATGGCGCATAATTTGAAATCGCGCATTAAGTGTTACTTATTTTTAAATAAACAAAGGGTATCAGATTTGTCTGTCACAATACTGTTAGTCGGAAAGCCTCAACGTTCAATATCACTGCAACGTCATTGGGATGTTGTTGTTGCTCCAAGTGGAAAACGGGCTATACAGTACGCAGATACCCATACATTTGACTTGATTATTGTTGATGCTGTTTCGATGCGGACATCTGGTGAGCGGATTTGTCGACTGATTAAATCCCAGTTTACAGATTGCGATATGATCCATATTCACCCGAAGTCAACAAATAAAACTACAAAGATTGCAGAAGTGACATTATGCCCGCCTCTTTCTGCCCGTCGTTTAATCGGTGTTATTCATCGTTTACTGGATGATAACATCCATTCATCTATCCAATGTGGTCCATTTGAGATGAACCCAACTACCAGAACCTTAACGGCTCATGGACAAGATGTTCAATTAAATCCTAAACTTGCTGATCTCATTGAACTGTTCTTCAAACATCCCAATGAAATTCTAGACCGCGAAACTATCATGAAGCGTGTATGGGATACAAGTTATATGGGGGATACACGGACATTAGATGTGCATATTCGTCATGCCCGTAATGTACTGGAAAACGGACAGAAACGCCCTCAATTTCTCAAGACGGTGCGTGGTGTAGGCTATCGTCTAGAGGTACAGCTCAACGACGCATAAAACAAAAAAGCCGACATATGTCGGTTTCTTTGGTATTCATTCAGCATCTAATTGTAAAAACTGATTAGCTTTCGAGGCTTGCCAGTTGTTGCATTAGACGGCTCTTACGACGTGCCGCGTTACGTTTGTGAATAATGCCACGACTTGCTAGTGTGTCAATATCACGAACTGCAATACGAGTTGCTTCACGGGCTTCTTCAACATTACCACTTTCGATCGCTACGCGTGCTTGTTTAATCAAGGTGCGTGTACGATTGCGGAAAGTACGGTTATGTTCACGACGTTTTTCATTTTGACGAATACGTTTTAAAGCAGATTTATGATTAGCCATAGTATGATACAGGACTTTGTGTTGTCCTGTTGCTCCTTTCGTAAGCACTTTAATATGGGTAATACAACATACAACCCATTGGGATTTCTTCTGAACGGCTTAGAATAGTATCATTATCACTTGCCGTTGTCTAGCGTTTTCTCTAATGTTTACATACTTGTGAAGATAAATGCTAGTGCGCCAACATTCAGTACAATAAGGACAACGACAATTAGGATTCCACCAATACCAGAACCTCCACCGGAACCTGGTAAATGCGTTGCTTTGATCTCATCTGGAATAAACGAGAATAACTCATCTGGTGTTAAATCTGATTGTCCATCATCTTCAAAGGCTTCGTCGCCAATGATGAAGTCGCCACCTGCAAACTCGGCATCATCGAGATCATCAAAAAATCCATCATCATCATCAATGTTCTCTGCACCGGGTGACATAACTGGTGATGGCGGTGGAGTTGCTTGGGCTGGCTCTGGTGTGTCATCAAAACCGAAGTCATCATTAAAGCTATCGTCACTTCCAAATGGCCCCGATGTTAGACTATCGCTTGGGTCAACATCATCGTATTGCGATTGCGATTCACTGCCAAATGGGTCTGCAGAACTACCAAAGATGTCGTCATCTGTATCTAATCCAAACATATCATCGACAGATTCGGTTGCAAAAGCAGATGACCCGCCTGAACTTGCTCCAAATGCATCGTTGCCATCACTTGGAGTTTCACCGGATGCACCTAACCCTAAGTTACTAACCCATTCGTCATATTCGCCTGCGGATGTTTCCGGTGGTTTATAAGTTGAGCTAGAACTACTGGTTTCTGTGGGGGGGGCACCTCCCCAATCGTCATCACTGTCAGCCGTAAAGTCCACATCACCAAAATCTGCCATACCCGTTTCAGTAAATGGGTTTGCTGTTGTTGCCGTATCTGATGTTATTGCTGGCGCACTGCCATCAACGCCAAGCATCTTAAGCCCACGCTGGGCTTCTTCATTTTCTGGGTTAATGACGAGTACATTTTCCAAGCATGTGCGTTTTTCATCTTCAGTTTCAACGACAGCGCTTAACCACATCCAAGCTTGTTCATTATAATCATCAAGTTCAATAGCTTTTTCTAATAATTTACGTGCCTCAGCATTTTTGCCACCACGGTAGGCTTCGATTCCTGCCCGTACCATTGCTTCTACATTAGCAACCATTTCATCATTCTCCACGGTATGACCGACATCATGCCCTTATTTTAGCATGGAATTACAAATGTGTTGTTAATATCAATCGGCGATCTTGGGGTCAAACGCATCGCGTAGCCCATCACCGATGATGTAAAGGCAAAGTACCGTGATGGTAATGAGTAAGCCAGGTAAGACAACCAGATGTGGGCCACGTCTCAAATAATCAAGTCCTTCGCTCAACATATTCCCCCAAGTTGGTAGGGGAGCTTTGATGCCAAATCCGAGGAAACTCAACGCAGATTCTGCGAGAATAAGACCGCCCATTGCTTGAGACAAAGTAATAATCAAAAGGGAAAAGATATTCGGTACGATATGAACGAACATAAGCCGTATGTCAGATGCGCCGCTTGCTCGTGCTGCAATTGCATATTCTCGCTCTTTAATTGAATAGGTTTCACCACGAACGAGGCGTGTTGTCCCTGTCCAACCCAGTAAACCGAAGACAAGAACAAGCGTAAAGGGACCTGGGGACAATAGCGAGGAGATGATAATGAGTAAAAACAGACTAGGAATGGAATTTAAGGTTGTGATAAACCAGATGATAATATCATCCAAGATACCACCATAGTAGCCTGCAAAAACCCCAACAAAGATACCGATGCCCAACGATAAAATAGCTGCGGCAAATGCAATACCTAATGAAATTTGACCACCATAGAGCAAGCGACTCAATTGGTCGCGTCCGAGTTCATCTGTACCGAGAATATGTCCTTCAGTGAACATAGGTGCATAGTTATTACGTAAGTTTTGCTCAATAGGGTCAACGCCAAATATATCGCTGATAACGGGAGCAAACAACGTCATTAAACCCAGAATTAATAAGACAGCCATTGCTGTTAGTGTGGTGCGATCTCGACGGATTCGTTGCAACGCCTTTTGCCACATTGTTAATGATGGTACAAAGGTTTCTTCTTGAGTGTCTAAAGAGGCGATTTGTTTTGTATTACCTGTGCTCATATGATCTACCTCCTTAGAAACGAACGCGTGGATCGAAGAATGCGTATAAAATGTCAGATAGAATATAGCCTATAATCGTTAGGATAGACCCGATCACGACCGATGCCATAATGACTGGATAGTCTCGACTAACAACTGCATCAAATAAAAGCAATCCGACACCGGGCC
This sequence comes from Anaerolineales bacterium UBA6055, assembly GCA_002428985.1. Taxonomy (GTDB): domain Bacteria; phylum Chloroflexota; class Anaerolineae; order Aggregatilineales; family Phototrophicaceae; genus UBA6055. The sequence continues at coordinate 30,079 of DIYL01000050.1, read as the reverse complement.
ATGTAAAAATACGCTCGATAATGACAGATCCACCAATTAAGCTGACAAATGCAGGGCCGAGGAATATTGATAATGGAATAATTGCATTGCGGAGGCTGTGCTTGAACCAGATTGTTCGGTTTGTCAGGCCTTTAGAACGTGCTGTACGAACATAATCACTGCCAATTGCCTCAAGCATACTTGCTCTCATAAAACGCGACCATGCTGCAATCACACCGAGTGAACTAACAATGGTTGGAAGCAATAGATATTCAAGACGTAAATAAACGGGTGGACATCCACCGCGTACGGGTGCACAACGCCCTCCCATTGGTAAAAGTGGGCGACCCGTGCCAATACCTTGTTCTGCCAATAAACGGGGTAAAAATATGCCGAAGAATACGATCGCTAATAAACCAAGCCAGAATACAGGTATTGAATCACCTAGAACAGCGAATACACGCGTGAAATTATCGAATGCCTTACCACGGTATACAGCAGCGAGCACCCCGACAACAATTCCACCGGATAAACCAACGATGAGAACAGCGATATTTAATTCGATGGTTGCGCCTAAACGCTCTGCTATCAGGTCTAACGGGTTTGACCCTCGGAATTTAAATGATGTACCAAAATCACCCCGTAAGATGCCATAATTATCACCATAGGAATCTAGCTCACCATCCGCATTTGTATCGACTCGTAACCAATCATCGCCGATAAGCCACCGTAAATACTGTAATGGGATTGGGTCGGCGGTACCAAGTTGAATTGCGAGGCGATCTCGATCTTCTTGATCCATTGTCGGATCAAAAGTCATCAGCGAAACGGGATCTCCGGGAGCAAGTACCATGATAAAGTACGAGAGGATCGTGATGCCGAAAAATGTGGGGATAGCTTGTAGTAAACGACGAAATATGTACTTCTGCATACCAATAAAACCTAAACTAATCGTATTTGGGCGATAACGGGAAAATCACCATCAGAGGATAAAAACCCTCTGACAGTGATACTTTTACAGATAAACCTTACGGTTGTGCAACGGTGGGGGATACCCATGAATCGGTTGAGTAGGTGCGAGAGAATGGTGTCGGATTCCAATTTAATGTGCCAGGTTGGACAGCTGTCATTGCTTCTGATACATACATATAGAAGTATGGCATTTCGTCAAACAAGATTTCTTGTGCTTGACTATAAAGTTCTGCGCGTCCTTCTGTATCACAACCAGGGAATGTGCGTGCTTGTTCGTTGAGTTCGATAATTTCTGGATTGTAGTAAGAGCCGAAGTTGAAACCAGAACCGGGTACATCAGCTTCTGGGTGATAGAAACTGGATGTATCTGGATTGATTGGCAAACCAAGACTCCAAGATAGTAGGTTCATGTCAAAGGTTTGTCCAGTGAGTTCTGGTAAGAATGCACTCGCCCAGTCAATTGCCTCGAAGCTGGCATTGAAACCAACACTGTTCATTTGATCTTGGAAGAATAACCCCATTTGTTCAGCAACATCGGATCCGGCTGGAACATGTAGGTCTAGAGCGAGTTCTGTACCATTGAAGGCTTCATCAACTTGTGTCGCAAATAAACAATCTTCACAGATGCGTGGTGTATCTGGATTGTCATCATGATCGATCCAACCAGCTTCGGTAAGTTTTTCCATAGCTAGCTCTGGGTTAAACTCGTATTGTAGCTCTTCGTTGTAAACCCATGAGGTTGGGATTGTATGTGTTGCGACTTTTACACCGTTACCATCACGGATACCTTCAATCAGAGCATCCATATCAACAGCATGTGAAATTGCTTGGCGAACAAGTTTATCGCCTAATACTGGATGTGGTTCTTGCTCGATGATGTTGCCGTCTTCATCAATGCCGGGTTGTGGATTATCTGGGTTTGCATGATTCATTGCGAAGAATGAAAAACCGTTGCCCGTGAATTCAAAACGTGGGAATTCCTGTAAGAATGGATCGGTACGGAATTCTTCTTGGCGGGTTGATGGAACAGCAAGAATGCTTAGTTCTCCACCAATGAAGCGTTCTGTAGCTACGTTTTCGTCAGATACGGATAGGTAGATCCACTCGGATGGGCTAACGTAATCAAGGATTGTGTCTGGGTAGCTTTGGTCTGCAAGCAAGCTAACACGTTCACCTGCTGCGAATTCTACATCGCCAAATGGACCGAAAGAAACTGTTGGAATACGACGTGGTTCATCCTGCATAGCTGCATAATTACCACCATAGAGTTCTTCAAAAATATGTGCTGGGACAGGTGTAACATCGTTGACATCGCTGAAGGAAATACAGTCCGCTTCTTCAAAGGTGACGACAACTGTAAAGTCATCCGGGCCTTCTACACTGATGATATTGCCACCTGCAGGTGTACCATCGGCGAAGGTTGCAAATGCGCTAACACGCGGTGTATCGATCTCTCCACTGCGGGTTGCTTCCACTGCCCAGATATAATCTTTAGATGTAAGCTGTGTTCCATCATTCCATGTAATGTCTTGGCGCAAATTGATGGTTAATACTGTGCCTGTTTCATCGAATTCCCAGCTTTCTGCCATTGAACCAGGAAGATTCGGCTCTTCTAGACCTGTGAATGGGCTGACGCCAATAATTGAGGGGTACATCCATCCCCAAACAGTTGATGATGAGGCATCACCACTAATCAATGGGTTGAATGTCGCAGGATCACCACCTGTATTATCCCATAAAATAATCCCACCTTCACCGGCACCAAGACCTTCGCTATCTTGTGCCATAATTGGTAATGCGATGAGCGCAATTAAAACCAAAACGATACATTGTAACTTTTTCATACAACAAAATACCTTTCACTTTCAGGAGAATTTTACTATGTCAGCTCATCAAACTGACGCAGTTACTATTTAAGGCGTAGTGTAACATAGCTGATATGGGAGAGTTTAAAGTTCGAATTACTTTTTAATCTTTGAACATTTGAAATACTTTAAATAACTATGTGTATCGATTTATAATATAGAAATTTTTGTTAATATCCCGCTTTGATAAGACTCTCATAATATCTAATTTCTAAAGTGCAAGTGTCATTAGTTATGGGAGCAAAAAATGCAACAGGTGCAGATGATCGAACTCTTTAAAGACTTATCCCCAAAGCAAGTTGACCATGCATTATCTTTTACTCGTAAAGTGACAGTCAAACGAGGTGAATATATCTTTTTGACAGGTGAAAGTGCGGATTATTTATATATTTTAGAATCTGGTTTAGTTAAAATTGCTTATATAACTGCTGATGGTAACGAACGTGTGATAGATTTTCGTGATGATGGTAGTATTTTTGGTGAGTTATTCTTAGGCAAATATCGTCATCGGGTTGGGATTGCACAAGCCTTGGCTGATTGTGTTATTTACAAGCTTTGCGAAAATTGCTTGTTTCAAATTTCGCAATGTTACCCCGCGGTCAACCGAAATTTCATCAATCATCTAGTTGATTCACAACGCGAAACATTTGCCCGAATGCATGCTTTATCATGGTCTGATGCAAAGCTGCGGTTACTAGGTCTACTGGTTGTACTTGCACGTCAGTCATGTTGTTCTACAACCGGTGAATACCGTCTACATCCTTATATCACACAAGAAGATATTGCGAATATGGCAGGCTTAAATCGGAGTACGGTGAGCTCTTTGATTAACGAATGCCGTCGTGAAGGATTGCTGAGTGGATCTCGTCGCAAGGTGATTGTTCATGTGCCTGAAATTAAAGCATTATTGGATGCACACGGAAGTGAAGTACTTGTTTAAAAGAGATTAGGTGGATAGTTTCAAACCATCCACCACAATATACAGTAGTTGAATTACATTACAGAGAATGTATTTGCAGATTTAATTGGAACCGGACAGTTAACAACAAATCCCATTGGATCGGTATCAGGTGTACCATTGAAAATTGTTAGCTTGCCTTCTTCAACCAGTGCACGGAGTTCTTGACTGCTTGTAACAAGGGTTGCTTCACTTTCATCTTCCCAAACTGCGGTGAAGTGATCCCAGAACGGACTCCAGATTGGGCTACCAGCGGCATTATCAAAAATCGCAGGTTGGAAACCCATCACACCACTACCAGGAATACCATTCCCAAACACCCAGATTTCATCAGTTGCGCCGACTTCAACAAGTGCTTGCGTTGGACCAGATGGTGCGATACTCATCATTGGTGCCATTGGTACAGCAGATGTATCTGTGATGATATAACGGCTACCCGGGTAACATTCATGCAATTTGAAGGTCACACGCATGCTATCGGTATTAACAGGCGAAATCAATGGACCTGTACCAAGATATTCTTCTTTGACCGTGTCTTCAGCGAGTTCTCCGCCATCCCATTTGACAAGTGGGTGGTTGACCACGAGCGACAATGCTTCGATTGTAACTGCACCTGCTTCTTCTGCTTCTAGAATAGCTTCTTGTGAAGTTAAAACTTCAGGATCACCATTGAAGGTTACACTGTGTACATGCCATGCTGAGGTGTAGTTTTCTTGAGATGGGGTGGTGCTAACAACAGGGTACTGGTCGTCTGCGGCATTCGTGAAGGTATACATTGGTGCGGTTGCACCCTCAGCAGACATTGCAGCATTCAAGAGCGGGACATGTACGAGTTTTTCAGTTGTTGCATAGTCGGCATCTGATGCATCGGTGCGGATGTAGTATACGTCTTCACCATTGAACCATGCTTTGTGCATTTGGAATGTGACAGAGCCAAAAGCACCTGCCCATAGATCACTATCAAGTTGGAAGCCAACGACATCACCAACCAACAATTCAACATCTGGTGCATGACCATCTTGTAGACCATAGCCAGCATTTTGTAGGATATTTGCAAAGTTTGCTTTATCTTGTGCGAAAACGGCGGGAAGTCCAGCATTCGCCAAGACAGCTGCGCCAGCTCCAATACCGAGATTTTTCAGAAAACGACGACGTGATAATCCTTTTTTCATGTGAGCCTCCATACTGTGTAGGAATTAATTTCAATACAACCGCAGAATATCACAGACAAAATTGTTTGAATGTTGGCTCGGCAACATTCGTTGGAATTGGTTTTTTTTACAATTAAGCCAGAGAGTTTTCATATAGAATAGGGGAGCCAATGACAAGGATTTTACGTACAGGGTGGATTGTGTTTGTTGCAATTTTAGCTGGTTGTGGTACATATGCTACACCTGTATTCGAAGCATCAACCTCCACGCCGATTGCTGTTGTGCAAGCAAATCGTGTTGAACCAACAACCGAGCCAACCGCTACAATAATGCCAACAATTGAACCATCTGCAACAATGATACCGACCGAAGAACCGACTCCAACAATTGAGCCGACTGAAGAAGTCGCTGTTTCACCTATTGATCGCCTTGTTGCAAGTCGTGATACAGCTGAGGGTGAAGTCTTATTTAACACACTACAAGCCTCGCTTGGTTTTGCCTGTTCAACCTGCCATCATGTTGATAGTGAACAACAGTTGATTGGTCCGGGTTTACTCAATATTAAAGATCGTGCTGTAACTCGGGTGGATGGACAGGGCGCAGCACAGTACCTCTATAGCTCGATTATCAATCCGAATGAGTATATTGTAGATGGATTTACTGAGGGGGTAATGCCAGCGAATTGGACAGATGTTTACACCGATCCTGAAATTTTTAGTATTGTTGCTTATTTGCTGACACTTGAAGGAGAGTCTGATAGTGGTGCTGAAACGGCTTCATCTGATGCTACAGATGGAGCTAGTGAAACAACTGTGCGAGTATTGCCAGATACAGCAGATCCAGAAAATGGTGTGGTTTTGTTTGAGACATTTCAATCAGATGCTGGTTTTGCCTGTTCGACCTGCCATCATGTTGATTCAGAAGATCGTTTAATTGGACCGGGTCTCCTAAACTTGGGCAGTCGTGCCGAATCACGGGTGGATGGACAAGATGCAATTACTTACATCTATCAGTCGATTGTGCACCCATCAGAATTTGTCGTACCAGATTATCCTGATCAAGTCATGCCGGCGAATTGGGCAGATGTGTATAGTGAGGCCGAAATTTACGATATTGTGTCTTATCTGATCACATTGGGCGATGGACCTGCGGCAGATACGTCAGCTAATGATGATACTGCGATTGCGACGGATGACATGCCAGCAACAATTGAATTGCCCGAGACCGCTAATGCTGAAAACGGTGCAGTCTTGTTTGAAATGTTCCAAGCTGAGGCAAGTTTTGCTTGTTCCACCTGCCATCATGCCGATTCAGAAGATCGTTTGATTGGCCCTGGATTGCTCAATGTGGTAACGCGTGCGCAAACTCGTGTTGATGGACAAAGTGCTGTGGATTATCTATTCACATCTATTACAAATCCATCTGACTTTGTCGTGCCAGATTATCCTGATCAATTGATGCCACAAAATTGGGCAGATATTTATAATGAAGCTGAAATTTATGATATTGTCGCTTACCTAACAACACTCGAATAATAGTTTCTCCATCTCTTGTCGAAACAGGCTTCACATTTGTGAGGTTTGTTTTGTTTTCACTGAGTCTTCTGAGCCGATTTAATCAGGATTCAATATGAATTGATATTGCCACAGTCCACTGAATCAGTTACATTTTGATGTAATGAATGCTGTCACAAATAGATAGCATTAATTTTAATAATGATTTATTCAGTGAGGAAAAAATCTTATGGCGAGACCTGTAACTTTATTTACTGGCCAATGGGCAGATCTACCAATCGAAACCCTTGCAGAAAAAGCAAAAAGCTTTGGCTACGATGGTCTAGAATTGGCATGTTGGGGCGATCACTTTGAAGTTGATAAAGCCCTTGAAGATGACAATTATATCCAATCACGCAAAGATATTCTCGAAAAACATGGTTTAAAGTGCTATGCAATCAGTAACCACCTTGTCGGACAATGTGTGGCAGAGGCATTTATTGATGAACGTCATCGTGATATTCTGCCAGATCGTCTATGGGGCGATGGTGATGCCGACGGTGTGCGTGAACGCTCTGCCGAAGAAATGAAAAAGACCGCAGAAGCGGCAAAAGCATTCGGCGTTGATGTCGTCAATGGCTTTACTGGAAGCCCTGTGTGGCACTTGATTTATCGTTTCCCCCCAACGACTGATGAAATGATTGACGCAGGATATAAAGAATTTGCAGACCGTTGGATTCCGATTCTGGACGTATACAAAGAACTCGGTATCAAATTTGCACTAGAAGCACACCCCGGTGAAATCGCTTATGACATCTATACTGGTGAAAAAACACTTGAGGCACTCGATCATCATGAATCATTTGGATTCAATTTTGATCCAAGCCACTTCATTCACCAGTTGTTTGATCCTGCTAAGTTTATTGATCGCTTTGCAGATCGTATCTTCCACGTTCATGTTAAAGATTCTAAAGTCACACTAGATAGCTACAGTAGCATTCTCGGTTCACATCTAAACTTTGGTGATCACCGTCGCGGTTGGGATTTTGTCTCGCCGGGACATGGCGATCTTGACATTGATTCGATGATTCGTGCATTGAATCGGGCTGGTTATCAGGGTCCATTGTCTGTCGAATGGGAAGACAGTGGGATGGATCGTGAATTTGGTGCAACTGAATCTGCAGCATGGGTCAAGAAAAACGATTTTAAACCGTCCGATGTTGCATTTGATGCGGCATTCGCTGAAGACTAGCATTAAGTGGAAGACTATGCATATTATGTGGGTGAGCTGAATGGCTTGCCCATACTTAATTTATTAAGGAGAAAATTATGTCAGACGAAAAACAAGTTAGTAGTTCATTTACCAGTATGGCAAGTGAAGGTAGCGATGTAGAAGCTCCTGAGATTGGGATCGGAATGCTTGGTTATGCGTTTATGGGTAAAGCGCATACCAACGCCTTTAAGAAAATCCCATATATGATGTATCCACCAGTTGCGATTCCGAAATTAGTTGGACTTGCTGGACGTAATCAAAGTGCTGTTGAAGCTGCGGCAAAACGTTATGGATATGCCAATGTCTATACTGATTGGCGTGATATGCTGGCAAATGATGATATTCATGTGTTTGATAATGGTGGCCCCAATGATGCACATGCTGAGCCGTCAATTGCAGCTGCTGAAGCGGGTAAACATGTATTCTGTGAAAAACCACTGGCACGCACAGCTGAAGAAGCTAAAACGATGCTTGATGCTGTCGAAAAAGCTGGTGTAAAGCATATGGTTGCTTTTAATTATCGATTCGTTCCTGCTATTCAACAAGCAAAGAAGCTGATCGAAAGTGGTAAACTTGGACGTATCTATCATTGGCGTGCGGTGTATCTACAAGAATGGGGTATGGATAAAGAGATGCCTACCAGTTGGCGTTTCCAAAAAGATGTTGCTGGTAGTGGGGCATTAGGTGACCTCGGTGCACATATCATTGATCTAGCTCGTTTTCTGGTTGGTGAGCCTAAAGCTGTCTCTGGTTTAGCTCAGACATGGATAACCGAACGTCCTGATGGGTCTGGTGGTATGGTCAAATCCGATGTGGATGATGGTTTTGTTGCTTTGCTCGATTTCGAAAATGGCGCTTTGGGTACAGTTGAAGCAACTCGATTTGCGCAAGGGCGTAAAAACTTTAACTCGTTTGAAATTAATGCCGAAAATGGAACGATTCAGTTTAATTTGGAACGTCTAAATGAGCTAAATGTCTTCTGGAAGGGTGAACAACCTGATACAACACAAGGCTTCCATAATGTATTGGTAACCGAAGCACACCACCCATACTGGGAAAACTGGTGGCCACATGGGCATACAATTGGCTGGGAACACAGTTTTGTACATGAATTCCATCATTTCTTTAATGCAATTGTAAATGATGAAGACGTTGCACCATATGGCGCGACATTTGTGGATGGGTACCGTAATGCAGTTATTTGTGATGCGATTATTAAGTCCTCAGAAACGCGTCAACATGTAGACATTAACTATTAGACAATTACTATGGAGAGGTGAGTGACTGCCTCTCCTTGCCTCTGTTTGAAAACCTACATGTTTTAATCTCACGAGTTGTAACTTGTGATACAATTACACTGAAATTTATGTGATATGTAATTATAGGAGTTTGACTATGGATGGTAGTATTGTAGCTGAGATTCTTCTACCGGGTAATTTGGCAGATATATTTATCTATCTCATCTTCTTTTTGTCGTTGCTAATGATCGCATTTATTCCCGAAAAAAGTACCACATCACAATATATGATGTTCTTCGTTATTTTCCTTGCATTGATGGACAAAGTGCGTCAGGCAACTGATGATATTCCAATTGAAGGGCTTGATAATGATGGTTTTGCGACCATGATGATTCATATCCTGATGTTTATCTTCCCGTTGATGGCAGCTGGGTTGATTCGGGGACGTGGTCGCAATGATAAAAGGGGTGTCCCTATTGGTATTTTGATCGGATTGATAGCAGGTTTATATGCCGCTGGTACGATTTTTGAGGCTACACGCGGTATTTTCTATAATCCGTTTTAATCTGCAATAATCCAAATATCCTGACCATCTGATGTAAGGTGAATTGTCCCCATTTCATCAGTTCGGAAAATAGGTATATCGCCTAGCATAGCTAATGTTTCATCGTCTGGATCGCCGCGCCGGTTCGCACGATCGCTTTGAACAAGAGCGACTTGAGGCTGTGCTAGGTCAAGCCATTGTTGACTGAGTGCGCGACTGGTACCATGCTGAGGGACTTGTAGTACACTCGCTGTCGGGCTTATGCCTTGTTCTAACATTGCCATTTGACCTTCGATTGTTATGTCTGAGGTCAGTAGAATTGAAACGTCACCATAGATGATCCGTAATACCATGACATGCTCACCCAATGCATCAAATATCGGCGGTTCAACCTGCGGATGTAGCACCTCAATGATAACACCATCATCTAGTACAATTTCATAGCCTGCGCGTATTTCAACCATATCGGTTGTTGCGAGTCGATCTTGAATCTCGACCCATGTCTCTGTTCGATTTGGCTGACCATTCCATAATGCAACACCTACACTATAGCGATCTAATACACTGTTTAACGCGCTAATATCAAAAGCATCTGGATGTGTAACTGCAAGAATTTCAATATGTCGATCATAATATGGCATCCTATCGCCAAGGGACGTTAATAAACGCGATGGAAATCGTCCCCCGTCAACTAGCATATGAGCTCCTCCAGGTGTCTGGACGAAGACTGCGTTGCTATGCCCTAGATCCAGCATCCATACATGGAGTTTTCCATCGGGGCGGCTTGTTACCATACCGAGCATGAGAATACCTGAGGCAATACCAATAATCCCGATTGTGACTACCACTGTCTGTTGACGTAAGAAATTTTCGAGTCGTATCCACCATGATGGACGTGTCGCAGAAACCATTGTGCCTCCAAAAAATAAGACATATCCTGCTTGGATAATACGTGGGTCAAAATTAATCGCGATGTCTGCTGCACTAAACTGTGCATACAAACGTACGAAGAAAATAGTCCATGATAGAAATACCATATCCAGCCAATAGACTAGAATACCAATTGTCGGCGCAATGAACGAGATACCAACTGCTAGCATCCCAAAGACTAAGACATAACTTTGGATTGGAACAATTAGTACATTGACCGGAATTGACATGAGCGATAACTGCCCGAAGTACATAACGATAAGCGGTAATGTTGTGATTTGTGCTGCAATCGACACGATAAGAGGTTCATTCAAAAATGTGTGTATTGTTTTAGCATACAGATAGGGTAGACGATGGTCCAGAAATTTGCGGAATCGTTCAGATAATGGGTCCGCAAATAAGGCTAGGCCTAATACTGCTAGAAAACTCAACTGAAACCCAACGTCTTGCAATACACTCGGTTGGAAAATAGATAAAATTAATGCCACCAAAGCTAAAGATGCTGGTACATAGGTTTTTCGATTGAGGTATTCAGCAATGACGAGCAGAATACTCATAAATGCGGCTCGTACGACAGCGGCACTTGCACCAACAAACAAAGTATAGATAGCAATGATGACAATACCACTGATGAGTGCGACTCGACTTCGTTCACCAAACGCCTGTTGCAGTACGCGCATAATAAGTGCACTTATAATTACCATATTAAACCCGCTGATAGCGATTACATGCGATGCACCAACACGACTAAAATCATCGGCGAGTTCTGGTGAAATCCCGCGTTCATTACCAAGTAAAATGCCAACTAGTAAGCTTGCCTGTGGTTCGGGTAAAGATTGTGTAATTTGGTTTTGTACAATTTGCTTAAGGTCAAATAGTGCTGTGAATATAGGGTTTCCATAACCAGATTCCGTTACTTCAACAGCAGAAAAAGGCATGATCGTAAATACGCCTTGGCGCCCAAGATAATCTGCATATGAGAATGTATCCCATTCTGCAGGTGTAATCAGTGAACCTGTCGCACGAATACGATCGCCGTATTTAACATCTGTTAGGACAGGACTTTCGACTAATATTTGCCCACTTGTCGGAATAGTATCGTTATTCGTAAAAATAGACTCTGTAGTAACCCGTAATTGGATACGATCGTCGCGAATGTCGGGTTCATCAATTACAACACCTTCGATTGTTCCATTATTACCGTTGTATTGTGCTACATCGCTTGTTTTTGGCTCGAGCGATTGCCGGATACCACCGAGCATTAATGCGATGATAGCTAGTGCATACCAGCGTTGCTTTGGATAGCGATTGGTAGCAACGGAAAGTATCACTGCCAAGACAAGTCCAATGATCCAAATCGGCGTATCCATTGGAAATAGCGTACTTTGTAGTAGTATGCCGAGCACCCATCCAGATGTGAGATAGACCAATCGCATCGGTGTCTTTGTTCCTCATAATAGTATCTCTAATACGCCTATTATGACATGAGAGGGTGGTATAACGCAAAAAGGGTATCCATAAGAATACCCCTGAATAACGAAATCTAAAACAAATCTATTGTTGTTGGTCGTTGAATTGCGCTGGTGTATCTATTTCAACAGTTTCACGCTCTAATTCAACTGGACGTGGCATATGGAGCGGTTGCGCCATTGGTTTAGGCTCTGGAGGTGATTCTTGTTGCATAACCTCAATACCGTTACGGATTTCCCCTAAGCTACGTGCAACTTGGTTTTCTAGCTCTTTAAGTTGACCAAGAACATATCCATCGGCTTCATTTGTGATCTTTTTTGCTTCAATTTTAGCTTGTTCAATCACATGCCCTGCACGGACTTTAGCCTGTTGTACCATCTGGTGTTGATCGACCATAGTTTCGCTTTGTTGGCGTGCCTGTTGGATTATACGTGCGGCTTCTTCGTTGGCTTCTGCTAAAACGCGATCTCGCTGTTGTAGCACCCGAGCGGCTTTTTCTATTTCTTCTGGTATAGAAATACGCATCTGGTCAATAATTTCCAGTGCACGTTCTTCATCAACCATCGTGTATTTTGTGCCGAAAAGATGACGACCTTCATCAATCAAATCTTCTAAGCGATCAACTAGATGTTGGATATCCATCCGCTTCCTCCCGATACGACTTCAATCGCATTTTTGTAACAATCTCAATGATTAAATTTCATATTTAGTGCTTCTTGTACGTTGGGTGGCACCATTGTGCTTACATCACCGCCAAGTTGTGCAATTTCACGGACTGTACTTGAACTTATATGAATATATTTTTCGTCTGACAGTATCGCGATTGTTTCCAAGTTTGGTGCGAGTTGCTTGTTGGCAATGCCCATACGAAACTCAAACTCAAAGTCACCAAAGACACGTAAACCACGGATTAACGCGATTGCTCCAACGGATTGTGCATAGTTTACTGTGAGTACACTATACTTGGCAACTTTTATCTTAGGATAATCTGCAAAAACCTCTTGGGCTAATTCTACTCGCTCATCAACAGAAAATAATACGTTTTTGTTCTTTGGTGTTGAATAAATTGCAACGATGATTTGATCAAAAAACTTAGATGCACGAATCGCAACATCAATATGTCCAAAATGTATTGGGTCTAATGATGCTGGATAAACCGCGATTCCGCGTTTTGACATAATAAGTCTCCACTTCGTACAAGGTGATTGTAATACCAATCGACAAATTGCGCCAATAGGTCATAAGGGCTAAATCAAGATAGTCAGCCTAAACCTTAACCTAACTATATCAAAATTTAAACCTTTAAGCTAAATATTAGGTGTTTTTCGCATACAAAAAACCAATTTCGTTATGAGCAGGATTACGATAGGTTATGGTATCGAAGCCTTTTGAGGATAAAAAATTGACGAGTTCGTGATGGGTATGTGGTGTTAAATTATCATGGTATTCCATACAAATGCGCGAAATTGCACTTAAGGTCGTATCATCTGCATTGAGCAGAATATCGTATTCAGCACCTTCACAATCCATCTTGAGAAAGTCGATGTGTCCGCTGTTAAGACGTTTAACAACTTCCGCCAGTGGAATAGAATCTATTGCTAAGTCCTCATCATTCCTGATTTGTGCCGTGCTGTGACGGACAGCGATCCCCGTAGAGGTGTTTAGATACGACTGCCCATAGCCAGCACCAACTGCTTCTGCATGGACAAAAACATCATCTACTTGATTGAGCTTCAAGTTCTCTTTGAGTAGATCACGTGATTCTGGAAAGGGTTCATAGACGTGTATTTCAGCATTTTCAGTATATGAGGCATATACAACAAAATCGCCGAGCCCGCCACCAATATCAACGATTGTCCAACCAGGAACTAATAATGTGCCATAAGTTTCATAATCACGATCAAGACATGTTTCCTTGATGATCCATAAATCCATCGCGTTACGGACTTTAAACGTTAAGCCGTTTCTTAAGCTCATGACGAAGGGTTTTCGATTAATACCGAGGAAAGTTGCTATAACTTTCGACATAGGCAACATACCAAATACAATCGTGAATATTGACGTGAGATAATAGAGCCAACGTGTTACGAACAAAGGCATTTGATTTTCTGAATTTGTCATATGGTGTAGCCTAACTGACATCCCCTGAGTCGTTATATAGCATATTGATGCGTTCGGCTAGCAATAGATGTTCTGGCAATTGCAAGTCTGGATCTTCCTCATACAACGTGCGGGCTTCTTGTTGTGCCAGTTCAACAAGATCTGGTGACATTAGTTCGATCATATGTAAATTACTACGTCCACTTTGACGTGTACCTAGCAAATCGCCTGCACCGCGTAGTTTCCAGTCCATCTCTGCAAGCCGGAAACCATCATTGGTTTCTTCCATTGCCGATAAGCGTTTTTCTTGAACACTCATATCGATTTCAAAAATATCGCCACGTTTGAAGGCTTTAATTTTCTCGATTGAAACATCTGAACCGCTATCCGGTATTAAGAAGCAATACGATTGATGTGACCCGCGTCCGACACGTCCTCTAAATTGGTGGAGTTGCGCCAGACCAAAACGGTTAGCGCCATCAATGACTATCACACTGGCGTTTGGTACATCCACACCGACTTCAGCAACAGATGTTGTAACCATGACATCGTATTCATGGTTGGCAAATTCTGCCATGATTTTGTCTTTTTCGACCGCTGACATCCGCCCATGGAGTAAGCAAACACGATAACGGAAGAACACTTTACTGAGGCGTTCAAATGCTTCAACTGCTGAGGCTGTATCAATTGTCTCTGATTCTTCTACCAACGGATGTACAAAGAATGCTTGGCGTCCTTGTTCGAGTTGGGCTTCCACAAAACCATTCAATCGTTCGCGTGCTGCTGGATCGATTACTTTTGTATCAACTGGATGCCGTCCTGGTGGTTTTTCATCAATGACAGATAAATCAAGGTCTGCATGTATTGTCAACGCAAGCGTCCGTGGAATTGGTGTTGCAGTCATGACTAGCAAATGTGGATTATATCCTTTACCTCGTAAGCTACCACGCTGATTTACACCAAAACGATGTTGTTCATCAATGACAGCAATGGCTAAATCTTTAAAAGCGACACCATCTTGAATGATTGCATGGGTGCCAATCACAATATCAATGGATCCATCGGCAATACCTCGGTAAATCGATTCTCGCTCAGATGCTGTCAGTGATCCGGTTAATAATGCAATAACAGGGCGTTGGTCGGTTTCCATTTTACTGAAGGTGTCGCTGAGTCCTCGGTAATGTTGTTCAGCTAGGATACCTGTTGGTGCCATTAGTGCAGCTTGCTTGCTGTTGGAAAGTGCCATCGCAATGGCTACTGTCGCGACTGCGGTTTTACCTGCACCGACATCCCCTTGAATGAGACGATTCATTGGAATAGGTTGTGATACATCACGGCGAACATCTGCAATTGCACGTTGTTGTGCTCCGGTTAGTTCATAAGGGAATACAGATGTGATGAAGGACTCAAGGAAATCATCAGTAATATCGAGGGCTTGACCAGCAACGGATTGCCACTCACGCCGATTACCAAGAATTGCAAGCTGGAGCATGAGTAAGTCATCAAATATCACCCGCTTGCGAGCATGTTCGAGATGATCCCAGCCTTCAGGGAAATGGGCTTGTTTAATCGCCCAGCCCAGATTAGCTAATTCTGTACGATCTAATACTGTCTGTGGGATTGGGTCTGGCATTTTACTTTCCCACTCATCGACAAGGTTTTTCATTGTTTTACGGAATAGACGCGGTTTAAGTCCCTTTGTCATCCGATAAACAGGCACAATGCCAACCGTATGTAAATTTTCAACATCCAAATACTCCCATTCTGGGTTCGACATTTGGAGCTGATTACGGTATATCGTCACTTTTCCGCTGAGGACTATTTGCTTTCCATGCCTTAGTTTGGACGATAGATAATGTTGAGAGAAGAAGCGAACAGATAATGCTTTACCTGAACCATCCTCGACATCAATCACTAAATCCTTGCGATTACTTTTTCCGATGACGACATTGGCGCGACTGACTGTCCCAATGATTGTGGTGACTTCATTCGGGACAAGATCACGGATACACTTAAACTCTGTGTAGTTTTGGAAATCACGTGGGAAATTATTCAGCATATCAGCAATGGTATACAAATCAAGCTGTTCAAGCAGGCCTGATAGTTTGCCACCAATACCCTTGACTTGTGTTGTCGATTGTTCTTGCTCTGCTAAAATTTCACGTTCTTCTTCTAAAGTTCGGTCTGGGCGTGAGATACGAGGCGGTCTTGCAAGCGTCGGCATCGGCTTGATATCAAGTTCGTGAGTTACTGTACCACCTGTATAATCTTCATCCCATGAGCTATTTTCTTCTTCAAAGTCTTCATTAAATCGATTACGACGATCCGGCTGTGGCTTCGCCTCTCGCCGATCTGAATGGGTTTTCTTATGTTGAGGCGGCGAGTCGTCTTCTCGTGTGTTATCTTGTGTTTCCATTTGACCTTCCCAATGCGGGAGACGGTCTTTGTATTGTTGTGGTGGTGGAATACGATTGGTAATTCGATCTAATAAATAGACGATTTTTTCAACACGTTCTTCGCGGGTTTCTAAATCTTGATAATCCCCTAGCGTATCGGTAATTTCATCTATCAGGATATGATGTAGAGGGCGTCGAGCTTGTTCGCGGGCTTGTGTTTCCCAGCCCTTGGTAAATGAGCCTAGACCGCCGATAACAGCACTATCTTTGCCACCTTGATCACGCTCTAATTTTAAAATTTTGACTAATGTTTCTAATGCAGACGGCATTGATTACTGCCTCCAGTTTTTACTCAATGTGGTAACACCTATAGAACCTGGGCCAATATGTGTGCCGAGGGTAGGTGTAACTTCTATGATAACAGTTTTTTCTGGTGCGATGTCTTGGATAGATTCTAAGAATGCTTCCGCACCATCTCGATTAGCAATGTGCATGACAGCCAATCGATCTAATGGGGCTTCTGTACGCGTAAGTTCACGTAATTTATTGACAGCGCGCGACCATGTACGGACTCTGGCATGGGATTCAATATCTCCATCCCATACACGTACAATCGGTTTGATTCTAAGTAGACTACCGATATTCGCGACTAGCGAATTAACACGCCCACTGCGTTTGAGATATTCCATTGTGTCGATAATTGCGTACAGTTCAGTATTTTGGCGCACACGTTCGATTGCTGATACGATTTCATGGACGTTGTCAGCCTCTTGTGCGAGTTCAGCTGCAACCCACACCTGCATCCCAATA
The DNA here is from genome assembly GCA_002428985.1 of Anaerolineales bacterium UBA6055. Taxonomy (GTDB): domain Bacteria; phylum Chloroflexota; class Anaerolineae; order Aggregatilineales; family Phototrophicaceae; genus UBA6055. The sequence goes on along the minus strand of DIYL01000050.1, from coordinate 12,900 downwards.
CCCAACGTCAATTGTAGGCTATCGACGAGTGTGATTTTTTCTTTATCAACCACTTCTGCACCGAGGCGCATGGTGTTATAGACACCACTTAGTTTTGCAGGGACATGGATTGAGATGACATGATCGGCACCATCTTCGATTACATCACGGAAAAATGATTCCGCATCTCCAGGTGAGGGGGCGGCGGTTGTCGGTTGTGATGACAAAGAAGGTAACCGCTGATAAAACTCTTCACGATTGAGTGAAACACCATCGTCTGGAATGCTCTCATCGCCAATATTGACATAAGTTGGAATAAGCTTAATGTTTAGCTCCGACAAAATATCTGCAGGTAAATCGCAGACACTATCGGCTGTAATGCGAATTTGCTTAGAAGTCATAATCTAGATCATCCACTTCTTTTTCTAATACAGCAACACCAATAGCTGTTGAACCAAGGTAACTCGCCATTGTTGGGCTATACATCGTAAACGGGAAGTGTTGCCCCGGGAACTCGACCGATAAGCGATCTTGTAACAAACGGGTCTCTTCACTGATGTTGGGACGATGTTGTAAAATTACTGAATCATCCAACTCCAAGAATTCTACCAGAAATTCGACCAATCGTTCTATAGCTTGTGATCGTGTACGGACTTTTTCAATGACGATCAATTTACCCTCTTCTAAGCTGATGAACGGCTTAATTTTCAGCTTGGTGCTCAGAATCGCATGGGACGTTTTCATGATGTTGTTGAGGCGCAAATAATTCAAGTCATTGACATAATATACAGAGTAGATGCGTTCAACAGCTCCGCGAACTGCTTGAATTACATCTTCAACGGTTGCTTCTTCTTGCGCGGCACGAGCTGCAACACGAATGAGCATGCCTTGCCCCGCGCACAGCGACTGTGAATCAACGACTGCAATTTCGCATTGTCCTGAGACTTGTTGAGCTGCACGTCGTCCGTTTTGCCAACTTTCTGATAGTTCGCGGGATGGGTGAATTGAGATAATCGCATCGTAATGATGAGACAACTTTGCAAAAAGTTCAGCATAATCACTTTCAGATGGCGGGATGACTTTTGGGGGGCGTGTTTGCATCCCAATCAGTTGTAAAGCATCCTCTGTTGAAAGGTCAATGTCTTCTTTGTATCGCTTACCGCCAATCTCAATTTCGTTGGGTAAGATCGTTACAGGATAATGTTTTATCAAGCGAGGATTCGAAAAACGCACACCGCTATCTGTGACAATATGAATGTTTGGCATTATTCAACGCTAATCAAATACGGATATAAAGGTTGTCCACCATGGACGATTTCAAATTCTAATCCTTTTATCGCATTTGATAAACGCTCAATAAGCTCATTTGCTGACTCTGATGAAATTCCATCACCATAATAGACAGTCACAAGTTCATATTCATCTGTTTCAAGCGCACTAAAAACCGCTTCAATCGTGGCTTCAATTGTAGCGTGCGATGCCTCAATTTTGCCATTTAAGATGCCAAGATAATTCCCTTTTCGGACACTCTTACCCTCGAATTCAGTCGAACGAATTGCTTGTGTAATTTCAATTGATTGCACATATCCAACCGCTTCTTGCATATTTTCCACCATATTATCCAAGTCAATATCTGAGTCTGCGTCGAACCCATAAGCAACCATCGCACTGATGCCTTGCATGATTGTCTTTGTCGGAATGATGCGAATATCCTTAGATGTAATAAGCTTTGCGGTTTGTTCTGCTGTGAGGATTATATTGCTATTATTGGGTAGAATGATAATTTTGTTGGTTGGTAATGTGTCGATCACGTTAAGGAAATCTTCTGTGCTCGGATTCATCGTCTGCCCACCGGATATAACATGGGTCGATCGTAAGTCATGTAAAACAGCCTGAATACCTTCACCAACTGCGACACTAATCACAGCAACATCGTGTGCTGGAATATCATATGTTGGCGTCTTGTTAGACTGGCGGTTTTTTACATAGTCTTGATATTGACGTTGCATATTTTCGACAACAATATCGTCTAACTCTGCTCCTAATTCTATCGCATATGCGATTGGGTCAGCTGGATTGTGGACATGTATATGGACTTTAATCATGTTCTCGTCGCCAACAACCACGACCGACCAACCCATGTTTTCAAAGTCTTGACGGACGTTAGCAACATCCATCTTATCTCCAATCATCAAGAATTGGACATCATATCCATAACCTTCTTCATCTTCTGGGATGAGGGCTGTTTCCCAATCCGGTATGTCGGCGGTTGCATTACTGATAGATGCAAAATCTTGGATTTTTTCTCCGTCTTTTAAACGCGCCATTCCTTGTAAGAAGAAAAATAATCCCATGCCACCAGAATCAACGACACCCGCCTCCTTAAGTACAGGTAACAAGTTTGGCGTATTATGTAATGATTTCTCAGCAGCTTCCGTGAGAATATCAAGCGCCTGATTAAGTGTCATTTCTCCGTTATATTGCTCTGTTAAGGCTTCAGAGGCTTCGCGCGTGACAGTGAGAATCGTACCTTCTACAGGTTCTTTTACCGACTGATAGGCAAGGGTAACCGCATGTTGACAGGCATTGACCATAAGCTTGGCAGACAGTGTTTCATTATCACCTAATCCGTTAGCAAACCCTTTGAAAATTTGCGATAGAATCGTACCGCTATTTCCACGTGCTCCCATCAATGCGCCATGCGCAAATCGTCTAGCAATAAAGGATATATCGTCTGTGTTGAGTGGCTCGACTTCTTCGTACGCCCGTTTAAGCGTATGATACATATTGGTTCCAGTATCTCCATCAGGAACAGGAAATACATTCATGTGATTGACTGCATCGGCATGTTGTGACACCCACGAAACGCCTGCTCTTAAGAGTAATTTTAGATCATGCCCATCAATTGTTTGTGAAGCCACTCGAACTGCCATGATACATCCTGAATCTAGTTTAATAAGTGAAGTGTTGCCTCACTTACTATAACACCATAAGTGTTTATCTTGATGCGAATTTATCGGATTTTTATTCCAACTCGTTCTGTAGGGTTTTATGCAAATCATCAAATCCTGCTTGAATGCCCTTGGGATGCCCGAAGATACTTGACCCGACTACCATGAGGTTTGCACCAGATTGTACTGCTGATGAGATTGTCTTGTCATTTATGCCACCATCGACCTCAATATCGATATCGAGTTGTTCTTTGCTGACCATTGCTCTTAAGGTTGCGATTTTTGATGTCATGCGCTGAATAAATGATTGCCCTCCAAACCCTGGATTAACAGTCATCACATTAATAATATCGACTAAATTCAGAATTTCTGCGAGTGTCTCTGGTGGGGTATGTGGATTAATTGCAACGCCTACATTACAGCCAGTTTCACGGATTTGCCAAAGGACACGATGTAGGTGTGGGCATGCTTCAATATGAACTGTAATCGAGTCTGCGCCAGCATCAGCAAATGTTTGAATATACTTCTCTGGCTCAACAATCATTAAGTGCACATCCAGAGGTATTGTGACGGCGCGTTTGACTGCTTCAACTACCAGAGGCCCCATCGTGATATTAGGAACAAATCGCCCATCCATCACATCAATATGGATCATATCTGCACCTGCATCTTGTGCTTGTGTAACCTCATCACCTAGTTTCGTAAAGTCTGCCGCCAATATTGAGGGGGCAATTTTGATGTCGTCGTAGTGCATGAGTTTCTCCTATCTAAATTAGATTTATCTCATCATGTTACTTGGGATATATACCGAAGGCAAATGATTGTGGGTAGTTAAAGTGGCGTTAATTCAACATCGTTTGAATCAAGTGTATAATCGGTATGTGAAAGATTCATAATGATTTATTCATTTTAAGAAGGGAAGAAAGACATGGAATATCGTCGTTTAGGCGTAACTGGCATGAAGGTTAGCTCAATTTCATTGGGTGCGTGGTTGACTTATGGTAGCTCTGCTGTTGAATTTAAGACAGCTGAAGAATGCATTAACACAGCAATTGATAATGGTATCAACTTCATCGACTGCGCAGATGCATATGCAGCAGGTAAGGCTGAAGAAACCGTTGGTAAAGTGATCGCAAATAAAGACCGTACCAAACTTGTAATCAGCACCAAAGCATACTGGCCGCAAAGTAATGATCCTAATGATCAAGGGTTATCCCGCAAACATATTTTTGAATCGGTAGAAAAATCACTCAAACGGTTTGGCACAGACTATATCGACATCTTTTTCTGCCACCGCTATGACATCAATACAACTACTGAAGAAACAGTTCGTGCAATCGATGATCTCATCCGTCAGGGGAAAATCTTGTATTGGGGTACAAGCATGTGGGACGCGGCATATATTGATGAAGCCGTTCGTATTGCTGATGATTTTAAAGCATACAAACCTGTTGTTGAACAACCACTTTATAATATGTTGGATCGTCATGTTGTTGAAGGTGATCTTGAAGATGTTGTCAGCGACCATGCGCTTGGTTTGGTTGTCTGGAGTCCACTTGCTGGCGGTGTTCTCACCGGTAAATATAACGATGGTGTCCCCGAAGGTAGCCGTGCGACACAATTCAAATGGATGGAAGAGAACATCGCACCAGGACGTATTGAACAAGCAAAAGGCATTAAGGCAATCGCAGATGACATTGGCGTGGACATGTCCGCGTTGGCATTGGCTTGGGCATTGAATCATCAGAATGTTGATAGTGTCATCACAGGTGCCAGTAAACCAGCTCATGTTCTTAGTAACATCAAAGCATTGGATGTTGAATGGACGGCAGAACTTGAAACCCGTATTGAGGAAGTCCTCAAGAATAAACCATATCAATCCAGCCGTAGTGCAACTGATCCAGATGAAATAGTTGCGCTGTAATTGACCAATCTAGATCGAATTGTAGAAAATACCTCACCTCAGTCTAATGAGGCTGGGGTATTTTTTGTTTTAATCGAGATCAAACCTGATGATAATAATGTGCTTTTTCAACAAAAACACAGATTTGGTAACATCCATTAACGAAAACGATCATATACAAGGACATTTATCTGCGCCGATACAGTTAGTTGTATATGGTGATTTTGGATGCCCATTTACCCGCGAAGCGCGTTTGACTGTAAAACAATTGCAAGAAGTATTCGGGGATGATTTGGTTTACGCTTACCGTCACCTACCGCTACTAGATAAGCACCCTCTCGCCTATGATGCTGCTAGGGCTTCAGAAGTTGCTTCACAACATAATAAGTTCTGGGAAATGTATGATCGTTTGTTTGTATATCAAACACAACAATCACCATCGGATTTACGAAGCCATGCACAGGCAATTGGCTTAAGCGTAGAAGATTTTGATGCAGGCATGCGATTGCCGCAAATTACACAAACTATTGATCAACATATGAAAGTGCAAAACAAAGTCGGGCAAAAATACCACCAGCATTTTTCATCAATGATAAGCGGCATAAGGTATCCACTGTCGAACAATTGACAACAATTATGCAGTCTATTTTAGATTAGTTGAAGTGGGGGTGAGGGTAATACGAGGTATCACCCTCTTAGTGATATTTGGATGTTAACTGTGTCCAAGTACTGGGCGGACTTGATACGGTGCTTCTAGAGCTTGTATATCGTCGTCACTGAGTTGAATATCAACAGAATCAATCGCTTCTTCAAGCTGGTACATTTTAGTTGCACCAACAATTGGACTGTGTACTCCTGTTTTATGCATCAGCCACGCTAACGCAACTTGTGCTGGAGATTTTCCCAAATTACCTGCAATAATTCTGAGGGCATCAATGATGTCCCAGTCTGCATCTTGATAATAGTAATTCTGTGCCATTGTATCGATTTTTGCGCGTTGCGTTTCACCCCAGTCTTTTCGTGTGCGGTTACCTGCAAGGAATCCGCGTGCTAATGGACTCCATGGAATAACCCCTACACCTTGATCGATACATAATGGCATCATCTCGCGTTCTTCTTCTCGATACACTAAGTTATAGTGATTTTGCATTGAGATGAATTTCGTCCAACCATTTGTTTCGGCGATTTGTTGTGCTTTTGCAAATTGCCATGCCCACATGCTGGATGCACCGATATAGCGTGCTTTACCTGCTTTGACAACGTCATGTAGTGCTTCCATCGTTTCTTTGATAGGGGTCTCATAATCCCAGCGATGAATTTGATACAGATCAACATAGTCAGTTCCTAACCGTTTGAGGGACTCATCAATAGCAAACATAATCTGTTTACGAGAAAGTCCTCCACCATTGGGGATTTGCTTTAAAGGGAAGTAGACTTTTGTTGCTAGAACATACTCATCGCGTGGCAAACATTCGCGTAGCAGTTTACCTGTTACTTCTTCGCTGACCCCCAAAGAATACATATTCGCTGTATCAAAAAAGTTGATGCCACTGTCAACTGCTTTGTTGATAAAGGGGCGCGATTGTTCCTCGTCAAGCACCCACTCACGCCAATGGGGGGTGCCATAGCTCATCATACCAAGACAAATACGCGAGACCTTGAGCCCGGTATTGCCTAAGTTGACATATTCCATCTGATTATCTCCTATATACTGACTTACTAATTGATTTCATCAGCCCGAATAACGGCTGTTTTGAGTTGTCCACATCCTGCTGAAATATCAATACCACGTCGGACACGAACTGTTGCATTGACGTTATAATGATTCAAGATGTTGATGAATTTCTCGATTTTGCTGGAATCAGCTGGCATACCGGAATAGCCTCCGGTTGGATTTAGCGGAATAATATTTACATGACAGAGTAATCCTGCCAGTAAACGCCCTAATTTATGTGCTTCTGCGGGTGTGTCGTTTTCATCAGCTATTGCCGCCCATTCAAACGTGACGCGCCGATTGGTTTGCTCTGTATAATATCTGCAGGCGTCAATGAGTTCTTGAATATTCCAGCGTTTATTTACAGGCATTAATGCAGATCGTTCAGTGTCATCGGCTTTATGCAAGCTTACAGCGAGTCTGACTTGTAAGCCTTCGTCGGCAAAACGTCGAATCTGAGGAACAAGCCCGACTGTACTAATGGTGATGTGACGTGCACCAATGCCAAGATCATCCATCAAACGACGAACAGCAGTTAAGGTTGCATCATAATTATGGAAAGGTTCGCCCATACCCATAAGCACAACATTACTCAATCGATCACCATCAGCTTCAAGCTCACGGGCAAATCGCATCGCTTGCTCGAAAATTTCTGTTGCTGTAAGATTGCGTGAGTATCCCATTTGCCCCGTGGCACAGAATACACAACCCATTGCACATCCTGCTTGTGATGAAATGCAGGCAGTGCGGCGATCATCTTCGTATGGCATCAACACTGACTCAATAAGTTGTCCATCATGTAGTCGATATAGACGTTTTTCTGTACCGTCACCACTGTTTTCCTGCGCAACTAAATTAAGTGTACCTAATGTTGCGTTTTCTTTGAGTTTTTCGATGAGTGTATTCGGTAAGTTTTGCATTGCATCGAAGTTATCAACCCGACGATTGTATAGCCAATTCCAAAGTTGTTTGGCACGGAATTTTTTGTCACCGAGTTGAACAACATAGTCGCTTAATTCATCAAAACTCAATTCGTAGAGATTTATCATTAGTCCTCGTAGAGATTATCGTTGTCGTAAAACAAAAAATAGCACAATTAAAAGCAATAAAATCACACTACCACCTATCGCTGCACGGGTGACAAAATCCTCATCATTTGTAATGATCGGTTGCTCCGTTGTTTGTGTCACAGGTGTTGGTGGGGTTTCTGTATCTTGTACCGAGAAACTTTGTGCAGGTAACGGGGTGATCGTTGCTGTCGGTGGTATAGGTGTGAATGTCGGGCGTAATGTACTTGTCACATCAGGTGTGAGCGATGGTGTATAAGTCGCTGTCGGTGTGTTGGTTGCTGTTGGTGTAATAGTTGGTGTTGCTGTATCAGATAGATAGGGATGATACAGATAATCATCTTCAGTCGATGAACGGAATAACCAATCTTGCCATGATAATAATAGTAAGTCTAAATTCGTGCCCGTTGCGTCCTCATATGCATCTTCAAATGTCTCTGCATCACTTAGATTATTTGCGAAATCAATTAGATTATCAACGCCAATGGTATCAGCAATATACAAAACTAAGCCTGTGCTTTGGGCGTCCCAGATATCGCGTAAATTTTCATCTGATGGTTCATTCGCGAGTTGATCTAAAGTCAATAAGTCATCGGATCGTTGGCGTTGCTGTGCGATAACGAGTGCTCCGCTATCAGGACGTGGATCATAGAACCGCTGTAAACCACTTAAGAACCAAGCAGGAACATCTGTATCTCCCCAGATGTCTATATAATAGAGCTCTACAAATAGCTCGATCAGTGATTGTTGAATGCTAGAAACACCCGTTTGATCGAATAGTATAAAATCCCCTTCGCTGAAAATACGATTTACTAAATTGAGGTCGCATTCTATTTCTTCGGGTTCGCTATTTTCTTCTATTATGATAATCGGTGCATTATCTTCATTAACTGCACACCCGACTGGAACTGAGTCTGGATAGATTAGTAATTTATAGGTCTGGTTATTATCTGAGTTGGCGAACAGTAAATCATATGTGTCTTGGATACCTGTGCGAATATCATCTGGATCGACTTGATTTTGTGCGTGATAAATATCGACGCGTGATGCCATATCATCACTACGTATCCACGTGATGCGTGTATCTTCAAATGGGAAATTATCTAATGCAATAACATCTTGTCCGCTTGTTGTTGTAATGTTCCACCGGTATCGAATTGTCGAAAATAGTGGAGGGAGTATATCGTCAGGGATAACCCACATATACTTGTAAAGTGTTCCTGCACCTGTTGGTATACCAATCTCAGGTTCTAATTCTATCGTAACAGGCTCGACGTTGTCGTAATCGATTGTTAATGTCAGGGTTTCAATCACAGATTCTCTACGTTTACCAAGTAGTTCGAACTCAATTTGTTGTGGAAAATACAGTATATGTGACCAAGTGTATAAATCATTAACTGTTAATGGATCATCGTCTTGTGCAAATACAGATGGGAGAATGAGCAGGGATAGGATGATAACAAGAAATTTTTTCATTAAGCAACACCTGTGTTTGTGGCCAGAGTGAAAAGTAGAAATGGAATGAAATTATAAATTGTGTGAGCTATGATTGCTGCTGTTGTACTAGCACGTTGACGTGCCCAACTGAACCCAAGTGATACGATGAACAAGATGAGTGTGGCGGGTGTCAGAGCATATTGTACATGTAAGATTGTAAAAAATAGTGATGTCAAAATAATACCGAAAACAGGTTGAAGTGCACCTCGAAATAATATTTCTTCACTAACGCCTGTAATCACGGCTAGCAAAAATCCGAGTATAAGTGAACTATTGAAGGCTTCAAATAATTGAGAAGAGGCGACGGTTTGTTGTTCGATTACTTCTGCGGGTACAACAAGTGTCCAGATAGTTGTAGCGATGAGCAACATGACATAGAGCAGGAGTGCTACTCCAATACCCCATATCCAATCTTTTAGTGTCGGCAGTCTAAGATTCAGCCTTTGGATAACTTGGCGTGTATCGCGTCGCACCATCCAACCAATACCCATCAACGTAACCGTAATATAGACAAGCCCACCACTTGCAAGATCTCCAAGTGCTTGCAGCGAACTCGTGTAAGAAAGATCCAGCCCCTCTAAACCACCAGATGATGTCAATGTCCAGAGTATGGCGATTCCCTGAAAAATCATCAAAATCACGGCAAGACGATGGATGCTAGAGTCTGGATTATAAGTTGGTACTGGCGACGGTGCTTTACGTGAGATAATGCGCGCTAGCCAATAATATGGGTCATCCGAGCGTGTCATATAAAGAATTGTGCCGATACCAAGCATTGCTATTGCAACAAAAAACAGTGCTGTAGATGAATCGACTCGTCCAATTTGTGTTGCTAAAGTAGGATCATTGACTTGGTCGGGTGGTATCAAAATAAATACCAAAGCATTCATTAACCACATAATCAATAATATGACGAATCCAATTTGCATGGCATTTAGGAGTGGCTGTTTCTTCTGATGAATAATTTCTAGATTTGCCAAGTGTATCATGATGCCGATATATAATAGGGCAACTAACAAGACAATCATTTGGTGCATCCTCTAAGTCAACTCATTAGAAGTATAGTTGAGAAAAGAGGTTGCCTCAACAGTTGACGCAAATTGAATTTTCGGTTCATTCATTGACACCACATGTGCGGTATGCTATTATTTTCTTTGCCACATCTAAACTTGGATATAGTTGGAGAGGTGGCCGAGTGGTTTAAGGCGATGGTCTTGAAAACCATTATACCCGCAAGGGTATCGCAGGTTCGAATCCTGTCCTCTCCGCCTTAACCCATTTAAAAAGTTTATAGTGTTGTAAGTAAGGAGAGGTGCCAGAGTGGTTGATTGGGGCCGCCTGCTAAGCGGTTGTACCTTCGCGGGTACCGCAGGTTCGAATCCTGTCCTCTCCGTAAGTGGTACCCGTCAGTAGTTCCCACAGGATTGCTGACGGCTCTACGGCAACAATTTCCTTATCCTTCATATAAACATAATGAAATAGTTGCTTAGTAAGTAGTTGTTTTTCTTCCAATGACGCTAACTCCCAGACTTCACCAACATTTTCAATCAATCTACCCATCTTTATAATTTGTTCTGAATTAGAAAATACCCGTGCCTCTAAATTCTCAATATCTGCTTTGTATTGAATGCGCTGATTGAGAAAGTCATCTTCAGAAATATCGCCTAACAGATAAAGATTTTGCAACCGCTCTAACTGTTTACGTTTTGCTTGTAGTTGCTTGGCTTCAATGGGTTTACTGTTCATGGGTTTTGTCTCAATCATGGATTGCCAATTTTGTGGGATTTGTAGAGATTTAAGAAAGTTCCCAATGTTGTTTTCTAGATCTTCAGCAAAAATAACTTTACCCGGTAAAACACCAGGTACAGCACGACGAATATATCGTCTTTTGCCACGGGCAACCTGTCCCCTCCAAGATCCATTGGGCTCTACAGATTTGAGAACAGATGTAAGTGGATAGGTATTTTTCTTGCCAACCCGCTGTGCGTTATACCGTTCTGCACGTTTTTCACGTATTGACTGTACTGTGTAAAATAGATCCTCAGAAATAATAGAATCATGGATGCCTTGAATCCACTTTCTCTCTAATCCTTTTACCTTTTCCCCATAGCTGGTCATCCCGATGTAAAACTTGTTTTTTAAGATGTTTCCTACAGTATCCGTCAAGAATGGACTATTTTTCTTACGAGATGAGATGCGGTAGCCACTATCATTGAGCAATTGGGCAATGGATCGATCAGATTCAGCCCCGGTGGCATAAGCTTCGTAAGCTAGGATAACAGCTGGGCTATCGAAGGGGCACGGAATGGCATCAGTATCAGATAGAGTGGTATACGTTGCTAGTGTTTTATCAATCAGTTGTCTTTCTTCATGGTAATTCTCTTGGTCGATGTCTCCTAGTTTCAGCTTTTTGTCTAGCGCTATGGATTTTTCTCGCAGCCGTTGAGGTGTAGTATAGCCAAACGAAAGTGTGCCATTCCAGCCACCTTTGCGAGCCCGTTCCTTCTTGCCTTTGGAGACCTCATTTGAGAGGTTGTCGAGATACCATTGAGCAAAGGCAGCCAGCATAGCGAGAATGACTTTGCCAATGGGAGTGGTGAAATCAAAGTCTTCGGTGACACTGACAAATGCAACTTTGTGCTCATTCAACATATTGAGATAGGTCATACAATCGATGAGACTCCTAGAGAAACGGTCCAACTTGTGGACGGCAATGACATCAAAATGACCCTGTTTGGCATCCTCAATCATTTGTTGGAATTGTGGACGTTTATCATCCTTGGCACTACGTCCAGCTTCGATGTAGATATGCGAGATGTGCCAACCGCGAAGGTTGGCAAAATCCCGGATGGCTTTTTCTTGAGCAGAAAGCGAATAGCCATCAATTTGTTCATCGGTCGATACGCGTATGTACCCCACTGTTTTCATTGTCTGCACTCCGTTGGATGATTCGTTGTACGAGTAAGATAAATCGGTGAATATCGCGGTCTTCGGGTGACTTGCACTCACCCTGAAGCTGAATACCATTGTGTTGCGAATCGGATGACTCAACCGTCATGTTTGTCTTTGACCATATTCTGGACAACACCGAGTGTCATGAGACAGTCTCCCAAAGCAGTGTGCGCATTCTCAACCTCAACCCCATAATATGCTGCAGCTGTCGTCAACTTCTGCCAGCGATAGTTCTGGTGATAATCGTTCCACTCTCCATAAATTGGTGAGAATGTTTCCATGGCACAAATCCAATTACTAAAACTCTTCCAATTGATCCGTTCAATACCAGCATGTTCAGCGGATTTGTGGAGCATTTTGCGATCATATTTGGCGTTGTAGACAACCACATCTTTACCCGCCAGGTTTCCTTTGATCTGGACAACAACATCTTCGAAGAAGGGGCAATCCACAACATCTTCATGGTAGATACCATGTACATCAGATGATTCCTGAGGAATCTCATTGTGCGGTTGAATTCGCTGATCCATCAGGGTGTTGCCGTTGTGATCGATGATGGCAATTTCGATGATTTCACCGTCATATAACCCGATGGTTTCGGTATCGAGAACGACATAGTTTTTATTCTCAACGGCTTCTGTCAAGCACTGGTATTCGGTTTTTGAGTCGGTGATGATGGCATCGTCTTCCAGCTTTTTCATCGCAAGATAGAGTTTGTACATGTCATTTTTGGCATTATTGATTAGGTTGAGTTGATCTTGGTTCATGATTAATCCTTTATTTTAAGCTGATTTGTTATTTGAGAATTGCTGTTAGATAAACCCGGACACCGATACC
>DIYL01000061.1:176777-271179 GCA_002428985.1 Anaerolineales bacterium UBA6055 | reverse complement strand
CTTGATTACGTTTTATGAGAAAGAAACGTAATCAAGCAAAGTTTGTAAAAGACTTGATTACGAAAAAACGTAATCTGTTCTTTCCCTCTTCGGGGCACTGAAACTTCCAAATTCTAGAGCTATCAGACGATGAGCGTGTAATTGCAGTAGACCATTTGCCCTACGGGGCACTGAAACGAGGCTTTAAACCCAGCAAATACTTGCAGGATTACGTGTCTGAGAACTACTTACGCCCTACGGGGCACTGAAACGAACTCTCCGTTTCGCCCATCTGTTCAACAATCTAATCTGAGGACTACTTACGCCCTACGGGGCACTGAAACGTGATTTCCACAATCGCCAGCATGAACAAAATCACATTGCAGTAGCCTATTTGCCCTACGATGCGCGTAGACACCGTATTACGGGCACTGAGGAAAGCTGTTAGCCATGAGCTGTCAGCATTCAGAAAATTCGGATGCAAAAGCAATTTGGACATTCAAGAAGACTTGATAAAACCTATTGCCGACCGCAGGTCTCTGATGACGGCTGACGCACTACAATGAGCATCGCCACCGCATTACGTGCACTGAAAAGAAGGAAAAAGTGGGCAGTCTAAAAATAGTGCGACTACATCCCAATTTGTATCATCTGACATATGAATCTGTGGCTGATTCGAATGTGTTTCTATTCATTTGGGAGGAAACTGAAGCTACATTGACGTGAACTTTATTTTGTTAAGGGTAACTGTATATTAAAATTTGTACCTTCACCCGGAATGCCGGTGCTGTGTACGCTGATGCGACCATGATGCGTGTCCACAATCGCCTTAGCAATTGATAACCCTAGTCCTGTTCCTGAAATCTTACGTTCAATCGCTGCATTCCCACGATAGAAACGTGTGAACAACTTCGCTTGTTCATCAGGTGCAATGCCAATACCTGTGTCTTGTATGCTCAATTGACCCCACTTGACTGCATTATGCTCAGAAATAATAGATGCAGTGACGGTGATGCACCCGCCATTAGGCGTGTAATTAAATGCATTCGTCAATAAAATACTCAGCACTTGTCCGATCAGATTGGCATCACCTAATATCCATACTCCGTCTTCAACTTCCGGCATCGATTGCAAGGTCAGTTGTTTTGTTTCTGCTAAAATTTTACGGTCTGCTACATATTGTTCAACCAGCTCATTTAAGTTGATCTTTTTGAAATCCAGTTTATGGTGATCTTGGTCAAGGCGTGATAATTGCAACAGGGATTCAATTGAGTTGTTGAGCCGATCTGTTTCGCGGTTGAGTACATTAATATATTTTTCTTGTTGAGGCACACTTGTTTGTTTGAGGAGATACATCTGTAATTTGATACTACTAATCGGCGTGCGTAATTCATGCGAGACATTAGAGACGAATTCGTCCTTGATATGGTTTAGAGCTTCCATCTCTTCATATGCTTGTTGAAGCTCTGCCGTACGTTCGGCGACACGTTGTTCTAACAACTGTTCAGATTCGCGTAATTGGTAATTTGCATCCTCTAAATTTTGGATATGGATTTTTTCGAGTGTGTATTTATGGTGCACAAAAACAATGCTCAATCCACAGGCAAATATCAGAAAATACCAACCAACTTGCAGATCCCAGAAGTGGTCGCTAGTATACATCATCTGGTTTAGCAAAAAAGTTGTTATCAGTACAATTGTTGCCGCTACATAAATCCATTTGCCCGGATAATAAATGCCTACAAGCATCACAGGGATAACAGCAAAAGGCAATATGCCTGAGGGTGTGCCATCAATGTAAGCAAGAGCTGTGAGCACTACACCAAAATAGATGATAAATAAGCGGCGTGCCCACATAAAGTATCCAGCACGATTTATAAAATATAAAACAAGACACCATGTGATCGTAACATAGGCAACGATAACGGCACTACTTGTGAGGTCACGTGCATCCAATAGCCCAACAATTATCACGATCAATGAAAGAACCAGCGATGCAACAATCAACATCCCAGATAATAAACGGGCATGTTGCTTTTGCTCTCTCTTTGTAATTTTGGGATTAGGGCGAATTAACCCCTCCCACATCAGAGCAGGTTGCTTAAAAAGCGTCTGCAATGCATCACCAATCATAATTACTGCCATTTATCGCCTACATTACAGTTATCATTGTATGACATTTTTTGCATGATAATGATTGAAATCACATGATAGTCTGTTTGAAAAAGAAAATTAAAGCAAATGATCAAGATTGTGAAGCAATATTGACGTAGGTTTGGTTCAGTTTTACCGGACTATCCTTATTGATTGGATAGTCGCATGATATAATGCGGGGCATGATGTCCAATTAGCGAACCTTAAAACACCTATGACACTCCTTGTTGCCAATAAAGTTAGTAAATTTTATGGACCTGATGAAGTTTTTAGTGAGCTGACAGCGGAAGTCCCACCAAAATCACGCATCGCTGTCGTCGGTCCGAATGGTGCAGGCAAAACTACCCTAATTAATATTCTCGCTGGGCTTGATATTCCAACGGATGGACAAGTCACCAAAGCCAAACAAACCCGTGTGGCGTATCTCCCACAACGCCCTGAACTAGCGGGCGAGCATACTATATGGGAAGAACAACTCAAAGCCTTTGAAGACTTAAGAGCGATGGAAGCGGAGCTTGCTAAATTAGAAGAGCAAATGGCGGATCCCGATACCTACGATGCAGCACTCGAAAGCTACGGGCCATTGCAGGCGGAGTTTGAACGCCTTGGTGGATATACCTATGAAACGCGCATCAAGATGGTGCTCACGGGGGTCGGATTTACCAAAGAAGAATATGAACAAACACTCCCAACATTATCCGGTGGGCAGAAAACCCGCGCGTTGATGTGTCGTCTGTTACTAGAAGAACCCGATTTACTGATCCTCGACGAGCCGACCAACCACCTTGATATTTATGCTGTGGAATGGCTGGAGAATTTTTTGAAGTCATTTTCAGGGGCAGTTTTAGCAGTCAGCCATGATCGCTATTTTATTGACAACTTCGCTTCGACTATATGGGAGTTGGAGTTTAAACATCTCGAAGTATATCGTGGGAATTACACGCATTATCTCAAACAACGTGAAGAGCGCCGTGAACTACTCCAAAAGAAATTTGATGCTCAGCAAGAATTCATCGCCAAAGAGATGGATTATATCCGCAAGCACATGGGCAGTCGTTGGACGGCACAAGCAAAAGGTCGCCTGAAAAAATTAGAGACGATGAAAAAACGGGGCAAAATCTTAGAATCTGCGCCACGCAACCGCAAAACCATGAAACTCGACATCAGTACCGATTTACGTAGTGGCGATCAAGTCATCATCACGGATGATCTGGTCGTCGGTTATCAAGACGATAATCCCCTCGTCAATGTACCAGATGTGCTGGTGATACGCGGCGAAACTGTCGCGATTATCGGGCCAAACGGTGTCGGCAAATCGACATTGCTCAAGACAATCGTTGGCACATTAGACGCACTCGATGGTGAGAGTCGATTAGGTGCCAATGTCAAAATCGGTTATTTTGCTCAAGCACACGAAACACTCGATGCTAAAAAATCGATCCTAGATGAAATCACGGATGCAAAACCCATGCCTGTATCTGAGGCGCGTAATTTGCTCGGACGTTTTATGTTTAGCAATGATGATGTCTTCCGGTCTGTGGGAACACTCTCGGGTGGAGAACGTGGACGGGTTGCATTAGCTAAGTTGGCATTGCAGGGTGCGAATTTACTGCTACTCGATGAGCCGACCAACCACCTTGATATTGATAGCCAAGAAATTTTGCAAGCCGTCCTCGAAGAATTTGAAGGTACAATTTTATTGGTCAGTCACGACCGCTACCTGATCGATTCGTTGGCGACACAAGTATGGGATGTCTCCCCACAGAAGCTCAACGTGTTTGAAGGCACCTATCAGGAATTTGTCACGGCGCGTAATCGTCGACTAGCACAACAAGCTGAAGCCGAAAAACTCGCCAAACAAAACGGATCATCCAACAGCAACAACGGTGCGAATTATTCAGAGAAAAAACATGGACTCACGCCGTATCAAGTCGAACAAAAAGTTGCTGAACTGGAAGCCAAAATTGAAGAATTGGAACTAAAATTAGAGCAAATTAGCGCAGACCTTGAAACTGCCAGCGCCAATGGCAATACGGATAAAGTCACAGAATTAGGGTCTGCTTATACCCAAACTGAAGCCGCCCTTGAAGCAACGATGGATGAGTGGGGTAAATTCGTGGATTAATCATGGCTGAGTTAAAATTTTAGAGTTTCCTGTAGGGTAGGGTTTGCAAACCTTACCCTGCAAAGACTTTTGTATTTCGTCATCTATCAATGGGCGATTAATCGCACTTACCACGTTTCCCAATGTACAACTTCATCCAGATCACGACGTTTGTAAGCGGTCAGTGGTTTTTGGACTTTGCTTTCATCAACTGGATACCCGAATGAAATCACAAGGCGGGTCTGATGATCATCAGGGATACCCAGTAAGTCTTTAGCCTCTTGTGGTTTATAAATTGTGCCAAGGCACGACCCCACACCAATTTCGACAGCCGCTAACTGCATGTACGATGCACTTTGTCCGGCATCAAAAAAGTGCCAGATGGTACGATCATTTTCTTCTGGAACGACGATCACTATACATAGTGCCGCCCCTGCAACATGCCCCATCCAGTCACCTAATTCGGATACTTTTTGCAGACGCTCTTTATCTTGCACTGCGATAAAATGCCACGGTTGGCTATTCTTCGAACTTTGTGAGCGACGCCCCGCTTGTAAAATGCGCTCAACATGTTCTTCAGATAGGGGTTCATCTTTAAATTCGCGGATGGCGCGCTTCGTTTGGATTGCATCCCAGACGTGCATCGTGTGATCCTTTCTTAAGTTATTGAATACGGAAGTGAGAACCAGCTACGTATGTGTTTAGCTAGTTCTCAATGCGTTAACGTTTAGTCGTCAACTGCTGGTGAGCCAGTTATATCGAGCGCAGGCATATTGTTGTAGGATTGCATTTCATGCCTGAGGAGATCATTCATTTCAGCTTCGTAGGCGATTTGTGCTTCGATATCGGCGACAATTGCAAATTCAATCATCACTTCAGCGACAGATTTTTGAACAGTAGATTTGATGAGTTCTTGTAGTTCGCTGACGGTCAGTTCAGATACTTTTCGATTATCCATATCTATCTGGGCAAATTGGCTGACACGATCCCAAATTTACCCTGCTCCTTTCCACTAAGACTGTGTGTGGGATTCTAACGTTAATCTTGGAATTTTGCACATGATTTTCAAAATACTTATGTAATTTTGATATTCCGTGCAAAATCCTAACTCTACTTAGTTATACGGTTGTTGTATTGTAATGTCTCAGATATTGTGCAAATCTAACAATATTGTAGCGTTATATCCAATTGTCGTTCCTTAAGGCGTTTAATTTATATGAGATTGCGGTTTACTATACTCTCATATTAATAGGCGAAATCACGCGTTAGCATAGACAATGCGTTATACTTGATCATATATCATATTTGATTAAGCAAGGGTTTGAATGCCTGTTCTTGATGCACTCACTGATCGCGAGTTGGAAATTATTACTTTACTCGCCGAAGGTCATACCAATAAATCAATCGCCGACCAATTGTTTCTCGCCCTGAGCACTGTTAAGTGGTATATCCGCCAACTGAATAGTAAATTCGACACCAATAATCGTAGCGAAATTGTTAAACGCGCCAACGAGATGGGATTATTGAACGAAGACGAGCCAGTTGTCGAACGCCAGCATCATCCGCGACATAATCTTCCACGCCAAACAACATCGTTTATCGGGCGCGACAACGAGTTAGATGACATTCATGCGATAATTAACCAATCAGGTGTGCGTTTGCTGACGATTCTTGCGCCGGGTGGCATGGGTAAAACCCGTATTGCCCTAGAAGCCTGTGAGCAACAGATCAATAATTATACAGATGGGGTTTATTTTGTTGCGTTACAACCTCTATCCGCCCCTAACAATATCGTGCCACAAATCGCAAAATCAATCGGTTTTCACTTCAGTAATGATGGAAGTGACGTACAGCAACAGGTCCTCGATTTTCTCTCGAACAAGCATATGTTGTTATTGATGGATAATTGGGAGCATTTACTTGATGGTGTCCCGATCATCAACGAAATTTTGCAAGTTGCTCCTGATGTCAAAATTATCGCCACATCCCGCGAAAAACTGAATTTGCTGGGCGAAGCAGTCTATGTACTAAAGGGTATGGAATTCCCGACATGGGAAACGCCGGAAGATGCTTTGCAATATGATGCGGTACAACTACTCGTGCAAACAGCACAACGTATGCAGCCAGCATGGGATATCACATCTGAAAATCTTGACTATGTCGCGCGGGTGTGCCGTTTAACACAGGGTATGCCACTTGGGATTCTATTAGCCATGAGTTGGTTGGATGTTCTGCCAATCCATGAAATAGCAAACGAGATTGAAAAGAACGTCAACTTTTTAGAAACTGATATGCGCGATATTCCCGAACGCCAACAAAGTATTCGGGCTGTCTTTAATAGTACATGGACAAAATTAAGCGCAACGGAACAAATCATTTTAGCCAAAATGGCTGTATTCCGTGGTGGGTTTGACCGTACAGCAGCCAATAAGGTCACGGGTGCTACTCTCCGCAACTTGCAATCCTTTATTAATCGGTCTTTGCTCCAGATGGATAAAACTGGACGCTATGATTTACATGAATTGCTTCGACAGTTTACAGAACAAAAACTTGCAGAGCTCGGAGAAAGCGACCTTACACGCAACCACCATATGGATTACTATGCCAGCAAAATGCAGACACTCGAAGATTCTCTCAAAGATTATCGACAGGTTGAAGCATTAGATACGATTGAAGGTGATTTCGAAAATGTCCGTATTGCATGGTTATGGGCAATTGAACAAATCAATCAATCTGCACTCGATGCGATACAAACTAGTTTGTCATTTTTTTCGCTATTGCGAAGTCGCAGTGAAGAAATTCTAACGCTCTATAGGGCGACAACTATACTTGAAGGGCGTATAAACCAAGAGTTGTGGGAACGACTTTTGGCACAACAAGGATATATTTACGAGAAAATGGGTAATTTTACGCAAGCCCAACAATTAGTCGAACCCATAATCACTACTTTACGTGAATGTAAGAGTTGTTCTGGCTTACCTCTGAATCTCTATAGGCTGAGTACCATCATGTTTTGGCAGGGAGAAGCAGAACATGCACGCATATTACTTGAAGAAGCATTAATACTGTTTGCAGAAAAAGATGATCTGTGGGGGCAGGCTTGGTCAAAAAGTATCCTGGGGGTCATTCATGCTACAAACCTTGATGATCTAAGTCTAGGATACCAACTTAATAAAGAAGCCTATGACTTTTTTCGTCAGGCAGGAACCCCAGATGGTCTAGCACAAACAGCACAAAACCTTGGAATCTTCGAACTAGCCATAGGTACGGTAGACGTTGCTCAGAAGTACTTTCGTGAGTCTTTAGCTTGTTATGAAAAAATTGGTGGGAATTGGTGGTGGGGGAAAACAAATACACTATCGTGGTTGGTGAATATCGATCTTTACCGTAACCACTTCGATAATGCCACAGCTCTCGGAGAAATAGCTTATGAAGAGGCAACTGAGAGCGGTAGAACCTCTGAAATGATGGTAGCTTTAGGAATTCGCACTCGGATTCAATTAGCTCAAGAACAATACCAATCGTCGCTTGATACAATTGATGAGATACAGGTTTTATCAGATCATAACGATGATTTAAAATCGATGCTTATGCGCAGTATGGCACTTTGTGGACTAGAACGCTATCAAGATGCAGATATTTTGATTGATAAAATCCTCCTTGCAGGCTTTGATGTGCTGCAACCCCAAGGGGTTTTACAAATGCTCTTTGTTAAAAGCGTAATTTTTGCACAACATGGTCAGCCGGAACGTGCTCTAGACATGTTTGGTCTTGTCAGTAGTATGCCACACACGCGTCTTTGGTGTGAGACCCACCCGCTTGCTTTAAAACTTGATAAACAACTACGGGAACATTTTGATCAAAACGACTATCAAAATATACGAAAACGAGGGCAAGCAAAAGTCAACATTTGGTACGATGTGGTAAAAACACTCGTAGACGAGATCAAGACGCATTCAAATTAAGCATTTTTGAGGAACGTTGAAGAAAATCCAATACCAGTATCGACTTAATACTGGTAGAGTTAATCGGTAAGTTGTCGAATCGCCAATTTCATTTAATTTGTAGCATCCTCAAGTTGTATTAAAATTTCAGTTAGTTGAGGATCGTCTTGGCTCAGTTCTTGAAGATAAATAATGTCGTCTTGTGCCTCCTGATAACGTTCAAGTTCAGTCAGGATGATAGCGCGATGTAACCGTGATTGGAAGTTGTCTGGATTCTCCTCTATACACTGGCCTAATGGGCTGAGTGCTTCTGAAAATCGATTCATGACATAAAGGATCTGGGATAGCTGACAATCATTATCATCTGAGTAGATTTCGAACACATCCAGATTGACTTCTTGCGATATCTCAGCAACATCACCATTTACCGTTAGAACACTCATGACAAAATACCCGAGTAAAAGCACCGATGATAAGATCATCCAGATACGTAGACTATATTTCAACCAATTAGGTAAACCCGTCAACACACCCTCGCATTCATTGATTTCTCGAGGTCGCAAGGAAATTTCTGATCTGTTATATCTTGAAAGATACATGTGTTTGTCTCCTCTTTGCGTTCGGTTGAATTACTTGAGTGTGACAAGTAATTGACTGATAAATTTGACCAAATTAACTGTTTTACTGTTTTGATGCTTCTTGGCTGTGGTAGCTTGATTCGCTTTAGCTACATCAGCAATAATACGGTTGCGGTATTCTTTATTGAGTTCAATTTCTTGTAGTGAGTAGTTCATTTTTGCGCTCCTGAGTTGTTTGTTTAAGTTGATTCCAGAATAGAACGAAAGTAGGCGGGTTGTCTCCCGTCTTGAGGGCGGGTTGAGGGGCGGGTGTATAAATTTGGTGTATACACTTGTGACGTATACCATATTGAAGAGGCTGTGTTATACTCACCAGCTAGCTAATTAAATTGACCTGTCATATGAAATTGGAGCGATGTTGTATGCCTTTAGTTGCCCATAACAACTTGCCAAGTTTTAATCGATTGAAACAACGCGGACAAGAGATCCTGCCATTAGACCGTGCACTCAAACAGGATATACGAGAGTTACATGTCGGGTTGTTAAATATGATGCCAGATGCAGCATTGCAAGTGACAGAACGCCAGTTTATGCGCTTGGTCGGTAATAGCAATCAGATCGCTCAATTTTATGTGCATATTTTTTCTGTACCGGGGCTGATCCGTAGTGACGAAACACAAGCCTACATCGAAAAATATTACACGACATTTGATAAAGTCAAAGAAGAAGGGCTCGACGCACTGATTATCACAGGGGCAAATGTCGCCAACCCCAGTCTAGATCAAGAAAATTTCTGGCAACCACTCACCGAAGTCATCGAGTGGGCACAAGATCATGTTACCTCGACGATGTGTTCGTGTTTATCGACCCATGCGCTGATGAAATACTTCTATCAAATTGATCGCCAACCCCGTGAAACTAAAAAGTGGGGTGTATTTGAGCACCGTGTCACACAGCCCTTCCACCCACTTTTGCGCGAGATTAACACGCGGTTTGACGTCCCACATTCCCGCTGGAATACAATTACAGAAAAACAGTTTACAGATGCGAATTTAACCGTGCTGATTCGTAGTTTTGATGATGAAGTCCATATGGCAGTCAGTCCCGATCAATTGCGGATGGTGTACTTTCAAGGACATCCTGAATATGACATCAATAGTTTGCTCAAAGAGTATAAACGTGATGTGATGCTGTATCTGGATGGGCAGGGTGATCAACCCCCTTATCCTGAAAATTATTTTTCAGTTGAAGCCCGTGAAATTGCCGATAAATATCTGGAACAAGCACAATTGGCGATTGAAAATGAGGATCCTTTGCCAGAATTCCCTGACGATGCGTTTTTAGAATATCTTGATAATACATGGGGCGATACCGCCAAAGCGATCTTTAATAATTGGCTGGGTGCCGTCTATCAGGTGACCAATGTAATCCGCAACAAACCGTTTGCTGATGATGTTGATCCTAATAACCCGCTGGGTATTTTGTCCGATAGTGAGCGTTCAGAAACATAAGCTAGGATATTTCGAGAACTTCCATTATTCGAATGAGTTAATATAAGCTTTGATTTCATCTAGATGAACGATAGATGCTTTAAGTGCTGGAAATTGTTCAGCTTCAACAGTTAAGAGCCGATATAAATCATCTAGATCTTTGGCTTCAATCGTATTATTTTTCAGCCTCAACACTTGTAAAACGATATTCGATACAAACGATAGTATTGGATTGAAAGGCGTTCCATAAATCCGTTTCACTTGAGTAGATACAGATTGCAGTACGTTGACAGATTTAAGAATATCCTTGATATTGGTTGGATACGAAGCCACACCAATAATAAGCCCAATAATAAATATCTCGTCTATTGATTGACTGAGCACACTGAGATCATCTGGAAATCCTTCAACATCATTCATTGTAATCTCTTCGGTAAAGATGAAAACCACTATATTTTCAAATACCCTATATTGATACATCTATCCTCCAATGATTCTATGTCTCAATTATAAAGCTGATTTTTGACCGCAACATTGAGATTATTAATTGATTGTAAATCGGCTTTAGACACACAAATTGACAATAAAACAAATGTTCTATATAATAAGAGCATGGAAATTAAAACTGCCTCAGATACACTTACACAACTAACAAAAATGGGGGATGTCACCCTCTTTGAACCTGCAGGAGATCGTCCGGATAAAGAGACATCACGACGGTATCAGTCATATAGCATAGAAGATTGCATCACGAATTTATCCACACCCAAAGGACCGAAGCCCGTCCTTAAGTCGATGATGACAACTGCCTGTGAACGTAATTGCAACTATTGCCCTTTTCGGGCTGGACACAGCAAAACCAAACGTGTGACTTTTACGCCAGATAATATGGCGACGGCATTTGATACACTTCAAGCCAAAGGTAAAGTCGACGGGTTGTTTTTGTCATCAGGAATCATCAAAGGGAGTGTAACAACCCAAGACAAGATCATTGATACAGCCGACATCATTCGCAACAAACAAAGCTATAAGGGATATATTCACCTTAAAATCATGCCGGGTATTGAATACGATCAGTTACACCGCGCCATGCAATTGGCAGATCGTATCTCGGTCAATCTTGAAGGACCAACGACCGAACGGCTCTCTAAACTTGCCCCCAAAAAGGTATTTGTTGATGAGTTGGTCACGATGCTCAAATGGGCACATCAAATACGCACTGATAACCCGCACGAAAAGTTAGCCAGTAGTGTGACCCAATTTGTGGTTGGTGCTGTTGGTGATACTGATCTTGAACTGATGAGTATGAGTGATAGTCTCTATCATCAGGCAAGCTTATCGCGGGTCTATTATTCGGCGTTTGGACCTGTAAGGGGCACACCATTTGAGAATTTGCCCGCAACTGAACAAATTCGGCAAAATCGACTCTATCAATCGAGCTTTTTATTGCGGGATTATGGATGGGATCTTGAAGAATTACCATTCCAGCAATCAGGGAATCTGCGTACTGATGTTGACCCCAAACAAGCTTGGGCAGATATTCATCTCAAACATGCACCAATCGACCTGATGACAGCCGAACGCGAACAGTTATTGCGTGTCCCTGGGATTGGCACAAAAGGTGTTGATACGATTATTCGTGCACGACGTAGCGGCACACTCAGTGACCTGAGCCACCTCAAGCAAATTGGGATTCGCAATACAACCAAACTCGCGGATTATGTATTGTTGGGTGGAAAACGCCCCCTACGCCAGCTAGCCTTATTTTAGTTTTTCATCATATGTCATTAGATGCACTCGTATTGCCTCTCAAGATAAGTGGTGTACAATGACCTACGTTTTGAACAAGACAATGGTTATGTATGACGATGATTCACACACACAATCGCCTGTGGCTGTATACAATACTTGCGCTTTTAATATTGCTGTTGGCATCCGCAACACGTTTTCATATGTTGCCCGCACAATCACTCTGGTATGACGAAGGTGTAGCTTATACCCACTCGCTACGTACCTTGCCAGAGCTAGTCCCACTGTTACAGCGCAATGTCCACGTCCCCGCTTATTTTGGATTACTAGGCGTGTGGGAAGATGTGACAGGATCATCGGAATTTTCACTACGAGTCTTATCATCATTTTTCAGTATATTGAGTGTGGCATGGGCATATGCACTCGGTAAACGGCTCTATCACCCCATTGCCGGATTAGTCGCGGCTGGATTAGTCGCATTGAATACGTTTAGCATCTATTATGGTCAAGAGACCCGCATGTATGCGATGTTAACATGTGTGGCGGGTGCGAGTATGTGGGTGTATATCGGCTTCTTACGCAAACCAGATTGGAAACAAGGGCTTGCGTTGGGACTGATTAATACAATCGGGATTTATACCCATGTCGTTTATGCACTGGTTATGTTGGCGCAGGGTGTCATGGCAGTCCTCTGGTTAGGAAGCCTCTTATACAAAACAATTACCGATGACAATAAGCTCAACTTACGCCCTTTTTTGGTGATGTTGGGTGCGTATAGTATCGCTAATTTACTGACGATTGCGCTCTTTGCACCGTGGTTATCGGTTGCGATTTCTCAGGTATTTTCACAACCCAATATTTCCGACCCCGTGCCATTAGAGCAAGTCTTACGTGTCTTGCAGGGATGGTTTGCATTCGGCAGCACCTTTGAGTTCAGTATGGGGAATATGGGTTTTGTGATTTATTTCTCCTTGTTGTTCGGCTTGATTTCATCGCCACCACAAGAACGCCAATGTGACACAATTTGGCGCATGTTTTTGCCTGTGGTATGGGTATTGGTATCAGTCTTGCTCTATCTCTACCTCGAGCTAACAACCCGCTATGTGCGCTTTTTATTGCCCGTGCAATTGGCATTTGCGCTGTGGGTTGGACGTGGTGTATGGGTCTTATGGACACGACAAACCCGTGGAGTACATCCACTGATACGCAATATCCCGCGATTGGCTGCATTTGTCGCAACCATCGCACTATTCATTACTTTGGCGAATGGACTCAACCCGCTCTACACCCATCCCGACTTTCAACGGGATGATATTCGTGGGCTCGCCCAAGCGATAACAGATAATATCCAAGAAGGTGATGCTGTACTAGTAAGCGCGGCAGGTGTTGCCGAAGTCCTGCGTTATTATTATGATGCCGACAATCGGATTTATGGTTTGCCGACATCACCCGATGATACCGAAACCGCACAAACCGTCCGTGATATTGTCGCGGAACATGATCGCATTTATGCGGTGTTTTATGGTACGGACGAACAAGACCCTAATGGGACAGTCGAATCGACACTCAATAACAGTGCCTATGAAATTCAAGAGCAGTGGTTTGATGATATGCGTTTTGCCCAGTATGTTGCACCAGCGACATTTGAAGATGTGACGACTGTGGATGTTCAATTTGGTGATGTGATTAACCTTGAATCGATTGCACTCAATGCAGAAATAATCACCACAGGCAATGCGCTCCAATTACAACTGACATGGCTCGCTGATGAAACCCCGACGATTCGCTATAAAGTCTTTTTGCAGTTATTGAATAGTGATGGGGTTTTGGTCGCCCAACGGGATAGTGAACCCACTGGTGGATTATCGCTGACGACCACATGGCAAGCCGACACACCGATTATCGATAATCATGCACTGGCAATTCCATCAGATTTGACCGCAGGTGACTACACACTGATTCTCGGTTTATACGACATCAATGACCCCTCCGCCCGCGCCGAGGTAAATGGGAATACATTCTATGAGGTCGCAACAATTACTGTTGAAAGCTCATAATTCACAGAAAGTGTTAGAAATCAGTCTTCATCGGATGTCGCTTGCCAGAAGTCATCATGATTAGGGTCAGTGAAGCGTTCCAAATCAGTATCTGATGTCCATTGGGTACCATCAGGTAGGATCACAGGCGGTTCGTCATCAAGTTCCCATGTCACGCTCTCTAAATTCGCATTGCGCAAATTTGCGCCAGAGAGATCCGCTCCCACCAAGATTGCTCCTCGTAAATTCGCATTATGCAGGTTCGCACGTTGTAGTTTTGCACCACCCAAATCAGCACCTATCAGGTTTGATGTTCTTAAGTTGGCATCCTGAAGCTTTGCATCCAGTAGAAATGCTGCTTGCAAATTGGCTTGCCACAGGTGCGCACCCATTAAATTGGCATCTGTCAAATCAGCGTTTTGTAGATTGGCTTCTGATAGTTGCGCCCCTATGAGCGTGCCATCAGTTAACCAATTCTGATATCTAGCAATTCGAACGCCGTCAATAGCAATAGAATTGTCAGGACTACTTAGTTGCAGGGTCAAATAATCTTTATTGTTCTGGACAACCTGATATTGCTGGAAGATGACAAGAATAAGACCAAATCCGATGGTAGTGAAGACTGCACCAATCAACTCAGTACTGATACCCTGCCAGAAGTTGTTTAACCATGCTTTACGAGTGGAATCTTTTTGGTTGTATTGTGCCCTATCGATTTCGCGACTAAGTGACCAACGCCCCACGAGTAAACCACCAATAAATAGGATTATGAGTAAAACGATTGTTAAGAAGAGTTCTAAATTGAGATCAGAAATTGCTTCAGAAAAACTAAGCCAGTCCATTTTATATCCAATCTATCTTGATTATCTGACCATTTAACTATAAGGCGAAACAATACTGTTGTGCCCCCCTATCATTGGGGGTTTCTTTTATAATGAGACGGATATTTCCCAGTTTGTCCTTATAATATACATAAAGATGGGTAGATCATTGGAAATGCGAATATGTCGAAGCGAAAGAACAAAAAGAAAAAATCGAACAATGGTGACTATATATCACTCAAAGAGGCAGCACGGTTTAGCGGACAACCAGTTAGTACAATCAGGTCATTATGTGAATCTGGCACAATCAAGGCTAACCGTGGCAAAAACAATAATTGGTCTGTCCAACAAAGCTCTCTACGAAGCTATTGGTTTCATTATTGGCGCGATGACAGTGCGTGGTAGTTGACATACACAAATCATCCCATCTGCGGGACTTTTTTGTTTTGTTCGGCGAGTGTGGCAGTCTTATGAATGCGTTTGGCACGGGTTTCTGGCTTTTTCGCAAGCTTAATCCAGCGTAGTACGTTACGTCGTGATGATGGTGAAAATGCCTCAAAATTTTCAAGCGCAGGATGGTGCTCTTTCAATGCTTCGACGAGGTCATCGGGCATAATCAACGCATCAACATCATCCATAAAATTCCACAATCCGTTGTTTTTACCTTCTTCAACCACTGCCAACCCTGAGGCATGCATTCGTCCTTCGGCTTCAAGCTTTGCAACGCGGTCTTTATAGCTCTTTGCCCAATGTTGTGTTTTACGGGGTGCGATTAGTTGCATGGTGCGGTCATCATCTAATTTTCGCCGAATCCCATCAATCCAGCCGAAGCATAATACCTCGTCCAAAATTTCTTCTTTGGAGACATAAGTCGCACCCATATGCTTTTTACCAGTGACTAACCATATGCTCTCATCTTGGGCATAATTAGCTTCCAGCCATGCACGTAATTCTGCGACGGATTTGACTTCTACTTTTTCGAAATTTTCTGTTTTTGTCATCGTATCTATAACCTATGTGTATCATCATAGTGATAATACAACAGCCAGCTTAAAACAAGATGATATAGAACAAATATTCATACAGAGCTAATTGTGGATTGAGAGGTAATGGCAAAAAGAATTGTCACAAGCCCAAAACAGAAAGCACCTACCCGTTGTAATAGTGTTTTGCATACTATTGCGATAAGCTGGGATCAATGATAATAACCTTTAGGAATATGATGACTACCAAAGAGCAATTATCAAAAGCAAAAAAACTGATCCAAAATAAACGTTATGACGAAGCTCGGCAGATTTTACAATCCATTGACCATCCAATCGCTGAGAAGTGGCTTGCTAAATTAGATAATATTTCCCCATCATCGCCAACAACCCCCTCTCAATCTCTGCCAAAGCACACATCGAGCAACCAGGGTCGTGGTTCGGTTATTGAAACCTTTGGATTGCACAAAGGAGAAATGACAAGAAGTCTGCTTATGTTATTGGTTGGTATCATAGCATTTATTGGCTTTTTCTTGTTTGAGATGACCAATGGAATTCAATTAGATAGTCTAGACTCTTTATTTACGTTAGCCCTCCCATTTTTGATATTAAGTGGTGGTTTCCTTGTTGGTGGAAAAAGTTTATATGCATTAATACAGGGTCGTCAAACGATTATCTATGAAAATGGGGTTATGCGTAAAACACGTAATGGTGGAGATTTGATACCGTGGGAAGCGATAGATGGTGTTAAAGGCATGTTGACAAATCATACCACTGCATTTCTCACATTTTTTAAAACTGGAGCATATACATTCTATTCAGATGGTAAACCTATATTTAAGGTATCGTATATTGACCAAAACCATCAGAAGTTATATAAGGTGTTAAATCACTATATTATTGATACACATAAACCACGCATGATACATGCTATTAAAAATGGTGAAACCGTTACTTTTGAAGATATACATGTTAGTCGAGATGGCATCCGTATCGGTCAAAGTGAAATTTTGATGAGCGATTTAGGGTCTGTAACCATCCAAAACGGATATTGTTATATCAAAGACAGCAAGGGTAAAAACTGGAAAACCATCTTGTTAGAATACACCTATAATCCTCATTTACTACA
This sequence comes from Anaerolineales bacterium UBA6055, assembly GCA_002428985.1. Lineage (GTDB taxonomy): Bacteria > Chloroflexota > Anaerolineae > Aggregatilineales > Phototrophicaceae > UBA6055. The sequence continues at coordinate 254,212 of DIYL01000061.1, read as the reverse complement.
GGCACTCGTTGAAGATTTGCGTGGTAATGTTTAAAAACTGACAAGTATTTGTACTAGGTTTTATCCGACATCAGGGTTGAGGGTTTGCCAGAGCACATCAAGCAAGATCAGGGCGGAGAGGTTGTTGGCACCATGTCCGGTGCGGAAGGTCGCGGGGTCAGTATAATCATGCGAGAAGTTGATTGTCATATGAATACCGTCAGTGGTCAGTCCACGGCGCGGTAAGGTATCGGCGAGGCGATCAAAATCCCACAATGGTAATTGATACTCTTCAACCAATCGGCGGATGATCAAATTATTGGGATTGCTTGCACCGTCGTTGCGGTCAGCTTTTGTGCCGAGAATGGGAATCACACCATTTTCAATTGAGAATTCGATCACATCGCGCATATTATTTTCAAAGGCACGCGGCACACCAACATCATTCGCTCCTAAACGCACCAATAGAATACTCGGATTATGCACACGAAATTCACAAGCTAATGGCGATTCTGCTGGCTGGCAATTGCCGTTATTTGCCCATTGTGGATCAAACACTGTCCATGAGTGCATCCCACGCCGAACTGATTCGCCCTGCCGGATAAATGACCCCGCATAATAATCGATCACGCCCTCTAAATAGACATAGTCGCCGAGATTATAGTCAAAGCCTTGCCAGTTATCGAAGCGCGTTAAAAAATGCGGATTTTCAATTGTGCTGTCCCCGAGCTTAGAGAAAGCGCGCGGATTCCGTCCCATTGTTTGACCACGTTCATAAATTTCGAGGATTGTCGCTTCGGCTTGTGGTGATACCTGTATAATCTGATTGAGTGAGACTCCATTTACTTGTGTTGGGATATTGAGGGCGATACGTTGTGGCATCGAGGTATCTGTACCTGTATTTTCACCAGCAACAACCGATAACGGCGTCGCCACTGGAATCTGTAATTCTTGCCCGACAACAACTTGATTAGTATCGGATATATTGTTGGCACCCGCTAAGCTTTCCAGTGAGATGCCATATTCTAGTGAAATCTGATAGAGTGTGTCCCCCGCTGATACTACATGAACAGCAGGGTTAGCTGTGGCGGTTGGCACGTTTAAAACAGCCTCTTCTACGATTAGTGTCGCTGATAGATTTAATAGTGAGGTTGTATCCGCATCATTCGCAGGGATAACTAACTCCTGCCCAATCGCCAGCTGACTCGTATCGTCGAGCGCATTGGCAGCTGCAAGTGTATCGAGTGACACACTATATTGTTGCGAGATTTGGAATAGGGTCTGCCCAGTTTCAACACGGTGCACGGCTTGTACATCAGCTGATAATTGCGATTCTTCGGTGGTTGTCGGTGATGGGGTAACAGTTAAGGTCGGCGTTTCTGTTTGGGTGGCTGGTACTGTGGCTGACGCCGTCGGCAAATTCGATGTTTGGGTTGATTCTTGTGTTGGCTCAGCTGGAGCGTTGGTCGGCGGGATAATTAAAGCTTGCTCCGGAAATAAAGATTCTGGGTCAGCGATGCCGTTTAGCGCCGATAGCAACTCCATTTGTACGTTGTATTGTTGGGCGATATTAAACAGCGTATCGCCGGGTGCAACGATGTGAATTATTGTACCGCCCTCGGCAATAATCGGTGCCGGCGTATCAGTTGCTGGTGCAATCGTTGGTACTAATGTGACAGATGGGCTGGCTTGCGGCAATGGTGGAACAGTCGGTGGGTCATTATTGGGCGTTAAGCTCAAGAGTAACGCCTCTAATTCTGCCTGTGAATTGACTTCCTGCCCATAGCCTTGATAACACCCACTCATAATTAAGCAGGCGCATAAGCCAATGAGTACATGAACCTGTACAGTTTGCTTTCGCATCATCGTTCCATTCATCGTTGGACGCTACTTTAATCTTACTGCGACCTAGGGTGTAACACAATACAAGCCACGTTTCCAAACATCGTCTAAACAATCTAGCGCGTTGTTGTTATATTCAGGTTAGCAACACCATAATCAGTCGGTTGTGACCATGTCACGGTCAAATGGCGATCACGGTCGGTGGTGATATTGGGCGCCCCTAATAAACGTCCAGTTTCAACAAGCGATTGATAACCGACGATTGCGCCGCCTTGCCAATAACTAATACCAATCGCCATATCATTCTGCACAACAACCGGAAGCACATCGGCGGCCTCATCAAGTGGGCTTGCCCATGATAAGGGTGTCTCCCCGATGGAAACGGCTGTATAAACGATATTAGAGTTGAAGCCAGTCTGAACAGTTTGTGCTGTATCCACGGTAATCGTCAATGGCTGTGGTTGCGTGAATGTCTCACTATCAATGGGAGTCGTACTGAAATAGGTCTCTGCAGTGCCATCTTTGCGGACGATATTCCAGAATAAGTATTGATGGGTGCGGTCGAATTGTGCCGAAAATTCAACCAGTCGATCACTATTGGCGATAGGTGGTAATTGGCTCACAGCACGTACATTCAATAAATCGCCCCCATTGAATTCTGCCCGTAAAATGCGACGGTTGACCTGACTCGTCCAGAATAAATAGGTGATGTTATCGATTGTCTGCACTAATACAGGATAATCCCCATCCAAACGTAACCGTTCAGCAAACATCGGGCGACCTAACCCATCAATCCGTACATAGTAGAGGGCAGGTTCTGACAGTAGACCACCACTCCACACAACCCACAACGCGCCTTCAATATCATGGATCGCTGTGTAATGTGTCACTTGTTGCGAAACAAAGCTAGGGGGCGCAATAACCGTCGTTAAGGTGTTATCGAGATAAGCCGAAAAGAGTCGAATTTGCTCGGATTGTGATTCAATATCCATCCATAAGATATGTATTCCATCGTTATCCGCTTCAAAGATACGCTGATCAAATGGTGCTTGTACGTCTAATACAGGAATCACTGCCGAATCAAGTGAACCATCATGCCAATGTCGTAAAGCTTGGAAAACACGCGTTTCATCTGCACCAATCCATCCCATCAGCACATTGCCTCCGTTAGAAATAAGGTTAGGGGCCGGTGCATAAGGGGCTTGACCGATTGTGACAATGTCACCCCATACACTTTGTGGTACAGGGGTTGGTGTGATGGCGATTGTAGATGTCGGTGTGCAGGCAGTAAAGATGATGAGTAGCCCGACTAATGCCGAAATAACATTTAGTCGTTTTGTCTCTCGTATAGTGAAGCGAATCAACTGTTTAACCGTCATATATCAGCTTTCATTACTCTGCACATGACTTAAAATTAACAGACGAACGGATTCTGGTAAACCTACTAAATCATATGTAGCGCAGATAACGATTCCTACTAATCACGTATTGGTTCGTAAATCATCCCGATAACACCTGAACTAAATGTCTGTGTTTCTATCAATTTGAGTGTTGTTTTTGTGGCATCTTGAAAGAGTTTAATTCCCTCGCCCAACACCATCGGATAAACTAATAGTCGGTAGCGGTCGACCAAATCATGCTGAATCAACATTTGTACCAATTGCGCACTACCATATACCAAAATATCCTTGCCGTCTTGCGCTTTCAAGTTGGTGATTTCATCAATCACATTATTATTGATCACAGTTGAATTGTTCCAGTCAGCATTCTGGAGTGTTGTCGATACAACATATTTGGGTGTGTTATTCATATAATCGGCTCCATCTTCGGTGCTATTCGCCCATGCACCCGCAAAGCCTTCATATGTCTTCCGGCCTAACAACATGGTATCCGATTCACGTTGTTCAACATCTTTAAATTCTGCAATCTCATCATTCCAATAGGGCATCGTCCATGCTGGGTTTTCCATCACCCCATCAAGTGATACAAATTCAGTTACCACAATATGCTTCATACTAGTCCCCTCTCTACTGGATCTATTTGCATTATCATATCACAAAATAGAACATATTTTCTATATAAATATCTTTGTAAAATCAGTAGCATTATTAAAATTGGAATTAATGTATTGCTTAACCCTCTCATGTTGCATTAAACTAATAGGGATTTAACGGAAGTTATGCTTTCGCTTAGATAATCGTTTAACTTAAATACTATATTCATGAGGAGATTGCTGTATGAAGCGACTTTTGACGCTTATTATGGTTCTTTTATTAGCAAGTATGACACTTATCCCCCTTGGTTCAGCACAGGGCGAAGACGGATTTATCCGCTATCCCATCACTGCTGACCCAGAACACCTCAACCCCTTTATTTCCGACACAATCACCATCGGTACAGTCAACCGTAACATCTTTATGGGACTCACCAGTTTGAATGCAGAAACAGGCGAAATTGAACCTGCGATTGCTGAGAGCTGGGAAATTTCTGAAGACGCGGACGGTAATCAAGTATTTACTTTCAACATCCGTGAAGGTGTCTTGTTCCATCAAATTGATGGCATCGAATATGCTGATGGCGAACGCGAAGTTACAGCTGATGACATCATGTGGAACTACATGGTTGCATTAAATGCTGACGAAGAAATCTCCATCCAAAGTGGTAGTGCTGCCCTACAATCGATTCTTGGCGCAAGTGAATACATCGCTGCAATGGAAGAAATGATTGAAGCTGGCGACGAAGTTCCACTCATTATGGAAGATATGGAAGTTGCTGGTCTGCAAGTACTTGATGACTATACTTTCCAAATCACCCTATCACAACCAGATCGCCTGTTTATGATCAATGGTATGATCTCCATTGTATCCCCATCAGCTTACATGCAATTGGGCGAAGATATTAGCAATACGCCAGTTGGCACAGGTCCTTACCAATTTGTTGAATGGCGTAGACAAGATACCCTCATTCTAAAAGCCAACCCTGACTTCTTTGTCGAAGGTTTGCCAATGAACGAAGGTATTCGCTTCATCAACTATGGTGATGCAAACACTGCGTTGCTCGACTACCGTGAAGGTAACCTTGATTTCTTGTTCAGCTTCCCAAGTGGGCAACGTCAATCCATCATTGAAGAATTTGGCGGTGACTTTAACGAAAAACCAGGTCTCCACATCCGTTATTGGGGCTTTAACATGGAAACAGGTTTCCTAGCGGAACAACCACTGGTGCGTCGTGCACTCGCTCACGCACTTGACCGTGAAACCTCATGGGATATTCTGGCAGAAGGCGCACGTTTCCCTGCTGATCTTGGCTTCTTACCACCAAGCTTCCCTGCATCCACACCAGCAACACTCTATCCATATGACCTTGAGCTAGCCGCAAGCCTCCTCGAAGAAGCTGGCTTCCCCGGTGGTGAAGGTCTACCTGTCATGCGTATTCACTTGCTAGAGGTCATCAGCGATGAAGCGCAAGTTGTTGTCTGGCAAGCAGGTCTGCAAGAAATCGGTGTAGAGGTTGAATTCATCGTAGAAGATGGTGGCACTTACTGGGATAGCATCCGTGAAGACGATGCAATGATCTTCCAGAATGGTTGGGCTGCTGGTATCGTTGATCCATCCGATGTATTCGACTTCTTGATTTATCAAGGTGAAGGTTCGATGCGTTACGACAATCCAGAAGTTAACGACCTACTCGACCAAGCTCGCGCAGAACTTGATGCAGATGTTCGTGAAGGTCTCTATCAACAAGTCCATGACATCATCATGGAAGACACCATCGTGATTCCATCCGCATACAGTAAAGTTTCATGGTTGCAAAAAGACTATGTGGACGGCTTTGCCCCCGGTGGCGGTGGTACATATACCGCACCAATGTGGAATGTTGCATTGGGTGATATGTAATCCACTGGATTGATATAATTTAACATCACTCGTAGGGGAGGGTTTGCAAACCCTCCCTTACACATCTACACATTATCTACTCTCTGTGGTGAAACCATATGCTTAAATATATTGCTCGCCGTCTGTTACAGATGATCCCCACGCTATTAATTATTTATACGATTATTTTTGCCCTGACATATTTGATGCCCGGCGACCCATTACGTGCCTCACTTGGTGAGGAGTATAATCGCTTATCCGCAGAGACAATCGCAGAGATCGAAGAATCGCTCGGCATTAATCGCCCATTCCATGAGCAATATTTAGAATTTTTGGGGCGTATGTTGCAATTTGACTTTGGACAATCGTATATCCAAAAAGAACCCGTCGTAGACATTATCGGTTATCGGCTACCCCGTACAATTCAATTGATGCTCGGTGGGTTGACCGTATCGCTGGTATTGGGTGTTTCGGCAGGTATTATTTCGGCAGTCAAGCAATATACATGGATTGACCACGGGTTGATGCTGTTTGCTTTAATTGGGTTATCCATGCCTGTTTTCTGGCAGGGGCTCATCGCGCAATTATTGTTTACGCAATCGACGTATGGGATCGCGATATTCCCCGTCGCTGGATGGGGGAATGGTGATCTATGGTATATGGTGTTGCCATCGTTGGTCTTGGGTACAAGTCTATCAGCAACTGTCGCACGGATTACCCGCTCTTCGATGCTCGAAGTCCGCTCGCAAGATTATCTGCAAACAGCCCGCGCTAAAGGGCTCAAGAACAATAGCATTTTGATTCGCCATCACCTGCGGAATGCGTTGTTACCTGTGCTAACCGTCATTGGGTTGCAGGTCGCGGGGTTACTCGGTGGATCACTATTGACCGAAACTGTATTTAATTGGCCTGGTCTTGGACGTGCAATCGTCCCTGCAATTCAAACCCGTGATACCCCTGTGATTATGGGCATTCTGACGTATGGCGCGATTGTGATTCTCGCCGTAAATTTGATTACTGACATCGTGTATGCGGTTGTTGATCCGCGCATTCGTTATAGCTAGGAGATGATCATGGCATCCACTGAGAATGTAGCTCAATTAGAAGTCCAACAATCAAATGACGGTACACGCAGTCGCTTTATCCGTGCATTTTTACGCAATCGCATTGCCCTATTCGGATTAGGAATTGTCATCATTGTTGTGTTCTGTGCGGTTGCTGCGCCCTATATCGCACCCTACGATCCCAATAAGATTAACCCCGTTGATCGACTCACACCGCCGGGTAGCAAATATTTCCTCGGCACTGATGACTTTGGACGGGATATTTTTAGTCGCCTCTTATACGGTGCGTCCATTTCGATTCAGATCGCGATTATCGCACAGGGGATTGCGGTTACGGTGGGTGTGACTGTTGGTTTAATTTCTGGGTGGTATGGCGGCATCATTGATGATGTGATTATGCGGATTACAGATGCGATTTTTGCTATTCCCGGACTCATTTTCTTGATTGTGTGGGTCAATATTATCGATACGAGCCAGTGGACATTTTTCAGCAACATCGGCTTTGATCCACAAAAGGCGAGTATTTTTGTCGCATTAGGTTTGATTGGGTGGGCATCAGATGCGCGCATGATGCGTAGTCAGGTGTTATCCCTTAAGGAACGTGAATATATCATTGCCGCACAGGCATTAGGTGTATCTGTCCCCCGTATTTTGATACGCCATATTTTACCGAATGCGATTGCTCCCACAATTGTCTTGGCAACACTGGGCATCGCGGGTGTGATTTTAACTGAATCCGGATTGAGCTTCCTTGGGCTCGGTGTACAAATTCCAAATCCAAGTTGGGGCACAATGATTGATGCCGGACGCAACTTCACAACCAATGCATGGTGGTATGCTGTATTCCCCGGTGTCGCGATTATGATCACGGTGCTTGGCTTTAACTTTGTGGGCGACGGTCTGCGCGATGCACTTGATCCCAAATTATATGAGTAAGTCATTGTCACTTAATTAGGATTGGAGGAAATAATGCGCGATTTACTCGAAAAAGTCGTTATGATTTTTAATACAGGTGATTTATCCGAAGTGGATACGATCTTCTCTCCCAATTATATTGATCACCAAAAACCACCACATATCACAGTCGATGGGCCTGAAGAATTCAAGCTTATCGTCAAAGGTTCGCGGCGTTCTGAGCCGTTTAATGTCGATATTTTGGATGTGATTGAGGGGCAAGGAAAAATTGTGGCACGGTTACATTGGTGGGGGAACGATAGAGGCACTGAAATTGACCGTGAAACCATAGAAATTTTGCGGATTGAAGACGGCTTAATCGTTGAACATTGGGGCGCTATCGTCCCTAAAGATTGAGTATTAAAAGCTATATCTGAGATTGTATCACTATCCCTCAACCCAGATATAGTCCCTGCCGAAAATTAATTGTGACCACAAAAGTTGTCATTTATACTGGTGATATGCGTTGTTTGATGCCATCTCGTGAATATCAGATGGCATTTTAAGTGTGATGCAACAACTTCTGTGATAAGTCCAAATAAAGGCAACATCCACCAGATGCAGAAAAATACAACAAGCTGGAAGCCAATGAGATTACATCGTTACCTCTTATGTGCGCTAGTTATTTTGTTAGGCGCATATGCCATTCGTACAGTTGCGATTGCACATACGTCGTTTCATATAGATGAAATGTTCACATGGCGCACGGTGCAAATTGCAGTGTTCAATGACAGCTTATATGATGGCGTGCAAGAGCGTAAAATACACATGCCACTCTACTTCGCAACCTTACTTGCATATCCCGAACCACATGGTGAATTTATGGTTCGTTACCCATCCGTTTTATGGGGGATGTTATTGATTGGCGCGGCAATGCGAATTATGACACATATTTATCGTGCGCCCCGTTTTGCCTTGCTCTTGGGGATTATGATCGCATTCCACTTGTTTGCCATTGAACACGCCCGGCAAGCACGGATGTATAGCATGAGCCAAGCACTTATAGCGATCTTCAGCTACCTCTTTTTGCGCTATGTCTCCAGGCATCATCGGCAAACCACCATTTGGTATAGTGCACATATTGTTTCTATGATGGCGTATTTGACTCATGTTGCCAATTTTGTCCTGTTAAGTGGGCAGGCATTGACATGGTTCCGTATCGTCATACAACGTCGTAGTAAATTCAAGCAGGCACTATTTTGGGCAACATTGCAAATTATCTTACTTGTACCAGCATTAGTCTGGATTAACCATACATTTCAAATCAACGAAGAACGGTTAGCATGGGTTCCCGAACCCACAGTTAATTATGTGCTCAATGGCTTTGAATCTATTGTATTTGGGAATGCCTTACCACATCCTATATTGCTCTCTATTCTTATCATTCCACTATTAGGATTTATCCTACGTATACGACATATTCTACATGCTGAGTATTGGGTTGGGCTTTCGGTTATCCCATTCGTGGGATTAGTCCTGTTGTCACAACTCAGGAGTGTCTTTGTCGCGCGGTATCTTGGGGTTGCGCTCGTCGCCTACATCATCATCTTGATTCTGGGATATAAGGCACTCTGGGATTATTGTCCAACGCGGTTTCGTCGTCTGGCACGGTTTGTGATAGGGGCATTGATTGGCATTCATCTCATTATTTTGAGCATGTTCACGTATCAAGGATATCAAAACGGATATTTTTCCAATAATTACATGCGACAGGTCAGTGTCTACGTTAATGAGCATATTCAAGACGGTGATGCAATTGTGTACGCGTCGCAGACTTTATTAAGCGCACATTTCTATGATTCTAGGCGATTTGAACTCGTACAAGATATTGAGCGGTATCATGAAATGTATATCGAAGAACAACAATTTCCGCATGACCGTGTTTGGGTGATTGTGGATAATAATTTTTGGCAAAGTAGCAATCTTGAAGTACAAGAAGCGTTACAATACGAATATGGGGATACGCGTGTGTATTTTGTCGAAAGTGAACCTTCGGATACATCATCATAATACAATTGATTTGGCTCGCACCACTGCTGTTTGCATTCATACCATTTGTCTATATTGGGCAGTCGTTGCTATGGGGTCACAATTGGTAGTAATCGGCGTTAGACTTCTTGCCGATGCGTATCGTCTAAGCAATAGATATGATGGATGAAAACTCTATTCGTAAGGAGAATAAAACCTAAAAATTTGATATTTGCTGTATAATAAATACAGGTGTTAGAAAAATACAGATGTGTTTGAATTTACTACGTATCGATCATAATCATGAAAGGTTATGTGTATGGCGAGTCTATTCAAAAAAACACGTCGTAAAAAAATTCGCAGAAAAGCCCGTCGCCATGACGAGCCACAATCGGCTCAGAATACAAATGCGACCTACTCCTCTAATGACATTTTGCAATTGCAGTCGACGCACGGCAATCAATTTGTGTTACAAATGTTACGCCAAGGTCAAATCCCCGCTCAAACCAGTAAGCCAAAGCCAATTCAACGTCTGAATACAACTGAGAATTATTATTACAAAACGACTGAAAAAGTGCGTGAGAGCAATGCTAAACTGATCAAAAAAATGCGAAAGAAGCCGGAATATAGCGGGCTGTTGTCCAATGTCCGTATGTACCATATGCTCGCAAATAATCCGTTCAGCCGTGCGAATGCGGGCAAGTTACTTGAAAGGCTCGATAACATCTACAGATATGCTGGGCAATTGGATGGGTTTGTATTTAAGTATCGTCGAAGTATGAATAATCGGACCTACAAAATGCTCGATAATATGACGCAAACAGCCCTCGATGATGTCCGACAAGATCGTGATGCAATCACCGCATTAGTCAGTAATAATGCGATTGCTGATGGCTCAATTACTTGGAAAGAAGGATTATTTGTTACACGAGCAGGTATCCCGATTGAATCCATTTTGACCAATGATGATCTTGCGCCCGGTGTTGATGGTAGTGAAGTTGGTAATCCAGAATCACTAGGTGGTGGCGCAATTAGTGATGTGACAGCACTTGATTATTCAACTGAGGATGGTGGGTCTGAACGCCGTGTATTTAAACCACATGAAGTCGAAGCGGCAACCCCAGAAACCAGTGTCGATGGCTTCAATGTCCAATCAACCTACCGTGCATTGGCAACCTCACGCGTCCATCAGTTAATTGCAACCAAAATGGCAGAAGCAGGACGTGAATTTAAAGAACTGATGGGTAGTTTTGATGTCGCAAAATATAACGGCGCAATGGGAAACGTCAGCGATTTTGCTGAAGGCAAAGAAGCATCTAAAAATATCGGCGGGACAGCCACCAATCCAGATAAAGTCTATCGTCTGAATATTGATATTAGTGATATATCGCTTCAACAACAGCTCGCCAACCTCCAGCTTTTTGACGTGATTACAGGGCAAATTGACCGTCACATCGGAAATATCATGGTTGACCAAAGTGCAGGCAGCGACCCCAAAGTTACAGCGATTGATAATGACTTCACCTTCTCCACGAGTACCGATATTACAAAGAATGTTGGTAAGACTACCATGCCCGAAAAAATCGATCGCTATTTTGCTGAGGCGATTTTGGATATTGCAACTGATGAATTTGTCGCGCAACTCAAGGGATTACGACAAGTTGAGAAAGATGCAGCCGTTACTCGTCTGGAAGCGGTTCAAGCACAATTGAGCGAGATGCTTAATAATAATGAATTGCTCGTCGCACCCGGTGACAACGACTATCCCGGCGCACCTAACTGGGCAGATGTGGATATATCATCATACCGTACGTCATCATTTGGCACAGGCAAAAAAGATTATGCAATGGAAATGTACCGGAATCGTTTAATCGCATATGAGGCTGTCAAAAACGACCCAACCCTTCAAGTTGAGCAGGATGCAAAAGGTAATTGGGTACTTGAATATCAAGACGGGATTTATTTGCAAGCAATGGAAGATGACGGTAGTGATCTCAAAGCACTTGTTGATGAAGCAAAGATTGAATATGCGGCCGAACACCTCCCACAACGCTCACGTAATCCAAGATATAGAGGTCGTCAGCGTGGTGGCGTCACAATTGGTAGTAATCGGCGTTAGACTTCATTTCGGATAACTTGTACGATGTACTCGCATAGACAGTGTGCGAGTATATCGTTTACGTTGCAAGGCTAAGTTGTATGGCAAGTGATCATCGGATTAATGTGTTCTTTTACGGTAGTTACATGAACTTCGATGTTCTGACGAACATGGGCATCAGCCAACGCGAGTATCAAGTGTGTCAACTGCCGGGTTATGCGTTGACAATTGGATCTACGGCAAATGTTGTCAAAAATGGTTTAGCGCGGGTATTTGGAATTATAACAGCGCTGACACATGCTGAACTTGATATGCTATACGGCGTTGAAGCGCAAGCTAAGCTAGGCACAGAGTATATGCCGGAGCCAGTTTTGGTCATGACTGCCAATGGAACACTGCTACCGTCTCTATGCTATATTTCATATGAGGCTATGACTGGTAGTCCATCAGCAAGCTATATCAAGACAATCATTAGCGCCTTACAAGAATATGATGTCCCACAATCGTATATTCAGCACATTGAATCATTTGTATGATTGATCAGTGATGTTGTGTTGCATCACCTACTTCAGTTTGATTACCGTAGTCCGCCGCCATCATCATCGTTCTCGACACAGTCAAAATCCCACGGATTATCTACCGGAACATCGTCCATATTAAACGTCGGCTCAAGGTCGATAGTTTCAACATACCCACCTTCATCGATTTCAAAGATATAAACCAAGAGCCACTCATCGGTAAAGTATGGGCGTTCAAGAATCTCCACTTTCCAACCGGGCTGTAAAGTTTCACGAACTACAGGGCAGCGTGGTCCTGGTCCTGCCAACATCCATGTCTCATACTGTACATATGTATGGATTTCTCCATCGTCTGGTGTTAGTCCAGTTTCGCCACCGTTCAAATTGTTATCGCCGTTACCTGTGGATGTATTGTCATTATTCGAATTATTATTGTTGTTATTGGAGTTACTGCTCGTGATGACAGTCACTTCACCGACGGTTGTTTGTGGTTCGTCAGGGTCATCCTCGTCAAATTCTTCTTCATCCAAGACAAATTCAGCTTCATTCCATGTAATCGGCAAGGTGAGGACATCAATATACACATCAATATCGTCAGTCCGCATCCAACCAGCAAATCCTTGACGAGATTCAGCTTCCACCCACTCACCCAGCGCATCACGACCATATAACTCCAAAAGCGAACGGAATGGCAAAATCCCGACTTGTCCTTCTTCTTCGTTTGCCTCATAAAAAACAGGTGCGCCCTCAATAACATTGACCTGAGCATCACTCTCTGGGAATAAGAATTCGATAGGTGTGGTTTCCGGCGTTAGTGACGGCATCGGCGTATCCGTGATTGTCGCTGATGGTACAAGTGTCGGTGTCACGGTTGGTGTAGTGGTCGGTGTCACGGTTGGACTTGGTGTGTAGGTCAACGTCGGCGTGAAGGTCTCGGTTGGCAAACTCGCTAGATACTCGCTCGTGGCAGTTAATTCAGCTTGAAATTGCAAAAGCACTTGGGTCGCATCAACAGTTGGTAACATGGCAGCCGCAGATGTCGGTAGAATATCATCGGGTTGCGATGCTGAAACCATCGCGACAACAGCTAATAACACGGCAATCATTGCGACACCAAATCCGAGTACAGCAAATGATTGATTGCGTCGCGAGGCAATTGTCTGTGTAGGTGAGTTCACTGGTGCTTGAATTTTACCGCCATCCACTCGACGTGTAATCGGTTCAGATTGAATCGGGTTACGCGCAGATGTTTTAATAATTGTTGTGGTCGTCGCGACCTCAACGTTTTGAGTTTTCACGGCACGTACTAATTCGCTGAACATTGCCGATGCTGATTCATAGCGATTATTAGACTGTTTTTCTAATCCACGCAATAGCACACTATCAACAGCTTCTGGCAATCTCGGGTTGACTTTCGAAGGTAATGGAGGCGATTCATGTAGGTGCTTCTGGATAATCGCAATGGGATTAGGCGCTGTGAAGGGATAAAACCCTGTGAGCATCAAATACGCCATTACACTAAAGGAATAAATATCCGTTCGGCTATCGATCTTGTCTCCACGCGCTTGCTCTGGTGACATATACATCGGTGTACCCGCGACATGTCCAGTGGCAGTTAGACGGGTTGAATCGTTAAGGCGTGCAATCCCAAAATCTGTCAAATAGACATTATTATCGCTATCCAACAAGATATTCTGTAATTTGAGGTCACGATGAATCACACCCTGTTTATGAGCATAGTCTAGGGCAACGGCAACTTGTTTCAGTAGATGTAAGGTTGCTTTGAGGCTGACTTTACGCGGATTGGCAAATTTATCTGATAGTGTGCCACCATCCATATATCCCAATGCAAGGTATAAACGTCCATCTATATTGCCATAATCATTAATCGGGACAATATGCTGATGGCTCAATGCACTAATGACTTCGGCTTCACGGACAAACCGTTTGACCACTTCTGGGTCGTTCATCCATTGATCGTACAGGATTTTAAGCGCAACATCTTGGTTAGTTCGGGTATCTGTTGCCAGAAAGACAACCGCCATCCCGCCCCGTCCAAGTTCGTCATGGATTTCAAAATGCCCAAATTTATCACCAGCTGACAGCATATCTATCACGATCCAATCGTCTATTCATACATTCATTATAGGTGGGATAATGGCGTAGGAGTGTCAAAAACTTATAAAGTATGTTTAAGATTGGTTACAAACAAAAAGTCTTTGACACATCAGGACAAATAATTCCCGTTAAGACTCGACCGTTACGGTTCTAACAAATCCAAGGTTACCGACTGCACCACCTTGGTAAAAGACAGGTAAATCAGCGACAAATTCAGAGGTATCATAGTCAATCTCGTACATGCCAATCAGCAGTTGATAGTCCCCTGCAGGTGTATCACACGGTATCTCGAGATACTGACTATCAGCATACGGTGTATCAGCTTCCCACGAAATCATGGGAATCGCGCCGGGTACGACATCCACACTATCGACAATATCACCTGTTTCTGATGATATGATGACGAGTTTCATCAAATAATCTGTAGGTGGTGTCTCGTTAGCTGTCCACCATGTTGTAACCCATGCTGTATCACAAGCAACCACGGTATCTCCGATGCTTATTTCAATTGCTTGCAACTCAATCGCTTGATCTTCGCCAAATGTGAAAATTGTATTCAAGGGCTGATTTTCATTGATATAAACGAGTGGCGGGTATTGTCCGTTTTGTCTGAACCAATAGAGCGATGCATTATTAACTTCATGCGCAAACGTGAAACCAAGTCCTGCGAGATGCTCATCAGGAATGTCAATTTCTGCTGGAATGGCTAAGATCATCGTTGAACGTTCACCATCATATTCACGGAATTTACGAACGGCTTCGATGCGTTGGCTCAATGTTGCGAGGGGGTCATAAAATAAGTCGAGTGCCCGTTCACGTTCGCCATACTCAGCAATCCCTCTTGAAAAGCCAAACTGGAACACACCTAAATATGGTAGCCGTTCAGAGTATAAGCTGGTGTAGAAGGCTTCCATATCGAGTGGCTGGATCACAAGTGTATCCGGTGGGGTATTCTCTCGTATCCAGTGGAACATCTCTTGATAATCCGAGTTTTTGCCGTTTACGTAACGCCCATCATATGAATACGGTTGACTGTCATTCGATGCAATCCGCACAAATCCGACGTGAATAATCGAAATATTCACCCAGATAAGCGCGACAATGATGAATAAGGACACATAGCCTAAACGTTGTAACCAGCGTGTTTCTGTCTCGTACATCCAATAATATAAAACGCGACACACAATCACACCGACGTATAGTGACGATTGCATCACAAATTTATACTGGTTACCGTCGCTCAACACAAATACATACGCCATCGCAAAGCCAGCCAGTGTGCCTAAAATCATGAGTTGGCTGAGGCGGTCATTTTTCCATATAGCGAGCCAAACACCCACCAACAAAAATGGAAGCAGTGGGTAATTGACACCTGTGATTGAGTTTAAATTAAAACGTGAAGTGAGCGAAAAATCTGATGCACTTGGGAATAAGGATAATACGTGTAAGCCCAACAGCAGGGTGCTTAGATAGAGGCTACCGAGTGCGATAATCGTAATGATCCATGTTAGCGGTTTGTATTGACCGAGCACCTGTTTAATGTCAGCAAAAACAGAACTGACAAATTGCGCGGGGGATCGCTTCGATAAATTTTGCAGGCGATATACCAGATACACAATCACCAAAGCAGGAACAAGTGACGCACCAAGGAAGAATCCCGGTACAAACAAGAACATCGTCCCGCCAATAATGCTAAAACTGATCAAGGTCATATTGCCAATGGTGATGTGTCCGCGTAACATCCGCAATACACCGTACATCCCCATCACAAAATACATCATGGTTAGGGGCATACTATTGTAGTTGATGTACTTCGACCATATGCCATATAGACGGGGTTCACCCTCTAACACCATTGCCCGCCGACTGACAAAATGCCAGCCGTCCGTCACAACAAAATCCCACGCATGGAATATACCAAACAGATTCCCATTGAATAGAATCACCATGACCATCGCACTCATGACGAGATAGTGACAGCGGTCAAACCCTAATTCTTCGACGATCAGCCAGATGTAAAAGAGCGCAATCACCAGCGAAAAATAAATGAGTGCGACAGAAACAAGTGGTGCCGCGACCGACAAGAGATGGGTCGGAACTGCCATCAGCGCATGATACAGCCAATAATAACCAATCGGTAAATCTGGGATTTGTGGGTTAACAGGCGGGAATGTCCCATGAATAATCTGGTTAATCAGACTGGAGTGAAAATCGCTATGGGTGATAGCTTGTACACCTGTATCCACAAACAATGACCATAATCCCGGCAACATCACAAGCATCGGTAGCGCAATCAACACCAGCATAAACCACCATGACACATTGCGTTTATTGCTATCTGATGGAATAGGCACATAATTGATTTTTGTGGTTAGCACGATGCCGATACACAGCACAGTACTCACAAAGAATACAATTTCCCACATCACGATGGTCATATCGGTCACCCGCGACAGCATATACCCCATTAATCCGAAGACAATCGGCACAGCCGTTAATATAGGTAAAATACGATTGTATAGCACATGTTTCATAGTTGGTTCTCACGCTCACGTAAACGCCGGACAGCATAGCGAAAAAGCCTAAATTTGTCGAGAACTAAGACTGTATCTTCTCAGTAATTCAACAATGTATCCAGCATATAGGCAATAGAATTCGTACTATCCACCCATCGCAATAGTATACATATCACCAGCACACGCAGACAACGTCGTTTTTAAGTCTGAGTAAGGAACACCATAGCCATCAAGCAAACCTGAATGTTGACGACCTCGTTTTCTGGGTATCAAATTGGGGGCATCAATCAGACCACAATAATGCCACCCAACAAACTGGGGACGTGAAAAGGCATTACGGAAAAATGTATCTGCCCATTTGGCTCGTTGTGCAAGGTCATCAGCTACAGGACCATAGGGACGTGGCATTGTATCAGTAATCATCGTATATGATGAATCACCATTGATAAACGGCTTGTCAGTGATCTGTGCCCAGCGGTCTAACCCCGGTTTCTGCACCTCGTAGCGTCCGTACATTTGATAAAACACGATGTCCGTGTATTGGCTGGTTATCGGTAGCACTGTGTCGAGCGAATCGGTATTGGCGTTGAGTTTATCACCGAAGAATAGGTGATTGGGATCATATCGCCGAATGGCGTCTCGGGTGATTCGATAATATTGGGCAACGACTTGCTTTAAGAACTCAATATTGTCACGTGTTTCATAACTATTGGAAAGATCCGTATGTGGTCGCCAATTCTCTGCTGTTAGGAGTCCATCAAACGAATCGAAATGAGTACTATATGTTGTATTGAAATCATTGATTTGCCCACGATAAATTTCATTCATCTTATCAACATATGCATGTTTTCCCGATGCATTTGCATCTAAATTTCTGAGGCGCCGTATCCATCCAACCCGTGACTCACGCCGAGCGCCACCAATGGTATCTGTTCGTTCACGGCAGTCTTCTTCGGTAAATAGTGGGCAATCCGTCAGCGCATAACCGAGCAAAAATGGATCGTTACGGGCGGGCAATGCGATTTCTTTTGCCATCTGGTCACAGTGTGTAATGAATGTATCCGAAAATACATCCAGAAATGCCGTATCTGGCACATCATTCTTGTAATGTGGGATATCGACAAATTCAATCGGTTGGATATAAGGCATTGATGGGTGTGGTGTATTCACTATTGGTAAGTCGGTATGAACACCCACAGTGTTGATGCCATAGTCACGACATGTCTTGAGAAACCATGCTTTGAGCGCAGGTGCGAATGCCTCGCCATGAAGATCATCAATACCGAGCTGAACTTTCCATGCTGCATCGTTATAATCTTGTTGCCATAGATCAGCGTGAAGATGATTAATGCCAAAACTCAGGAAAGCATTGCCATCTGGTGTGACCAACCACCATCGTTCATCCATTTCCAGACGGAAAAAACCCGTTGCATCGTAATGCTTGCCAGTCCATCCGCCAAAACGATCAACCTCGAACTTTTGCATTGAATCCTCTCCATCCAAAATGTTTGTATTGTTTCACCCTATCTTAGCAAACTCCAATAAAATCATCACAATAGCCTAGAGTGTGTTGCATACCGTATACTAACATTTCATTAACTACCAAGACTATAGTCCTGTTAAAACTTCGCAAAAGTTTCAGTTTCTCAATGCAATGATTGGTAACTTTTGAGTATACTGAATAAGGATATAAAACATAAAGCACAGTTAAAACCTTAATGGAAAAACGATAGATTTGGGTTAGTGTGTCTTATTTTTTGCAGTATAATGTTGGAAGTATCCCTATTCGCAAACAATACCCTTGGATTAAGAAATTATGGGCAGTCTGCCAAGAATTCTAACAGTAGACCCAACAGCGACAATTCCTCAAATTGTACGTGGTGCGGTTGATTTAATGGATCGTTTGGTTATTCAAGTTGATACCCCCGGTGGTGACGAAGCCATTGAGGAAGTCAAACGTGGAGGCTATGATCTTGTCATCAGCGCATGGGAACCCACCCGGGATCGGTCGATGAAAGGCTGGGAACTCGGTGCGAAAATCAAACAAGAATCACCCGATACTGGTGTGATTATCGTCGCTGAAGAAACAGACCCCGAAATGGATCAAGAATTTCGTGATAATTCACCATTTGCCTATCTACAGCGTCCAATGGATCCGCCAAAATTCATCCATGTGCTAGAAGCTGGCTTGGATGGTAAAGATGTTAAAGCAGCCCTCGAAGAAAATATCGGTGGCGGTGGTGGTGGCTTTTCACTAGCTGATATGGGACCCGTTCCACCTATTAACCAAGCGTTGGCACAATCTACAGTGGATAGTTTATTAACAGACCTCGGTGCGATGGCGATTATTTTATCATCGCGGACGGGTGAAGTTGAATTAGAAGCAGGCGCAGTTGGATACCTTGATCGTGCGGCACTCACACAAGCAATTTTGCCTGCGATGCAAACCAACATTAACATGAAAGACATCGTCGGTGGGAACGCCTCTGCACTGCAATTTTATGATGGTGCAGAATATGATGTGTTCGTCCTATCCGTTGGGCTACATCATGTGATGGCGATTGCGTTTGATGGTGAAGGCGGTGCACGCCAATTTGGTGGTGTGAATCGTTATGGCCGTCGCGCTGCCGAAGATTTGATTGCGAGCCTTGGTGCCGCTGCATGGATTATCGAGAAACCAAAAGAAGAAGTCCGTCGTAAATCTGAACTACGTCAAGCGCCTGCAGCACCAGTTGCTGAAGAAGTCGAAGAAGTTATTGACCTCGATCGTGGCTCATTCGGCGATGAAGCAGTAACAGAACCTGAAATTGAAGTGCCACAACTCGAAGCCATTGATGATGCCGACTTTGATCTGGATGATCTCTTTGGTAGTGCAGATGATGGTGGTGACTTCGATATGAACATGTTTGATGATTTGGATGCGATGGAAGACATCGCGAACGCTGATGCGGGTAGTCGCAAAGGCACTATGACAATGGATCAAGCTCGTGAACTGGGATTGATCGAATAAGTTGTCATCACATAAAAATGATAATGCAAAGGGATGCTCATGGCATCTCTTTTTGATTTCCTATCTTAGTCAATAATTGGGGGAACTTGTGTTGTAGTAGAGAAAAGTGTGCAAGCCCTCTCATACATCTGATAGGAAATGTGCCATTTTGCATGGTTTTGGCGATGAATGTCACTGCTAGGAACACAGCGAGACACATACAATATGTAAAAATGCACGAAAGATAGACTTAAGGAGCGCAAACCATGACAACAGTAGGACGGTGTATTTTTATTGGTGCCGATATCGAAAAAATTTACGGTGTGTTGACAGATGCAGATCGCATCACCAATTGGTTTGAGCACATCGTTTCTATCGAAGCGACTGAAGAATTCCCTGTATCAGGCGGTGTTGCGAACATTGTCTTCCAATATGGTGGGGTTGAACTGAAATATCGCATGATTGCGACCGAATTTGTTGAAAATGAATATGCTACGTTCAAGCTTGAAGGTGATCTGGTTGGTACCCAACGCTGGACAACCACCCCAGAACGTGGGGGCTATCGCCTATCTATTGATTATGATTATGAAATACCTGTGTTTGGCATGACTAAATTTGTCGAACGCATCACTCGCGAGACCCTCGACAAGAGTCTCCACAACCTTAAATCGCTGGTCGAGACTGAATCAGTCCCCGCGTACTTCTAAACTTTACTTCACACTATCACAAATGCCTCAAGGGTACAGCATTGTCTGTACCCTTATTCATTTATAGAGCCAGGCTGTAAATATTTTCCTAAATCCTGAGCAGATATAACATCGATGTTACTAAACACATGTTTAATAACATCCAGTTATTGTCTGGTCTAATATTGTCTGCTATACTTATTAATATTATATACACGTTATCGTAATTAGATTTTCATGACAAAACCAAATCGTAAACCAGATCGTCGTGTACGTCGCACGCGTCGACAATTACAGACCGCACTCCGTGAACTAATCCAAGACAAGCCCTATAATAAAATTACCAAAGTTGATGTTGTTCAGCAGGCAGATATTAGTCGAGCAACATTTTACTTACATTATGAAACTGTCGATGAACTACTCATCCAATTGTTGGCATCCATTGGTGATGAAGTTGCAGAATATCTCGAAAAATCAAATCAGGACTATGTTAGTTTACAGAAGCTAACACGTTTATTGTTCGACGGTATAGTAAGCGACCGTGTACTCTATCGCGAACTCAAAGGTACGATTGTTTTATCAGCGGTGATGAATCAATTGGTACAAGAGATGATCCCCATTATCAAAAATACCCTGTCTCATACCACTGAAACTAATATTGATGATTTAGTTGCTTATCAAATTGCTGGTGCACTGAGTGCAAGTGTATTATGGTGGATTGATCATAATTTCTCACCATCTGCGTCCAAAATGACGACCCTCACCCTCGACCAACTTAGCCAGATACTCCCAAATAACAATTAAAAGTCGGGCAATATACCAATCCTAATAAAATCCCTCACGTCTTATGTGTTCATCATTTTCATTCGGATGACCTCAGTAGCTGACAAACGCCCATAGCTGTAAACTTAAGAATGCCGGTTCTATTTGTCATCACTACGCCACCGGAGGCTCAAAGCCTTCCGGCTACTCAAATCAAAAAAGTCTGCTTAAGAGACTCTTGTGAACCTCTTTAGCGGGTTTTTCAACATCCAGTAGCCTGCCCGTTTTGAACGGCAGGCGGTGCAGGGAGTCATGTAATGGTGTTGTTGATAGATCATTTTGCTTAACTTGACAGGCATGCCTCAGTAGTTGACAATCCCCTACAAAAAGACGGTATAATTTGGGTAACTCGGTGACCGCTTTCTAGATAAAAGTGAGTTGCTAGCCTCATACAACTATAGCTGAGAGGGGTGAGTGGACACGATGTTATGGCAAGAAACAGTTAAACCACATGTATTGGACTGGTTGCTTGATGATCATACGCCTAGCGTCCGTTATCTTACATTGAGAGATTTGCTCGACTATCCACTTGATGAATCAGACTTAGTTAAAGCCCATCAAGATGCGCATGCAACTGGTGCAATTGCAACGATTTTAGACCATATGAAGCCTGATGGTTATTGGATGAAAGCTGGTGCAGGTTACAGCGGAAAGTATAAGTCAACAGTTTGGTCAATCATCCTGTTAGCACAACTCGGTGCATCAATCACCTTAGATCCACGTATAGAGCAAGCTTGTGAGAATCTCCTGAATCATGCCCTTACAGAAAACGGGCAGTTTGGCACCGAGGGCACATCCGCTACGAACGTGGATTGTCTTCAGGGTAACTTATGCGCAGCCATGCTTGACCTCGGCGTAACAGACCCACGGTTAACCAAAGCCTTGGTTTGGATGGCACAGAGTGTCACAGGAGAGGGCGTTGCACCAGCATGGCAAGACACACAGGGGAGCTTACAGTATTCCACTGACCATAATAGCGGTTCACATTTTCGTTGTGGATGGAACAATCATAATGCCTGTGCATGGGGAGCTATTAAAGTTGCTCTCGCCTTTAGCAAATTACCAGTAGAGCGACGAACACCACTCATGCAACGCGCCATCAAAGCAACTGTTGAATTTCTGTTGAGTCGTGATCCTGCCCTTGCAGATTATCCGACACCCAAAGAGGACAAACCAAGCAGAAAATGGTGGAAATTCGGATTCCCAGTGTTTTACGTCACAGATTTACTACAAAATGTCGAAGCATTGGTAGCGCTAGGTTATGGTCATGCCCCACGCCTGAGCAATGCAATCGAGATCATTCAGAACAAACAAGATGAAGATGGATGCTGGGCGTTGGACAATACCTATAAAACATGGGTCAGTTTCGGTGATGTAAAACAATCGAATAAATGGGTGACATTACGCGCCTTACGTGTATTAAAAGCTGTAGCATCATAACGCTTATAACAGGCATTCTAACAACCTAAATTACATACCCCCATTTATTAGGGGGGATAGCTTTTCAGCAATCTCTTATACTAATGGTGTAGGATCGTTAAAAAGTGAATTAAGGGTAGCGACTATGGAATTTCTGCAAGACCCTGCTCTCATCAGCCCAAATATTGTCTATATTTTACTGATGGCAGGATTGTGGTTAAGCGCAACGGGAACATACATCCCCGGTACAGGAATCGCAGAGATCGGTGGTGCGGGACTTATCCTGCTAACCCTCTATCTGTTAACCCTCTTGTCTACCAATTGGATTGCGCTGATTTTACTGATTGTTGGGGCGGCGGTGTTCTTCATTTTGCCGTTGCTAAAGCCTGGTTGGATACGGATTGCTGAGGGTGGATTACTCTTACAAGCAGGCGCGAGTTTTTTCCTGTTTGCCAATGCAGCGGTCTCCCCGATATTGATTATTGGTGGCGTGTTGCTCGCATGGGTATATCATAACACTATTCTGAAAGCCATCCTAAAACAACAAAGCCAACTGTCCTCCACACAAAAAGATGAATTTCTTGTCGGCACACGTGGACGCGTGGTCGCACCGATTGAGGACAAAGGGACAGTACAGGTTAAAGGCGAATTGTGGACAGCCCGCAGTACCTCGCGTTTAGCAGCAGATACCGAGATTATTGTCACTGAACAAAATGGTCTCGAGTTAAAGGTCGAAAAAGCCAAACGGGACGAAACGGCTTAGCGTAGATTAGGAATGTAAGATGTGCTTACACCTTACATAAAACCAGAAACCGAAAACTAGTAACTCATAAGGAGTAATGAGCATGGAAGAACTATTAGCTTTTTTGAATAACGAAGGACAGGCAGTCATAATTGTTGTCCTATTCCTCGTGCTTGTCGCAATCTTGCGGAGCACTGTCCGCGCAGTCAAAGAGTACGAACGTCTGGTAATTTTCTTCATCGGGCGCTTTAGTACTGTACGTGGCCCCGGTCTCACATTTGTGATTCCGATCTTCGAGCAAGCATTTAAAGTGGACTTACGCGAACACTTCCTCGATATTCCGAAGCAAACCGCGATCACCAAAGATAACGCATCGATTGGTGTTGACTTCTTAGTGTATTACCGCGTGACCGATCCGGAATTGTCTACAACCAAGGTTGAAGATCCAGTCAATGCGACCAAGAATATCGCAACCACAACCCTACGTGCGGTCATCGGTGATATTGTGCTCGATGATGTTCTCTCGAAACGTGAACAAATCAACGATGTGCTACGCGTCAAATTAGATGAAACCACCGAACGCTGGGGTATGAAAATTACGACTGTGGAAATCCGCGAGATTGATCCTCCACACGCGATTCAAGAATCCATGAACCGTCAAATGTCGGCGGAACGTGATCGCCGTGCAGAAGTCACATTGGCTGAAGGTGAAAAACAAGCAGCGATTGCCCGTGCAGAAGGTCAAAAACAAGCCGCTATCCTTGAAGCTGAAGGTGAAAAACAATCTCAAATCCTTGAAGCTGAGGGTCAACGTCAGGCACAAGTCCTGAGAGCACAGGGTTATGCTAAAGCGCTAGAAGCGATCTATGAACAAGCTAAAGACGTAGACACCAAAACAATGGCACTCCAATATATGGAAATGCTTGAAAAAGTGGGTAGCAGTCCATCGACCAAATTCATCCTACCGATGGAACTCACAAGTATGGTGCAGAACTTCGTCAACAACATGAGCATGGGCGGGGTCGCTATGCCTCCACCATCTAATGGTAACGGCAATGGCAATGGGAACGGCACACACGAACGCCAATCCCTAGAAAAAGTCAACGAATAAAATAGCCGATACGGTGGGCAGGGTCATCACCTGCTCACCATCTATTCCATATCTATTTGAACCTATCTCGAATATTTTTTGAGGAAGTGAATACAAAATTCAACAGAAAGTTAAACAAGCTGATTATTGCAGTTTATAATGATTAACACTTTTGTAATAAAAGCTTAGATCTGATTTTAATACCACGTGCACTCAAATATCAGGAACGTTCGTCATACACTTATATGGGTGATATGTTGCTGGCGCAAACACATGATAATTTTATCTGCTACTACTTAGTCCTTAATTATATTGATAGTGTGACTGACTTTATTACTGATCCAGGCAGAGCAACCACAACACTGACTTACACACCTCGATACCATCACCCGAAAGATTATTATAGAGAGTATATTTATGATTGAATTTAATCGCCGGGTAATATAGATATGAAAAATTGGCTATATCCGAATAATGAAAATTTTTGGAAAAATAAAAGTACTTTACCAGTTAATTACGATGAAATAATCTCTAATTTTCGTACAGAATATGGTATTAGTGAGCTATCTAATTCTCTACGCTTTACTCAGTTTGGAATTAGTTTTTTATTGTCGTTATTATTAATAATATCCTTTCTTCTGCTTATTATGAATACTGCTAATGATATTATTAACAATAAAATTGATGCGTTTGGATTAATTGTCAATCTGTTGTTTATTGTATCAGTATTAATTGGAGCAAGTTTATCTTTATATAGTGTGTTTACCTTATTAACTAATCGGCACAAATTAATAGATAAAAATTGGGATAAATTAATTAATACAGGAATTCTCTTGAATGGTAAAGTAGAAAGTATTAGTGCAGTAAGTTGGAGAGAACGTAGGTTAATATACGAATATTCTAACCCTGATGGTAAACTTGTACGTGGTCAATATTTTGTCACTGACTCCCCAAAACAGAATATTAAAGAAGTAGCAGTTTGGTATGTAAATGATAAATTGCATACATTACTTTAGTTTAAAGTTTATGATATAGATTAGTTATCTACAAACTTGATCCTCTAATACACATGGTGCCGCGGATGAGAATGAATATTTTTGCGAGCACAAGAAATGAACACTTGTATCATGATGCATCCAGCAAATCGTATTAAACTAAACTATATGACATAGTATACCGTAATCAAACGACATTGCACTAGAATTTTGCGATATAGATTGTGGTACTCGACTATCACTTTTTTCGTAAATCCAGTATGATAAGATCCGATACCGATCAAGCGGAAAGTTAGTCAGGGCGTATGATACAGCGTTTAATATGGATAATCCTCTTGTTAGGAGTAATGGGCTGTAGTGCTGTCGAATTGAACGAGCGCAATCAACAGGCAACAGCACAAGCCGAAGCTGATATTGCCAGCACCGTTGAAAGCCGATTGGCGACGCAATCTGCCGACCGTCCTGTATTAGTTTCCGATGCCGAACTTGATGGTGATTCGCTCACCTTGGAATGGTCGTACACGCGCGAATTATCAGCCGATGAATCGTATCGCGTTTTGATCGCTCCTGATGGTTTCCCGCTGGCGCTACTCACAACCACTCAATCGACAACTACTGACATCAGCGAGTATGTCGAATCGAATCCGGCGGATGCGTATAACTGGCAAATTGAAATTGTACGCCTCGATGATAATGATGAGACTGCCGAACAAATCGCAAATCCGTCTGAGGTAGCATCATTCAGTGTGATAGGTGTTGAATCCATCGATGTGACCGCGACATTGGAGAGCATATTTGCGCAGGCAACTACCGATGCCGAAACAATTGATGAGCAAATTTCAGCGACATTAACAGCTGTTGCCGAAGTTACAGTCGAGCCAGAAATAACTGCTGATCCTGAATCGACAGCCGAAGTCACGTCCGAAGCTGACCCGCCAACCATCCCAACATCAGCTGAGGTTGTCGTGTATGGCACAGTGCCGATTGATAGCGATAGTCTCAATAGTATCACAGCGCTAGCATTCGATGGGGATGGCAACCTACTCGTGAGTTTGCGCAATGGTGATTTATATCGCCTCCTCGACAATGATGGTGATAATTGGGCTGATGATGTGTCGTTGATTTTTGAAGACAGTGAAGATGACATCGGGCAGGTCTCCGGTATTTTTGTAGAGGATGATGTCCTCTATATCGTCAGTGGAGAGCAACTGACGCAACTGATTGATGATGATAACGAGGGAGACTATGAAACCATCACAACCCTGACAGATGACTTACCCGATAATCAAGCTCTATTACAAGCCAATAACAGCATTATTCGCGATGCAGGTGGTCGCTACTTCACAGCGGATGTGAATACAGGCGATATTTTATTGATCCTATTCGGGGATGACTAAGGTATGAGTGAGACAACGCATAACGATTTGGTCGAAACATGGTTAATTAATCATCGGATTATGTTATATCTACTGGATGCAGTCCGTGATGATGCGCTGGATGGTAAGCCAATTGGGATGCGCGGACGCAACATAAAAGAGCTATTCGCACATGTGCATAATATGCGTATGATGTGGTTGCATCCAATTAATCCGACACTTGCGCGTGACATCCCCAAACTTGTCATCCAAACACCACAAGATCAATTCAACTTAACCAAACCTGTCCTCAAGCAGTCCCTGATTTTATCAGGTGAAGCTCTTGGTAAAGGTGTTGCCGAACGCCTCGAGACAAATAATACCGATATTTTTCGCCCGAATCCAACAGCCTTTATCGGCTACCTTGTCGCCCATGAAGGGTATCATCGTGGGGAAATCTGCATGACTCTGACACAAGCAGGCTATCCGATTGATGATCGGATTTTGTATGGGATGTGGATGTGGGATAAACGGTAGGGTTTAATGATTTGTGATGGGAACTATTGCAGTCTCTACCATTTATGGATTTTCCACCTCTAGTTCTGACTGAAGCCAAGATTTGAAGTTATGATACCATTCGGTGATTTGATGCCACTCTTTTGGTCCATCAGCCCACCATGTCAATTGAGACGAACTTGACGAATCCTTAAATTTCAAGCTATAGGTAACACCATCATATCCTATCGGGGATTTTGTTATCATCACCGGAATATGAATGGACTGTAGCTGGTTCAACCAAGGATCAATTTCAGAATTACTCAGAATAACTTCACGATATATGAGAGGTTTGATTTCCTCCCACCAATCCTTTTTAATCAGTTCATGGTAGGGTTGTATACTTTTAATTTCACGAACGAGAACATGTTGGTTATCTCTACCGTTTAGAATATCCCAAGAAATATCACAAGAGAATGATGGTTGTTCCGATAGGGTTAGGATGACACCTAGCCATTTATCTTCTTGGTTCATCTAATTTACACTGTACTCTACCCAATCATAACTGTTCCGCCACATCCCTTGGCGATATCAACCGCACGAATCACATTATTGGTGCGATGCATAATAAACTGTTCATCTGCAGGAATATGTTCAATAACGAGTTCAACATTCTCTTGAATAGTCAGTGCTTCGACTTGTAATTGATCTAACTTGTCGCCTTCAACAAAAATGAATGCTGTTTTGGCAAGAGAGGGCAGTAGACTTAAACCTAGCTTTTCCATGATTGGTGCACCCCACACTGAATAACGAAAACTCTCAAAACCCATAAGGTGACCACCAGAGCCTAAATCTATATCGGTCTTATCTCCATTTTCGTCTATACAGTCAACGTCCACCCATAGACTCATAAGACATTACCCAATCTGACGGAAGACAACCCGATACGACCGAATCGACTCGTCACCATTTTCGGTAAAACACGTTTCAGCAACGAGCGGGGTACTGAGCGGGTCAGCGAGTCCGGGCATATCGATGGTGTAACCAACCCCGTTTTCCATCTGGAAATCTGCATAAGATTCGCCACGCTCAAGTTTGAGTCCGGTCACAAAGGTGCTATCGCCGCCATCCCAACGAACCCGTACTTGTTCACCGGGGATACCATCGCCGTTAAATGTCACAACAAACACTTCAACCAATGCAGGGATTGCAGGATCGCAGAAGGTATTGGCGATGCGTCCCTCAAAATCGCGTTGAGGCACAATCGTAGGAACAACTTGAAGCGCTGGCGTTGGTGTGGTCGGTCCAAGATCAGGTACTGGGGTTTTACTCGGGGGTGGTGGAATAGTCGCTGTATTGGTCGGCACGACCACTTCAAGTATCTGCGAGTCAGCGGTATCAATATCAGGTACGAGCAAATCAGCACAACCCGCCCGTCCTTGTAATTGATAGAACGTTTTCATTGCACGAAGCGCATTTAACCCGCTGGTGCTATCAACATATCCAGTACTCGCAAGGTCACAAGCGATGTCTGCAACCGATTGAATCGGGTCTTCACCGAGGCGCATCTGCACCAATTTATTGACAGCTTCGCCGAGATCTCCACTCTGTTGATACTCTAAAATAATCGCGACGGCATAATGATTTTTGTCGGATAGACGTAATTGATAGGGCTCGGTATCAAATTCTTCAATCGGTGCAATTAGCCATGCATACCCTAAACCCGCTAAAATACCGATCACAAGACCAAAGGCGATTCCCCAACGCGACACATAACTACGTGGACGATTGTAGCGCGTACGCCGACGCGGGAATTCAGGTTCAGATGGCAGAGAAGTTGGGGGTGGCGGCGGCAAATCTTGTTGGCTCATGACCCACCTCCTGTCAAATCAAGGAACGGTTCCATAATTGGTGTCAGTCGTCCGAGTCCATTGGATAGATTTACAAGTAAGCGAATATCATTCAAATCACGGGAATTGGTGATAAAGCGTTCAGTTGTGCTTTGGACATATTCTGGTACATTGTCCACACCTAACCGACGCAGGCGCTCAACCGCACCAAGTCCGTCTTGGTCAAATTGATAACCGGATGCAATCATGACCGTGTATTCATCCAGATAAACCCGATCAAGGTCACTCATAGGGCTATCAATAAATTCGACTGGGAATTGTACCCAACCGAAGTAGAGTCCAATCAGTGCCCCCAAGACCAAGCCGATGATTAATGATGTAAAAAATCGTCTCATATGTGTCGTTCTAGCTCGTAGCTTACAGTCATCAGTAGCTTATACAGTTGATGATAGCACACCAACTCCACGAAATTTAAGTTGTGCGTGACTAATGACTACATTATGGTTTACGTTTAACATGGTGTCATGATATATCGAAATGATAAACTTTAAAAGCAACAGACAGTAAGACAATGAAACCCTAACTACTCAAAATAGTAAACCTTGATACACTATGGGGATACAGTCATCTAGGGAGACATATGATAGGAAAACAAATCTTGTCCGAAGTAATTGTCCGTAAAGCCATTCCAACCGACCTGACCGAACTATCCGATTTTATCAAGCCGTTTGTCGCAGAAGGTGATTTACTACCGCGCACATTTGATGAATTGGAAGATTTCCTCGATACATTTTTTATCGCACAGGTAGATGGTAGGATTGTCGGATGCGCTGCTCTTGAAATTTATAACAAAAAATTGTGTGAGATTCGGAGTCTTGCGGTAGATCCAAATACACAGGGGCTTGGCATTGGTAAAAAGCTGGTCACAGCTTGTGTCGAGCTAGCTCAAAAAGAGGGTATTTACGAAATTATGGCGATCAGTGCTGCCGAAGAGTTCTTCAAAGCTTGCGGATTTGATTTCACCCTGCCCAACCTCAAGAAAGCATTTTTTCTACAAACTCGTGATGAGATGTAGGTCTTCACATCGTCAATTATCCTGTAGGGTCAATACAATACGCCGATCATTTAACGGCATACAATAGACCCTACAGTTATCAATACAAAGCTTGATCGAACAAAACGCTAAAAACTATTCAACGCCTTATGATGCATCCCAATCTTTGTGGTAAATTAAGGGGTTTAACGTATCATTGTCAAGCACATCACCTACCGTCAATTTCTCAAAAATATCAGGTGGCAGAATATTCTGTTTGCCGTTGAATGTGCTGCCATCCGGCATATAGGCACAGGTCATCGCGCGACGTTTGCCAGGTGTCATATTTGCGCCGGCACCATGCGCAACCAACCCATTATGAAACGAGCATGAACCCGCTTCCATTGGTGCGGATACCGCTTCTTTATCTGCCCAATCCGTATAGATTTCGAAGAGGTCACCTATATTTTGACCAATGTCGGTATTATCGAATGTCGCAGTTTTATGGGATTCAGGGATGAAGTATAAACCGCCATTATGAACCGTGACATCATCCAATGCGACCCAAATACTAATTGAATTGCGTGATGAAAATGACCAATAGGGATTATCCAGATGCCAACCAGTTGGATTGCCCCAAGGCATTTTGACAAGCGCTTGATCGTGCCAGATGCGAATACCATCGACACCTGCAAGGGTCGCTGCCATACGTCCGAGATTGGCATCATGCATTAACTCACGCATCCCGTCGTGATCTTGCCAGAGGTTAATCCGCTGGACAAATACTTTATCATAATACGCATCACCATCGGTCAGCCGACCATCCGCTAGTTTACGATTTGCCCGTCCAGCAATCGCTTCGTCGACATACATGCGCCATGTTTCAAGTTCTTCATTAGTAAGAAAATCATCAATGACGACAAACCCGTCATTCTGGTAAGCATCAATTTGTTCTTGTGTTAAATCTGTATTCATACTCAATATCCTCATAAAATATATTTGAATCTATTGTCCTATTTTCAGATTAAATTTGCTACTATTCAATGTTAGTATTGGCATGAGGCATCGTATAAACACAACTCTAGCATCAAATCACAGTAAAGCGGTTTGGTATTTGGATACCCGCCCGTTCATAAATCGCTGATGCGTGTTGTTTAGCTTGCTCTAAAATCTTGGCTTCATTCACGGTCTGTATGACTTGCTCCCACATCACCCATTTACCATTGACCATGACACTTTCGACATTATGCTGACGGAGAGCATACACCATACTCGCCACATCATCATGTAAGGGTAACATCGTTGCTGTGTTGGGATTAATCACAATGAGATCGGCTTTTTTGCCGACTTCTAACGACCCGATTTCATCATCCCAATTGAGTGCCCGTGCACCGTCACATGTCGCCATCGTTAAGATCGTTTCGGCTGGCATCGTTTGAGGGTCGAGCAAGCGTCCTTTATGAATAAGCGAGGTTAACCACATCTCATCAATCAGTGTCATACGATTATTAGCGGGTGCGCCATCGGTGCCAATTGTGACACAAATACCTGCATCGATCATTTCTGGGATTTTTGCAAAACCGAGGACTTTCATCGCGGCTGCTGGATTATGCGATACTTTGACATCATTATCAGCAAACATCTGGATTTCGTCATCTGTCATCCACACACAATGTACTGCTAGCAAATTGCTATCAAGGATTCCCAAATTATTGAGGTGCGTGACGGTTGATGTGCCGCGTGTCGCCCGCGAATATTCATTTTCTTCGGGGATTTCTGCCATGTGCATATGAACACTCACACCATATTCATCGGCGAGGGCTTTTGAACGTACGATGAGGTCGTCGGAGTTATTAAAAATCGTGCGCAATCCGAACCACATCTTGATGCGACCGTCAGCACTGTTATGCCATTTTTCATAATGGCTAACTTGAATATCAAGCAGTTCTTGGGTGTTTAGTTGCCAGACTTCGGGGAGACCTTCACCCATATCCATGCATGACTTTGTGAGTGTCGCACGGATGCCTAATTCATCAACAGCTTTGACCATGCCCGCCACATGTTGTCCACCTGCTTCGGCAAAACAAGTCACCCCGCTTCGAATTTGCTCGATGCCACACAATAGCGAACTAACATAACTATCCTCCAGTGTAAGATTGCTTTCGTAGGGCCAAATCCGACCGCGCAACCACGTCAGCAAATCGACATCATCTGCCAAACCCCGTCCGAGCTGTTGCGATGTATGAACATGCGTATTGATAAATCCGGGTAAAATCCAACGCCCCTCAAAATCTATTAATTCGACATCGGGGTCGAGGTCTTGCGTCAGATCAGCAGATGTCCCAATGTTGATAATCTGATCGTCTTCAATCAGAATTGCGCCATCGCGATAATGATGTCGTTCGGCATTCATGGTGATAATATTTGCATTCGTGAGTAGGTATTTGGCCATGTGTCTGTTCCTTGTCAGCATCTATAGACATACAGCCATCATATAGAATCAAACGGATACTGGCAAATGTGGCGCAATCGAAATTGCTAAAACAGTTAAGGGAAAATATCAGAAACTGCTAACTCAAACTCTGGCAGAACATCGTATCCGGATAATGTGTCATCTACAGTCATAAAATCGATGTCGGCATCTTTGCGATAGACTTCAATAAATTTCTTTTCAGGATACACCAACCAA
Organism: Anaerolineales bacterium UBA6055; assembly: GCA_002428985.1. Taxonomy (GTDB): domain Bacteria; phylum Chloroflexota; class Anaerolineae; order Aggregatilineales; family Phototrophicaceae; genus UBA6055. The sequence continues at coordinate 221,115 of DIYL01000061.1, read as the reverse complement.
ACGAGACGTGTCCCATTTTCCAAATAATATTTGGCTTTATCCCGCATGAGGGTGTAGGTATCCGATGGAGATTTAATCTCTATCGCGAGGTCTGGCATAGTCGGCACAAATCCCGCTTTGACGATCTCATCAGATGTAATTTGTCGAAACGACAATGCTGGCATCCGTACATTATACGATTCACTTTGTATATAATGATGTACAAATGCTCCAACATATCCAATTGGATTCAGCCTTAGATATTGTTTAATCTCTGTAGCAATACTGATTATAAGGATGCCACTTAATGGCGAATTATCAATTTCCACAATCTCGCCATTGATGAGTTCATATAATCTTAGAGAGTTTTTATGAAGGAAAATTCTAAACTCATTAACTTTTGTCTTTGAGTAAGCCAAGTTTAATCTATGTCTTCTTTAAGTTTGCTAATGTTACGAGTTCTTGAACAACAATTCTGATGTTTGGAATTAGTTTTTCTATATCCGAGCGAACAGCGATGAATCTACGATTATGAGCCGATAAATCGCCTAACGCTTTTAGCGCCTCAAGATGCTTTCCTTTTCTCCCTAAATTCCATTTTTTCTCTTGAGTAGCTTGAACGATAAGATGTTTCAGTGTAATGAAATTACCCTGACTATCCTTTATTTTATGATCAATTTGGTGGGCTTCATACATCTCAATTATCAGAGTTTCGATCAATCGACGAAGCAATACAGCACAAGCATCATACCAACCATGCTCATATGCCCCATTAATTTGGTTAACGACTTTTTCCAAATAAATTTCGGTATCTTTAACAAGAACAGCATCAATAACCTGATTAGTCCTAGCTTTCTCTCCTTGAGCAGGCGGCTTGAAATGCTCATCTACATTCTGTTGGATATTCTGTGCTATTTGAAGAGATTGTTTTACAAAATCATTCATAAGTTCTAGTCAGTGTCTTTGTCATATAGATGTTTTGCCATACTCTTGAAAATCTGATCAATTTGCTCTGGTGTTGCATCAGAATCAATATGAATTTGAACATCAATGTGCAGTGATGGTTTACCTGATTGATGTGAGGCTACAGACGAAGGTAAGGGCATATTAGATTGATTCTCTGCATCCAAAAAGTTCTGAGGTTCTTCTTCCGATTTTGAACCATTCTGGCTAAAGTCTGCTAATGAGCATAATATTTTGAATGTACCTAATGTATATGTGATTACCTGTTCACCTGCCGTGGAGTTGGCACGAAAGTAATTTTTCAAATCTTCGTCATTACGTTGGTAAGCATCGGGATATTGTTCAAAGAGTTCAGAATAACCTTCTAGAATACCCTGAGCCATAATCCGCTTAGATTGGTTTTGATCACGATACGATTGCCATCTTGTAGTAGGCTGACCAGAGCTATTTGCAAATCCTATAAACTTAACAATTTTCACAATTGGTCTATCATTAGTTGATTTAAACCCAATAGATGGCAACCATTTGGTTGTAATCGTATCAGGTATACCCATCTTTTGAATTTTATTGAAAAAGTCTTCCACTTTCCTAGTCGAATTCATATACGGATAGTCAGTCATAATATTACTCATTAATCTTTTACGATAAATTAAGTATACATGCTTACTATTTTTACAAAAAGCCTTATTTGCTATTAAAAGAGATAAAACTGGTACTACAGGCAGAGCTTAGTTGCTCTGCCATCTGTACTATTTGCGGTTATCCCAAAATGCGCTCGGCGCGGTCGAGGTTGCCGACGCTGTAGTATTTTGCATCGGGGTGATGCGTGAAGATGGCCGCCGTGCTTTGTTCTGGCACCCATTGGAACGACTCGGTTAGCGTCATGCTGATTTCGTTAGCGACCTGTGGCATCAGATCAATGACAACTTGATGGTCTTCTAAATCAGGGCATGCGGGGTATCCCCAGCTATAGCGTTTGCCTTGTCCCTCAGCAATACCCAACTGCCCCTCTACCAATTTCGTCAGGTAGTTGGCTGTCGCTTCCGCAGCTTGAACAGCGAGTCCGTGGAAGAAGTAGGCTTCACTATAGTTATCAGCAGTTTGCAGGCGTTCGAATTCTTCAGTCGCGACTTCGCCGACAGTTACAGTTTGTAGTACCATCACATCAACGTTGCCAGTCTCAACGCTTGCAAAATAATCGCTGATGCACAGGTATTCACCTGCATCTTGACGTGGGAAGTTAAAACGCGCTTTTTCGACTTTTTCACCCGATTCAGCATACACATCAGGGTCATAAACGATCAAATCGTCGCCATCGCTATTGACGGGGAAATAGCCATAGACTGCTTGTGGATTGAGTGTGCCGTTTGCAAGTGCATCTTTTGTCATCGTCGCTAAACGGTCTTCAAATTCGGCTTCGAGTTTTTCCCATTCTGCGCCTTGGGTGTTCTTTGCCCCCCATGACAGACGGAACAATTCGGGTTTATGTAGATGTTGAAGCACCACTTCCAACGGCATCTCACGAATCACGCGTGTCCCCCAGAATGGTGGTTCGGGCAGGGTCGGTGCATCTTTGACTGTCTTGTGAACAGTATTGCCACGGCTCGCGCGTTTACGGCGTGGTTTGCGGTTCATTTCTTCATACGCCTCGTTGAAGACTTCGTCAAGGAATTGCGACCGTTGTGCATCGTCGACGAGCTTATCCATCACAGCAAGTCCTTCAAATGCATCCTTACAGTAGAACACACCCGCGTCATAAATTTCATCCGATCCATCAAGGAACAAAATCCGACGACCAAAGCGACGGTTAATCGCCGCACCACCGACCAACACCGGAATTTTTAATCCACGTCGTCCGAGTTCGTTGACAATCAATGGCATTTGCTTGGATGTACTCACCAACAATGCGGACAACCCGATTGCATCGGCGTTATACTCAATTGCTTTGTCGATAATGGTATTAGCTGGGACTTGCTTGCCGAGATCATGGACGGTGTAGCCATTATTCGTCAAAATCGTCTTGACAAGATTTTTGCCGATGTCGTGTACATCACCGTAGACTGTCGCCAACACGACTGTGCCTTTGGTCGAGCCTTCAACTTTTTCCATAAATTGCTCGAGGTATGCGACAGATTTTTTCATCGCTTCGGCGGATTGCAACACAAACGGTAGGATTAACTCGCCAGCCCCGAATTTGTCGCCGACTTCTTTCATCGCTGGAAGTAAGACATTATTCAATACACCAACTGCGTCCTGACGGGTCAGGCAATCATCAATCAGAGCTTCGACGCCTTCTTTTTTACGATGTACAATTTGCCAGTGAATCGCTTCTTCGCTGGTCATATCAGCGGTCGGGTCAACGACTTCTTTGCCCGCCATTTGTACGTCGTTTTCTTCAAAATATTGGATAAAGCGTGGTAGCGCGTCCTCATCGCTGTTAAAAATGAGATCCTCAGCAATTTTGCGCTGATCATCAGGAATTTCCGAATAGGGTGTGATATGTGCTGGATTAACAATCGCCATATCCAAACCCGCTTTAACGGCATGGAACAAGAACACACTGTTCAAGACACCACGCGCTGCCTTGCCGACACCAAAGCTGACATTGCTAATCCCCAAAGCGGTCATCACACCGGGAATCTGCTCTTTAATCATGCGGATGCCTTCAATCGTTTCGACGGCATCATTACGTAATTCTTCTTGTCCGGTGGTCAGCGGGAAGGTCAGATCATCAAAAATTAAATCTTCGGGTGACATGCCGTATTCGTTAATCGCGATTTCTGTGATGCGTTTAGCAATCTCGAATTTTTTCTCGTGGGTATGTGCCATACCATCTTCATCAATGGTCATCGACAGAACTGCAGAACCATGTTTTCTGGCAATCGGTAGAATGGTATCGATGCGATCACGTCCATTTTCCAGATTATTACCGTTGATGATGCCACGCCCCGGATAGAGGGCTAAAGCAGCTTCAGCGACATCGGCTTCAGTCGTGTCAATAATCAGAGGCACTTCAACCGCCATCGATAGCTTTTTGACGAGTTGTTCCATCTGTTCTTTTTCGTCTTCACGTTCGGTCAGTGCCACACACACATCGAGCATATGTGCGCCACTTTCGACCTGTCCGACAGCGATCTGCACGATGCTATCGTAATCATCTTCCAGTAAGAGGCGTTTGACTTTACGGCTACCTTGACTGTTCACACGCTCGCCAATGAGTGTCGGACCCGGATCTTGCATCATGCGGGTGGCAGTCATACCCGACGAGGCCTGTGCTTCGTGGATGACATCGCGTTGTTTCGGTGCTTGGCGAGCTGCATTTTCAGCGAGTGTCTCTTCGTATGATTTACCGTGAACTTTATGATACAGCTTGCTCAGATGTTCGGGGCGTGTACCACAGCATCCCCCCACAATATTGACACCCCAGCGTGTAAATTCGCTGACCATCTCGCTGAATGGTTCGGGTTCCATCGGGTAAACAGCTTCACCATCAACGTTAATGGGTAAGCCTGCATTCGGTAGCACACTAATTGGGAAGCGTGAGCGTTCAATCAAATATTGGATTGGCTGACGCATATATTCTGGCCCAGTCGAGCAGTTCATACCAAGGATGTCAATCGGAAGCGATTCGAGTGTGGTGGTTGCTCCGGCAATATCGGTGCCGAATAACATACGTCCGCTGACATCGAGTGTAATTTGTACCTGTAGCGGAATGCGATTCCCACTATCTTCAAAATACCGATTGATGCCATGCACAGCGGCTTTGACTTCGAGAATATCTTGGCTGGTTTCGAGCAAGAGTAAATCGGCGCCACCTTCGGTTAAACCCTGCGCTTGCTCATAAAATAGATCAGCGAGTTCATCAAAGGTGATGTCACTGAGATCAGGATCGTTGCCTGATGGGAGCTTACCGCTAGGTCCCATACTACCCGCAACAAAACGTGGGATACCCGTTGCTTTTTCAAATTTATCACAGGCTTCACGCGCGATTTGTGCCGCCGCCTTATTAATTTCAATCACGCGATCACCAAGCCCGTATTCGCCTAATGTCAAGCGATTGCCACGGAAAGTATCCGTTTCTACAGCTTCACTACCCACTTCAAGAAATGACTCATGAATTTCGCGGATAACATCGGGGCGGGTAATCACCAGATAATCGACGCATCCCTCGAGATATTCGCCACCATAATCTTCAGCGGTCAGATCATAACTTTGAATACTCGTGCCCATCGCACCATCAAAAATGACGATATGGTCATCGATAGCGTCTAGATAGCGACGATTGGTATATACGCGGTCTTGAGTACTGTTCATAGATAAAACTCCTTCAGGTGAACTACCTGTTTTGTTTCATACAAATCGTAGGGGCGCATCTAGGGTTGCGCCAGCGGACGAATAGATGGTTTCGTCCCTACATAGGGTATGACAATTTAAATTGCGGAAATTGTAATGCACGATATAACATCAGACGCATATGCGCCGACGTATCTTATCAGATATGTGGATTATCGTCTTGTGAGGATTGTATTAGCCGTAAGTGCGGTCGTGTACATACATAGGCGTTTGCCTTTTAACTTGCTTGATCAATAATAGAATAACATACTTACTATATTGTCTCAATACACTTATAACACATTCTATAATTGTCATCTTTAAAATTTGACACCCAACAGATTCAGAGAATTAACTAAATAGTATAATTAACAACATCTTTTTCAAACTTTGTGATTTATATAGTTTACTTTTGTTGCATTTTTTGGTTTTTATGATAATCTATTTTTATCGTATATTAATAAAATGGAGAATTTCCATGTCAAACGATGTAAAACTCGTTTCAAAAGCACTAGCTCGGGCTGTTGCTAGCCGAAAAGTTGAAAATCGTGCTGTAAACGAATTAGCAGAACGTATTTCTAGAGCAAGCTATCAGATTCGTGGTGTAGATATTTGCACATATGGGATTTGCCTCGATTATTTTATTGATAACAAAAATTGGTGGGAAGTGATTCCAGAACTCGTTGAAGTTGGTGGTGGGCGTGTTGGTCGAATTGAAGTTTTTCCATATGGTATTATTGATCCTGATCTATTCCACGTACGAATTGAACAAGATTTTGAAGAGATTCGTCCATTAGGTATAAAATAATGAATAGCCTTAGTCAGACATTCTCAGGCTTTATGCCTGAGCGTGTCGTTCATTTGCATCCAAGTAGATTTTGCAATCTAACCTGTCAACACTGCTACAGTTCATCAAGTCCTCGCCTACAAAATTCTTTAGACATAGACTTAATTATTAATACGCTTACTATTCTAATTCGCGAAGGTTACAACGTTCTCAGTATCTCAGGTGGCGAACCATTACTCTATGCCGATATACAAACTTTGTTAGCACGGGCAAAAGAATTAGGTTACAAAACTAGTCTAATTACAAATGGTAGTGCAATTAACAATAATAATATTGACTGGTTGATAGATAATATTGAAATGATTGCAATTAGTGTAGATGGCACTCCTGAATTACATAATAAGATTAGAAACCATCCGCAAGCATTTCGTTTTGTTGAAAATGCAATTAACTACCTGACGCAGTATGAAGTTGCATTTGGAATTGCTTTCTGTGTGTCTCATTTGTCGATAAATGATATTCCATGGATAGTAGATTATGCTGAAGAACATAACGCAAGTCTATTACAGTTGCATCCGTTCGCCTCAACGGGACGTGGCACACAAATGAATAAATTATTAGGGCTAGATGGTGATGATATGGTGCGGACTTATGTAGTGGCATCATTGTTAGAAAATGCTAGTGATATTCCGATTCAGCTTGACCTATTACCGATAGATCAAATTAGAAAAAATCGTGCACGTTATAAAGTACTTGAGAGACAGTCAACCGATGATGTAGTTTTGTCTGACCTAATTAGCCCAATTGTAATCACTGATGAAGGTAATGCTATCCCATTTACCTATGGAATTAACCCAAACTACTATATTGGAAAGATAGGTATGTCTTTTGAAACTTCTATATCTCATTATAAAAAAAAACAATGGACATCTATCCGTGACTTAATTGATTATACATTTTCTTCGTTAGATGACCAAACACAACGTTTTATTGATTGGTTTCAATATATGTCTGAAATCAGTTACCATTTACAACAAACAACTCACGATTAGTTAATGAAAATCTTTACGATAAAAATCCATATATTGCATTTTTATTAACATAAATTAATATCTATATTTAATAGTATAGAATAAGAAAATCTTTCAAATTCATCATATCATGACGCTGCTGACCATGCTGTTTGCAGGATAGATTTGATAGCTGGAAGCAAGCTGCCAAAACGTCCTTCATTCATCGGCAATTCAGGATCGTTGGCGAGGTGCATTGCTGTAATCCCATGCATAATCGATACAAATAAGTTTGTCGTATCTTCAACCGATAGTGATGTGGTAATTGTTCCAGATGCCTTTGCGGCAGCAAATACAGATTGGGCAACTTCGACGAGTTTGACCGATTCTTGGATAGCTTTTTCGGATGGCGAAAAACTAGGAACTGGGCGCTCAAACATAATCTGATATATCTCACGGTTTTGAATTGCAAATGATAGATATGCTTCCATAATGCGCTGAAGACCATCCCATGTTGCCCCGTGCTCTTCAAATATCGACGCAAATTCATCACGATACTGACGCATACCGATAGCAAATAACTCGTCATATATTGCATTTACATCTGGGAAATGATTAAACAAGAAGCTATATAATTCAGTCGACTGCAACCCCACACGTTGCGCAATCTTCTGAAGATTTAGTGATGCAACACCTTCTTCTCGCATAATCTCACGCGCAGTATCCAGAATCGCCTTAACCTCTCTGGAGTACTGGTTTGTTGAGTCACTTTCATTATTTGAATCACTCATCTATGTAAACCTCATTACTGTGATATATAGGTAATTGTAGCATTGGGTAGATTCCCGAACAATTCATGGGACTCGATGTTAACCTAGATAAAACAAAAGGACGGAGTTATCCACCCTAATTGATGTCATGCTATTGCATTGTTGGTTTAGCTAATTATTGCAGTAGTGACTTTGAGCTGTCATCATCATTTAATCTCATATTGAATGATTTGCCATGGATACCATAATTCATCTTTGGTATTCGGTGGTATTCGTATAATCGAATCAATAACTAATTGTGCATCTGATTCATTCGCTAGAAATCCATGGGCATTTGGTTTGATATTGTATTTTTCATAAGCTACATCGTGGAATCCATAACACAACCATGTGTGTCCAATCCCATAATCAAAACTCAAAATTTCATATCCTAAAATCTTGCCTCTCTCTACCGGTTGTTGCATTCGTTCTAATGTCTGGTAAACACCGTACTTACAAACATCCTCGTTTAATACTTCTTTGGCAGTTCGCTGTAGTAATGCAATACACAAAACTACCAGATCATCAGGAATATCAGGAATGAATTGTTCGACATAATCTTTTGCATTTTGTAGCGTATAAAAGACATTGGGGTATCCAAAGGCTTTATCGTGTTCAGATTGAGACCATTGGCTAGCAATCTCAAGCTTTTCTGTTGGAACACCAAGAATTTCAGGGTTTCCTCCTGCCCACTCAGCAATACCAGATGAGCTGGATTGACATGAGCTGATGCTAAAATGTGTATGTAGTAACAAATCATATCTAGATAAGTTATCAACAACTTCCTCTGGACGAATTAAGAAGTATCCACCTGCAATCATGTCAGTCATTTTCTATGAAACCTTTTATATCTAAATTACACACCTATTCCCCACACAAACTAAATTATCTCTGAGCCATGATAATTTAAACACGTAAAAGTAGATTTACGATAATTCATTATAGGATAACAACACAAAAAGGACGGAGTGATCCGCCCTCATTGATGTCATGCTATTGCGTTGTTAATTTAGCATCCGCGCCCAGTTGCTGAGTCGCAGGAGGATGAGGAACTGCTACCGCGACCACTAAATGTTGCTGTGGTGATTCTTACACCGTCTTCATCGTCACTGTCATCGTCGTCACGATCGTTATCGTTATCGCGGTCGTTATCACGGTCATTGTCTCTATCGTCATCGTTATTATTCGTGTCCGGTTCACGCGTTTCTTGTGGTTCCGGTTGTGATGGCACTGGTGTCTCGATGATTTCTTGGGTTGTTTCTTCTACGATTGCAGCTTCACGGACTTGTTGAACTGCGGGCAATAACAGGGCAACTAATGTTTCGGGATCATTTTCAGCGAGGAAACCACGATCTGTCCACCACCAATTGCTACCGCCGTCACACACAGGTCCACTGCTCAAGATGACGGTTTCTGCCATATCAAATCGTCCGATGATGTCGCCTTGTGGTTCGGCACGGAGGTTCATTGCGCCAACGGCTGGTGATACTTCTAATCCAGTGAATAAGATGCTCTGTGGGCAGGTTTCTGGTTGCGCTTCGGATGCGTTGAATGGTGTCATGTAGTACATCGTCAGTTTGCGATCAAACATACCCTCTTGTTCCCATAACCAGTGTGAATATTGTCCGACAACTTCTGGATACCAACCGATTGTGCCGTTAATGTCGACTCGCCACCATGTATAGAAGCGGTCATGATCGTAATCAGGTGCTTCTGTAAATTTACCGCTAGTCGAAGTAGGTTCGGCATTCATAGATGTGCAGTAAGGGCCGTCAACAACTGTACCAAATTTGATGCCATCATAGAGTTCATCGGCTGACATGACTGGACTATCGAGGTTACCCACAATCGTAGTTACCGGTGTTTCTTCTAAAATGTCCATGTAAACCGCTGTACCATAGTCCCCTAATGTAACTTGTGATCCGTCGAATACCCAATCCCACCAAAACGCGTCAACATCGGTCGGGAATTCTGTGTACCCATAGCCGTGGAACATGACATCCATACCAATATCGAGACGTGATATGGCGGTACCCTCACAGAGTGGTGTTGGTTGCGCTGCGATCTGGTCTGCATTTTCACCGGGTAGTGTTGTTACTGGCGGTTCGTTGTATGGCACCATGTAGTGAACAACCACACCTTCGACTAATACTGGCATATCAAACTGAATCGCATCAAGGTTCGGGCTAGGGTTCACATTCCATGCGTCTGAAATATCGTGTGGTTCATTAAACTGAATGGATTCAATCGCCCATGTACCATCTTCAAGTTCCCAAAGGCGTGCAGTTAGCGATCCTTCGGTCAAGCAGGTACTATTCTCGCCTATCACGGTCGTCATGCCATCGTTAAAGTCAGCTACTTTAGTGAGGTTATTAGGTGCAACAAATTTTGCATCAAGTTCTGCAAACGCGTTCGCTTCTAACGCGTACAGCGCATACAATACGAGTTCTGGGTCTTTATTGTCATACACAATGTTGTCAAAATGAATCATCGTCTGACGAACCGCTTTAACCCCCGCAGTGACATATGACCCGGCAGCAGTGTCACAAGCATCAGGTGTCGGTGCAAAATCCGACGGTGCACCCTCTAAAATACCGCCCGGTAAAATCGTGTATCCGCCAATGGTCGGTGGAATTTGATATTGTTGAATCTGGTTGATGTCCATCTGCATCAATTCTGCATTGAGTACAGGTGCCCCTTCCTCTGCATGAATCACAATGCCTGTCATTAGGCTAAGCATGGTGATAATGAGTACGAGTGATAATTTGATGTTACGTTTGGACTGCATGATAACTGTATCTCCTTTTACATGTTCATCATTTATCGCGCTACGTTGTTGTATGCGCTGTTCATGATTTCATCGTACGAGAGAGGTGGAGAGGTACACACCTCTCTTTGGAGAGGGGTATGATTGTTTTTATAAGTTTTTTCTTTTTGTGGATGTAGCAACCAACTGCACAAATTTAGATTTTTCAGTGTTATTATTTAACGGATACAAATGATATTGATGGAGTGCAACAATGGTTTTACGCGTGGCAGGTGCTCAAATTCCAGTCTCTAAGGATATTTCGGAAAATGTCGAGATGCTGAGTGAAGCAATTGATTTCGCCAAACAATCGAACGCCGATATTTTATTGACACCCGAAGGCTCGCTCAGCGGATATACTCATATATTTGATGTGCAACAAACCCAAGATGCACTCGAACAGATTCTCGAGCTGGCAAAGTCTGCAAGTATCGGACTGGCGCTTGGTACATGTTTTGTCGAAGATGATGCGCAAGTTTATAATCAACTACGCTTCTATGATAAAGATGGGACATTTATAGGCTTTCACGCCAAAATCTTGTGCTGTGGCACACCAACCGACCCGCCTGTCGGAGAAGTGAATCACTATGCGACACGTCCATTACAAACATTTGAGTACGACGGATATACAGTAGGTGGTTTGATCTGTAATGATATGTGGGCGAATCCCGGTGTTACACCGATGCCAGATACACATCTCACACAACAACTCAGTGATATGGGCACACAAGCCATTTTTCATGCAGTCAATGGTGGACGTAGCGCACATGAATGGTCGAATGTAAACTGGGCATTTCATGAAAGTAACCTACGGATGCGGGCACGAGCAGGCAATGCATGGATTGTCACAGTTGATAATTGTGCGCCGATGGATATTCGTTGTTCTGCGCCATCGGGTGTACTCAACCCTGAGGGGACGTGGGTGTGTCAAACAAACGATACTGGCAAAGATTATTTTGTCTATGATTTACCAATTGAACCGATTCGTTAAATAGAGCAAAATCGACGATTAATTGAGCACCTGTAATAACTGGGCTTGCCGTATCTGATTGGTGTAAACTTAAGTAATTATGCAAAATTCATTTGTTTTCCTGCCGAAAGCTAAAGCATATCGGCTAGTGTTATTAAGAAGCCCACTCAAGGGGCTAAAATCAAAATTAGACATAACAGTCGCTTTAGCAGACTTCAAGCTCTTTTTAGCTGAGTGATTTTAATCCTCAGCGTCGAATTGAATGCTGAACTTGACACGTATGATATGGGGCTTGCCATGCCAAGTTCTAAAGATGTTAAATGAAACGGCTATACATCACGATTAAAGGACATCATGTGACGACAAAAAACCTAACATATCTCATCAGCACAGGGCTGATTATCCTAAGTGCAGTGGTCATTTGGGGGCAAGAGATGATACTCCAACCCGATGAGCCGATGACAGTCACAATCGGTGTTGATCCAGCATGGTTGACGTATTCCGGGACTACTGGTGAGATCATTACGATTACCACATTAACGGCTGTGACAGACACTGCTCCCGATACAACCCTCGAAATTTTGTATCCAGACGGACAACGCCTCGACTACAATGACGATACAATTTTACCGGACGGGAACCTCAAAGGTGATGCGATGTTACGCGAAATCGAGTTGCCGATTGATGGAGACTATCTGATTCGTGTCGACAGTTTTAACGGTGTGAGCGAAGGCGATGTTGATGTGTTGTTGACCTATGCTGATACAGCACTTGATGTTTTATCGACAGACGATTTGACGATTGTAAGCGGTGATATTGCATCACAAGATAGCTTAATCTATACGATTGATGTTCCGGCAGAATCAAATCTATCCGTGACAGCCCGCGATGTATCAGGCACCCTCGACCCTATCGTGCGTCTATTTGCTGAGGACACCTTACTTATATTTAATGACGACCATACGTCAGGTGATCTATCATTGGATGTTTTGGATGCACAGGTCAGCAATTTCTCCATAGATTCGGATACAGCGGTTGAAATTGTTGTGTCAGATTATCTAGGACGAGCAGGATCCGTTGAACTGATCATTACAATCACAGACGCTTAATTCTAGATTGTTGCACCTTAAAATATGACCTTTTGTAGGGATAAACTTTTATCCCAATTTTTCCTATATCCCAAATTGGGTAAAAATATTTGTGATATTAAAAGGTCAATTTGGGTTATAACAGCTTTTTATCCCAAATATATCCCAAATTTTTCCAAAGTAATCCTTTATCCCAAATTCCACAGAATGTACTTTGAATTCGAACCGCTCACCCTCGAAAACAGTACATAATCTCGCTAAAATTGTTAGCATTAGAGACAATCTAGGGTGGTACACATGACACAACGACTCATTCTTTTTGATATTGATGGCACACTTTTAATGAGTAATGGCATCGGACGGGAAGCCAAACGCCGTGCGATGATCGAGTTCTTCGGTACAACAGGCGACATTGATAATCATGTCTTTGGTGGTAAGACCGATTGGCGCATTCTTGCTGATTTGCTTGAATCTGAAGGCAAAACGGTTGATGATATCGGCGAATCCATCAGTGAATACCAAGATGTGATGGCACGTCATATGGATACCGTTAAAGGTGATTTTACAGTCGAGCCTATTCCCTATGCGATGGATTTAATCACAACATTACGTGATCGGGATGACGTCGTACTGGGACTCGTCACAGGGAATTGCGAAAAAACCGCCCACATTAAGCTAGAACAAGCAGGTTTTGATCCTGATTGGTTTGTCGTCGGCGCATTTGGCAACGAATCTGCTGACCGCGATGATCTCGCACGCTTCGCAGTCGAACGGGCACGTAACCTGGATGAAACTCCGTTTACCGGCGAAAAAGTTGTAGTGATTGGTGATACCAATGCCGATATTCAAGCGGCACGGGCAGTTGATGCTACATCTGTTGCTGTCACCACAGGGTATGTACATCGGGATAAATTAATCAGCTGTGACCCTGATTATTTGCTAGCGGATCTGAGCACATTTGTGGATCTAATCTTGGTGTAAGGAATTACACGCTAGCATTTGTATAATGTAGTTGATGTTAGTCTGAACGACAATTAGCATTGAGTGGAAAACTCTCAGTGACATGATGGATGATGTCCTTACTAACAGTGAGCATTTCTGATTCGTTTCGTTTAAGAGATGCGCAATTGACATATATTTCGTAAATTAGCAGAAACTCAGCTCTATGCAGATTCGCACTCCTAAAAGGTATCGTGGTGTCCAACGACGCAATGTCGTTAGTTGTCGTCGGATTATGTTTTATATGGTTGCCCTCGTGGTGATTTTTGCAGGGGTCGGCATTTATCAAAATCGTCAATTGTTTGCACCAACGGTACAAGTCGTCATGGATAGTGTCGTCGAACAAATGGAAGAAAGTGCTGCCACCCTTGCCGCACCAGAACCCACCCCGACAGTTGACCCCAGCAATAAATTGATTGAAGGTAATAATTACTGGGCGCAGGGGTCAGTCAACGAAGCCTTGGAGACCTACCTTGAAATTATTGATACAGTGCCGAACGAAGTCGCTGTGTTTGATCGTGTTGCGACCAGTTTAATTACGCTTGGACGAACGGATGAAGCGATTGAATATGCCGAACGTGCTATAAATGCGAACCCATATTCAGCCGATGCATGGGCGATACGCGCATGGGCATTAGACTGGGATGGACGAGCCGGTGAAGCGTTATCAAGTGCGCTTCATGCAATTGAATTAAACCCTGATAGTAGCCGTGCCCAAGCCTATCTCGCTGAGGCTTATCTCACTCTTGGGCAAACAGACCGCGCCGAACGACTCGTTGAACAAGTTATCGAAGAAAACCCAAACAGTTTTGAGGCTTATCGGGCGCGAGGCTTGATTAGATGGAACGGCTTAGATTTAGATGGTGCAGTTGCTGATTTCCAAACAGCGTATGGCATCGCAGATAATATGACCTTTATTGCCATCGACATAGCAACAATCGAAAGAGCCCGTCAGAATTTTCAAGATGCGCTCGAAATTTTAGAAGATGTTGTCGAATCCAACCCACAAAATACGCTTGCGCTGTATCAGTTGGGGGTGATTCATAATAGAGATCTCGGCAATCCCTCGCAGGCAATCAGTTATCTACAAGATTGCATCGACTATAATCCGACCAGTGTAGACTGCCACTATATTCTTGGTCGTGCCCAATATCGCCTAGAGCTGTATCAAGAAGCTGCTAATTCATTTGAGCGAACCATGGAGATTGGTACCAATAACGCGTACCACTACTATTGGGCGGGCTGGTCACAAATTAACATCGGTAATTGCACCCGTGCGATGGCATATCTTGACCCCGGTTATCAAATTGCATTGCAAGGTACAGATACACAAATTATCGCTGACCTAGAAGCGATTATCCCTGAATGTCGCTCGTCGTTTAGCACATTAGATGATGAAGAACCACCTATCGAAGCAACCGAAGAACCAACCACATCACCCGATGATGCTTAATCTGCTAAAAATTGCCGCTGAATAAAACGCTCAAACGACCACTATGGTAAGAGTGTTTTCATCAGCGGCATGGCTTTTGCCAACACCTCGATAAGATAGGACAAATGCGGTTTTGATGACTCCAAAACCAATCTCCTAGGAACGTGCTTGTAATCCCTCATAGATTTGATCAAGAAACATCTGCACAAGTTGGTCTGTATCAACATCATCTGTAACAGATGTTGGCATCTTATCAGCCGCCAGAATGGTTGCAACACCATGTAATAAAGACCATACAAGTGCGGCATGTTTATAACTGCTTCCAGACTTAAGATAACCTTGCTGTTGTCCATCCACCATAATGTGTTTGAGTAGCTCAAAAGCTTGCTCTGCTGCTTGCGATGTGTCAGGGTAAATGTTTGAATCGTAGTCCCTGAACATAACCTGCATATGTGCTGGATGTGTCAATGTAAACTGTACATAAGCGTGTGCAGTAGCAGAAAACTGATCCCGCCAAGGCAAACCTGAGGCTGACGAGGCATTGCGTACATCATCTTGTAAAAGCATGAAACCCTCAGCGGCAATTGCAGCTAATAAGCCCTCTTTATCTTTGAAATGCATGTATGGTGCGTTGTGGCTAACACCTACCTGTCGGGCAAGCTTGCGTAAGCTTAACCCCTCAATACCAGCCTCATTCAATAGATCTAAGCCAGCCTTGATTAATGCATTACGTAAATCTCCATGATGATAAGATGAGTATTCCTGATTTGATATTGACATTGTCCATATTCCTATTATACATTTATATTGACAGTGACAATATAACAACCCAAATACATAATTTCAACTCACTATCTATAAAGGAGAAGACAAATGTCACAAGTTGTGTTGATTACAGGTGCATCAAAGGGAATTGGACTAGAGATTGCTCGCAGATTACAATCCGACGGATTTAATGTCTATGGTACTAGCCGCAACCCAGAAAAAAGTGGTATTAAAGATATCAGACTACTACAAATGGATGTAACAAATGATGAAACCGTCACACAGGTGATTCAGCAGGTGATGTTGGAAACAGGGCGCATCGATATTCTGATCAATAACGCGGGATATGATCTGTACGGGACAGCTGAGGATACAACTATGGAAGAGCTCCATGCCCAAATGGATACAAATTTCTATGGTACTGTACGTGTGACCCAGACCGTCTTGGCACATATGCGCGAGCAACGTAGTGGCAAGATTATCAATATCGGCTCAATCGGTGGTTTGATTGCGCTCCCGCTCAATAGTGCCTATGCTGCTAGTAAGTTTGCGCTGGAAGGCTATAGTGAATCCCTACGGTTTGAGATGTTGCCATTCAATGTTTATGTGTCAATTGTCGAACCTGGACAGGTCAAAACCGAAACCCTCAATACAGCGTTTCCAACGACAGAGCAACAAACAATCTTTGCTGTTGAAGATGCTGCAACGCGAGCACGTGCTCGTGGTGAGAACGTCAATCTTAAACCAGAACATATAGCAAATACCGTTTCCAAAATTGTAAAAAAATCACGCCCCAAATTGCGTTATGCGGTTGGCTCCCAAGTACCGCTAGTTGTTGCTATGCGCCGCTACTTGCCCGAACGAGTCTATGAATCGATGATAAAGCAACAATTCATTGATCCAGTGCTCGCAAAATAGCCCTATCCATCTCCATTACTAAACTTAAAATGCCATCATGAATAGTCAGATGGCTTTTGTATTTTTATTGAATTTGAACTGTATATAAAATCTATAATTCCCAAAGTCTGTAATTTTGCAAATATCGTTGCAAAGCCCTTAAACAATGCTACATGTATAGCAAATATTACATCTAGTAATCAAATTTCTACCAAAAAACCTAAGAATCTCACACAGGATATGATTGATCTTATACTCAAAGGAATCAGCCAATAATTAACGCTCTCATCATTAACATACTGATTTTTTACACTACAATATCATCTTTTGTATTACACTCAAGTTAGATACTAGTAGTGAAGTATAGAATACAATGACATACGCATTCGATAAGCCTGTATTACCACAATCTGGATGGCGTTATCTGGCAAGTCTGACCATTATGGTGATTGCATATTTGTTCCTCGCATTATTGAGTGGTGAGGTTTTTAGCCCTACTCCAAATTTATTCATCGTCTGGTTGCCAAGTGGGATGACCCTAGCGGTAGTATTACTAGGTGGTTCTCGTTATCTGGTTGGGATTTTCATAAGTATCATCGGTGTCTCGGCAATCAATGAATTTCCATTATCAACGGCCTTATTACTCGGCATATCAAATACGACAACGGTTTTTATAGCCACGTATCTTTTGACATCGGTGATGCGCTTAGACCTCACAATAGGCAACCTGAAAGCTTTAATGCGGGTCATTACAGTAGGCGGGTTTATCAGTATGTTCATTGGTGCTATTCCTGCAACAGTGGTTGGCTTCGCTCAAAATGACCTTACCTATACAGCACCAGCTTTTTTTCTTCAATTCTTTACAGTGTGGCTCGGTGCGGCATTAGCCGTTACGTTTATCACCCCTTGTATTCTCATTTGGGCAGCCGATCAGACACCGTTACATGAAGGCCGTGATGCTCTTGAACGAGTGATACTCATTGGGGTAGCCTTGTTACTCAATTTGGTTGGGTTTGCTAATATCTTACAAGTATCGGAATTCTATATATTTTATTTCATTGCTCCTCCTCTCATCTGGTCAATTGCCCGCTTCCGTCTGCGTGAAGTCGCTCTCGTTAATGTCATCATGATGAGTTTTATGTTGTGGAATGTCCAATCAGAAGTAGGATTTATTTATTCCCTATCATTAGTGGATCGATTTGTCTTTATTTGGTCTACGCTTGGTGTCGGCACAGTTCTCGTTTTGGGTTCTAAGATGCTTTTAGATGAGCGTAATGAGATTGTACTCACATTACGTAAAGAGCGCGATGCAATGACACAGATATTGAACAACTTGGGGCAAGGTGTAACAGTTGTCAACAAAGATGGATTATATGAATATATCAATCCTGCATTTGGTGACCTTATCGGGCATGATCCCGAATCACTTGTTGGAACAAGTCCATATGAGTACATAGCAGATTCTTTTAAACCTGAACTAGATGAAGTCTTCAAATTACGTCAAACAGGGGAGTCATCAACTTATCGTGTAGTGCTCCAGCATAATGATGGTCGTGAAATTGTTGTGATGGCCACGGGTGTGGCTCGCACAATAGATGGGGAATATCACGGTTCTATTTCGGTCTTGACCGATGTGAGCCCCTTGTTGGAAGCGCAAGAAGCCCAAAGGAGAAGTGAATCCGAATTCCGCACACTCTTCGAAAATACCAGAGTGGGCATGTATCGATGTAACCCCGATGGTAAGACGGTTGCAGTAAACCGTTCACTTGCTAACTTACTGGGTTTTGAATCTTCGAGAGAGCTCATGACTGAATATGCTGATAAGTCGATGGAATTCTATGTTCATCCTAAACGCTACACGGCATTTTTAGAGGATCTCAGACGTGATGGCGAGGTGGCTGACTTTGAATCTGAAGTTTATCATCTTAAAACGCGCCAGAAGTTTTGGGTAACCGAAAATGCATATGCTGTTTATGATGACGATGGTGAGATGTTATATTATGAGGGCACAGTCCTAGACATCACCATTCGTAAGCGATTCGAACAAGAACTCCAACGTAGTGAATCATTTTTCCGCACCTTATTCGCTCAATCTGCCGATGGTATTGCAGTGACTGATACAACCGGTCGCATCATTATGTCAAATCCTGTTCATCAAAACCTAACGGGATATAGCTCATACGAACTATCTCAAATGACAATTAACGACTACGTCCATCCAGATGATATAGATCGTATAGAAACGGTATTCAACAAAGCTGTTAAGAACCATCAAAGTAGTTATACCATAGATTTACGCTACAATCGTCCAGATGGTTCAATCCGCTGGATTTCTACTTCCATAGGGTTAGTCTGGAACGAGCAAAATGAATGTGAATACGCCATTAGTATCAGCCGAGATGTTACAGAAGCAAGACAGCTACAAGCATCAATTAAAGAAGATGAAAAGCGGTTTAGAGCAGTTTTTGAAAATGCCAGTCTACCTATTGTCGTCACCCGACAAGACCGCAACATCGGGATGGTCAATCGCGCATTTTCCAATATGTTAGGCTATAGTGCTGACGAACTACAAGAAACCCAATTTGATGACATCACTTACCCCGGGGATAACGACGAAAATCTTTCGTTGCATCAACAACTTGTTGATGGTGCAATTGATCACTTCACAGTAACAAAACGCTATGTTCATAAAAATGGGAGTACCGTGTGGGCAAATGTATCTGTCAGCCGTTTTGATGCTCCCGTTCCGGATACAGATGGCGACGATTTGTATACGATTGCAATTATCGAAAATATCACCGACCGTAAACTCGCCGAAGACCGCCTATTTGCAGAGATTAACCTAACTGACCAACTTCTCGATGCTTTACCAGGCGTGTTTTACTTCTTTGATCAAGAGGGTCAATTTTTGCGCTGGAATCGTGAGTTAGAAAATATAAGTGGGTTGTCTCCCGAGGAGATTCTAATCGCAAACCCGATTGACTTCTTCCCGCCCGAATCTAAAGATGATGTGATGGAGGCAATCCAAGAAGCCTTTGAGGATGGCTATGCAGTCCGTGAACTCCCAATACTGAAACATGATGGCACACACGTTCAGCATCTGATGAATGGGTATCGGTTGGAATACAATGGTAAAGCCTGTTTATTAGGTGTGGGCATTGACATCAACGACTTAAAGGAGAAAGAAATAGCACTACGTGAAAGTGAAGAACGCTACCGGACAATATTCGAGAATGCTCTTGTTGGTATGTATCGGACTAATGCTCAAGGGCATATTACGAGTGCGAATCCGGCACTTGCAGAAATTCTCGGGTACGATAGCGTTGAGGAATTATATGCTTTAGACCTTGCGCAGGACGTCTATACTGATGTTGACGAGCGCGAAAAACAGATGATTTTTGCAACCAATGAAGAAAGTATGTACAGTGAACACATCATCGAACTCAAGAAGAAAAATGGTGAAATCATCACAGCGGGTATTCGTTCAAGAGCATATTTAGATGATGTGGGTAATCTCCTCTATTTTGAAGGCAATTTACGAGATGTGACGGCAAAATATCGGTATGAACAAAAACTCGAAGAACGTGTCATTCAAGCTACGCGTGAACTGCGCAAGAAAAATGAGCAGTTACTTGAGCTAGATCGTCTACGATCAAAATTCATCGCTGATATGTCCCACGAGATGCGGACACCCCTCACAGTGCTCCATACCCGTCTGTATCTACTGCGTAATAGCAAAGACACAAGTAATCTCACACGACACATTGATGGACTCCAGATGCAAATTGACCGCTTAAGTGAATTTGTAGAGAATGCATTTGATCTCTCGGTCATTGATATGTCGCAGAACAACATCGCGTTTGTGAACTTATCATTCAATGAACTAATTGATCATGCAATACAAGCCCTTCAACCTCGGGCAGATCTTGCTGGTTTGAAAATAATCAATAATCTAGATGATACAATCCCTAATATTTGGGGCGTAGAAAGTCATTTATCACAGGTTGTGACAAATCTGGTCGGTAATGCCATCAAATATACACAAGAGGGGCATATCACAATCACAACTGGACAAGATAGTATTACAAAACGAGTGTACTTACGCGTTGAAGATACGGGAATGGGAATCGCCCCAGAAGATAAACCCTATCTATTTACAAGATTTTATCGTGGTGAACGCGCTGGACAAAGCACAATCCCTGGCACTGGATTAGGGTTATCCATTGTTAAAGAAATTATCGATGCACATGACGGTCATCTGGATGTCGAAAGCAATGTTGATGAAGGCTCGATTTTTACTGTCTGGTTACCATTAGGCGATAAACCCTCAACAACCGTTCAAGATGATGCCTCAGCAACAAACGGGGAGTAAGTCAAAAGTTGACTCATTGCGCTGGTGCATAAGCGACTACCTCCGGCTTCCATCCATTGATTGAGGGTATCGCTTTGGGTACGATTCACGATAGCATCGCTATAAATTCCGACACCCCACCGATAATATCGTTGTGTCTCATTCGGCCATGTGCTCAGCGGACGATTAATCACCGATGGTCCACCGTTGTAACACCCTAGCGTTAATCCGATATCTCCCCCAGCGGCGGTATAACAATAATTGAGGAATAATCCGCCACGCATCGCATTGGTATTCGGGTCAACCATATCTTCGCCATCTTCAAAATGGAACGGCATGACCTGAAATAATCCGCGCGCCCCCGCACTACTCACAACAGTGGGGTGCCCGCATGATTCAATCTGCATCACAGTTGCCATAAGTTGTGTATCCACCTCATAAGTCTGTGACCATGTGACAATATCATCTGACCAGTGTTGTACCGATGGGGCAAAAAATTCAGCAATTTCACCATTACCCGGTCGCGGTGCTAACTGAACGAGGGTTAATGTAACACGATCGATAACACGCTTTGCAACACTCGCGACATCATCCCATACCACCGGAACTGCTAACATAATTGCGATAACAATGGGTAGCCACACCGGCATATAATAGACATCCCCTCGTTTGACAAGGAGGCCACCGCCGAAAATTTGTTTACGTACAAAATTTAAGAGTTTAAGGACTAACTTCGCTGGAAATTTGAGGCATTTCCACAACCATCGCAGACTGGTTTGCAACATAGTGTCTCTCATCATTGAATAGCAACATACTCATCTTAGAAGGTTGTCAGTCACTGTGTCAATTGGAGTCGCATTAGAAATCTGCAACAACTGAAATACAACCCATACAACACAAAAACTCCATAATTAGGGTATTGTAAGTTATTGTGTATCTAATTGAGGTGTTATGCTGAGTTATCCTGTTTTGCGACCAAATAGTGCTTCGCTTTTTTGATAACCCGATTCATCCGTAAGGGTTTACCAATAAAATCGTCCGCACCCATTTGACGGGCAACAATATTTTGTGCATCATTATGAGCAGCTGTCATCACGATAATTTTCGGCGCGTTGTCACCCAATCGATTTTTGATCTGGTTACAAATCACACGACCATCATCATCCGGTAAATTTACATCCATAAAAATTAAATCTGGTGGATTATTTTTGACCATTCTTAGCACTTCGTAGCCATTAGCGACATGCTCGATAGGAAGCGCAAGATGTTGGTTTAGGTGGTGAGAAAGGATTTCTGCACTATCGACATCATCTTCAACGATCAGAATATAAGTCATCTATGTATATACCTCTATGTATCCCAACATCCTAATGATAACAGAAAGATGAGATAAAGAGGATAAATATTAGCAAATCACAATATTTGTTAACATTTTTAATATCATTTAACATATTAAGAATGTCGAGGTATTTAGCTATGATACAGTAGCCGTTGCTGGAACCCTTTCCCGTTGGCGCACGATCATCGGCAAACCATCACTCGGGTAAATCGTAAATTGTCTATCTGGTGTAATCGTATAACCCGGTGCAAGGTCAAGACGATACCGTTGAGCAATAGTTACTAGACAAACTTTAGCTTCCATAATGGCAAAGTGATTACCGATACAAACACGCGGCCCACCCCCAAATGGTAGATAATCATATTTACCATACTCGGCGCCATGTTCTCCGTGGAAGCGTTTGGGGTCAAATGTATCAGGAGCATCCCAGATGTCAGAATTACGATGCAACGACCACGGCGAAATATGAACTGATGCACCTGCTGGAATAGTATATCCACCCAATTCAACATCCTGAATGACATCACGCGAGAAAGCATACGCGAGCGGGTACAGGCGTAACGTCTCTTTGATAAACATATCAGTGTATGTCAGATTCTTTAGGTCATCCAATGTCACGGGGCGATCACCAAGGATTGTATCAACCTCGTCATAGAATTTTTGCGCAAGATCTGGATGTTGGGAGAGCATGTACAATGCCCATGAAATCATGCCAGCATTCGCTTCTTGTCCAGCAATAAACAAGGCACTCACCTCAGCATATAGTTGCTCGTCAGTCATTTTCGATCCATCGTCATATGTGGAGTGGATCATCATAGATAGCAAATCACCGTGGTCTTCACCCGATTCCCGACGTTCGTGTATCATCTTCATCAAAATTTCGCGCAGGGTAGCTTCCGACTCTTTTGCAATCCGATTGGTCTTCGTCGGAACCCATCGTGGCACCACTGAGCCACCCGCCAGCAATGTATTAAATAAGTTTACCAGCCGATTTAATGCCATCGCAGCTTTATAGGATTCCTCACCAATTTCAGCATCGAATAATGCTTTGGTAAAAATCCGAATCGTGATTTCGGTTACATCGTTGGTGATAGACCGTTGTTCCCCGTCTTCCCATTTTTCGAGATAAGCATTCGTATAATCGCGCATAACATCGACATATCCACCGATGCGTCCTGTATGGAAGGCGGGTTGGAGTAGTTTTCTCTGTTTCTTCCAAAAGTCCCCGTCGCCTGTAAATAATGTGTCTTCTTCAGCGACACGTTTGAAGAGTTTGGTTTTGTTGAAGTGGTCGGCTTTTGTGATGAGCACTTCGCGGATGAGTTCTGGCGAATTAATGACATAATCTTGATGCCACAAAAAACGGAAATGGGCGACATCCCCATAATCCCGTAAATCATCAAAAAATTGTAAGGTGTTATTCAAAAAATCAGGAGCACTTCCTAGAATTAGATTACCTTTGGGACCCGCTGGACGGTCTGCCACGATGATATGCTCCTTATTTTTAAGATATTCTGAATCTATTGAATGATAAATCACATATATGAGTATGGGCTGAAAAATTAGCTGTTCAGATGATGTAAAATTATTGTATTTGTAGTCGCCTTAAATTGTGTCTGTTATGAAAAGGTGATAGGATAAACGTAGCAATCCAGTAGAGATGAGGTCACAGAGCATGGGGTATCAGCGCAAGCGCAAACGGCGGCGGAAGCGGCGGCACGATGAAGAACTCGTACCATCACAAGTTAAACAGAAAGACCCTGTTGATGAGGTACAAAGTGCCTTAAAAAACCCTGCCCTAATGACGAATCCTGATACGATTATGGCAATGCAGAGTGTCCTCGGTAATCAAGCTGTCCAGCGCGTTCTCAACGAAAACGCAGCATTAATTGCACGCGCTGAAGAAGAAAATGCGACCAATACACCTGAAGCTGAGGGTGAAAGCAAAGGTAAGAAATCCAAGAATTCGAAGCAGGATGATCAACAAGTCGAACAAAAAGACAATAGTCAAGCACGTGATGATGCCCTCAAAATGCAAGAAATGAATGAGCGTATCGAAAACTATACCAAAGCAGCCATCCGGTTAGAGGAAGTCTTCCCTAAAGCTGAACTAACCCCAATGCTTGATATGTTTAGTGAGATGGGCTACATGCCTGACCAAAACGGCTTCTTAGTCGACATTCTTGAAGGTAAATATCCAGAATATCTGCCAGCACATCCTGAAAGCGTCTACTCGCTTAGCGAAGAAGATGCTGAAGTTACTAAACGGCCATACTTCTTCAGTGATGATGTACGTGAAATGATGATTAAGCTAGAAATCATTATGTCGATGTTCTTCCCTAAAGATGTCATTATGCAAAAGATGATGGAAAATCCTGTCGTGACTGTCAAAGGAATGGATGGACTGCTTTTAGGGGTAACAGGGCTTGGAAATAGTGCGGCGTTATCCGATCAATTGAATGTAAAAGCACAAATCAATGAATATTCGCCGATTGCGCGCGTTCTCACACTCGACCAAGCACGCAAAATGTCGGAGTTGGATGTCGAACTATTCCGCACCTTATTAGGTGATGTTCTACCAGACCACGAAATTGAAGATATGCTGAAAGCATTGGAAGTCTTCGTCAAACAATTACGTTTGATGGTGGCGAAAGATGAATTGTTGCGGACACCAGAATGGAATGAAGCAAAACGTCGGGGGATGCTCGATAAAGATAGTAGTAGCTTCGATCAGGTGATTGTTACACTCAACGCAATGCCACGTTAAGACGGAAACATATTATAGGGGAAAGTTTGCAAACTCTCCCCTATATCAATACTTTAGGGTTTAACCCGGACGAACATCCAGCGTGACGTTCAAAGTGACTTGTTGATTTGCACGATAGACAGTTAACTGAATTGTTTGCCCCGGACGCGTGTAAATCGAAAGATACCCGACCAATTCATCAAAACTCCGAATTGGAACACCATCAACAGCAGTAATCACATCAATACTATCGACACCCATGGTCAATAAGCCACCACGTGCAGCTGGGGTATTTGGACGTACCTGACGAACAGCAACACCTTGGATATTATTCGGTAAATTAAAATCTTGAATCAGGTTGAAGTCAATCGGACGGTTCGTGATACCGATGTAGCTATATTGGACTTCACCAAAATTGATGATGTCGCTAAATACACGATTCACCAGATTACTCGGAATCGCATAACCGACACCTGCATTTTGACGAACACCGTCGAGTAATTCAATTTGTGAGTTCACACCAATGACTTCACCGCGTAGGTTAAGCAATGGACCGCCACTATTGCCGGGGTTAATCGCAGCATCTGTCTGAATAACCCCGCCAATTGAATAGTTGTTCAAACCAATAATTGTCCGATTTAACGCACTGACGATACCGTAAGTCAATGTCCAGTCTTTATTGAATGGGTTACCGATTGCCAAGACGGATTGGCCGACTAATAAATCATCGGAGTTTCCTAAGGGTACAGGAACGAGTTTATCTGGTGGCAGATTGACTTTGATCACAGCAAGGTCAGAATCAGGATCGATACCAATAACAGTTGCTTCAACAATTGTGCCATCAAAGAAGTTGATTTCAATGCGTTCGGCGCGGTCAATGACGTGGAAGTTGGTGACAATATGTCCCACTTGATCAACTACAAAACCTGACCCGGAGCCATCAGCAAAAAATTGATCATCACCGCCACCGCGCGAGGATGTCGTAATCGATACAACACTCGGTGCAACCCGACTGTACACATCGACATAAATACGTTCTGCTTCTGTTACCAACTCGGCACGGGGGCTACCGGGCTCATCTGCAACTGTGGTTGAGAATGCCCCGCCGAGAATAAATCCAAATATAATGAGGGCGAGACTACTGACCACCACTCGTAACGTTTTGTCAGACACAATAAGACCTTTCGATAGATACAACTATTCTAGTTTACAAAAAATATCAGTTAGGCATAAGAAAACCCTGAACAACATGTAAATTAAGTGTAAACTGAAACCGTACTTTTTCGCTACTCTTTTAAGACATTAAGGATAATAACATGACCCTTCATCTTTGGCATAATCTTCAATCCGGCTCTAATGCACCTGAAATTGTCTATGCCGTTATCGAAACACCTAAAGGAAGTCGTAACAAATACGAATACAGCAAGAACGCCGGCGTGATTAAGCTTGATCGGGTGTTATATAGCCCTTTGCACTATCCCGGTGACTATGGATTTATTCCCCAGACATACTTTGAAGATGGCGATCCGACCGATATTTTGGTCATGATGAACGAAGCGACATTCCCCGGATGTGTGGTCGAAGCGCGGACGTTAGGGGTATTTCGGATGATTGATAAAGGCGAACCAGATTACAAAATTCTGGCGGTACCTGCAACTGATCCTAATTTTGAGCATATTCAATCATTTGAAGATGTTCCTAAACACTTTGTCAACGAGGTACGCCACTTCTTCATGACCTACAAACAACTAGAGGGCGTGGAAGTCAATAATCTGGGATGGGGTAATACTGAAGAAGCTCGTGAAGAAATTACAAAGTCGATGGCATACTACAAGGAAAAATTCCCACCACAAGGCATCTAACACATCTTTGATTGTGGGATGTAACTATGTCTGCCCTAGAATGGGCAGGCAAGTACGATTTTTGAAATTTTCATACCCAATATCGAGGCATGCAAACTGTTGATGTTTTATAAAAAACGGTCAACCAAAATGGCAATTGATAGGTTATAATCGTGTGCATTCATAATTTATTTCGAACGGAGCACACGTAATGAGTTTTTTAGATAAAGCAAAACAAATTGAAGGCCAAATTATCGAATGGCGACGTGATATTCATATGCACCCCGAACTCGGCTTTGAGGAAACTCGTACCTCACGCCTTGTAGCGGATACCCTCAAGGAAATGGGCATTGAGGTTGAAGTTGGGGTTGCCGAAACAGGGATTGTCGCTCGTATTGGTGAAGGATCGCCCAAAGTGGGTATCCGTGCTGATATGGATGCGCTACCCATCGAAGAAGCCAATGATGTCCCTTATAAATCGCAAACACCGGGGATTATGCATGCCTGCGGACACGATGCCCATACCGCAATCTTATTGGGTGTTGCCCGCATGCTGACCGAATCGGATGATTTACCAGCCGGGGAAATTCGTCTGCTGTTCCAACCCAGTGAAGAAAAATGGCGTGACTCCGATGGACATAGTGGCGGTAGCTTGATGGTTGAGCAAAATGCAGCTGATGACTTGGATGCAGTGATTGCGTTGCATGTCTCTAGTACCGATCCAGTGGGACAAGTCTCGATAACCCCCGGTAATGCCCTCGCCGCAGTGGATACATTCGAAGGCACAATCATCGGTGAAGGCACCCACGGCGCATCGCCACATAACGGACTTGACCCAATTTGGCTACAAGCACAAGTTATTAATGCCATTCAAGCAATCCGTTCCCGTCGCCTCAATCCAACAGACTCATCGGTGATTACTGTCGGCACTATTCATGCTGGTGTCGCCCCGAACGTGATCCCACATGAGGTTAAACTGACGGGTACAATCCGTAGCTATACCGAAGAAGTTCGCAGTCAACAACACAAATTGCTCGAAGAAGCGTTTGCATTAGCGAAACAATTTGGTGGCGACTATACCCTGAAAATTTCACGCGGGTATCCATCCATGTATAACGATCCCGAAGTTGCAGATCTGATGCGTGAAGTTAGTGTTGACCTGATTGGTGAAGATAAAACCAAAGAAGGAAAACCGGGGATGGGCGCGGAAGACTTCTCCTATATGTCACAGAAAGCACCCGGTACAATGATTATGCTCGGCGCGAAATATGACAAGCTCAACCGCCCGCATCACAGCCCAATTTTTGACATCAATGAAGACGCATTCCATGTTGGTGCAGCCGTACTCGCAGAAAGTGCTGTGCGCCTCTTAAAAGACAAAGCATAAGCAATCCACATCTTGGGGAGTAGGGATAATCGCTACTCCTCACGATCTAACAGAGGGTATCCTAAATTTAGGACATTTTACCTAAATTGGCGCACCCCTTACTAAATGCGGGATTTACATAGCTCTCTACCAAATCCTCACCCTCGGATTATGACTTATCGCTTGCAAATTAGGCTATAAAATCGCATAATAATAAGTGGATTGAGAACTTGTGCCTGATCCAAAGTTTCAAATCTGAGCCTTTTTGAAATTCCGTCAGGCACAGTTCATTTTTTTGCATACCAGACAACGCCAATTGTCTCTGGTAAAACATAATGAATAGTATTGTGATGGAACCCTCGCTAGAATAAATTCTAACGCTTATTTTTTGTCCTTAAAATATAATGACTACAGATTATACTGACCTGCTTTATAAGCTGTCTTAGGCTAAACCATGGCTAGAATTCAAAGAATCAGGAATATGACCCATATGTCTAGAATAACAACGCAACTGATGATGCTATGTATCGGGCTACTGACCTTGACCGCCTGTAACCTCGGTACACCACAAGCAACACCTGTTCCAACCCCTGATATTCCAACTGTTGAAATTCTTTCACCACCTAATAATCAACAGGTCTTTGTCGGGACAAATTTTGATATTGATATACTCGCGACCGATGCATCGCAAGGCATCAAGCGGATTGAGTTGTACCTTGATGGGGGCTTACTCAATGAGAGTACGGTTGTCAGTGGTACGCAAACCCAATACCGCGTCACGATGAATTGGTTGGCACAGGGCGAAGGTTTTCATGTGTTATCCGCAGTTGCCTATCGTGAGGATGAGACACGCAGTGACGAAATGGTGATTAATCTGGAAGTTATCCCACGCGAATAAATAGGCATACTGATTCCGTTTTGGCTCATATTTAGTAACTGTACTATAGTTATCGTAGTGAAGTCTAAATGAGGTCTGCCCTGCGCCTAAGTCCTATATTGATGTGTACTGCAATCCTAATCTTTCTGTTCGCCAATTTGTCCGTAAGCCACACACAAGATGAGGATAGTTGTCCATCCGCTTTACCGCATCGTTTGGTTGATGCTGACTACGGTCTCATCATCGGAGATGGATTACGCATGCGTGATAACCCAACACTTGGCGCAACGCTCATCACACAACTCGACGAAGGACAAGCATTTGAAGTGCTTGATGGCCCGACCTGTGCTGATGCCTATACATGGTGGCAAATCGCAGTAGATGACGTGACCGGATGGGTTGTTCAAGGGTCGGATACTGAATATTGGGTCGACCGTGTGGATACACCACCAGAAGCAACTCCTGACGTTATCGAGGGGTGTCCGCCAGACCTCACCTTAAAATTTGAAGAAGGCGACCGTATTCATGCTGTAGGCGACAAACGTGTCAACTTCCGTGATGAGAGTAGTCTTGATGGTGTCGCACTCGGACAACTCACTGCGAGTAATATTGCTACAGTGGTGGGTGATATTCCGACATGTAATGAAGATGAGGTTTGGTGGTTAGTTGATCTGAATGGAACATTGGGTTGGGTCTTGGAATCGATTGGGGATGAGGCACTCATACAAACACATCAATTCCATGATATTGCACCAGATTTACCATTTTTGACATCACTTATCCATTATTCAATTGCTTATAACGGTACCCGTTTTGCCGTCACCGAATTTGATAATGATGTGGTTTATGTCTACGATACCGCTAATATGGATGCACCGATTCTAACTGTGCCGGACGAGCCCTTGCTCTACCGTGACCATTTTCTCCTGAGTGCGGATGGTAGCTTGTTAGCGGTCTTTTATATGGACGAGACCGTTCTGTGGGATGTCGATGCGGGCGAGGTGTTTGCTACAATTGACACTGAATATTATGTGCGCAACATTATGATGATTGCGAATGAAGACAGTATCCTGATGAATCGCTTGATGCCATCAGTGTACTTGGTGGGTCGGTCGGATATGACCACTATATGGCAACTCAATGGGATTGATGATAATGCAGGCATGTTCGATTGGCATCAGGACAGCGATCAAGTCGTTGCATTAACCACTGACCGTCCACGAAAAATCTATCTGTCTACGATTGGCTCTGATGAAGCAATCCTAATTGACTCCGAAACCCCTGAACAAGATGTTATCTGCATTAGATTTCACCCATCAGGAGAAAGCCTTCTGCTAGCCCAGTCTGCGGGGCAACTCGTGCAAGTTCCCATCAATGAAGATGGCAAAACCCGTATTAAGCAACTTGATTTATCACGTAATGCGAGCGATGCTTGTGCTGTATCGCCGGATGGTCGATTTTTCGCCGCAACATACTGGAATGATATTTATTTGTGGGATCTAGAGACTGACGAAGAACTGTTGCTTAAAGGTCATCCAACCGGACACGTCAATGATTTGCAATTCACCAACAACAGCACCCAGCTATTATCGACCGTATTTGATGGGCAGTTATTGGTATGGGATATAGGTCAGCTTCTACGCGATATGCCGTAAAGCTTGTATCTTAGCTAGATTCATTAAATTAAAAGCTCTATGGTTATTGACCTGCTTCGTTGATTGCGCATACAATAAGTGTGTCTGCTAAATTATTCTTGTGGAACATAATGACAACAATAAAGCCCTTACTAACCCCACGTTTTATATTGATTTTGTTTGCAGGTGTTTTATTACTCTTGCCCATGACCGTGACCGCCAACGAATTTCCACCACCGGATGGAATTCCCGCCCATAGTTTACAGATAAACGAAGACGCAAATGCCGATTTTGCGCCATGGTGTCCATCAACAGGTGCATTGTGCCGTGTAAATCGCGATTGGACAATCGAAGAATTACAAGACCAACTCGGTGCTCGACAGACCGCCGTCTGGCAAGATGGCGACACCCTCAACTTTGCCTATCGTGGAAGAGTTGATGATGTTGTGTTACGCGGTGGTGTCTCAACCGAACTCCTCCCTGTTGGTAACAGTGATTATTGGGTTGCTTCCTTGCGGATTAAAAACCTAAATTATGCGGTTATCACCCACATCATCGGTGAACGACGCGGTGATAGAATTACATTCCTACCATCTAGTCATAATATATGGCGTGGGCCACTCGCTCCCGACCGCCCTCAGATGTCGCTAGATGGTTATATCTACACAAATTACCTCTATAGCCCGTCTATGGATGCGATGCGATTAGTGTCGACCTATGTACCACCAAATTATGATCGCACCAATACCTATCCAATCGTCTATATGGCCAACGGTGAGAATCTTCGCTCTTTTGCAAGCGTCGCTGAACCACTCATGCGTGATGGGGTTATCCCGCCGATATTAATCATGGGTGTCCATAGTTCAAGTTCGAACTACGGTCGCTTACAACGTTTAGAAGAATATATGCTTGGATTTAATGACGAAGTCTACGAAGCGCATGAAACTTTCTTCACCGAATATATCGTGCGTTGGTCAGAATTAGGCTGGGGTGCATCAGAAGATCCAGACGATAAAGCACTCTTTGGTTTTTCGATAGGTGCGACCTTTGCTGGTAACACTGGCGTGCGTCAACCCGAAGTTTTTGGCAATGTGATTTCGTTCTCATCACCACAACGCCCAACGCTTAGTGGACGGACCCAGATTGATGCTGATTATTACTTGTTAGCAGGCACACTCGAAACCTCAATCTATACTGAAAATCAACGCGCATTCTTTACACTACTATTGCTCGGTGTTGACGCGAGTTTCTCACAATGGGTATCCGGTCACGATTATGAAATGTGGCAAGGCGAGTTCGTGAACGCACTCCGCTGGATGTTTTCCGACGACGATTAAACTCTCACATTAAAATTACTGGGATAGGCGCATCCTGTGCTTGTCCCAAGCTCTCCAATATGTCCATCTTGGGACGTGCCCTTGTGTTGCGATCAATGGTCAACTGTGCGATCATAATATACAATATCTATACAGCCAGCAAATAACATAAAGACCATACCAATGAACAAAAATGAAACTAATGAATGGGTCAGCTTGCGACGCGCCGCCGAGATTCTGGGAGTACATCCGGCAACCGTCCGCAACTGGGCAGATGATGGCAAAATCCCATTTCGTCGCACCGCCGGAAAACACCGCCGATTTAACGTCCAAGACCTCAAAACCTATGCATCATCACAGGGCGAACTACAACCATTAGAGGTCAAAGTAATTATCCAAAATGCGCTTGGTCAGACCCGCATGCAAGTCGGCACAGATAACCTCGAAAACGCGCAATGGTACACCGCGATGAGTACCGAGACCAAAATGCACATGCGCGAAGAAGGGCGACGGGTATTAGAAGCGATTCGGGCATATGTGGCTAGTGGCGCACCGGATGAACAACTCGCACAGGCGATCCTAATCGGTAAAGAATATGCCGAACATCTTGTAAAAGACGATGTGTCGCTCCCGCAGGCATTGCGTGGATTTTTCTACTTTAGTGATTTTGTCGTGAACTCCATCCTAACGTGGTCGGAACTTTCGCAACCGAGCAATTCATCCGAATGGGCAACACTCTTACGACAAGTCAACACATTTATGAATACGATGTTGCTATCGATTGTTGAATACTACGAAGAAGACTAATATCTATTTGCGGATGATGACTATTTGGGCAACATAAAGAAGGTTATACATGGATAAAAAAGTACAATGGGTCGGACTTAGCTTATCACGTCATATTGGGGCGAAGACACTCTTTAAGTTGCTTGAGCATTTTGATAAAGACCTAGATGCCATCTTTGATGCCGACGAAGAGGACTTGATGCAAGTAGAAGGTATCGGCGAAAAAATTGCCCGCGACATCACACTCATTAACCTCGAACAACTGGCAGAGGACATCCCTCAATGGGAACGACAAGGTGTCGGGATCATCACGATGTTTGATGATTTATATCCAGAGCCCTTAAAATCAATCCCAGATTTCCCTCCAA
This sequence comes from Anaerolineales bacterium UBA6055, assembly GCA_002428985.1. GTDB lineage: Bacteria > Chloroflexota > Anaerolineae > Aggregatilineales > Phototrophicaceae > UBA6055. The sequence continues at coordinate 187,654 of DIYL01000061.1, read as the reverse complement.
CTTTGTTTGTCCGTGGGCAGTGGTATAACGACCTCTGGGCACAAACGATGGCGATTGTCGGGACGCGTCGCCCATCGCAACCAGCTAAATTCCTAACGATGCAATTAGCTGCAAAACTCGCGCGTGAAGGCTTCACAATTGTCAGTGGATTGGCATTAGGAATTGATGCTGCCGCTCATACAGGAGCGATTCAGGCGCAAGGTGGTGGTACAACGATTGCGGTCTTGGGCAGTGGCGTCCTCAATGTCTATCCACCCCAAAACAAACGCATCTCGATGTTGACGCGTCAATCGGGTGCGCTCATTAGTGAGATACACCCCAATCTACAGACCAACGTCCAACGTTTAGTCTCGCGCAATCGGATTATCAGCGGGATGAGCCAAGGCGTGATTGTGATTGAATCGGATAAAGACGGGGGCGCAATGCATGCTGCAAAACGCGCTCAGGAACAAGGGCGCAGAGTGTATACCCTTGATTTGCCCGCATCCGGTAATCAACAACTGATTGAAGACGGGGCAATCATCATCCCGCGTGACTTAGCTCTAGATTTTATCGTTGGATAGACAAGCTATATTTAACGGCGGCGTCCGTGACATTTTTTGAACTTCTTACCACTCCCACATGGGCACGGATCATTACGTCCGGCACGCGCAAAGGCTTTTTCTAGCTCGTCGTCGTAACGCGCCATCTGGAACATGACATTGGCAGGTGGACGACGTTGCGCAAGTTCGTTTGCCATGAAGTTCATGGTTGGGCGTACATGGTTGAAAAAGGCACGATACCCCGCACATAGATAATTCAGTCCCTCTTCGCCATCGGGTGTTTGGATAAAGCGGTTTTTTGGACATCCACCATTACACACAAAGCGTACCTCACAATCAAGGCAATATTGAGGCAAGGTGTCGCGTTTGGCTTTACCAAATTGGACTTGCTTGTCCATCACAACAATATCATCCAACGGAATATCCATGATGTTGCCGAGTTTATAATCGGGCTCGACATAGTGATCACACGAATACACATCGCCATTATGTTCCATCGCTAGGGCTAGACCACAGGTTTCATCAAAGATACAGAGTCCCGGTGCATTTCCGGTATAACCCGCCAGCGCAATATCAAATATTTGCACGAAGACTTTGCCGACATCATGCCGTACCCATTCCTCATACATCTCGATAAGGAATTGTCCGTAGCCTTCGGCTGTGACGGAGCGATCAGTCACTTTATCGCCTTCTTGATAACCGGTGTCATTATCAAGCTCGACAATCGGGATAAATTGGATAAATTGTGTCCCGACTTCATCACGCATGAATTTGTATAGCTCTAGTCCGCGTTTTTCGTTGGCGGCATGGACAGTTGTCAGAATATTGAATTCGACATTGTACTTTTGCAGGAGGCGTATCCCTGCCATCACTTTATCAAATGTCGGTTGTCCACCTTTATCGACACGATAAAAATCATGAATATCTTTAGGACCATCCAAGCTGACACCGATCAGGAAGTTATTCTCAGCAAAGAATTCGCACCATTCATCGTCCAGCGTTACGGCGTTAGTCTGTAGAGCATTCGCCACCGTCATATTGGGCTTTTTATGTTTTTGTTGGTAGCGGACAGCCATACGGAAAAAGTCCACACCCATCAATGTCGGTTCGCCACCTTGCCATGCAAAGCTAACGTCATTAATTTGTTGGGCGTGAATGTATTGCCGGATGTATTCTTCGAGCAAGTTTTCCGACATACGGAAGTTGCTATTGGGGTAGAGTTTTTCTTTCGACAAAAAATAACAATATTTACAATCAAGGTTGCAAATTGCACCGCGCGGTTTGGTCATCAAGTGGAATGCAGTGGGTCGTTCGATAGCAGTAGCCATAAAGGAGTCTCAATAATGTATAATTTACGATATGTCACTTTAAATATAACGACAACTACTCAAATACACCACTATGAACCATTCTTAGATTGAATCTGGCGCTTGGGTTCTGTCTGAGATTTAGAGCGAGGACGTAATGCCATCGGTAAACACAGTGTAAATGCCGCACCTTGGTCGGGTTCGCTCTTGACTATAATTTCGCCATAGTGCATCTCAGTAATTTTCTGCACGATGAACAAACCGAGCCCGTTACCCACATGTGCCATCTCGATTGCACGGTCACCCCGTCGGAAGCGTTTGAACAACATCGGCATTTCGTCTTCGGTAATGCCAATGCCCTCATCTTTGATCTCGATGCAGATATTGGGTTCTTCTTGATAGACCCGAATCGTTACAGTGCTATCCGGTGGACTATATGTTATTGCATTTTCTAAGAGGCGGTGAATAGCAGTCGCAAATTTTGCCCGAGATGCCATGATATACATTGTCTTAGGGACAATCTCTGGCTCAATGACGATATTGGCATATGTTTCGCGTTTTTCCGGTGGTGAAAATGTTGATAGGGTTTCTGGCAAGACTTCGGCAAGATCAAGCCGACCAAATGTAATCCCATCTCCAGAATCACGTTCCAATTGGGTACTCATCATCATATCGGCAATCAAACGTTCGAGGCGGGCTACTTCCAGCTTGATTACATCTAAAAAGTGCTTCTCTTTTACTGGATTATCTTTGATTTGTGTCAGCAAATATTGTGATGTCTTTAAGCTGGTTAAGGGTGTACGGAAATAATGGGCAGCATCCCGCAAAAATTCTTGTAGTGTGTTCATGCGTTCGCGCTCTACCGCAAGTTCGAGACGTTCTTCTTCGGCACGTTTACGCCCACTAATATCCCGCACCACACTATGAATATACTGGGGATTACCATCAACATCCCGCAATAGATTGACCATAACTTCGGCAGGAAAACGATGCCCATTTGCGCGAACAAACGTCCGCTCATACATCGGCACAGTATCACCCTTGAGTAGACGATCAATCACCCGTTGACTGGCACTATGGTATACCGGTGGTACAAAGTCACGGAATGATTTTGTCAGTAATTCATCAACAGGCATACCAAAGACAGTTGCTGCCGGTTGATTAACCCCAACATATTCACCCTGAAAATTACTGATAAATACCGCATCATCAGTTAGATCTAATAAACTCTGGTAGCGTATTTCTTGCTCATGTGTCTTGCGTAAGGCTTCTTTGTATTTGCGCATATCACGCGCGACAATCATATGCGCGCGTTGTCCCTCGAACTCATAGGGCTGGCAAATAATCTCAACAATAATTTCTTCTTGAGTTTGATGATGGAGAGCAACTTCAAATGGTTCAGATTTTGCACCGAAGTCGAGCCACTTCTGCAACAGGCTGGATGACTTATCATTGCTGGCAAGTTTTTTGAATGTACTATTTAAAATGTCGTTTTCAGTATACCCAAGTAGTTCAGTAAACGCTGGATTAATCGCAATAATTCCATCATGTTTAGATTCAATAGCAACAGCATCAATATAGGCTTCCATGAGACTGCGGGCACGATTTTCGCTCTCTTGTAACCGTTGATACATATCGCGCCGGATCATGACCGTAATCACAATCAGCACGGACGTTACAAATACGAACAGCCACAAGAAATGTATCGGGTACAATAATGTATCAACCATTAGTGGAATAACTGCAATACCGGCTAAAATCATTGCTGCAACAGCGATTGTTGCGCGTACTGACAGTAACAAACTAGCAAAAAACACAACCGCTACCAAATAAGACAACGAGTATTCTGGGATAGCATTCAGGTTTGTGCTATTCGCTACGAACAATGTAAACAGCATGACAATCATCATGACGATATATAAAAATACACCGTATTTGAAAAAACGTGTCCGGCTGACAGCATAACATAGTGACGATAACGCCCCAAAGCCAATTGTCGCAGGTATTGCAATACTGCCTGATTGGAATGGCACATAAACAAGCACAACCAAGACTGCAATCACTGTCTGAAACAGAAACAAGCTCGAAATCATCCGCATTCGCAAGCGGTCTTCTACTGAACCTGTAGAGACAGGTGGCTTTGTCAGCACATTCAAAATCGTTGGGAAATCCTGCATGTCGGATATTGTTGCCATTGGTATAGTTCTCGTTTATAGGTATGACAAAATCTTAATCTTTAACAATTTTATCATGAAGGGAGGAGATATGGCACATTTGTTGATATAATCTAACGTGTTTAGACCAAATTAGTAGAAAGATATGCTTTCCTATGGTGACAACTGCACCAGATTTACAAACCGATAAAATTGCAGAATACCTCGGCGATTCTGCTGATTACTTGCTCAACCATACCTCAACAACCATTCCTAAAGAAAATCTCGCCCTCCCAGGTTCAGATTTTGCCGAACGTGTTTGGATGCACAGTGACCGTACACCACAAGTCATTCGTAGCTTACAACAAATCTACGATAACGGTCGTCTAGCAGGCACAGGGTATGTTTCGATTTTACCTGTCGACCAAGGGATCGAACACTCGGCTGGCGCATCATTCGCACCGAACCCAGCTTACTTCGATCCAGCAAATATCATTGAACTTGCGATTGAAGGTGGTTGTAACGCAGTTGCATCGACCTTTGGTGTCCTCGGTATGACAGCACGTCGTTATGCACATCGCATCCCTTATATCGTCAAAATCAACCACAACGAACTCGTGACTTTCCCGAACACCCATGAACAAATCATGTTCGGTACCATCAAACAAGCATGGGATATGGGTGCAGTTGCAGTTGGTGCAACAGTTTACTTCGGTTCTGCTGATTCGAACCGCCAGATGATTGAAGTTGCCGAAGCTTTTGCATATGCGCACGAGCTTGGTATGGCAACTATCTTGTGGTGCTACATGCGCAATAGTGCATTCAAAGTTGACGGTGTAAATTATGAAACAGGCGCAGACCTCACCGGACAAGCCAATCACCTTGGTGTGACACTCGGCGCTGACATCGTTAAACAAAAATTGCCAACCTCTAACGGTGGTTATAAAGCACTTAATGCTGGCGATTCCTCCTATGGTAAGCTCGATGAACGTATCTACACCGAACTATCCAGCGATCACCCAATTGACCTCACCCGTTACCAAGTTGCAAACGGCTTTATGGGTAAAGTCGGTCTGATTAACTCCGGTGGCGCAAGTGGCGATAACGACTTCGCAGATGCTGTCGAAACTGCTGTTATCAACAAACGTGCTGGTGGCATGGGCTTGATTAGTGGGCGTAAAGCCTTCCAACGTCCAATGGCAGAAGGCGCAAAATTGCTGAACACCATCCAAGATGTCTACCTCAACGACGACATCACGATTGCATAACGCATAACAATACATACCTTGTAGGGGTGGATCTGAGTTCCACCCCTACGCTAATTTGTGAATAGGAGCACATGATTATGAAATGGGAATACCTTGTTGTTCACCTCAGCGATAACAATGATGCTGAAGACCAACCCGAAATTGATGTCCATCTCGATGCGGATACATTCACCGAAAAATTGAATAAATATGGTGAAGCAGGCTGGGAACTTGTGTCATTTGAGTGGATCACCAACGGTGCAAGAGCTGCTCTCAAACGTCCGAAAAATAGCTAAACTTTGCATTTACAATGACTGATATCCACATTGCTGATCCTGAAATGGGCGTCACAGGGGATGATTGTGAGCGTATTTTAAGGGCATTGCCGGAGTGGTTTGGGATAGAAGCGGCACTACAAGATTATGTCCAATCCACTCACGATTTACCGACCATTCTCGCATCCGTTGATGATACCGTCATTGGCTTCCTAACACTCAAATACCACAATTCATTTTCTGCAGAGATTTATGTAATGGCAATCCATCCTGATTATCATCGGCATGGTATTGGACGTAAAATGATACGGGTTGCAGAGCATCATCTCGTACAAGACGGGCTTGAATATCTCCAAGTGAAGACCCTCGCCGAGTCACATCCTGACCCCAACTATGCAAAAACGCGACATTTTTATCGTGGTTTAGGCTTTCGTCCAATCGAAGTCTTCCCAACATTGTGGGGCGAAGCAAATCCATGTTTGCTGATGGTTAAAGTATTGTAAAATTTTATATACATTTGAAAATTATGAGTTTTAATTGTTTGTTGTATTTCAGTATATGATTGGCGATGTTGTATTATTGCGTTGGTCAATTTATAATTTCGCATCTTTTCGTGCGTAACAAGATAGGAAATTCTGATGACTCGTATTGAATCCACCTTAGCACGTTTATGTCTCATTATTATTAGTTTTATTTTCACTTTTGTGTTAATTGAATCTCTGTCCAACTTCTATTTGTGGAATATTGCAGACGAAGCGACGTTTCGCTTTTTTGCTACCATTGACCAAGTTAAATCAAGATATGGACAAGATTTTTACACTGATGGTTCTGAGCTTCTATACGAACCGCATCACTATATCGGCTATATCCCAAGAATAAATCATCGCACCGACACAAACTATCATAACGCACTCGGCTTTCGTGGGGATGAAATTACAATCGAAAAACCAGACGACATATATCGGATTGTAAGTGTTGGGGCGTCGACAACTTACGGCATTGGCGAACCCCGTCCACAAAATTCATATCCTAGTTTATTGCAAGATTATCTACACGCAAATAACTACACTAATGTTGAAGTTATTAACGCAGGGGTCGGTGGTTACACGAGTTACGAATCGTTGCTGAATCTACAAATGCGTGTCCTACCACTAGAGCCCGACCTCATTGTTATCTATCAAGGAAGTAATGACATTCATGCCCGTTTTATATGGCCCCCCGACGCATATCTTGGGGATAACTCTGGGTATCGCGAACCTCGAGTCCAAGATATTGTAATTCCAAAAATCTGGGAATATAGTACAGTCTTACGTATGATTGGGATTCAATTGGGTTTAACATTATCCCAGTCTGATATAGATTGGGGGCGAAACAATTGGTCACCATCATCACAATATAATCTGCTTAACCAACAACATCGCAGTGGAATATATCCGTCTGGAATCTTCACAGATATATCTGCAGTAGAGATGTTAGACGCCAATCCACCCATTAATTTTGAACGCAATTTAAGGAATATGGTCGCGACATCCTTAGCTAATGATGTGGAGGTTCTCTTGATGACCTATGTGATTAATCCCGAGTTCGGTGAATTCAAAGTCAGCTCAGATGCATATATATCAGCAACATCTGAACACAACGACATTACCCGCGCTATGTCGGAACAAATGGGGACATTTCTTATTGATTTGGCGACAACCTTTCCCCAGAGTCAGGAACATTTTACGGACGGTCGTCATTTCACACGTTCAGGTAATCTAATCATCGCAGAGCAGGTCGGAACTTACATCATCGACAACATTTTTGAAACAGAAGCCGAGTAGATTAATTTTAAATTGCGAATTGTGCGTTCTAATCCGCTATATTTTGATTAGGATTTGTGAAATAGGGGCGATATTCTTGCTTTTTGAGGGACTCGATTGCAGATTGTGCTGTAAATCGATCAACATCTGCCTCTGCCACCAAGCGATTGATAGCTTCTTCATACCGCTCGGCTCGGACTAACTCCCGCAATTCGGATTCGTCAATCTCAATCTCATCTAATGGCAAACCCTGTAGACCTCGGTCGACGTGATCCCGCTTGCGTTTATCATCAATCTGGGCGAATTGATAAATCCCCACGACAAAAAATAGACTCATCATCACAACATGAAAGCCGATAAATAAGATCACATCCACGGTTGGTGTGCTCCGTTGCTGGTTGACAGTGATTTAAGTGATTGTAGCGCAATCTTTCCCATTTAACCGCACCAAGCTTAATATTATCTGAGATAGCGACCGAATTTGACTGTTCGCATGGGAAATTTGCGATTATTATACGGCGGGCGGATTTTTCTGCCTATCATAATGAAGAAGACTAAGGTTTGATGTATTTATGCCGATGCACCGCTGGATTGTATTGCTGAGTTTTATTGTACTGGTATTATTCCCGACGACAGCCCAAGATGATATTGATGCAACTGATCAACCCACACCGCGCCCGATGCCGACAACGGTATTGGTCGAAGGAGATGCGACAGTTGAATTTTATTTCTCATCACTCATCCAAGGCGGAGTCGGCATTATTCGCGTAGATGCACCGGACATCACCCAAGCACGCGCCTTTTTCTTGAACGATGAATTTCGGTTCTTTGAAATTGGTGAGGATGGATTTTATGCGTTGCTGGTAGTGAACATCGACACACAACCCCGCGATTATGAATTGACCGTGCTCATCGAACAATCTGACGGCAACATTACCGTGTCACGCCCATTAACCGTCGATTCTGCTGGATACATCACGCAAAGTTTTGATATCCCCGGTGACCGCGCCTTCCTCGCTGACCCTGAAATCGAACGGGCGGAATTTGCCAAACTGGATGCGATTACCGAAGGTGTGACCCTCGAACCGCTGTGGGGCGATACAGGTTTTAGCCTACCGATTGATGCCGAAGTTACCTCGCCATTTGGGACATTCCGCGTGCTTAATGATGCGATGCAGACCCGCCACACCGGATGGGATCAACGCGCACCTGTCGGCACACCAGTACGTGCGATGGGCGCAGGAAAAGTCGCGTTTGCGGGGCAACTCGATATTCGGGGCAATTACATCATGATCGACCACGGCTATGGGGTGTATTCGGGATATGCGCATTTTTCGCAGGTGCATGTCACGCGTGGCCAGACCATCACCAAAGGGCAAATCATCGGCATGAGTGGCAACACCGGACGCAGTAGCGGACCGCATCTGCATTGGGAGATGGTCGTGAATGGCGATTGGATTGACGGGCTATCGTTTATTGATATGTGGGTGCCGTCAGAATCATCGTAACTTGTTCGCAATTGTGTGTCAGATTATCCCACACATGCTATACTAACAGGGATTACTCACACAATTTGAGATACGATGGCAACACAACGTCGGGTATTTATCAGTTACAAAAGTGAATATCGTGACTTCGCTGAACATGTGCGCGATAACCTGCGATCATGGGGCTATAACACATGGTTTGATGGCGACAACATCCGCGACGAATTGTGGCGTGATGAGATCCAAGCAGGTTTGGAATCATCTGATTTTGTGATTGGGATTGTCACACCGGAAGCATTGGAGTCGCGTGAGGTGCTATCCGAGTGGGATTTTGCTTATAGTAAACACGATGAGGGCAAGCATTTATTTTTGCTTGAATATCGTGATGTTGAAGAAGTCCCCTATTGGCTCCGCATAGTACAACGCTTCGATTGTCGTAGTAATCCAGCAAGTGGACTTGAACAACTAAAAGAAGCGCTGACCGCACCATCGTCTTCCCCAGCTGATTATCGTCCGCCACCCGACTATCTCAAACGGCATCAGGTGCAAGACGAGACACCGACATATCAACCGCCTGTTGTCAGGGAGAAAACGCCCAATAAACGCCTATACATCACCATCGGCATCATTCTCTGGATTATCATTTAGGCGATTGCATTTTTTGTAGTTAATGAGGTGTTTCCATTAGTGACACTGGTTTCTGGGGTGATTCCTGCATTTATCGCGCTCATGTCCACTGGGCAAGATTTAGACTATTCGACCATGCCTACCGACGATAAAGGCAAAGACGAAAACCGCGCCAAGATGTTGTTTAATGTTTATCAAACGTGGATTGTTGGGGCATTAAAAGCCAACTTGTTTGATTCCGATGGCATTCCACTCGGATTGGAATTGCGACCGGATACGGTGATGCAACATGTCGAGTATGGCGAGTATCAATTGCCCGATGACAGCCGTTCAATTGAACAAATCTATCATGATATGAACGGGCAACTGCTCATTTTGGGTGAACCTGCCAGCGGTAAGACTATCCTTGTATTGCAACTGGCGGAAAAATTACTCGGACGTGCCCAAGCTGACCGCACTCATCCGATTCCAGCGGTCTTTAACTTGTCATCATGGGGCAAAGACCAGCCCAAGTTTGACGAGTGGTTAGTCGGACAACTCAAGCAGAGTTATGGTGTACCTAAGAAAACAGGTAAACGCTGGATTGCTGATAACCGTCTGACCCTGCTCTTAGACGGCTTGGATGAAATTGCGCCATCTGGTGATTTTATGGTTGATGCTGATGTACAAGCACTTGAAGGCCGTGCCATCGAATTACGGTCTGCTTGTATAGAAGCTATTAATAAATTCCAGCAAGCCCATCCTGATGTCGATATCGTTGTCTGTAGCCGAATACGAGATTATGCTGCGCTCACCCAAAAACTCGATTTAAACTCCGCCATCCGCCTACATGCCCTGACTGATGAACAAATTGAACACTATCTCATAGGCGACAACAATCAAGGTATTCGCGATTTGCTGGAACAAGAAGCATCCGCTAAGAAAATGGCAGAATCGCCCTTCTTGCTAACCCTAATGAAAACTGCTTATGCGAATATTCCCTATACAGGTGCACCATTTAACCAACTCAAGCTAGCGAACAGCGACGAGTCCTCGCGCAAGAACCACTTATTTGGCACATACGCCAATAAACAAATCAATAGTAGTCAACATCAAAACTACAGCCACGAAAATATCCGCCATTGGCTCTCGTGGTTAGCATGGCAGATGGTTGAGCATAAGACATTCCTATTCTATATCGAGGACTTCCAGCCGAGTTGGACGGTATATGAGCGTCGTTATAGACTGCTTTTCGGGTTGCTTTTCGGGTTGAGTGGTGGGCTGCTTTTGGGGCTGATTTTCGGGTTGCTTTTCGGGTTGAGTGGCGGGCTGATTTTCGGGCTGCTTGGTTGGTTTTCAGGTATAGAATTTGCCGAAAATATCAATATCTCTATCAACAAGAATAGTCTGATTGTCGGGCTGATTTTCGTGTTGCTTTTCGGGTTGAGTGGTGGGCTG
>DIYL01000061.1:176551-176697 GCA_002428985.1 Anaerolineales bacterium UBA6055 | reverse complement strand
GCTGATTGTCGGGCTGATTGTCGTGTTGCTTTTCGGGTTGCTTGGCTGGCTGATTTTCGGGCTGAACACAACTGCAAATCTAGACTTACGATTGAAGCCCAACACTGGATTTTTCATCAGTCTCAAGAATAGTCTGATTGTCGGGC
>DIYL01000061.1:0-176485 GCA_002428985.1 Anaerolineales bacterium UBA6055 | reverse complement strand
CAAGAATAGTCTGATTGTCGGGCTGATTTTCGGGCTGATTATTGGGCCGTTTTTCGGGCTGATTTTTGGGTTGAGTGGCGGACTGAGTGGCGGACTGATGTACGGGCTGAGTGGCGGGGGCGGTATGGAAGTGATTCAGCATATGATTTTGCGTGGTTTTCTCGCCAATGAAAATGTCATCCCTCGCTGGCGTTATGATAAATTCCTCGACCACTGTGCTGAGTTGGGGTTGTTACGCAAAGTCGGTGGGGGCTATATCTTCCGCCACCGCTTGTTGCTGGAATATTTCGCCGAGCAATTTACGAAGCATAATCCCGAGCATGTCGAACAACTCATTGAACAACAACGCGAAGAATCTGAAAAAAACGTGTAACAATATATGACTCATCATTTTCTACTTCCAACACATCAATCCAACGCGACCGTATGCTCACCTATTGTCAATCAATTTGTGCTACCCTCACCCTAACCGTGCATCTTACCAATCCCATCAACCTTGGAATCATCTCTCCTATTATGACATAGGGGATTGCACAAAAAGTTTTTTCTTGTGCAAGTGCCAAATTAGCATCATATCACGCCCAATATCAATAAAATCAACGGGTTCGCTTTTGCACAAATCAGAATTTCGTCGGCACAAATTGTGCAATATCATGCAAAACTCACCCTTTAGCCGAGCGCATTTTGCCGATAGCATAACCTCATATTTGAAATGCGGATGATGTCATACATTATTCAATGTATTTTACGGGTTGTGAACAACTACGAAACTCCCGTGATAATAATGTAGGGACGCGCTTCTGTGCGTCCGAATATGATGAAATTCCGCCAATATGATAGGCAACCGATGATAACCTTAATCGCAACCGTCCTGAATGAGGGCGATAATATCCACCATGTCATGAATTCACTCAAGGCGCAAACCCGTCAACCCGACGAGATTGTGATTGTTGATGGGGGTAGTACCGACGACACTGTGTCGATTATGCAATCGTACAGCGATAGCTTGCCCTTACGTGTGGTCGTTGAAGATGGCTGTAATATCAGTGAAGGGCGTAATCGCGCAATAGCCAAAGCAACCGGAGACATCATCGCTGTGACCGATGCAGGCGTTAAATTAACGGATACGTGGCTTGAACGTATCACGCAACCACTGCTCGATAGTGATACCGTCGATGTTGTGGCGGGCTTTTTTCAAGCTGATCCGCAGACAGCATTTGAAGTGGCACTCGGTGCAACGACCTTACCGCTCGAAGATGAAATTGACCCCGCAACATTTTTACCGAGTAGTCGCAGTGTGGCGTTCCGTAAGGGCGCGTCTGACTTCATCGGGGGGTATCCCGAGTGGCTCGATTTTTGTGAGGATTTAATCTTCGATATTCGCCTCCAACGCACGACACAGCCGTTTGCATTTGTGCCAGATGCGCTGGTTTATTTCCGTCCGCGTCCGACCTTGCGCAAATTCTACAAGCAATATTATCTATATGCGCGTGGTGATGGTAAAGCCAACTTGTGGCTCAAACGACACATCATCCGATATATCACCTATTTGGTTGTGATTCCGATGGTTTTGCTGTTGGGGTTGCTGGTGAATACGCTATTGTGGGGGTTGTATCTGGTCGGGGGAGCTGTCTATCTGAATGCGCCCTATCGCCGATTACCACAGGTCATGACAACCGCACCGGATCAATCACTCGAGACATGGCTCTATTGCATTGTGATGATTCCGGTGATTCGGGTCGTCGGGGATGTTGCGAAGATGATAGGCTATCCTGTGGGATGGCGTTGGCGATTAGCCCACCATCCACCTGATTGGCAGGTGCTTCCTGCAAAGTCGAGTCAAACTTAGATTAAGATATTGATGCCGAGTGCCATAATCAAACACGCTGTTGCAAGTTCAAGGGTTTTACCAAAGCGCTTGTTGGTCATCCAATTTTGTGAGCGGGTTGCAACAAAAGCGATCATTACATGCCAGCCGAAGATTAAAATCACTTTGACTGTGCCGAGCAAGATAATCGTGGACACAACGGCGTAGGGTTCAACAGTTTTAGGAACAATCACGTTGTAATATACCAGTGCTTGCGGGATATACGTCGCCATGACCATCATGCCCTGTAGCCAAGCAAATTTAGTGTTCGTTTGGCTATCCGATGTGCTCTCGTCATGCTTCGCCCAGAGGCTTTTATACCCTGCAATCATGCCCATGATGATAATGCCGAGTGCGCCAATTTGTTCAATGGATTGCATCATACCACTATCAGATGCGATCAATGTGGAAAATTCAGTCGAATAAATCGCGAGTGCCATCATCACCATCAAAATAGATGTGATGGTCGCGCCACCTGCAACACCGACACCTGTCATCAAGCCATTTTTACGAGATTCGTGTAATGTCATCACAGCGACAGGACCAGGGGATAGTGCCCAAATAATGATAAATGTAATCAGCAGTACCATACGATTTTCTCCACTCAATATTGCCAAATCAACTTACTGATTACACTGTATAATTTTCACCCCCTCCCAATCACCCCCTCTAGGGGAGGTCTTTCAAAATTGATTTTGATCTGCGCTATAAATTTTAAAAATCGAATATTTTATGCAAGAATAGCGGCTCATGAATTAAGAACACTTATTACGCTATGTGACCCCTCACAATCCCCTAACATCCATTCATTGACAAAGACATGTCCTACTCCTACAATATTAAATGGTTAGGTGGCGGTGGTGCGACATCAGGAATTCATTAGCAGATGCGGGCAAATGGTGGTGCGTGTATCTTCAAATGATATGATAAAAACAATGGATATATTATGGCGTATAGACAGCATACTTTTAGCAGATGACTGCAGGGAGTTATCCATACAGAATATATTCACACAAGAACAAAATTAACTGGAAAACAGATCAACAATGATAAGTGAAAAAACAATTGTAACGCTGGAGTTACATAAAATATTGCAAGACCTATCGCGCTATACAACCTTTGGCGCAGGTGAAGAGCTTGCTCTGGAACTTTATCCTTCAACAGCGATTGAAGAGGTACAAGTCTGGCAACGCGAAACAGCCGAAGCGGTCTCGTTGCTCGAAGAAAATTCAAATGTGAACTTACAAGGTGCGCGCGATGTACGCGAACCAGCGATCAAAGCACAACGCGGTGTCATTATCGAACCGAGTATATTGTTGGATATTCGCTATACACTGCGCCGTTCATCAACCTTAAAGCGCACAATGGGACGTTTAAAAGGCACACATCCCCTTCTATCAGAACTATCACAAGAAGTCGAAGAATGTACGGAGTTGCAAAATTCGATTGAAAAATCAATTGACGATAATTCTGAAGTGCGGGATACAGCCAGTGCCAAGCTAGCGATTATCCGCAGAGATCTCAAGATAGCGCATGATCGCTTACAAAGTAAGCTCGACCGGATTATCAACAACAAAAGTAATCAATCGAAACTGCAAGAACCGATCATCACCCAACGGAATGGTCGCTACGTTATCCCACTGAAAGCCGAGTTTAAAGGCAGAATAAAAGGGATTGTGCATGATTCGTCATCATCTGGTGCAACGTTGTGGATAGAGCCATTAGAAACTGTTGAGCTCAACAATAAGTGGCGCGAGTTGCAACTAGCAGAGGAAAAGGAAATCCGGCGCATCCTCGCAGACTTAACCGATGAAGTCGCAGGTGAAAGCGAACGAATTGTTCGGACAGTGGAAATCCTTGGATATATTGACCTCACCTTCGCCAAAGCCCGTTATGCCCTCGATCATAATTCTATCCAACCCAAGATCGTTACCTTCAAGCAAAAACCTCCCACACTTAATCATCCCGGTAGTACCATCCATCTAAAACAAGCACGTCACCCACTCCTAAAAGGACATGTTGTGCCACTGGATGTCACGTTTGATGAAGATACTTGGGTGTTGGTTGTAACGGGACCCAATACAGGCGGTAAAACAGTTGCTCTCAAAACCGTTGGCTTAATGGCATTGATGGCGCAATCGGGTTTGCATGTTCCCGCTGATGAAGCGACGTTTAGTGTATTTGACGGCATATTTGCCGACATTGGTGACGAACAAAGCATTGAACAATCCCTCTCGACCTTTTCCTCGCATATGACCAATATCATCTCCATTCTCGACAAATGCGATAACCGCTCACTTGTTATTTTGGATGAGGCGGGTGCAGGTACAGACCCCGGTGAAGGTTCAGCATTAGCACGCGCATTGCTCAATCGCCTCAAAAATGACAGCGTGACAACAATGGTCACAACGCATCACCCCGAGTTAAAAGTTTATGGTGTTGAGACACGCGGTGTACGTAACGCCAGTGTTGAATTTGACCTTGAAACATTGCGCCCAACCTACCGTTTGATTGTCGGGTTACCGGGGCGTTCGAATGCGCTAGCAATTGCCTCGCGCTTAGGGTTAGAGGATGACATCATCGCTGATGCACGCGGAATGGTCGCGACCGAAGAATTACAAGCCGATGATTTGTTAGACGAAATTCAGCGTACACGGACGGAAATCCGTGAACAACATGATGAAATCGCATCATTACGGGAACAACTCGCTGAACGTCGTGATGATTTGCAAGCGCGCCTCGATAATATTGAAGATGAACGACGCGATGTTATTCGAGCGGCACGTCGTCATGCAGAAGAAGATTTATCCGACTTCAATAAAGAACTCAAGAAAATGCGTAACGAGTTACGATCTGCAGGCATGCCAGCTGAGACACTCAATGCGCTACAAGCTGCTGCGGAAAAAATGTCGGGTTGGACAAAATCCCCACTCGATGATGCAGAAGAAGTTCAACAACTCGAAGATGTCGAATGGCAACCCCGTATCGGCGATACAGTCTTCCTCGATACACTCAATGCTGAGGGTACGATTGTTGAGCTTGATGAAAAAGAAGCACAAGTACAAGTCGGTACATTGAGGGTACGGGCAAAATATACGGATATGCGTAAGCGTACCCGTAGCGAAAAACGCGCTGAGAAGCGCGGGCATGTCCGCCAATATGAACCAAGTGATCCATTACCACCAGTTGTTGAATCCCCCGGTCTGGAATTGGATTTGCGTGGGAAGCGAGTCGAAGAAGCCATTGAACTACTCGACCGCTATGTTGATGCTGCCTATACCTCAGGGTTACCATTTGGACGCATTATTCATGGTAAAGGTACAGGGCGTCTTCGTCAGGCAGTCCGTGAATATTTGGGGGACCATACACTCATCAGCAAAGTCACACAAGCCCGTGGTAACGAGGGCGGCTCTGGCGTAACGATTATCCACATGGTTCCGATCACGTAGT
This sequence comes from Anaerolineales bacterium UBA6055, assembly GCA_002428985.1. Lineage (GTDB taxonomy): Bacteria > Chloroflexota > Anaerolineae > Aggregatilineales > Phototrophicaceae > UBA6055. The sequence continues at coordinate 171,168 of DIYL01000061.1, read as the reverse complement.
TTTTAGGTATCTTCAATCCATAAATGAGGTCAGGCTTATACCTGTCCTTTTTTGTCTGAGTACAACTTCTTTACCGAAGGAATTGCTATCTTATGGTACAACAGTTGTAAGTTAGTTAATTTGCATGGATAGCAATCCTCATGAATCAATTACTTCACAACCTACTCAATTTTTTCCATCGACTGATTGAGCCCAACAATACCGTTAATGATCCCATTCAACGGCAACAAATTCGACTCTTAAATTCTGTTGTCTTCTTATTTGTTCCAATTGCGCTTGCTGTTGGGCTATTCCAAATTTTGGCAGATCCTGACGTCGATGGTTTATTAGCCGATCCGGGTCTTATCGTTATTACGATAGCAGTTATCTTTCTTGTCAGTGCATATATTGCTGGGCGACGGATAGGATATGGGTGGGCAGTGGGGATTATTATCGTCACAGGATATGTCATCATTGTCATTAATGCCTTTGTAGATGACGTATATCTGGTGGACATCGCGTTTATCTTGCTTCTCAGTGTAATTGCCAGCATGATTGTGTCTGTTCGGACGTTGATCGCACTTGCAATCATTCAAGTCATCACAGCCTCTACATTTTATGTGATTGTTTCTCCTGATGATTTTATCGGTGGAAAAATCACAACACTGATTGTCGTTAGTAATATATTGATCGTCTTGACGAGTTATTATCGTTCTCTACTTGAACGAGACCGTCAACAACGCCTCAGTGATTCTGAATCATTTTTACGGACAATCACTGAACAATTACCGGTATCTGTATGGATTACGGATAACAAATTGCACCGTAGAGCGACATTCGGACGAATGCCAACAAGTGCACAAGTCGAGACGATACCGGATCGTAAGTCGATGCAAGCTTATCAAACAGCGCTTGCCGGGGAATCGAGTCAATTCGAAACTAAGCAAGGGAAACACTATTATCAATATCATCTTGAGCCCATGCGTGACGAAGCCAATGGAATAATTGGGACATTGGGTGTAGCGACTGATATCACAGAGCAAAAAATTGCCCAACAACAGGCATCACAGCTTGAGTTGGAACGCAAACGTGTTGAAATGTTGTCCCAGTTCATTGAATATTCATCACACGATTTACGCACCCCCATTTCTAACATTAACACCTATCTTTATCTGCTCAACAACAGCGTTACATCAGAAAAAGAGAAACAATATATTGGCGTTATCCGTGAGCAATCGAATCGATTACACAATTTAATCGAAAATATGCTCATGCTACAGCGGTTGGAATTGGGCAAAACTGAGAGTTTTATTGAGATGTCACTGCAAAGTCTGCTAGAAGAAATCGAAATTACCTGTCGTCCTCGGGTTGAAAAAGCAGGGCTGACTTTTGATTATACTCAAGCAGACAATAATACGATTCTTAAAATCGAAAACCAACAAATGTTTACTGCGCTGACCAAGATCATTGATAATGCGATTCAGTATACGGATACAGGTGGCACAATCAGCCTCACATATCAGACTGATGCAGACTCCGTTATCATTGAAATCCGTGATACAGGTCTTGGTATTCCTGAAGATCAGTTGCCACATATTTTTGATATGTTCTATCGGGGTGATAACAGTCGATCAAGTGCGACAGGTGATAATGGTCTAGGTTTAACGATCGCCAAACGTATCATTGAGGCACATGGTGGTGAGATTCGGGTAGATAGTGAAGTTGGTGTTGGTACATCTGTATTCGTAACATTATCTGCACATGTTGTCGAAATGAGCCTACCTCATGACTGACCTTAACCCACTCATCCATACATGTATTCACTTTGTTACTTTGAAATTGGAATCATATAAATAATGGTAGAATAGTGTTGAAGCAAATGAGATGAGGAATCATCATGGCTGAACAGATCAAAACAACTATGACAGCAAAAGAGTTTGAAGCTCTGCCAGAAAGCGAAAATCCGACCGAACTGATTGGAGGCGAACTTGTGGTTCGTGGCGCACCAACAATTAAACATCAGAATACTGTATTTAATGTAGCATATTTTCTACGAAATAAGATTCAGGGTGGTAAAGCCTACATTGCACCTGTCAGTGTTAAACTCAACGATTTAAATTATTATCAACCCGATGTTTTATGGATCAGCAATCATAATACAAAGTGTACAATTAATAATGATGGTATTGATGGTGCACCTGATTTAGTTGTAGAAGTCATCTCGCCCGGGACAGCCAAAGCTGACCGTGGCATGAAATTTACAACTTACCAAGATAGTGGTGTCGGTGAATATTGGATTATAGAACCTGAAGAAGAGTTTGTTGAGGTATGGGAATTACAATCTGGAATGTACATCAAACTCGGTTTGTTTACAGTCAGCGATACCTTCACATCGCCAATTCTCAATGCACAAGTTCCTGTACAAGATTTGTTTCAATAAATAATCAACATGAATTGCGCGACAGTTGTGGAATTATCTTAGCATGACTGACCTTAACCCACTCATCCAGCCGATTCCGAAAGTCTTTGTCCTCGACCCACACAGGAAGAATAGCCCAACAGCGATGAGTTTGGTTGAGGCTATTGGTGATTTTGATTTTTCTGGTCCAAGGGCTAGCGAGCCTCCATTTCCACTAATAATATTTAATCGTTTCCCACCCCCAACCTTATTCTATATATTCGGTAACTATGGTCAATTTCCGTTTGGTAAATTCATAGAGTCATATGATTTGCACCAAATAATTGCTGGATGTATTTTTGTGATCGATTGGGATTTTATAGAAGACAGCGATTATCTTGACTGTTTTAATCGTTATCGCGATGAGCTACATCAGGTATGGGTCGATGCACCATATATTATCACATTAACTTCTGCAAGTGAGTTCACACAAGCTAGTGCGAGGCTCCGCAAAATCCTTGAGATTCCACCCGATATTCCGATTGTAGAATTTGATAATACGCCCCAGGGTGCAGGGCGAGTTTTTACTGCATTTTTTAAACGGCAGACGAAATATACGCAAGAAGAGCTTCAGCTTCTATTCGATGCGTTAGCGAAAATGGCGCATAAATAAACCATATATAACATAACCTCAACACATTGGTAGCATTTCTCTGTTAGAGTGAATTATAGTGAATTGTGAGAGGTGATAATATGAAACCCCTAGTGATAATTTTGACGTTATTCCTATCGACAAGCATTATTTTTGCACAACCTCCTGGTGGTGGTCCCGCTGGCGGTGGTGACCCGCCAAATTTGGATAGGGTCAATCCGGATGTGCCTGATGTTGAAGACGTCGAGCTGGAATCGCAAGGTGATATTGATGTTGACATACAATCTGAGGCACTGCGGGGTTCAGCAAATTTCCCGACAGTTGAGCCGAGTGAGAACGAAGGTGTGAATATTATTGGTGAGGTTGAAATTGGCTTTAATCGTGAGGCTTTTAGTGCCAATATGGAAACCTATGAAGTCCCCGACGATTGGTCACTGATTGATGTAAGTGATGGACAACCGGACATTGAAGACATCCTTGCGATGCGTGATAACAACGAAATCCCCGACGATATTGATATTGACGCATTGGATATTCAAGCAGAGTCTGACCCAGAAGCGACAAGTGCGATCTTCGGTTATGCCAGCAGTATGCTCGGGCGGAATGTGACGATTTTATACGCAGGCGAATATGGGGACTCTGAGGTCTTAGATAATCCAGCAGCACAAGAAACGATCAATCAGATTTACGGTGAGCTAGATGCCGATATGCAATCCTTGCTCTTAGAAGCTGATAGCCTCAGTGGTGTGACCTATTGGGCATTGTTAGAGTATGGATTAGCCTTACTGTATACGGGAGACTGTGACGTACCTAACTGCACATTTTCACAAGAAATGGTGCAAGTTGAAGTAACCAGCGGGTCAATGGGTGCCTATGGTATTTATAGCGAGTCCGTCCCAACATCAACTGATCAAGCCAAAGCACTAATCGAAAGCATCTATCCGAATTTGAGAAACGTTGCACTCGAACCAACCGAATCGGATTATGGCATGGCATTCTTTGCATTCGATATTGATATGAATAATGGTGATGTGACTGCATATTATGCAGGTGTGTATCCAACTGATAGCGGACAATCACTTGTTTATGCGTTATCGGGTGTTGGTGATGCATATATCAATGTGTTGTTGGGTGGATAGCGTAGTAAAGTCATTGGTTGCAACATAAAAGGAATTGGTGCACAGTAATAGTGTGCACCATCTTTGATTGCAGTGGAGATTACTATGCGCCGGATGATCATCTTTGTTATTTCTAGCTTATTGATTGTTCCACTATTTGCTCAAGACACAGAAAATTACCACTTGCGCCACCCAACAGTTGAGGATTATTTGCGACTTGCATCAGAGCTTCCAGATTCAGATATATATGGTAATCCGATCAATAAAAGACCAGTGATTGATGAATTTCAGACTCTAGTAAGTGAAAAAGCAACAGCTCAACAATTACTAGATTTCTTCTATGTATTCAATCAAGGGTTTAGCTCCTTTGGGCATTACTCTCCCAATTTGAATGTGCGTCAATGGCATAGCGACATTGTTATCCGTTGGTTAGAGAATCACCCCACAAATCTATATATAACTGAGAAACTATGGATCTTGGGATATAGAATCGAGTTCTCTTCATATGACTTTGACAATGATCGCAGAACAGAATTACTTGCCTATATTGAAGGGGGCATGGCTATCGAGATTATTGGATATTTGAACCTGATTATCGTGCGGAAAGCGGATTTAAAATTCACCTATTACCGATTGCACATGGGGACATTAACCACTCAGTATCGGACGAAGAATGGAGCGGTTCAAAGTTATTCTATATAGGGCATCTTAATAGCGACAATATATGGGATATAGCTTTTACTACATGGTCTAAGCGTCCATCTTCTGCGACAGGTGCAAGTATAAAGTATTTGCGGGTTGTAAGTTGGACACCTAATGAATCACGTATTATTGCATCGGTCGATATAAGTACAGAAACACACAACTGGCAATTCGAAAATATAGATGATGATTCTGACCTCGAAATTGTTGCAGTGGGTGAATCTAACGATAATTGGTTGTGTCATTTCGAGAAGAAAATTACTCTTGATTGGGATGGTACAACTTATGTACACATAAGTGATGCCCGTACCTTTGATGATTCGATCTATTGTGCGATTCGGATGGCGGATAATGCGTTCAGGGATCATCAGTACAATAGTGCGATAATCCACTATCAAACAGTGTTAAGGCATTATCACGCAATCTATAATACTGATGAATGGGTACAAGCCGAACCATTTTTTATGTATGCAATGGAACGTTTGTTTATTGCCTACATATTAGCCGGAGATACCGAAAATGCATGGAAAACCATGAGTTTACTGGGTCAATTTGATCATCCAAAGTATTCATTAGCGCATACATTCTTAAATGCTAACCTGAGTGAACTTAACCGATTTGACATTTGTCAACTTGCATTCGATACAATCACTACCTTAATTTCAGAATCACCTGCAGGGATATATAACTATCGTGATTTGCCAATGCTGGGGAGTACGGATGACGAATTTTATGGTCGATATCAACAGAACAGACAACACTTGGGAGCTGTTGGAGTTGGATGTGATTATGTATCTATAATGCTATCACAGATGCTGAATTCACATTTTAAAACGACTGAATCATTAAAAACTCAGCTAAAGCAACTTGGAATCAATATACGAAGCATATTGCCAGTCGATTTTAACCAAGACATGCAACCTGAATATTTTGTCTGGATAGAAAATTATGGTCAGGGTTTCATCTTTATCCCCCAAACCGATGAATATAAGGTATCTATTGTGAATCTCTGGAATTCTACTAATACAGGCGGGGAAATAAAAACTCTGGAACTTCCAGAAAATAATGGTATTGCATGGTTTATCCCTTATGCTAACTCATTTAATATTGGTGGGTGCTCATTAAGACAACCCATTGCACCTTCGGACGAAATCGGTGTTAAATCTTTTCGACTCATTTACCTCAACACACTCGGTCTGGAAATGCAAGAGATGAGTATCTGTACTACTTTCCGCACCGATCTACATAATTTTGTACTTGAAAATAGATTATCTACAGTTGCACATTCCCATTCAACTGATCAGGGTAGAGTGTATGTGTCCAGAGTATATAAATGGAATGCAGAGCAGGAACGTTATGTTGAATACTCGGCAAGACCTCCAGTCAACAGTAACTCGTCAGCAACATTCAACAATCCAACATTATTCGAGGTACGACGATTACTGGATTCTCAATCGTATGATAGTGTCATCAAGCTCGTGAACACAGTTGAAATACTTGATTTTGAGATGATGTATTATCGTGCATTTGCATATGAACAACTTGACATGATAGATGAGGCCGTTGTTGACTATGTTCATATTTACACACAAAGCCCTGAGAGCATATGGGGTATGATGGCACGCCTACATATTGAACCATTAGGATAGAACAATGAACAATAAACATCAGATGTTCAGTGAACGCTATGAGACAAATGACGCGCCGTGGGATACGAATATCACACCACCGGAGATTGTCGATATTCTTAGCGAACTTCCGGCAGGTAAAGCGCTTGACCTCGGTTGTGGCACAGGCACAGTGATTAAGACGCTACTTGAACACAGTTGGCAAGCGGATGGCGTAGATTTTGTTCAGACCGCGATTGATCGTGCACAAGAAAAATTAGCCGAGTTTCCTGCTGAGGACTTCAATGTGTTTTGTCATAGTGTCGCAGAGCTGGATACACTCGAGGGATTACGCCCACCCTATAACCTATTGATTGATATTGGATGTGGGCATGGGATTGATAAAGCGAGTAACGCTAAATATGCAGAGGATCTCGCTGGATTGATTCGATCGGGTGGGACGTTTATGCTGTATATCCATCAACCCCGTGAGGATTCTGATATGGGGTGGACCCCCGACGATGTGCGCCGATTGTTTACCCCTGCATTTAAAATTGTATCTGAGGTATTTAGTGAAGATACATCGATTAACTTGCCATCGGTCTGGTATCAGTTAGAGCGCGTCTAAATCAACACTCGGTAATGTCACCCAGAAAATTGAGCCACCCGTCTCAGGGAAGGTCGCCCCGATTTCACCATGCATTAACTCGACCATTTGTTTGGCAATCCATAAACCCAGTCCGGTGCTACTCTCTTCTGCTGTTGGGCGAGGACTCAGTTTACTAAATTCACTAAAGAGTTGGTCGCGTTCATCTACTGGAATACCGGGACCTTGATCAATGACTTGTAGCGTATAATTATCTGCATCAGCGACAACATTGATTGTGACTGTTGAGTTTGGTGGGCTATATTTGAGTGCGTTACTGACGAGATTCCCCAAGACTTGTTGCAAACGCTCTAGATCAGCAGTGACATACCCTTTTATGTTATCTAAGACAATCGCACTTTCTTTTTCTTCAGCGGTTAACTCATAATGCGATGCAACTATATAGATGACATCTTCTAGATCAAGTGGTTGCAGATCAATCTTAATTTTCCCAGCTTGCAATGCCGCCATATCCAAAAATTCATTGATGATGGTATTCATATGATCGAGTGTTGCCTTCATCGTATCGAGGATGCTGGTGGCTGTTGGATCCTCGGTATCTACAACATAACGCAATAAAGACTCCGCCATATAAACACTGGACAGTGGAGACTTGAGGTCATGTGATGCAATACTTAAGAGCCGATTTTTTAGGGTATTGGCTTCTTCTAGTTCGGCAAATGCTTTGCGCTGAATATCGAAGGCTTGCTTCGCTTTAATTTGTGCCATCACCCGTGCTCTTACCACGCCATTGTCAATTGGCTTCGGGATATAATCATTCGCACCCGCTTCAATCCCTTTAACAATATGGTGATTATCGCGCAATGCGGACACAAGAATGACGGGTAAATCGGTACTGGAGTGTGTCGTGCGGATCTCGGCAAGTACATCGAGTCCATTCATACGAGGCATCATAATATCAAGCAAGATCAGATCGAAATGATGGTTGCGCACGAGTTCTAACGCTTCGAACCCATCCGCCGCTTCTGTAATATTATATGTTTTCTCTAGTAATCGCCCGAGCAACTTACGATTGATTGGTTCATCATCCACAATCAAAATCTTTGGTGGGGCGTCATCTATGTCGAATTCTGGAATAGTGGGCTGAATCCCCATCATTAATCAGTCTCCAAGTTATCACTACATGCTGTTTATAGTGTACGTCATATCGTTCTCAAAAAGAAAAAAGAAAAAGAATCTTTGTTTTTTCAAACGCTTCCACAAGTTTTCGCCAATGTTGTAACGCAAAACCGCCACCATATGGTGTGGAAATTGTATCGGCATTACAAAGAAACTTCATAAATGGTCTATGATTGTTTAGCTGACGTTTAGAAATGTCGTTTACAATGAAAACAGATTTTTTCTAATAAGTGAAGGAAAGTGATTATGCGACATCTTGTTAAACGCCTGTTGATACCCACTATTTTGGTACTCATGGTGGCACTTCCGGGCGTATTTTTGGCGCAAGACAATCCCGCGATTTCTGTTACACCGAGCACAGGTGTCGTCGGATCAGGTGTATTTCAAGTCAATGTGAGCGGTTTAACACCTGATAACACCTATACCATCGAATTTGTGATTGATGGGCTAGTTGTGTTTGCTAGCGACGAACAGGCTAATGCAGATGGGAATATTATTTTCTCAGCAGCTAGCACGGAAGATGATGCCCCCGGTACATATACTGTACAAGTCATTAACAATAATAGCATTATCGCTTCCACAGATTTTGAATTAACCGTTGGTGACGACACCGAACCAGAAGCCGATGACACCGACGACACGACTGATGAGACACCTGTCGACGTAATTGGTAGCCTGAGTGTTACACCCCCATCGGGTCCAATTAGTACAGTCCATACAATCCGCATTCGTGAGCTTGACCCTGATACCCCATACACAGTTGAAATTACAGCAAGTGCAACCGAAGAAGTTGTCTATCGTCGTTTATGGTCAACGGACGACACAGGCGGTATTGATATTGATGTATTCGCTGAAGATGATGATATTCCCGGACAACAAGTTATTCGGGTCTTTGATAATATGGGTAATGTTGTCGCACAAGGTGAATTCACAGTTAACCCACCACCAGAGCGTAATGCTATTATCGACATCGTGCCACAAGCAGGACAAGCAGGGCGCACATTCACCATTACGGTATCGGGATTAGCACAATTTGATAGTGTTAGTCTACAAATCACATCCGACAATAACGCGTTGATTGATACCATTCTGGCGCGGGCATCCAGTGAAGGCGTGGCGACTTTAACCTTCCTCAGTGATGATGAACTCGAAGAAGGCACATATAACGTCACACTGTTTGTTGATGGTGAACAACTTGGTGAGACAACCCTAACGATCGGCGATGCGCCACCACCAACTGAAACCGAAGAAGAAACCCCAACCGAAGCTCCGACAGAAGATAGCGCCGATGACGAAGCGCCAACGACATTACCAGCTGTGATGACGGTTGACCCCGAAGTTGGATTATTAGGTGAAACGCATGTTATTACTGTCACGAGTTTAGAAGCAGGACAAGCGATCACATTCACCATCTTTAACCGTGCCGGTGAAATCGAATTTTCTACCACACGTATGGCAGACGATAATGGTGAATTCACCATCAATATCGCAAGTTCAGAAGATGATGACTTGGGTATGTATCCTATCGAAGTGACAGATGCAACCAGCGGTCAGTTGTTAGCATCAGGTGCGATTGTTATTGCCGAAATGCAATCCTCGCCAGAGGATGACACTGAGGACACCTCAACAGATGATACTCAACAAGCTGGTGATGCATCGATCAGTGTAAATCCTGTATCCGGTGACATTGGTGCAACACATACGATTACCTTATCCAATATGCCAGTTGAAGAACGCATCGGCGTGACCATCCGTAACGCAGCCGATGGCACACTCGCACAAAGCAGTGTCGTCGCGATTGATGACAACGGCAACGGTACATTGGACTTTACTTCACGCGAAATCAATAATCCTGGTGACTATACCGTGACAGTTGTATTGCCTGACGGTCAACGGGTTGTTGCTACCTTGACTGTTGAAGGCGCGATTGTAACCATAGATCCACAATCCGGTGTAATCGGCACGAATCATACAGTGACTGTCACAGGGTTGAATGCCAACGAAACAATCACCTTCAACGTTATGTTTAATGGCGAAACAGTATTCTCGACCGAGGAAAATTCTGATGATACAGGTGTTGCCACATTAACACTTGCTACCGAAGAGAGTGATGAACCTGGTGATTACACGGTGATGGTCGAGCGTGAATCGGGGAATGAGCCAAGCGCAATTTTAACAGTCACACTTGAAGAGGTTGCGGAAGAAACCGAAGAGACAGCAGAAGAAGAGACTGCTGAGGAGACTACCGAAGAAACAACGGATGAAACAGCAGAAGATGCGACCGAAGAGACCGCAGAAGACGTGGTTGAACTTCGCCCAGTCGAAATCTATGAAGAAACACTACCTACGAGTGGTACAGCAAGTATAGCGTTCTCTGGTAATGAAGGCGAATTTGTCATCATCACTGTTGAATCAGATGAATTTGACCCAGCAGCAGCGGTCTTCAATGATAACTTCTTCGAAATTGCATATAATGATGACGCGCTTGGAACGACGGATTCTTTGCTTGGTCCGCTACAGTTGCCCTACACAGGCGCATACTCTCTAGACGTATTCTCAGCATTATTTGATGACGATGCAATCGGTTCATCATTTACGGTCACGATCACACCGATTCATGTTCCAACTGTTGCTTTCAATGAGCCAATCGACTTTAGCCTGACAGCGGATATGCCAACCGCATACTTCGCAGTGGAAGCCTCTGCAGGAGATAGCCTCGATATTATCGGGAATACCAGTGGCACACTCGACACAGTGTTACGTGTGTTAAATTCTGGCGGGCTAGAAATCGGGTTTGACGATGATGGCGGGGCTGGATTTGAAGCCGAAATTAACAACCTACTGCTCGAACTAGAAGATACTTATCTAGTCGAAATCTCCACCTTCTCATCCGACATTGAGGGGCAAGGTACACTGACAATTGTTCGTAATCCTGTTAAATCATTGGATGACGGCAGTGCTATCGTCGAATTAAATGATAAGCAATTCCGTGATCTGGTTGTGCTCGATGCATTTGAAGGTGAGTTGGTCACCATCAATTTAGAGAAGCTATCCGGCAGTGTCGAAGACTTGTATGTCTTTGCCACAGTTGATGGGATGCAAGTGATGTCTTATACCACGATGGGTGTTCCAACGAACCTCCCGTTGACATTCGTTATGCCGATGGATGGCACCGTGGTCATCACTTTAGAAGAATTTGGGTTTGGTAGTGGCATCACATTTAATGTGACTGCAACCAAATCACGCCGCAACTAAGTAAAGCCAATATTGGGAGTGCTTTCGAGTACTCCCATTCTCTCTATATCCTGCTTCAGTAAAACCAACGGCTCACCCTACTCTTTTATAATCTAAAATATGCCATGCGTCTGAACTAATCGCGCTATTTGATCAAGCTATGGGTTGATTTTTGTGCTATCGTAGACCTTATGAATAACACGAGAATATGAGGACAATGTTATGGTCGCACACCGTAATCCAAAACACCGCGCCGAGGTAGCCAAATGGGCGCAGGATTTGATGAAACGCAGAAATTTCTACGTGCTGGATACCGAGACGACAGGCGTTGGCAAGGGCGACGAGATCGTTCAGATTGGTATTGTCGATAAAAACGGTGAAGTTGTTATGAACCAATTGGTTAAGCCGAGTCGATCAATACCCAATGGTGCGTCAGCAGTACACGGTATCTATGATGATGATGTCGCTGATGCACCCGTCTATAAAGATGTGTATATCGAGCTATCAAAATTGCTGGCAGGCGAAGTGGTGGTCGCTTACAATATGGACTTCGATTGGCGAATGTTACAGCAAACTGGTTTGAAATATCGTCTGCCAGATATTCGTACCGGAAAACGTGATTGTGCGATGAAGCAATATGCTAAGTTCAACGGTAAATGGAACGGGAAACGACGCAGTTATGTGTGGCATAAGTTAGGGAATGCCGTCGAACTCGAGGGGCTCACAGTAGAAAATGCTCATGATGCGGTTGGGGATGTTTTGATGACCTTGGCATTGGTTAGAAAAATGGCAGAATCCACATAACCGGACAAGTGTCCACTGGCATATTCTAGTAGTATCATTACAATAAACATGAAGTTTTGGGGCGTTATTTACATACAACACATGGGAGAAAAGCCTTATGGATAATCGCAACATATTATTTGGGGTGATTGGATTATTGATCTTAGCAGCAATTGGGCTGGCTGTTGATCGCTCCAATCAGATTGCAACATTAACTGAACAAGCCGATACAATCTCTGCAGATGCACAGTCTGCAGCCGACAATTTTGAAGCAACCATCCAAGCACAAACAGGTGAATTAGACTCACAATCTGAAGTCGTTGATGCCGCTGAGCAATCGCTCATGGATTTACAAACACAAGTTGCCGTGAGTTCAACAGCATTTGAAGACCAAATCGCAGAACTTGAATCGGCAAATGATGTCTTGGAATCCAACAATGCGGACTTTGTCACACAAGTTGCTGAATTAGGGGAACAGGCAGATTTAGCCGCTACAGCCGAAGCAGATGCCGTTATAGCAGCAGACAATGCACTGATGCAAGCTAACAATGCATCCACACAAGCCGCTATTGCCGCGACAGCAGTAGAAGATGCCGTTATACAAGCCAATCTAGCTGCTACATCCGAAGCAGAAGCATTTATCGCGGCAGAAGATGCTATCGAACAAGCGAATATAGCCGCTACATCAGAAGCAGACGCTTTGATTGCAGAAGAAAATGCTGAAGTTTTGGCAATAGATAATGCGACTCTCGTTGCAGAAGTTGATGCGCTCTCGACACAGATTGCAGAGTTGCAACCAACAGCAACCCCAAGCCCAGAACCGACAGTTGTCGCTGAAGTCAGTGAACTTGATATTCTATGGGAAGTCAGCATCGACAGTGGCGGTGTTGTGAATATTGCGCCAGATAGTGCCAGTGTTGCCGTTTTGCGGTCGGATAATGTTATTGAATTCCTCTCGGCAGAAGATGGTTCATCACAACGCGAACTGACAGAGCTTGATGAAGGGCTCCAAGACTTTACATTCTCGAATAACGGGCGTTTAATCGCATCGGTCGCTAATTTTGTTGAACTGTCTGTATTTGATTCTGCAAGTGGCGTAGGCACATTTGACGAAGCGATTCGCAACCCGATCAAAGCATTTGTATTCGCTGGTGATGAGGGCGCGATTGCTGTCCAAACCGGACAAGAAACCGAAATATTCACATTCGAAGAGGCACCAAGTGTCACCCGTATTGGTGGTGTAGACCTTGATTGGTCAACTGATGGCACATTAATCGCCTCGACTGATGGCTCTGTTATCGAAATTCTCGCAATGGATGCCTATCAAGTCGATACCACGACACCATACGAAACCGACAGCAGTAGCATTCTTATGATTGCATTCTCGCCAGATGGAAGCCACATCGCAGGCTTTACAGCTGAAGGTATGGTGATGGTGTGGAGTGTAGCTGATGGTGCGTTGGTCTGGTCGAATGAGACCGGTGCAGATTTGATTGATAGCTTCGCATGGTCTGGTGATTCAGCGAATCTGGCGGTTGTCGCAGGTGGTGAAGTGCTTGTTTATAGTGCCGACGGTAGCTCTACAACCAGCACAAGTATCGATGGTGTGATCACAGTCGATTGGTCAATGGATAGCGGATTAATCGTTGTGGCATCAACCGAGACCGTTTGGGCGTTGCCAGCTGAGTCTTTGACACAATAATTTCGAACATTGTGAGGGCGAACCGTGGATTTGCCCTCAATTTTTTGTATGCAGAAACACCAATCATAGCGGTTGGTGTTTTTTTATCCACTAGATGACTCGGCAATGACATCGCCATCTTCATCGATTGGCACAGGTGGCATAATCGGGCGGGTACACATAAATTGTCCGTAGTTGATCCCGATATACACTTTATAGTCATAGTCACGGTCAGGGTCGGGTTCGACACTTACTCCGTCATCGGTGACACGTAGTGTGCGTTGAATCGTGCCAATCGGATTGCCTTTATCATCGCCCGTATAATCAATAATATGATTCCAATTGCGGAAGTTGGTCGGCTCATCGAGAATGAATGCATTAAACCCTTCTAATTCGAGGCGATGAACAGCAATTAATGCCCAGTCGATAATTTGTGTGCCGGTAGCGTTGACCACTGCGACAGTGGGATGTGTCGTTGCGAGTTGGCTGTTTGATCGTGGCAGGACAAGATTCTGTATCAGTGTCGCCATTTCATCACGATTCATCTCAAAGATAGCGCGACCTTCGCCCTCGGAAAATGCATTTTCAATCTCATGATGAACGCGCATCCGCAAATAATTGACATCGCCTGTGCTTGTGCTTAATGAGAGTGGCGCAAGGCTGAACAATACATCGGGTGTCATATCGGTATCGACTGCCTCAGAAAATTGCTGGAAGAGGGTCGGCAAATCAGTCAGTAATTCATGCCGTTGGAAGGTGCGCCAAATTGCGCGTAAAATATCTTGCTGGCGACGACTGCGGTCAAGGTCACTACTCGTACGCCGACTACGCGCATACCATAACGCCGTCTCACCATCGAGTAGACGCACACCCGCCTGCAATGTGAATAACTCCCAATTTTCTTCATCGTGTATATTGCCGTAGGGATCGATAATTTTCCAATCTTGCAGGGTACAATCGACCGTAATCCACACACCACCTAACGTATTAATAATCGACTTTAATCCGAGAAAATTGATACGCGCATAATAATCAATCTCGATCCCGAAGTTATACAGAATCGTCTGTTTGAGGAGGGTCACGCCCGTTATATCCGGATCAGAATCTGCTTCACCGTAGAAGTGCGCTGTGTTGAGCTTGCTCATGCCATGCCCGTCGACGTACACCCATAGGTCACGCGGTAACGATAGCACCGACACCAATCCCAAATCGCGATTTATCGACACCACCATTAGCGAATCCGCTAATCCCGGACGCTGTAAATTTTCGTTGGCGACCCCAATCAGCAACACATTGATGATGTCATACTCGCCTTCATCGACGAGTGGCATCGGATCGGCAATTGAGTCGGGTTCGGGTGTGGCATCTTGTGCAAATCCCACAGCTGTGAGCGTGAATAAGCAGACGATAATCCATAGGCGTTTCATGATGGTGCTCCATCGGTTGCGTATATACATGAAGCCTATCACAGATTGTCGCATCGTGCGTCAGACGGTGGGGTGGCGGTGCAGTCGCGTAGGGTGAGCGTGATATTACCCCCGCAACCGCTGCAAAATCACCTCAATCATCGCATCAGCAACTTTATCTTTTGTGAGTTGTCGACGCACACCCTTTTCACCACGCCTCTTATATAGAGATTCGAGCGCCTTCACCATCTCATCAATGAACTGTTGCGTCATGTCATTGGATGCTTTCGATTGGGGTTGCAACGAAGTCGGGGCTTTGAATTGGGCAAGTTTTTCACGCTCCCAACGTTTCAAGCGAGCGTGCAACTCTTCAATTTTTGTTCCACCATAAGTCTGAGATAAGTTTTTCGATTCTAATAAAATGATCGCTTGTTTAACGTTTTGGATCGCTTCATCAATTAGCCCCATCTTTTTATAAGTTGTGCTCAGATTGTCGTGTCCCCCTGCCTCAGTAGCGACTGCTCCAATTTCATGACTAATTTTTAGCGATTGTTGATAATAATCCAACGCCTTGTCTAGCTCACCACGTATATACCAGATACCGCCGATGTTGTTGAGTGTTGTCGCTTCCCCTGATTTAGCCCCTACTTCACGATGAATCGACAATGCCTGCTCGTAATAGTCTAACGCCTGACCTAGATCACCGCGTGTATCCCATATACCGCCAATGTTGTTGAGTGTTGTCGCTTCACCCAGTTTATTACCAATTTCAAGATAAATTAGCGATGCTTGCTGAAAATAGTCTAACGACTTATTTGACTCACCACGTTGAGACCATATACTGCCAATATCATTAAGGGTTGTCGCTTCACCTGATTTATCACCAACTATTCGCTGCATCGGTAATGCTTTTTGGTAATAGTCTAACGCAGTATCTAGCTCACCACGAGTTTTCCAGATACTGCCGATGTCGTGAAGTGTATCGGCTTCCCCCAATTTATCGACGACTTCACGATAAATCCCTAACGCTTGCTGAAAATAGTCTAATGCCTTATTTAGTTCACCGAGTTCCTTATATGCCCTACCTATATAGTTAAGAGTGGTCGCCTGTCGATCTTGTTGATCTGTTTTCAAATAAAGCTGATATACTAATTCTAACCAGGTCAGACCATGTAATTCCCTGTCCTTCAATACAGGGCGGCCACCTACATAGTCTCCAACCGCCCATATAAAGTCAGCTGTTATGTCTTGGTATTTTGATCGGTCTTGCTTGCAATGCTCAGTTAAGGTATCCCCAAGATAGTCAATATGCGGGTAATCCGGTCCAATGGTGGTGTCCCAGTCTTCCATCGGCAAGTCGTCGAATTGGGCAATGCTGGTAATATGCCGGACATAACGTTCAAATGCGGCATGTTCTTCGTCGTCACTCAGTAATGCTTCGGCATAGGCGCGTAAGATGCTATGTTGTTCCCAGCGTTCATTATCCTTATCGCGATCCAGTAGTGCGCTATTGACTAAGCGGTTAAGCGCATCTTCTGCATCAAATTTGCTGTCATCCCAAATCGCTTGGATGAGGGGTAAATCAAAGTTGATTGATGGTGCGAGTACCCCTAATTGCCGGAAGCGTCGTTGATCGGATTCGGTCAGGTCGTCGTAGCTCAGTTTAATCGCGACTTCTAGACTTTCGTTGCGTAGTTCGCCTCTGCCTAAGGTCAGGTCTTGAAACAAACGCCCTGCTTCGAGGCGTTCAATCAGACTACTGTGGCTATAACCTGCTTTATTGTCGGCTAGCTTGGCACCTGCAATCGCAACCGCTAGTGTATATCCGTCAACTAGTTCAAGGATGCGTCGTTCTTCAGCTTGGTTGGGGTTATCAGCATCGGGATCACGCTTGAGCCACCCTCCGATTAATGCAATGCCTTCAGTTGCGCTCAGTTTGTTCAGCTGATGCGCGGTGACACCCCGTACCAGATTACGCTGACGGGAGGTAATCAACATGCGACAATTACGCCCCAAAATATCAAATGCCTTGATTTGGCGACTATCCCACACATCATCGAGGATAATCAACACCTGTTTATCGTGTAACAACCCGCTCAGGCGCATCTTTCCGCCCTCAGCATCCATATAGGCGGCTGTGTCTTTATCGCCGAGTGCCAATCCTAACGCCGATTGCCGTGATACAACATCGACATCCTCCCATTTCCCTAGACGCACCCAATACACACCGTCTTTAAAATGTCGTCGTATCAAACACGATTGCCCGATAGCACTGGCGAGCACTGTTTTGCCAATCCCGCCCGCACCTTGTACGGTTGTGATTTGCTCGTGCGGGGCAATCACAATAGGCGCATTATCCGCATCAGTTTTCATTAGTAATTGTTCTTGTATCGCATTGAAGCCGTCCCGTTGCACATAACCGGGAGGATAACTCGGAATATTGTGTACAGCTCCTAATGTGGACTCATCGCCTAGAACGCGGTCAAGTTCGGCTAGCATGCGGTCATATGCGTCGCCATCAGTCGACCATTCGAGCGCATTGAGGGTGTGATAATTTTTTAGCTCCGCCGGAATTTGATCGTATTGATCTTTATCGTCAGCAATATCAGGATCACGCTTGAGCAAAATCGGAATAATTGGCTTGCACAAACTGAGGGCATGTTGCCATTCATAGCGGACGTATGCTGAGCCGATCGCATGGGGGCCAACAATCAAAATTAACCGATCATGTTCTGTAATCGCACTTTTGATCTCATCAATAAATGTCAGCCCGCGCGCTGGCATCGACTCTCTATCCCACCAGACGTTGTATCCTGCTGATTTTAGATCAGTATAGAGTTTGCGCAAAAATGATTTATCGGGGTCGTTGAAATCGGCGTGATCGTCACCACGTCCATATGAGATAAAAATGGATGGTTTTTCTGTCATGCGATGCTCCAGTTTGTAAAGCAGTATCTATAAAGTCTAACATGATTTTGGGGATGCAGGTAAAGGGTTTGGCGTTACGATATGCTACACTATCCCTATAGTCATCCGCATATACGAAATGAGGCAACCATGGTCGATATTCTGATTCGGTCAGCACGTGTTTTACAACTCAAAGACGAAACCGCAACGATTCTAAATGAGCATGACATCCTAATTGAGGGCAACCGCATTACAGCGATCCAACCGACAGGCGAACTTGACCCGTCACATGCAAAAACTGTACTTGATGCTGATGGTCAGGTGGCAATGCCCGGATTTATCAACACACATGCGCATGTACCGATGGTGTTGTGGCGCGGGATGGGCGAAGATGTCAATCTAGATAGTTGGTTCAACGATTATATTTGGCCACTCGAAAATAATCTGACACCCGATGATGTTTTCTGGGGGATGCAACTCGGTCTGATGGAGATGATTGAAGCAGGGATTACGGCAGTTAGTGATCATTATTGGCATATGGATTATGCGGCACGGGCGGTCGAAAAAGCAGGCACCCGCGCGCTACTCGGACAGGCGATGTTTAGTAGCAATGGCATGGGGCAAATTGACGACACCGCCGATTTTGTGCAACGCTGGAATGGTCAAGCCAACGGTCGCATCCGCACAATTCTAGCACCCCATGCACCGTATACCTGTGAGGATGACTTCTTAAAAGCAACAGCCCAAAAAGCTGAGGAAATCGGCGCGGGTATTCATATTCATGTCGCTGAAACAATTGCTCAGACACAAGCTAGCTTAGAACGGCGCGGACAGACCCCAATCGAAGTATTGGAAGAAACAGGCATTCTCACAGCACCGACGATTCTGGCGCATGTCATCGGCGCGACACCCAACGACCTCGAAGTTTTGAGCATTGCAACTGCCCCTGTCGGCATCGCACAATGTCCGAAAACATACGCCAAATTGGGTATGGGATACGCTAATCTCGTCGAGTATCGCAAGATGGGCTTACCTGTCGGACTCGGCACAGACGGTGCAGTCAGTAACAACACGCTCGATTTATGGGAGTCGATGCGACTGACAGCGATGGGACAAAAGCAACTCACCGAAGATGCCGAAAATCTAACGATTCCGCAGGCGTTGACGATTGCGACTCAAGAAAGCGCACAAGTCTATGGGCAAGGTGATGACCTCGGTGACTTAGCGGTGGGCAAACTCGCTGATGTGATTTTGGTCGATGTGTCAGGAATTCATCATCAGCCCCTCAATAGTGTGACTGCCAGCCTTGTTTATAATACCCGCGCGGGAGATGTTCAGACGGTGATTTGTGATGGGCAGGTGATTATGCAAGACCGCCAACACAAAACCCTCGATAAAGGCGAAATTTTGGATCATGTGTTACCCCAGATGGAACGCCTGCGTCAGCGTGACAACACTCATCGTATTCAGACGTATAATCCTTAGTCAGATTCCCACAAACCCCTAAGCGATAGGGGTTTTCTATATCACTCATTATGTTATTCTTTACATATATCAGTTATAGAGAGTGAGATATGGAATCTAATTTCAATAAACTAAAAAATAAGTGGAATGACATACAACCTATAATTCTGATTGCAACGTCAGGGTTATATCTAGTTTCGTTGTTTGCAATTATTGGCAATGCATTCGAGCATGAGAAATATTTGCCGGAAGGAAAACTAACGTTAAATACTTTAGGTTATTTTTTGACTATCTTTAGCTATCCGTGGCTACTAAGTGTTTTCAGATTTGACACTAAGTTTTCACGTAGAAGCCTCAAAATTATGAAGGGGTTGAGTATTGGATTTACAGGGTTTGCTGCACTAATGTGGTATACAAATGCAGAGAACTCATACCTTGAAGCAGCGACCGTAATTATTGGCTACACCACACTCGTAATAAATTTCAGCGAAAAGAATCTTGAAAAGCGATTGGAAGATACTCAAGGAAAGGAGAACGAATAACAATGGCGCAACTATTTATCTGCTATGCCCACAAAGATAAAGACCGTTGTGATAAATTGGTCAGTTGGTTGAAAGAAAATGATTTTGCCGATAATGAGATCTGGTATGATCATCATATTGAGGGTGGCAATAATTGGCGCGACGAAATCACAACAGCTATAGATGAATCTTATGCAATGCTCGTCGTGATGACAGAAAATTCAATGGAATCCCAATATTGCACATATGAATGGGCATATGCAATGGGACAGGGGATGACAGTCTTCCCATTGTTGTTTGAACAACTTGATATTCAGAAAATTCCCGCGCCACTTGCATCGCGTCAATACATTGATGGCACTGATGAAATACCGACAACATTCAAGCGTCAACTCCAACAACTCAGAAGTACACCACCACAAATTGATGTTATCAATCGTCAGGTTTTTGACATCATTGAATTGACACACCGTCGTTATTTTGTGCTTGGATGGATTGGAGAAGGATTACAAAATATTGGAACAGAATATAGTCAAGATATTTTGATTGACTTTATACGTGAATCACAGAAAGCTCTTGGTAGTATGCAGAAGTTAATATTGGAAAATGCATCGGCATTTAATGGTAGGCAATATACACATTGTTGGACGTTGATTGATATACTCAAAAAGCTTGCAAGATTACAATATCGCTATGAAAATTCTTTTCCAAATTACCTTTATCAACGGTTCGAAAGTGAATGGTTACCTGCCTTCGAATATTTTGAAGGGGATGGTTGGTGGCGAAAATGGATGCAAAAATACTTTTTCTGGGATTTAGCGGATCATGATAATAAATTGAAGGTTTTTGCAGAAATTGCCAGAATATTTCCGCGTATGGAATCTTCTGAAATAAATCTGCTTATTGAGAATAAAGATTTTCGCCAGAAAGATGATGAAATTGATACAAACAATCTGTAATCTCAAACATAAAAAGTATTTACTACACATCTTGTTATAAGTGCTAACATGGAATCCGAAAATCTGACAGGCGGTAATAGCAATCATGTGCGACGCGAACAGAATACAGTTGTGCGGGAGTGTGGTGCGTGGTCGCCGTTTGTGCATGATCTGCTTAAATTTCTGGAAGAAAAAGGTTTCGATGCATCGCCGCGTTTTATTGAAACCGATGGCAAAATCGAACGCCTGACATTTATTGAGGGTACGGTTGGCAATGATCCACTCCAACCAGATACGTTGACCGATGCCGTTTTGATTGAATCAGCGCAATTGTTGCGCCGTTTCCATGACATCACGCAAGATTTTGTTGTTTCATCGGATGCAAAATTTTTCTTTGATGTTGATCCGACTGCACCGTATGAGGTGATCTGTCACAATGACTTTGCGCCCTATAATTGTGTGTATCGTGATGGGCATATCGTTGGCATGATTGATTTTGACACAGCGACTCCCGGTCAACGTTTATGGGATATTGCCTATGCGGTTTATCGCTTTGTGCCACTGATGCATGATGATCACTGTCATGAGATGGGCTGGAAATCGCCACCCAACCGTGTAGATCGACTACAAAAATTTTGTGATGCATATGATTTGCAAGAACGCAATGATTTGATTGAGACTGTTATCCGGCGGATTGAGGCACTCGTCACCTATATGCGTGACACAGGTTCAAATCTCGACCATCTAGCTGTATATGAAACGGATATAGCTTATATTCGGGATAATCGAGCATTGTATGAACAAGCGTAGGGGAAACGTATTACAATATTTTTACGACTTCTTATTATTTAGTACGTATATTTGAGCGTATACTGATACTAAAGAGTAAAAGGAAATCGTTATTATGCAGTTCTTCATCGCTTTGGGAATTATCTTGTTTATGGCATTGTTCTTTATGATGTCACTACCCTTGCACGATGAATTGAATCGGGTGGAGCCTGACCACAAACAACAACGATAACTGCAAACGACATCATCACTCTTATTATGCAGGGTATTTTGCCCTGCACATGCCCCTATTTAACGTACCTGTTTCTCCCACAATAGTGTATCATTATCACTGGTTCCAACTTGTTCATATCTGGCATATGTCAGTATCTTGACAGATGGCTCATGATTGATTTGGCTTGTGCGGGCAATCGTCAGAGGTTGCTCATCCGGTAAAATCGCCATCAAATTAAAGTCATTGACAGTAATTAACGCACGACCAATCCCGACATTGTGCATGTTGGGGTGTGTTCCGGCAACAACGGTTTTGTAGGTCGGGTCATCACCTGCTACCAAACGACTATACCCGACAATACGTCCACCATAAATTGTGGCGACAAAGCAATTTTCGGTTGGATTGACATCCGGTTGGCTCAGTTCGTAGTGCAACCATTCGAGTGTATAGAACAGTGGGTCATCTTCATTTTCGGCAATCATATTGATGAGCGCTTGCATATTATAGAGGTCGTCCCACTTAAATTTGCGGTGTTTCACCCGCCAGAAGTCTAGCATAAGCATTGTCCTATGGTTGCAGTTTATGGTCAATTTAATCATACGTAATATTTCTCATAAAAAGTGTAAAGCATTGTTCCAGCAAGTATTACAATTCCAGCGTAGGGGATGCGTCAGGTTGACGTATATCGACAATCCAGCGATAGTCTGCTATGCGTGGTTCAATAGAGTTAACAAACGGGAAGCTTTATTGAGTAGAAAGCAACAGAAGATGGATGGTTACATTTTAGGATTTGTAGCAATTTCGGGGATGACGATTTTAATTGGTGTGATGGCGGTCATATTTTTATCATTTGAGGGGACAAATGATGCTGATGTAGACTATCGTATCCGTTACACACAGGTGCGTCAAGTCACAACCAATACGATTGAGACGGTCAATGTACATGGCGAAACCGAAGTTTGGCGAAAAAGTGCATAGAACACAAAAGGACAGGGGCTACCTGTCCTCAAGATTTTAAAGTTGTCTTGCGTAAATTACGCGTATTTCATCTTTTGTTCGCCGACATATTCTGCGTCACCGAATGCCAAAATCAAGTAGAAGATTGGGGCGAAGAAAATCAAACCCAGTGTAAATAACGCACCTTTACCGAAGTTGGTTGATAACCCATGAATAATCAAGACACCAACAATCAAGCTAACAAATGGGATGAAGAAGCCAATAATCCACCACCATGGTTTACCCGCAATATCAATCAACGCGACAATATTGACGATTGGAATAATCGCATACCAACCGGGTTTACCTGCTTTGCTGAAGATGACCCATTGTGCAGCAATCATCAACACAGCGAATGCTAGCATGCCGATCATAAAAATAGGTGAAATTTCTATTGAACCTGATGTCATGACGCTAATATCATCCATAATGTATATCCCCTTTTATTATTTACATGTAATTTCTTTATATATGATTTTGAAATCCAACACAACTTATCAGGTGCTCATATGGGGTGTTTTTTACAGGATTTTATGAGTCCGGTTAGAATTCAATTTGGATTAGGGTGCGATTGCGTGATTATGGTTAAATGATAGAAGGCTTCAATATCTGTATATTATCTTGAGACAATTATGCGATGAATATCATCAAAGTGTTTGTGGCAGGAACTTTCAGTAGTGGTAAAACCTCATTTATCCAACACTTGAGTGAAATTGATGTGGTCACTGCCGAGCTTTCTTCATCGGCAGGCAATAACAAGATCGCATGCGATTTCGGGAGGATAACATTAGGGGATGACACATTTCTCTTCTTATTTGGTGCACCGGGATCAAGACGATTAGATTTTACCTTACCTTATTTTGATGATTTGTTCGGGATGATATGTGTACTTGATAGCGCCCCTTATAGCCTCGCCAGCTTACGTGAAGCTGAATTTATCCTGCGACATTATTTCATGTTCCGCGATATGCCGATTGTCGTTGCCGCCAACAAACAAGATAAACCCGATGCATGGTCACCCGATGATTTGCGGATTGCTTGCCGTATCCCCGACGATGTCCCAATAATACCCTGTAGTGCAAAGGCGGGTGAGGGTGTCAAAGAGAGTATGCTGACGTTGTGCGACATTTATCTAGAAAGGTTGAAGACCGAATAGTATCTATCCGGTCTATTGTCGATCTATTCATTATGGGCGGGTTGGGCTTCCATCAGGTAGGCGTGTTTGTGTCCATTGTTCGATGATGTCTTCACATGGATATCTAGCAGCGAGGTCTTCATCAATATCGATGCCAAGACCCGGATTATCATTCGCATATAAATAACCGTCTTCGATTGTTGGCAAACCCGGGAACATCTCATATTCCAGTTCGGTCGGACGATACCATTCTTGAATGCCGAAGTTTGGATGCCATACATCAAGGTGTAGATTAGCAGCATGCCCAACAGGTGATGTATCGCCAGGACCATGCCACGCGGTGCGGACACCATACATATTGGCAAAAATTGACACATTGCGAGCAGGGGTTATGCCACCCATTTGGCTGATGTGCATACGAATATAATCAATTAGGCGTTCTTGGATCAACATTTGCCATTCATGCGGATTATTGAATAACTCACCCATGGCGATCGGTGTAGCGCATTGTTGACGCATCACTTTAAACCAGTGAATATCTTCTGGTGCGAGTGAATCCTCTAGGAAAAATAGCTTGTATTGCTCAACATCTTTGGCAAATTGTACGGCATGAATTGGCTGCAACCGTTCGTGAATATCATGAAGCAGTTCGATCGATTCGCCGACGTTTTCTCGGACATATGCGATCATATCAAGCATACGACGGGCATAATCACGCGGGTCAAAATATGCGCCTTCAGGAGCATTTTTCGGTTTGACCATCGGGCTATCTTTACCGCCATATCCACCCATTTGGACACGAATATATCGATATTTTTGGTCAATGTATTTTTGGACATTGTCGAGGACTTCTTCTTTGGTGCGTCCGTCAGCATGGACGTAAACGTGAGCAGCTTCGCGCGATTTTCCACCGAGTAATTGATATACAGGCATATTGGCACGTTTGCCTTTAATATCCCACAAAGCTTGGTCAACGCCAGAAATTGCATTATTCAGTACCGGGCCGTTGCGCCAGTAGCCATGCACCATCGACATATTCCAGATTTCTTCGATGCGATCAACATCACGCCCGATGAGGAATGGTTTCAAGTGGCGTTCAATTGCTGTGGCAACAGCAAAAATACGCTGGGTAAATGTGGCACAGCCTAACCCATATAATCCATCTTCTGAGGTAATCACTTTTACAATCGCTAAGCGCGAGTTGCTGGGTTGTGTCAAGATGACCTGTACATCTTTTATGGTAACCGGGGCAGACATAAAGACTCTCCTTGTTGAGTGAACAGATTGATGTGAGTATTGCACAAAAACTGTGTGCTAGCAAAAAGTGCTTTAAGCCTCGGCGCAGGCACACCATTTGTCCACTTAATCACAAAATAAGCCCAACCTAATTTTCATGTTCCTGATTGTCGAAACGCAATCATATCGCGTAAGGTGGACATATCTACCCATTATGGAATCTGTATGAAAACACAACGTCAACAGGTCGAGCAGGTACTCGGCATTACACTTGTCCTTAATCTCATTGTTGCTATTGGCAAAATTATCGTCGGTCTGATTAGCGGTGCACTCGCCATCACAGCCGATGGTGTGCATTCCTTGACCGATAGTGCTGGCAATGTCGCCGGACTTGTCGCTGTGCGGCTTGCTGACCGTCCGCCTGATGATGATCATCCTTATGGACATAGCAAATTCGAGACTATATCAGCTTTGTTAATCGGTGGTCTACTGTTGTTAACAGCTTGGGAAATGCTCCAAGGGATTATTGGGCGATTATTTGGGGGAACAGAACCGACACTTACGCCAATCACATTTGTCGTCTTGATTGTGACACTAATCATCAATATTGGGGTGAGTCGCTATCAAATCCGGCGCGGTGAGGCGTTAAAATCTCAAATCTTGCTAGCCGATGCAAAAAATACGAGCGCTGATGTTTACGTCACGCTATCTGTCATCTTGAGTATGGTGTTGGTCACACTCGGATTTGCATGGATGGATTGGGTCGTGGCTGTGATTGTTGCCGGATTAATTGCTAAATCTGCCTACGAAATTTTATCCCAAACGACAGCGGTACTGGTTGATACTGCGCCGTATACACAAAATTATTTGTGTGAGGTTTTGTCGCATATACCATCTGTCCATAAGATTGTGCGGGCGCGTAGTCGAGGGACAGTGGACAATGCATTGATTGATATTGATGTGCAAGTCGCACGAGAAATGACGGCCGATCATACCGCTACCATTACTGCAACAATTCGTGAGCGATTAGAGACAAAATTAGATGGTGTTGCCGAAGTTGAAGTACATTTTGTGCCTGCACCACTCGATGAACAAGATGTGGTTTTGACGGCACGTGCTTGTGCGGACGCACTCGGATTATCGACCCACGAGGTCACCCTGACAGATAATCATGAGGGTAAAGTGTTGGAATGCCATGTCGAGGTACCACCACAACAAACACTCGGCGAAGCTCATGAACAGGTCTCGCAACTCGAAGCAAATCTGTACAATCAATTGTCCGAAGTAACGCGAGTCGTCACACATATCGAACCAGCGCAACCCACAGACGAACCCAATTTGGAGAGCCCACGGACGGTACTCGTGCAATCAAAAGCGCAAAAATTGCTATCAGAGCAATTTCCGCAAGTCGATTGGCACGATTGGCAGACACATGCCTGTTATCATGGCTTTAATCTTAATGTGCATGCGACTTTGTCCCCACAGATAACAATCGAGTCGGCACATGCTATTGCCGAATCTGCCGAAACGTTGTTGCGCGGGAATATCTATGAGTTATCACGGGTGACGATTCACACCGAACCGTTCGATCATTAAAATCGGGATGATAGAATCGCAATCACAATAAATCCAAGCACACCCAACCCAAAGCGAATAATACGCCCCAAACTCATATCACCGAAAAGTACATCAGTAATCGTAATCGTTTCGCCACGACGCGCTTTATCCTGAATGTATCGTTTGCGATGATAGGATAAAGGTAAGATCGCCAGCGCAACATGTACAATCATATTTTTTGTATTGATATTGAGTCCAGCTTTATGCAGGCTTTCGTTGAGTTCATCAACTAATCCACCCATCTGTTGGATGCGCTGGTTATTTTCGGCGACGGCTTTGTCTTTCTCTGTCCCGAAAAATTCATCCGCCGACATATTCTGTGGGCTATCGTTATCGTTTGGGTTATCCGGTTGGTTTGTCATGATATATCCTTTTATGTGCAAAAGCACATTGTCTAAATATGGGAGCAGGCAGAGCTACTCCCATCATGTTTTAAACTATTGTAACCGCTGTCGTAATCCCAAGCCAATCGTCCCAAGCAGTAATAATCCGCCAGCAATAGCCAGTCCAATCAATGGCACAATATGATTTAAACTCAGGTCGTAGACAATAATTTCATCAACGACAATCGCGTCACCTTGACCGAATGAAATGGTCTCGGGTTGTGCTAACATATCCGATATATCGAGGCGGGTTATATTCCATTCGGTATCATTATTATACCGCCAACGCATCTCTACTGCTGTTCCGTGTGCATCAAATGTAATGCCGTCCTCAAATATCACAGCATCCCCAAATATTGCAGACTCATCTACCATGCGTTCACCACCCTCAATTTGCCATGTCTCTGCTTGGTGGGTGCCACGATAGAGCACAGGCTCTTGGGTTGTGATGTATTCCTTGACTGAATCATAGACAGGCAGAGGAGTAAACCGTGGTGTTTCCGGTTGATAGTCTGGTTCAACCATGCGGAAATAATAGAAAGATTGATCGGCTTCGAAGGGGTCTTTGCGTGTGAAGAACCAATACGACACCCCACCGACCCATGACCATTCTTGTTGAATACGATCATAGAACATCGGCATATAGTCGGCAGCTTGTTGTTGTGTGACGTTACCAAAGCGCGAAAATGCATCAATTTGGTCGCGTGGTAACTCGGCATCAAGTGTATGATTCCATGCAGCTTCACTCAGCCAAATGGGTTTATGAGCATCGCCATTTTGAACCATAATATCGCGATAATAGGTGTGACGTGCGACGTTAACTGAGGTTGCCCGCAAGCGTCGATCGGTCGGACCACTAAACAACCCATAACCCTGAGCTGAAACCACATCAAAGCAATCCCCACCACCGTTATCATAGATTTCCTGCAAGAAAATCAAATCACTAAATCCAAAGAAACCGTCAAGCGAAATGGTCGGTGCA
Organism: Anaerolineales bacterium UBA6055; assembly: GCA_002428985.1. Lineage (GTDB taxonomy): Bacteria > Chloroflexota > Anaerolineae > Aggregatilineales > Phototrophicaceae > UBA6055. The sequence continues at coordinate 142,640 of DIYL01000061.1, read as the reverse complement.
ATCGCACCACTCACCACAACGATATTCGGGTCAACTTCTTTTAGTGCATCATGTGTCCGGCAGAGTAATTCGGTATATCCGGCAGGGTCGACAAAATTTTCACCCCATTCGGGATAGATATTAGGCTCATTCCAAATTTGATAGTGAGTAATCCTGCCTTTATAGCGTTCGGCGACAGCAACAGCATAATTGACAAAATCTTGATAGTCATCGGGTGGGGCAAATGCGCCGGCATTTGGGTCAGCGCGTGACCACTCCGGCGGGTTACTCAAGCGCACTTTTAAGCGCAAACCATATTGCTCGGTTAATTCGACTATTTGATCGTACTTCGCCCATGCATCAATCGTATCAACTTCACCATCGCCATCTAAATCGAGGCGGGAATCGGTGAATTGTCCGCGTCCATCAACTTCGAGGTCTTCCCACGGAAATTCTTGGCGCAACCAGACAAATCCTGCATCAGCAATCATCTGGAGCATCACTTCGATTTTAGGGCGTTCGACTTCTTCCTGTAAGAAGGTGTTGATCCCGTACGGAATTTCTGCTTTATTATCAATCGAGACCATTGGCTGGGTATCGAGTGGCTGACGGATGAGATTACCCGTTACTTCGACCATCCCACGAATCTGAGCGACTGGAGATTCTTCACCTGTCTGCGACCAGAAGAATTGCCAAGCCAAGCCACGATTCATTAAATCCAAAGCGAGTAAAACAAGAAAAATCAGTGCGATCATACCGAGTATCACCACACGCCGTATCCATGTTCTAAGTGTTGTGTTTGTTTGTGTCGTATTCATGCGAGGCATTATAGACGATAGGAGAGATTTTGAGGATACAAAGTCAAAATGCTCAACTAGGATGCACGGGCATTATTTTACTGATATTGGTCAATATCGTGCGTCTGCCAAAAAACTTAAGTTGACGATCCCCACAAGAGTAGAATAATGTCTGAGAATACACTCTAAACCCATCTAAACGTTGGGATGACATTAAGCAAGTTAAACTTAGCTATAGTGAGTGCAATAAAGACTGAAGGGTTAAGCGATGAATGGAAAACTTGTTGAGCAATTGACTGTAAGAGGAATCACAGTTTACAGATTTTATAATAATTCGCGCGACGCTGTGGATTCCTATCTGAACACAATGGCGTTTCCCTTGCTAAAAGAGCATGTCAAAAACAATCTGACGAACGTCCCGCTTTGTATCGTTATGGATGTTTCACGAACGGGTATGTTACCAGTCAGCTATATGCTGACACGTATACGTCAGAACTTTAGTTTGTATGAAACATTGCCAGAGTACTATATTGCTTTTATCATCAAAAATCTTGATGACGAACTCATGGTTCGCATGATTGAGGGAATGACAGTGGGCAGTCTAGCACACACGCGTCGCACATATTCTGCAGAAGCATTTGATGAAGCGATTGATTGGCTTGTAACGATTCAGAGCAAGTATCGGACAGAATAAAGTGGCATGATGCCTCATCCAAGTTGAACAAGGCATCGAATGTGGATTATGCGGGTTGACTTGAGCGTTCGGTTGCTGATTGTAGGAGTTTAGCTTGATCGCCGACTGACCAGAGTGCGGTCATGGTGATTGCAGCGATTTTCCATGTGTCCCCTTGCAGTTCGAGCTGATAGTCATACTTTCCACCGAGAGTCCATGTTTCGTCATCCAGAACATGGGTTGCTTGGAAGTGTGCTTCACAAGTCGCTTTATCCCCATCTACATCAACGATATGTGAGCCGAGCAAATGTTGTGTAGCGGTGAATCCTGGTAATAGTCCTTTCCATGAATCCATCAATGCGTCAGCAGGGATTGTCGCCGGGTTGCCACCTGCTAATGAGGTGTAGTCGACAGCGACAGTATCAGTAAATGTCGCACGGCAGGCTTCCCAATCACGATTATCAGCGGACATTGCCATTCGATTTACAGTGTCAATGATGTGTGCGTGTGTCATATTATTGAATTCCCTAATTTATCTGGTTGAGTAACCCAAAGCTTTTTGCTGCGGTAATCGGGTTGAAGATTTCAACATACTCGATAATTTTGCCCATATCATTGAGGCGGAAGGTGGAGTAATAGTCATTAGCATATACTCCACCATTGTCCGGTAATTTGATTTCACCACGATAGCGCACAAAGATCATGTTAGGGTCTTCGGTGGCTAGCAGTTCATCAATATAAAAGGCCATTCCATCAAACCGCTCAATGACGGGTGCCCAATATTCATGAATTTCTTCTTTACCTTTTGCTCCTGTTGGAAATACACCGGAATGATAAGGGTTAATCTGTTGGCCGTCGTCTGCAAATAGATCGACCAACATCTCTACATCGTCATGTTCCAGTGCCTCAAAAAATTTACGAACAGTTGCTTTGTTCTGTGTGACAGCAGGTTGTGTCATGATTGATTGCTCCTGATTTATAGCTCTGTTTACAGGTTTTCTTGGAACCAGTCGGTTGTTAGTTCAACGGATAAAGTGACTTCTTCGTCTTGGTCGTAGAATGAAAATTGATGGAAGGGCGAGTCAAGGTCGGTTTCAACCCAGTGCAATTTTTTGTTATCGGTACCCAACTTATCAAAATACTGTTTAGCATAAGTTGGAAGCACCGCACCATCTGAGTGAATCATCAAGGTCGGAACATTGACATCCTTAGCGGATTGTGTCGGGTCGAATGTCAACCAATCTTCCCATGATGCGACAGCAAATTTATCCGCACTCCATTCGCTGATTGCACCGCGTTCAGGGTTGAGGTAGTAGTCATAGTTGCCATACATGGCGGCTGTTTCGTCGGTGGTACTAATGGACGGAATATACTCAACAACACCGTTTTGCGCGTAATTTCGTTTAGCTTGTTGGGCGGCATTGATTTTTTCATTAACACCATCTTCGCCACCATAAAACATTTTGACAGCTTCAGCATCATGTAACCATGCAGCGGTCACACTAACGGCTTTGATGCGATCATCCTGAGATGCGGCTTCTAAGGTATACCCACTGCCTGCACACACACCAAATGCGCCGATGCGTTCGTTATCGACTTGTGGATGATCTGCCAGATAGGAAACCGCATTTTGTATATCCACGATTTTAGCTGATGGGCTTTCATAGAAACGGGGTTCGCCTTCACTCTCACCAAAATTGCGGAAGTCGAACGCGAGAGTGATGAATCCTTGTTGAGCGAGTTTTTCGGCGTAGAGTCCTGCCATCTGCTCTTTAACCGTTGTCCAACTGCCGGAGACGATAATAGCAGGGTATGTTTGATTTGCATCGAAGTTTGCTGGTAAATACAGATCGCCGACAAGGTTGAGTCCTTCACTTTGGAATGTTACTTTGTTCATGATGTTATTTGCTCCATATAAGTTGTTTAACCTGATGCTTAAATCTTAGCAATCAAGCGCATATGGGCGTTACGACAGATCAAAGTAAAAAGTTCACAAATCAAAGGCGATTCTGTTTGCGGAATTTAAGAGGGGAAGATTGTGTGTGTTTTTTGAAGAAGCGCGAGAAATAATTGGGGGATTCAAAGTGGAGTTGATAGGCGATCTCTTGCACACTCATCTCGGTCTGTAGTAAGTATGTCTTGGCGAGTTGAATCAGATGCTGATGAATGACATTTAAGGCAGTTTGCCCGGACACACTTTTAACAATCGCATTCAAGTGGTTGGGATGGACGCTCAACTGGTCGGCATAATATTGTACCGAGTGGATATTGACTATCATCGGTATCTCAACATCACGGTGCAGGCTCATTTCAATCAATGTTTGATAACGTGACATGAGCTTTATATCAGCATTACGTAATTCGCGGCTGATGGCTTCGGTGGATAGTTGCTCCCCAAAATAACGGCGAATATAAGTCAATAGCAACAAGACATAGACTTCAATCATTTGCAATTTATCGGGTGAATCCGCATGATACTCATTATAGATTTTGCTAAAGATACTCGTCATGAGGGGTAAATCATCTTGATTGATTGCCAGCGGAATCGATTTATCAACGCGCAAAAATGGGAAATCATCAAGTAAGTTATTGAAATAAGTCGATTGCGACATAAATGCTTTGGTAAACATCAGATAATATCCATCCCAATTAGGTGCAATGTCCCACGAGATGATTTGAAATGGCGAATTAAAGAAGATCGTTGGTCCTTCGGGGGTACTGGTTGCGCCGGTTGTCGCTTGTCCCTCACCATCCACACGGATCGCAATCGCATAGAATTCATGGCGAAACGGTGGAACAGATTGCACAACCGTTGGCATATTTTCTGCGAATGAACGAATATCAAAGTCATTATGAAGGGGCTGTGGTATGTTGATGTTATCGCAATAATCTTGTAGCGTTTTGATGTGTGTGACTGTATTCATGCAAATTATTATAACGACATGACACTACTTAGAGTAGGTTTGCTCGGTCTGAGTACCTATGCACACATTACTCTGAGAAGCACTTATCAGTCTTGATAAGTCGGCAGGTCACCTGCCCCACTAGGTCACCTATATATTTGATATATTTTACTATGATAGCATTGTATTAGCATTACTAATAAGATAGTAATTCAAATAGAATCCCTATAAGAGTAGATACAGTCGGACTATCAAATATTGAATTTACAGTGTGATAAGTGATCCTGAGGCATTATCAAACATTTCACCAGATGCAAACTCATGATCGTTAGTCTATTCTATTGATTGCCAGTATCGTCAAAACAGACTATAACGTTAGTACTATTCATCATCTTGTGAGGTAACAAATATGCCGTCAGCTTATGTTCTGATCAATTTAAATATGCTGGTTGATTTCGCGGATTCATTACAAGCAGTTCGTGCTGTTGATGGTGTTGAACGTGCTGATTTGATTGTTGGACCAGATGATTGCATCGCGATTGTCTCAGCGGATGATACAACCCAAATGATGAATATCATCCGTGACATCGGCAATATTCAAGGTGTTGACCGAACCGAGACACGATCTGTTGCTGATATGTAGGTTGTTATAGTTGTGGATGCCTCATGCTATAATACGGGCTATATTTAGTCAAAGCAGATGAATCGAGTCGGTGTGCGAATACAGTTGTTAATTGCATTATTGGTTTTAGGTGCATGTGCCCCCTTAGTGCCTGCAACCACCCCACCTCAGTTAGAGCATACCCCTGGTGCCTTTGTCATCGTGACCGATTCCACATTTGATGCAGGTCGCTTTATCGTCGATTATCCGTCATCGTGGCGGGTGGTGAAAAGTAGCATCGCCGAAGCCGAGTTCGTTCAGGTGGTCTTTGTTGCCCCCGACGAAAGTACTGTTACACTCACAGAACTGGCAAATTTACCGGATACTCCAAGCGATGATGAGCAATTTATAACACTAGATAATGACGTTGTGGTTCAAGTGATTGTGGGGTTGTCCGACGATGTAGGTGCACACTTTGATGATCTTGCAGAACAACTTATTGCGAGTATTCGCTCAAGTAATTAACGGATAAAGTCACGGATTTTCTCGATCGCATAATCCACTGTGAAGCCATCGCGAGACCAATCCCATGTCGATGTGTCGGCACTGGCTACCCCACCCGTTTGCAGGTCGGTTGGTTTCCATAAGACAAGATGATTATCGGTAAATGGGGCATAGCGTTTAGGGTCGGTTGGTCCCATCATCATGACAGTTTTTGCACCACTCGCACTGGCGAGATGAGTCAAACCAGTGTCATTACCTATATAGAGCAACCCAGCCTCAGCTAGTGCGCCAATCTCCGTAAATGTGAGGCTACCGAATAAGCCAACGGCATCATGGTCCAACAGATCCATCAACCCGACCACACGCTCTTTATCATTCGCCCCGCCAATAACGATCACTTTGGCAGACATCTCGCTGGCAATCGGATTGACAATCCTTGCCAACTGATCAATAGGATACCGCTTGCTATCCATTTGCATGCCCGGATTACTGCCCCCACCGGGATGCACCACGATATAGGGAGTGGTTAACTCGTCGGTTGATAGTTTGTTGTGGAGTGACTCCCGGGCCGACTCCAAAACGAGGATATTAGCGTAGGCATGGATAGGTCGCCCTGCTAATGCGCTAATCACTTTTAGGTAGATGAGACTTTCATGTTCCGATCTAGCAGGATCAATTGGCACACGGATGTTATATCCGAATCCACGACCAAGACTATCCAACCCTGCACGATATGGAATACCCGATAGCAACACAGCAAGACTCATCAGCGGAGACCGAACAAGTGATACAGCAAGATCGTATTGTCCTGCTCGCAATTGGCATACAAATTGCCAAACCCCGCCGACTGACCGCACAGGTAAATCCGTATCGCCTGTATCGAGAATGGCATCAATTGCTGGATGATGAGTGACTGCTTGTGCCGACCATGTGCCAACTGCCCATGTGATGTGTGCCTCCGGATATAGTTCACGCAATGCCGATAAGGCCGCAGTTGCCATAACGACATCGCCGATACAGCAAGGACGGATAAAGACAATCCGTTTAGGCGGGTTTTGTAATTGTCGCGTTGGGAATAGGTTGGATAGTAGACTATATACCATGATCTGTTCGTTTTGTTGGTTAGCAAAATCTCGCATATCATAGCGCAGAGTGTTGGCTACAAATAGCCACATCACTAGAAGCACATTACAACGCTGTTATTCAAACGTTTAATTATGTGATAATTTTCCCAAAATTGACTCGCGACACGACATCCGTTATGCTGTCTGTAAGTGCAAATTGGGGAAAGAGGTGTATATGGAAGCCGATTCCACAATTGAATACTTTTTCTTAACCCTGAGTCATCAGGGCAACACACCTTAAAATAAGGTTTCTTACAATCTAAGATTTGAACGCACTGATATTGGGTCAGTGCGTTTTCAATTTCGGTTCTGTCGTAAAGCAAATGCAATCATACTCAAGCCGAACACAAATGGGATGGTTGAGAATGATAATGCGGGGAAGTCACCACGTTGGAGGGCATTAGCCATCAAGGTTAATACACCGAGCATAATCAACCCGCCAGTTGCTACCATCAACCCACGCCAAAATTGTCGCCCACGTTCAACGGCTAACACATCTGCTAACACGGCTTCAGCAGAATATTGCTCTAAGCCACGTAACACTAGATAATCGATAATCTCATCGTGACTGTAGTTGTCCTCGAGCATCTCCTCGGCGATGAGTTCATAGTCAATGTCATAATACATGCTGTCGTCCTGAATATTGTTTTGTCCCACATTATAATGGATGAAACCCGTTACCGTAGTCTTACATAAACGTTTTATATGAACGCTAACGTTTTAAGGTCGCGCGGATTGCACGGTGTTTTGTTACATCCACATAGATATTCTGATTATCAAATGCCCCGAATGACTTGCTTAACTGTTCATCATCAAAAAAGTAATGCGGTAATCCCTTTTCCCAGCCATCAAGCGGCACAAACGTATTAGGGGCGATTTCATCATAATCGGTGGCTTGATTTTTATGCATAGCGACCGTTGCTAGAATTTCCCCTTCTGGCTTTAGAACCCGCGCAAGCTCTCTGATAATGTCCTCAATCGTTTCTAAGCGCGCATGGTGGATTACTTGAATGGAAATAACCGCATCAAAAAAATCAGTATCATACTGTAACGGCTGTGTCATATCGCCTTGTTGTAAGGTGGCGGATAGCCTCTCTTTATCAAGCCATTCACGTGTCATATCTAGCCCTTTTTGAGCATAATCAAAGCCATAAACGTCAAATCCTTGACTGGCTAAGTATACGATGTGTCGCCCTGAACCACTGCCAAGATCAAGTATGCGTTTGCGTTGTGATGGCTGTAAATCTTGCGCTAACTGAGCAACATCAGGATGTACATTATTGAATACACGCCCATGCTCTTTGAATACCTCGTCCCATGCTTTTTTATTGGTTTCCATACATCTATTCCTCTCACTTGATTCAACTGCAACAGACCTATTATGGCATAGTTTATAGACTTGCCGTGATACGTAGCCTATGCCACAATGCACATATGTTGTTTATCAAGATGGAATTGTGAATCACACCATGCTGAAACGCTATTGGATTATCCTAGCTAGTCTTGCTTTATTGGTCAGTGCTTGTGGTGGTGGAGCACCTGAACCCACAACTGAACCACTACCGACCTTCACGCCTGAACCGACACTCGTTCCAACGTTACAACCTAGCCCATTACCGACCTTGCAACCCTCAATCACACCCGAGCCGGAGACCACTCCAACTAATACAGCGGTTCCTGCAGAGGCAGTGCTTGAAGAAGAAGTTCCTCCCCCATTGACCATGAACTTACCTGATGGCTGGCAATTTGGATCCGGTGTACGGCTATTCAACGACATCGGTGATTTACGCGTCGTTCCATTTGGATTTTACACAGGTCCCGTCACCGGTGGGCAAGGATTTATCGTCGTGTTATGGGATTTTCCGAATGCGACATCAGGTAATCCGTTCTTAGAAGAAGGCACACAACCGGATTTATATGTGGATGGTTTGCGCTTGTTGCGGCTGCTCATCCTCGAGCGAGATTGTGTGATCGGTACGGACTTAAAGATGGAATATAGTGTTGCCGGACGGCTCGCTAGCGGAACACAATTTTCGACTACCAACTGTCCCGAAATTGCAGATACACGGGGATGGTTTGCTGGTTTATTTGAGCGTAATATCCCATTTGTATTCTACGCATACGCCGAACCAATCGGCGCGATGGATGGTCCAGCTCAATTCGAGTTACAACAGATTTTAGATAGTGTAGTATTTGATCCATCGTTTACAGCTGAGTCTGACTAGTTGAGGTAAGCTTATGGATTTTCGTTTTCGACTACTGGTTATTTTCATTGTAGGTGGGATTGCCGGCGCAGTGTGGACATTTCCCTCATGGCGTGGTTATTTTCAGGATACGCGTGTTACCGAGGCGTTTCCCGGTCTGGCGCTCGATTTACAAGATGAGTTCCTTGCTCTACCGCCGGATGAACGCGAAGCGCTATTTGAGTTACGCGAGGAAGACCCGACGATGGCATTAGAAATGGCACGGGTTGCTGTCGCACCAACCGAAACCGCCCCCGAAGCCGAGCAAGAAATGGGTGCAATGGAAACCGCGACGGTTCTATCATCAGGGGAATTTATCGAGATTGACCCACTACATTGGGGCGAAGGAACAGCAACCGTCTATCAATTACCCGACCAAGGGCGTGTCTTACGCTTCCAAGATTATGCCTCGGCACGGGGTGGCGATGTGCATGTCTATCTATCCCGTGACCCCGAACCCCGCACAGCAGTGGAAGTTGGGGTCGATTTTCTCGATCTTGGGCGATTAAAGGGTAATATCGGTAATCAGAATTACAACTTACCCGCCACACTCGACCTGAGTGGTTATCGGTCGGTCGTCGTGTTTTGTCGGCAGTTTAATGCTGTGATTACGACGGCGAGTTTGCGATAGATCCACAGTTTAACACTTATCGTTTAACAACTTTAAGATGCATACCACCTTCTGGATGAATGGTAAATCGGGCTTCTGGTTCGACAATTTGGTTCGGCTCAGATAGCTCGATTTTAAAGTTCTTGACGATTGTCGCGAGAATAACCTCAGCTTCCATATCGGCAAGATGCCCCCCGATACAAACACGCGGTCCACCCCCAAACGGCAGATAACTATAGGCAGGACGTTGCTTTTTCCAGTCGCCTTCAAATCGGGCTGGATTAAAGTCCTGTGGGTTTTCCCACCAACGTGGATCCCGCTGTACAACCCATGGGCTGATGTAGAGGATTGCGCCTTTTTGGAATGTGTGCTCGCCTAATTGCATTTCTTCGGTGGCTTCGCGCATAAATAATGACCATGCTGGCGGGTATAACCGGAGTGTTTCTTGTAATACACGATCTGTAAATGTCATCGTGTCGAGTTCTTCTAAGTCAGGTGTATCGCCGGACATCACACCGGATACTTCTTCATAGAGTTGTTCTTGTATATCGGGATGCCTGGCTAAGAGATACATCGCCCACGCAAGCCATTTCATGGTTGTTTCATGTCCGGCAGTGAACAATCCGAGCAAAATATCGCGAACTTCTCGATCTGTAAAGCCTGTGCCGTCATCTTCATCGACAACTTGTAATAATGCCGAGAGTACATCACCACGATCTTCACCACTGGCACGACGTTCGTCAATAATCTTCATCAAGTAATCGTCTACATATTGCATGGCGCGATTTTCTTTTAAGTTACGGGGAGTCGGCACCCAATCAGGTACTGGCATGAGCGCAGTTACTTCCAACATGAACATATCTAAAATCACCATCAATGCCTCAGCAAGTTCGCCAGCATCTTTTTCGATGTCGGGAATATCAAACAAGATTTCGCCGATGATCCCCATCGTGACTTGCGTCATTTGCTCAATCATCTCATACACCGCGCCATCTTCCCAATCGCCCACGAGTTGTTCTGTATGTTTGACCATGAGATCAATATAGTTCTTAATCCGTTGGGTATGGAAAGCGGGTGTACTCATTTTGCGGAATTGTTTCCATTCATCGCCCTCGACAATTACTAGATTTTTAGGTCCTGTTTTGGCGACGATGTTGGTAAACCGTTGCCATTTGATGGTCGTACGCCACTGCTTCACCAATAATTCGTGAATATAATCGGGGTGTACCAGCAAATAGACATCGTACATCGGTCCAAATTTCCAATGCACAATATCTTCAGGGAAATCATGGACAGCAGTCATCAAAAAATTGAGCTGGTCTTTTTGGAATTCTAGTGCGTTACCGATACCCAAGATCCCCGATTTAGGACCGGGGATATTTTGAGAACTTGTCATAATCAATCGCCTTTGGTTTGTAAACGGTTTATCTAAGTATAGAAGTGGTCAAATCCTCATGCAAACTATTTGATCGCGAGTTGCTTACATCATTTAAATTTCGTGTACAATAGGATGAATGTTATGGATTAACGGTAACCAATATGGCACATACACAAAATTTTTATTCTCCCCTCCCGTATAACGTTGCAACAGATCGCCTCAAACATGCAAAGGTACGTGGCGTACACATCAACCTCAACGAAGCCGATTCCCATTCGTCAGAATTTATCTTAAATTTACTCCAAGAGTTCCCAATCGTCCCGAACCTAACACTTGCCCATTGCAAAGGTAAAATTACGCGCACACAGGGGCAAAATCTGCGTGTAGAATATAAGACCTATGGATTATCTAGTAAAAGTACGTGGCTGGTACCGCTTATCGGGCTTAGTATTACGCTCATATTGATGGGGGTACTCCCTGCAAACTTATTGCCAATTGCCAGTGTACCCGGTGTTGCAGGTCTTATTTTTACGGTCTTCTGGTCAACATTCAGCGATGAAGTCCGCAAGGGTGATCAATTACGCCTCCAAGAATTACTAGAGCGCATGCTTGAAAAGCAAACCAGCATGGCAACTTGGCAGGCATAGCCAGATGTTAAAACCCAAAATTATTTTCCCGAAGCAGGAGCGACTTGAATCCCCCTATCAATTAGAAGATTGTAAACGTCGCTTACGTGAGCTAAAACGTCGAGAGATTACATTTACATCGATTGATGATAATCAGGTAAATTTTCGTATCCGACGCATTAAATCGGTTAAGTTTCCGATGATTGCATATGAAATTCACGGAACGTTACGGCGTTGGGGAGGAACTGGCACGCTTATCGACAATTACCGTCTACAACGTCTGACAGTCCGAACCGATACCTGGGTGGTGTTATTCGTCGTGATGTCGTTACTTGCATCAGCACTTTTAACCCTCCCGACGATTTTGTGCGGGACAAATAGTACGCTGTGGGTCGCAATGATCCTGATCATCGTGCTAGTGATGAGCCTGTTGCCACTCATCACATGGATACAACAAACGCGGGCACTAGATGTTGAGCCGGAAATTCAACATCACCACAATACGATTATGTCGGCATTAGGTATCGACAAACATTCACAAGATTTGACCTAATATCACTTGTTGGTTTGTCTGACTATGTAGGATATTTATTATAGTCGCATCATCGGCGTAAGGTTGCTGGATGGTGATGCGTCATAATAGCGAGACGGAAACACAAGACAAATCAATCAGGGTTGATTAAACTATGGATCCAAGACAACCCAAACCGATTTGAGAGCAAACAAGGATATCCAATGACTGTTATAACTGTAACCGATGAAAACTTCGCAGACATCACTGGTACAAAAGCCACTGTGTTGATGATCACCAATGGCGATGACAAACTGCGAGGCGACTTTAAGACGGCGTTCAATAAAGCCGCAACTGAACATAACGATATTATCTTTGGCGAGGTCAATCCTGAAAAGAGCCCAACCCTCAGCGAGAAGTTCAACTATCAGAACAAATCGCTCCTGATTGGGTGGTACGGTGACGAAGCGATCGTCCGTCGTTCGCGCCCATGGGGAAGTGACTTACCGGGAGCTATCAAGACGATACAAGACGCGATTGTCGCGAATGCATCAGTAGAACCCGAAGCCGAGGAACAACCTGAAGAAACCCAAGAGGAGACTAAAGCAATGGCTGTACTCGATAAACCAATGGCTGTAACAGATACCACATTTGAACAAGAAGCAATCATCGCATCCAATGATATGCCTGTCCTCGTTGATTTCTGGGCAGAATGGTGTGGCCCATGTCGTATGGTCGCTCCAATTTTGGATAAATTGGCAGAAGAATTTGCGGGTCAAGTTCGTATCGTCAAAGTTGATACCGACAAAAACCCAGGCCTCAGCCAAGCATTCCAGATTCGTAGCATCCCGACAATTGCAATCTTCAAGCAAGGTAAGTTGATCTTCATGCAACCCGGTGCGCTCCCTGAACCAGCGTTCCGCGACTTGATTCAACAGGCAATTGATGTTGAAATCCCTGAAGAAGATGAAGAAGAAGCAACGCCTGAGCAGTAAATAACCTAGATAGCCCAAATAGAAACGCCTGACCGATGGAGTCGGGCGTTTTTTATTTGATATTTAGTTAACTTCATGTGTTGGAATTTCGCTACAATCCCCGATTAATTCGCCGCGTCCATCTTGCACCCAACCGGACGGCACGCCAAGGCTAATTTGATAAAATTTGCCAGCCCCGCCAAACTCTGTAGACCAAGTGCCACCTGTCGAAAGTACAGGATATGTCGTCCCGGTTTGAATAACACCAATTTGTGTACTGTCTGTATCGGCTAAATCATAAACGGGTATATCGCCACCAATTCCAAACGGATTAAAATGACAGGCTTCGGGTGTTGTATCGGAAGTGCGAACGTGCAAATTAGGCGAAAAGACGAGACGAGACGAGTTATCTATAATGCCTTCGACTGTCAATTTTCCAGAGGTATTATTAGGTACAATCCAGATAAAATCTAAACCATCTGCATGATCACTATCGCGTCCCCAAATTTGACCATCACCACCATCATCAGGATAGAAATAGAGCGTTGCACTGGTCAACGTATTATATTCATTTGGGTCTACACCTGTCCAGCGAATAGTGACAGTCTGTCCAGCTTCGACAATATAATCCGACCAATCATCCGGTGTTCCTGCTTGAATATTGGGATCAACACTTAATGCGCCACGTGGTCCAACGCGCATCGGACGATTATCCGGTTCAACCCGAATAGACTCCGACAGGACGTTTTGACGGGTTACCGGACTCACCCCTCCGACAAAGATTGTCCCGCGTAATTCAACATTTGCGTTATTGTAATTGAGTTGAATCATCGCGCCATCAGATAGATCGTTATCAATCCCGAGCGAAATCGGTGCGTAAACCACACGGTCGGGTCTGAACATAAACTCGACTTCTGTTAATCCGAGGTCGGTCGGCATACCCATCCATTGTAAGGTCAGTGTCGTGTTTGTGTTGACGACATAGGTGTTACCTGTGTTGATCTGATACGGCATTATAACTGTACCAACAACCTGTGTCGTGTTTTCATTGGTTGTATCCGATGTATTATCTTCAAGTGGGATAGCGGCTGTCACGTAGAGTTGTTGCCCGACAGTAATTGTGTTGCGGTCTGGTAGGCAGTTGATGCGAACAATATCATCAACGCTCATATTAGCACGACTTGCTATTTCAAATAATGTATCACCTGCCACAACCGTATACACAGGTAAATTGGTTTGTACCGTACATTGTATATTTTGTGGGACTGGTTCGGCAGCCGATGGTACAGCTGTATTAGGTTGTTGTATAGTATTGCCGATAGTTGATGTATTTGTACGAATCACGTCTGTGTCGGTTGTATTCAGTAATTCACGATCTTGTGTCGGGGTTGTATCATCTTCCAGTTGTGACGCAGGACTTGTCGCTAGTATTGGGGTGTTTACAGGTGTGAGCACCATTGTCTCATTAGCATTACCAGCATTATCTGTACGACATGCGACCAATACAACCATCAGTGTAACAAATAGGACGATTTTGAGTTTCATAGAGAACGCCTCGTTAAATGTCTGTATTACTTATAGAGTCGTCATCCAACCGTAATTCGTTCCCGATTGGTGAAAATAATTTGCCTCATCTACAAAATTAGCAGGATTTCGCAAGTCAGGGTGATCGTAATCTCATACAATGACAATAAGTGAGTTAACAGAGGAGACACCTAATATGGCGAGTATCAAAGCGAAAAATGTGAATCATCCGGGGTATACAGAAAACCTCAACGAACAGAAGTATAATCTCATCCGCGATGCGATTCATGCCGTGTTACCCACCGATAAAGGCATGACATTCAGTGATATGGAAACAGCTATCCATGCCCATCTAGCAGGAATCGACTTCCCAGCAGAGTTATTCCCAAAAGAAGGGTCTGTCCGTTGGTACTGCAAAACAGTGCAACTGGATTTAGAAGCACGTGGAGAAATTGAACGCCTCCCCAAAACCTCCCCGATGCAATTGCGACGTATCGCATCTGATGATGCGTAGAACATTGGTGACATTTTAGAGATTATTTGGCGGGCGAGACATATCTCGCCCTAAAAACATACCGGATATTACGATCAGATGCATCATGTCTATATTTAAAATTCCACGACTACGTCCTGCACTGATGCAAATACTGCTTTGACTGCATCTTTATCGCCGGCAAACAGTAACCCCGCAGATACCTCAAAAGCGACTTCATCAGGGATCACAGATACTTCAAACGGACGATTTTGCGGTTGATTGAGGCGATTGAGAGCAAAACGTTCCCATTGAGCAAGCTCCTCTTGAATAGCTTTGGTCGCATCAACATCGGCTGTTGTACTTTCGGGCTCAGATGGGGTTGTACCGACAGGATAGCCGCCCCATGTGACCGGAGGCAATTGATAATATTGTGCGCGTAATTCGTTGATACTCAACAGTGGGTAGGCTGTACGGATTTCATCTAAACGGGCTTGCGTGTCGGTTGGTCGGATGTCTTCAAACTGAGCAACGAGATTATCACCATAAAATGGGAGTAGCTCCTGCGTGATCTTCTGAGCGATCCGCACCAATTTAGGATATAATGTGCGCTCGATGAAGATGCGTTCAGCAACTTTGGCATTGGCTTCAGTCGCATTTTCGCTGACGAGTCCGACTGGGATGCCAAAGATATTTAGGATTTCGTCACGCTGTGCTTTACGCCCCTGCAAAAAATCAAGGTCAGTATGGCTTAACCCAATATTCTTCCATTCGACCGCACCACCCCGTAAAAAGGCTGTCTTGCGCCCTGTCCCACCGTAGTTATTGCGCCACTCGCGTTTGATGCGTTCAAAATCGGTATCAGAAATGAAGTCTTTGATATTGACGATCCCCGCTGGCACACCGTTATCTTGACCAAAAGTATTCCGATTCCAGTTTGCCATATGTTTATCACTCAGGATAGCGGTTTGAGCAGATGCAATCGGTGACAATCCATAATAATCATTACTTGGATGCCAGCGTTTAAAGTGAACCACCTCAACGGCATCCAATGGTACATATTCTCCATCTATTGCGTATAAATAGCCGCGCACAACATTAGTTGGATCAGGTACAACAGTGACACGGTCGGGGCGTAACACCCAAATTTCAGATGGTTGTCCGAGTGAATTACCAGCGAGAAACCAATACGCATTTCCTGTCAATTCGAGTGAGCCAAGTGTCTGTTCGAATAATTCAAAACGGCTGGTTACTGGATTTGGCATATCCAGTAATTGTTCCAGCGGGTGATTGTCAATGCTGATGGTTTGTTCACTGACGCGTTTTGAGACATGCAGTGGCACAAGTGCACCAGCTTCGGCAATGCGATTGATTGCGATATAAACCCATGGCGATTGCTCATAGACTTGCGGTGAGGTCGTATCAATGGGCGGATTCATATGATAGCTATTATGAACCGCGACACGTTGTAAGTGGGGTGCGATGGGGCGTAAGGTTTTGCGCCGTGTTGTGAACCATTGGGTTAACCAGTTGAACATCGTCTGCTCCTTGTTTTTAGATTTACCGTAACACGGATGATCTAAGCAAAGGGCGTCCATATGTTCGCACGTTGGCGATTTATAACAAAAGATAGATTATGCGTTGCAACCTACAGTGCACGGTTAATAAAACTACGGGTTAAATAGAGAGCAGCAATTAATGTTGAGTCCATCAACCTTCCAGATTGAATTACTGTTTCGAATTGCGACAATGGTATCTTTTCAACCTGAATCTCATATGACTCATCACCTTCTAGTTTACTCGGCACAAGATCACGTCCAAGATAAACATGGACTTCCCAATCTGTTACACGAACGGCAGGGTTGAGTGTAGCTAAAAAATCAAGTTTATTGGCATAAAACCCAATTTCTTCCTGGAGCTCTCGATTAGCAGATATAGCAGTGTCTTCGTCTGCATTTATACCACCGCCGGGTAATGATAAAACAAGTTCTCCATTAACTCGCCGAGGCTCTAGTATAAATAACACATCACCATCATCAGTTATAGGTACAACCAATGTTCCAGATGATGACTTTATAAATGGTTCACCTTCAAAGCCTTTACATAAAGATAACCAACGATGCGTCGCTACAATCTCATATTGTGTCTGTGTCATCAGATTCCCGTTTACTGATAGAGTAAGAGTATACTTTGTACAATACTATAATGTAATTGAATAAAGCAAGAACAACTTTTGCGACATATTCTAGAAATCAACGTAAATTATTTAACAGTTTTTCATGAAGCTGTTGTATGATGAGTTGGCAAAACGCCTTATGAGACGGTCAAATAGGACAACATAATGATTCAACGCCTCAAATTTTATCTGACGTATGCCTTACGCAACATCCAACGGGGTGGACGCTGGACAACACTCGCTATTTTATGTATTACAGCTGGTGTAGCGACAGTTGTTGCCTTACGCACACTCGGACTCGCTATTGGGGATACACTCACAGAAAACGTCCGCACCGAGACCAAAGGCGATATGCTCATTATTAATGATCGAATTTTTGAGGGGTTTGGTAGCGATTTACGGCCGTTTACCCCACAAGAACTCGAGGCAATTACCACATGGGCAGAGGAAAAGGATGCACAAATTTCGCCGTTCCTCAGTGGTAATAATTTCCAGATTACAAAACAAAATGAAAATCAATTTGGTAGACCGAGTTTTGTCGGTAGTTATTTTATTGACCCGCAAACGTATCCTCCAACACATACCATCCGCACGATTGACCCTCCAGACACACCAATTGGTGACCTTTTTACAGGCGGGAATGATGTCATCATCAGTGAGAATCTGGCACAACAAAATGAAATTGTCGTCGGTGATGAGGTGCGGGTCAGTGGCACAACCGAAATTTATATTGTACGCGGTATTGTCGCCACAACCGAAGAAACCAGCACACTCAACCTTTTAAATGGGTTCTTTGGGTTTGCCTACTTTGATCTAGAAAATGCTCAGGCTGTTATTGACGAAGAATACGCCCCCAATCGTATTGGGATGACCTTCCCGTCACCTCCAACAGAAGACGAGATGGAGACCTTAGTCGCTGAAATCGAAGCCTTCAATGAGGAGGCTAGAGTCCTGACAACCTTTGACTTGCTACGACGCTATGAACTGATCTCGCAATACCTCGGTGATTTTATTGTGGTGATGGGTTTGGGTGCATTGCTCATTGGTGGTGTCGGCATTATGAACACGATGATTGTGCTCGTGCGTCGACGTACCAACGAAATTGCAGCAGTTAAGACATTTGGTGTGAAAGCACGACAGGTCGCAACATTATTTTTAACTGAAGCGATGTTACTCGGCATTATCGGGAGTGTGCTTGGCATTATCGTCGGTATTGGTCTGAGTCTACTCGTTAATCAGTATGGGTCTGTGGCGTTACGACAACCGATTATCTGGCGCATCTATCCAGAAGCGTTGCTATTTGGTCTGGCATTGGGTGTGATTGTCACAGCGATTTTTGGTGTCGCACCGATATTAACAGCAGTACAAGTCCGCCCCAACATCATCCTGCGCCCGAATGAAAGCAAACTTCCGGCGATGGGTATCGCACAATCTATCGGGTTATTATTATTTGTAACCGTTAGCCTCGGCTTGATTGTCGGGCATATCGTCCGCCCTTCTTTTGACCTAACGCTAGAACGTCTCAATCGTATCCAGAGTGGAGAACAATCGGTCTTTGCAGAAGATGCTGAAGACGACGATGATGATGGCTTTTTCAGCGATGATAACGAAGAAGAAGAGGAATTTAATCCCGAGGAATTTACGCTACCATCACCTTATTTGGTTGGTGTTGTAGGTGTCGCGGGCACATTTGTTGTCTTTGGTATTTTGATCGGCATTTTATGGGTGATTGTCTTTATCATCGGTAAGTTCCCGACATTCGGCAGTGTAACGCTCCGGTTAGCGTTGCGAAACCTCTCGACGAATCGATTACGCACAGCGATTACCTTGCTCGCCCTGAGTGCGGGTATGCTAGCCTTGAGTGGCATCACATTTGTTGGAGAGGGAACACGCGAGTTACTCAACCTTCAATTGACGCGCTCGTTTGGTGGGAATGTATTGGTCTTCCCAGTGCCGGGGATTCCTGATGGCATTGTTGAGTTCGCGATTGATAATGCTCTGAGTGATGTGGAGGTGACCCACCGCACGACAGTTTCGACATACAGGGTTGTATTGACAGGCTTTGATGACGAAACGGTCAGCCAAAACACCAGCTTTAGCTTCGTTGTGTGGAATTCGGATAATCCCGATATTTATGGAGCGCAACCGTTTATGTATACCGGGCGCATGCTCACTGAAGAAGATCGTGGACAAAATGTCATGGTTCTTTCGTATAACATGGCGCAACGATACGGGATGCAGGTAGGCAGTCAGGTGACACTCGCTATGGATCGTGGTGGCGAGATGACATTTGAAGTCGTCGGGATTTCGGGCGAATCTGATGGTATACCGACATTGACAGGCGTAACGGTTCTGATTCCACCAGATGTGATTCCACCAGCAGTGCCAGTGCGCTTCCGTCTGTTTACATTTGATGTACCGGATGAAGAACTTAATAAAGCCCTCGCAGAATTATCGGCTGTGATTATCGTCTTCTCGTTGGATGTGAGCTTTGTTGATAGTTTGATCGGCCGTTTGATTGACCAGTTTGCAGCTATCCCAACAATTGTCGGGTTATTATCGTTATTTGCAGCGGCTGTGATTATGGCGAATACCGTCGCTTTATCGACATTAGAGCGTCGCCGTCAAATCGGTATATTGAAAGCGGTCGGCTTAAAATCGCGCCGTGTCCTAACGATCATGCTGATTGAATCGACAGTCATCGGGTTATTGAGTGCAATTATTGGTATCGGCACGAGTATACTCGCTATTACCATACTGACAGCAGCGGGTGGGATTGTGATTCCACTCCCGACGGATGCGCGTCTAACTGCAATTGCCTTAATCATCGCATCCGTAATTATCGGGTGGGTTGCGACCTTCTTAAGTGCACGGGTTGCTGTCGGCGAACGCGTGATGAATGTTCTCAGGTATGAGTAGTCGAGACAGTAAAAAACACTCCTGAGATTGTTGTTTAGCGTCTGATATTGGGTTGTTGATATTCATGTGGAATATCGGGTTGTGAGGCTGACAAACGTCATCACTCATCTGATACGCATCTTGCGTGGGTAAGACCCGCACATACCACATCATCCAAATAACATGAGAACGATGTTAGCAATAAGGAGACACCCATGCCTGTAGATATTACCCTCCGCGACGGAATGAAAACAACAATCAATGTACGTGACCACGAATGGCACGCTGATGAACCAGCAGAAGACGGTGGTACCGATACTGCCCCAACCCCCGGCGAAATGATGCTCGGTGCATTGGGATCATGTATTGCCATCACCACCAAAATGTATGCCGAACGTAAAGGCTGGGAATTAGAAGGCGTTGACGTCAAGATTGACTACGAACGCTTTAAAGGCGCAGAGTATGAATTGCACGAGGGCGATGACCTCTTTGTGCATGAAGTCCGTAAGGCAATTACCTTCCACGGTGACCTTGACGAAAAACAGCTCAACCGCCTGTATGACATTGCAACCAAATGTCCAATTCACCGCCTTTTGAGTACACCAACTTACTTTGTCGAGCTAGCACTCGAAGAAGAAGATGAGGTCGTAACAGAAGCCTAAGCTTACACCCAACTGATATACCAAAAATAAAGACCCTGCATAATGCGGGGTCTTTTTGGGTATTAGGGATCGTTTTGTTATACGGCAGAACACATGAAATTTAAAAGGGAGATACATGCTTGAGGTTATTTACGCCGTATAACGTATAACCACTGTTATCTGATCTAATAGTATCTCATCGCCTCAAAAATCAAATCCGTCGGGTGGCTAGTCTTTTGCCTAACCACTTGGTTAGTTCAGGTCGTCAGCGAGATCCAACTCCCAGATTATTGTATTGGTCAATGTACCTGTCACAAGGTAGCGTCCATCAGGACTGATTGCAAATGTTTCGACCCTATCATTGATATCTAATGAATAACTTCCAAGATATTCTGATTCATCGTTGATGAGCCAGCTATAGACATCCTGCTCCGCAATTTGCATCAATAGATTGATTTCACTGTTATATTCAAAGTTTGTGGTGGTAGAGGTTGTGTAGAGATTCTTGACATTGCCGACCCGCTGTGACCAATTATTTGTGTTCCAAACTGTGTAGGTACCAGCCCGCCATGGTAGGGTAATCATTCTAGCTTCATCATCCAGTGTGATAAACTCTAAGCTTGCATTATCCCGGTATTGTTGCTCTAGCGAGTCCATGCTAAGCATCGTGATCGTTCGGGTCAAGTAGGACGCATAAGCGTATACAGCAATTAAGTTGAGATCCTCTGACACACTCAGTTGTGCCGAAGCCACGGGCTCATTAACGACTGTTACGGAGTCAATTTGGTTGGCATTGTAATTCCAGCGGATGAGTTCACCTGTATCCAAGATAAATACAATCACAGGTGATGTTGGTGAAACCGCCATATCAAGGATGGTCGCATCTCGGTCAATCACATATTGATGTTCGAGATAGCCACCAAAATCGCGTGTATTCACAACAAAAATACGCGAGTCATTGCGCATCACCAACGTATTATCTATGCTATATGCCAGTTGTTCGGGTGACGACATACGCACACTTATACGATCAGGAAATGTCATAATCTCCCAGTTTAAATAATAGACCCCACCAAAAGGTGTGATATGCGCAACTTGTGATCCATCAGCGGAAAAGGCAACATCGACTGCGCCACGTCCCATGGCCGCGACCTCACGCAAATTGAAGTCCGCGTCGTTATTATCCGGTATGTGTGTATTTGCTACTGCCCCGAACGCAATGGCTAAGGCGATAGCAACAGCAATCATCAAAAATGACGTAGGCCACATCTGACGGTAGTTATCAACTTGTGAATGACCATTGGCGAGATGATTATTATATTGGGATTGTGCATCGCCAGTGACTTGTCGCCTGAATCGCCGTAGAAAACGCATTAACGGATTACGTGACTGGTGAATATAAATCTCGGGTTCGTGTGTCGCTGATGTTGATTGATGGTAGGGTGTCAAGGGATGTACGGGTTTAGTTGATGGCTGGACGACCATCTGGGATAAATCCACTTGGGTTATGGGTGGTGTATCTGGTTTGACTTCACCAAAGTCGTCAACCAACGTCTCTAATGTGTCTGGGACTGTGTCATACGTCATATTTAACGTAACAGGCTTTTTAGCGAGGTCTTTGAGTACCTCTGGGATATGTTTAGATAAATCTTCGACCATGTCGTCAAAGACGAGTGTCTGTATTTGGAGACGATTTTTCAACGCAGCCGAGATTTCGATATGCTGTGCATCATATGGGTCTACAATTAGCCGATTCCCACGCTCATCAACCATATTCAACCCATAGCGTCCAAAGACCACCAGCAAAATCTGATGTGACTGGACTTGTGCCTGCCGAATGGTCGTATCCAGCGCATGATCTTGCGGCGATAGAGTCACATAATCTGCACCATAGTGATCAGCGAGATAGGTATAAATTTGTTGGATTGCTTTTTGATGACTGTCGATTGCACGGTAGGAAATATATATATGCGACATTGAATCGTTCCTAGTCGGTTTTCATAATGGATTATTTTATTATAGCGAGAATTGTTAAATTTTCCGAAAGTGACCGTGAGTATTTCATTGGTTGGGGATTTGATATATCGCCCCAAACCCGATATACGGAGTTGGGGCGATTCATTTACGAGTCGATTAGAACTTGCCACCTTTGAAGATACGTGCTGGCAAATTGAAGCCGAATTGTTTGAATTGATCCAAGAATTTTGGTGGGAAGCCAGTCGCTTGCAATGTACCACCACCTTCATGGGAATATCCTGAACCACGATGTCCTTCGGTTTTATAGATGAAGATGTCCTGTAGTGTTACTTTGGATCCTTCCATCCCTTGCATCTCAGTGATTTGGGTCACTTTACGACTACCATCTTTAAGACGCGCTTGTTGCACAAACATATGAATTGCTGCTGCGATTTGTGAACGAATCACATCTACGGGTAGATCCATCCCTGCCATCATACAGAGTGTTTCTAGACGAGCAACTGCATCACGCGGGCTGTTACTGTGAACCGTTGTCAGCGACCCATCATGTCCAGTATTCATCGCTTGCAACATGTCTAATGCTTCACCAGAACGACACTCACCTACCACGAGGCGATCAGGACGCATACGCAATGTCCCTTTGACAAGGTCGCGGATTTCAAGTTTACCGATTTCTTCTTCACCGGGGATTGGGGGAGCAGTTTCAAGGCGAACCACATGACGTTGCGCTAACTGTAATTCCGCCGAATCTTCTACAGTGATAATACGTTCATCTTCTGGAATGAAGGAGCTCAATACGTTGAGGAGCGTTGTTTTACCAGACCCTGTACCACCGGACACAACAATGTTCAAACGAGAGACCACCGATGCTTCGAAGAATTCGCCGACCTCTGATGTGAATGATCCAAATTTAATCAAATCTTCGACCGTCAAGCGTTTTTCAGGGAATTTACGGATGGTCATGGTTGTACCCTGTAATGCAGAGGGCAGTGTAATAAGATGCACACGAGAGCCATCTGGTAGGCGGGCATCCACCATTGGGTTTTCACGATTGAGCGTACGCATCAATGGTCGCACAATACGTTGTGCTGTCCAAAACGCGTGATCTTCATCATCAAAGACAACTTCGGTTTCCATGAGCTTGCCTTTGTACTCAGCAAAGACGACATCGGGACCATTGACCATAATTTCGGAATAGCTTTTGTCTTGTACCAATGGTTCAATCGCGCCAAATCCGAGAATATCATTTAGTAGCGCTTCGCGCAGCGCTGCATATTCATTCGCATTCAGTTGTACATTCATCTTTTTGAGGACAGTTTTAATGCGGTCTTCAATTAGATCTGCTTTATCATCATCATGACGTGACCATTCATCTGCTTCATCAGGGAAGGCAAGTAATTTACCACGGAGTTGACGACGTAATTGTGCCACCTTGACGGGTGTGCGTGATTTAGGCGGTACGACATATCCGGTATCGAGTACCCATGAGCCATCGCTACGG
Organism: Anaerolineales bacterium UBA6055; assembly: GCA_002428985.1. GTDB lineage: Bacteria > Chloroflexota > Anaerolineae > Aggregatilineales > Phototrophicaceae > UBA6055. The sequence goes on along the minus strand of DIYL01000061.1, from coordinate 118,528 downwards.
ACTTCGACAACCACAACTTTAGTGGTTCCAGCACCCACTTGGAAAGGAACAGGTGTATTGGCTGTCACCATATTGGGATCAACGGGCAGGTCGGACTTAGTGTCCTCCTCTTGTTTCTTTTCTTCTTTTTTGGGTCTTAATTTCTGAACCTTTTTAGGAGCTGCGGGTTCTTCGCCGAAGAGTTCATCTAAATCACCATCATCCATATTCGCGATATTCTCGCGCGCACGGATTTCTTCTTGTTCACGTTTCTGTTGCTCGTTAAGACGTTTTGATAGGAAGGACATAACGATTGCCTCTAATTACATGCACTTTACTTTTAAGTGTAAGCGACGAATGCTATGCAGGCAACTGAATCAACCTTAAGATTTCTTATATTCCAGACTTCAAACCAAAATCATGCAAAATTTGTGGGGCGAAATAGCACAGGATTTAAACAGCAAAATGATGAGTATCAGGTCACAATACATAAGATTTTACGGAAATTGTGATATTGCGAGTATGGAAAACCCTTTTTCATTGATGGCTAAGACGCGTATACGATATGATTGATAGTCTATTTCAAGTCCTTCATACGCTAAGATGGCATCTGCACCTATCGGATACAAGTACATTGTTAATCCATTTTGTATTTCCCCTTCCTGATCAATATAATCACTCACAATCACTGAGCCACCACCTATTCTTAAATTCTCATCAAATGTCGTAACTAATTTCTTTGATACTGTAATTACGCGCTCATCATCAGAAGTCTGGAAGGTAGGAGTCGGAGGAAAAACTAATCTAGGGGATTCTTTGATGGTTGTATTATGAATCCAAATATTCAATCCGATGCCGATGAGTATTAGGATGAAGAGCAAGGTATAAATTATCCGCATTGATGATTCTTTGGGAATACGTTTTTTCTTCATGTCACACTATCTATAGGATTCTAGAGACGGTCTAATTATATTGTGATTATACATGGTTTTGGGGCGTAGTGATGCTGTAAGCATATCATAGACAATGCTTAGCATAGCCTCGCGATAGCTTTAAACTGTAGGAGCTGTTGGGGTTGGATAACGCTCCTACAGTATCTAAAATAATTTACGCGTATGCCTCGACACCAGCAAATGGCATATGGTCGCCTTCTTTGTAAACCGGACGGACTGAATACATATTGGCAATGCCATCCACTTTGTCACCACGTAATAGAACATTTTGGTGGTTCTCGAATTTGACATAGGTTGTGGTCGGGATGTACCGTAACGTCAATCCGATGCGCCATTTATCCGATGTGTTAGGTTTTGAACCATGAATAATCTTGGGGTTATGAATCGACACATCCCCAGCTTTTAACTCCAAATCAACCACATTCGAGTCATCAATTTGCGATGGGTGAATACCGGAAGCCAGCACATTGGAGCCATCATCAACGTCTTGTAATTCAGCGCGGGATAGGAGTTTGTTATTTTGTGTCCCCGGCAATACACGCAAGCATCCATTCTCACGGTTAGAATCGGTAGCAGCTAGCCAAATAGTAGTAACTTCCATCGGTTCAAGCGGCCAATAGGTGCCGTCTTGATGCCACAGAACCTCTTGCCCATGCTTTGGTGGTTTCGCGATGTAGTGGGCGGCAAATAGGGCGATATTCGAGCCGATAAATTGCTCAGCAATATCGAGTAGACGGTCATCCCCTACCAGACGATGCATGAATGGATCATTGACGAGTAGGTCATGATGAAATTGTTCGGGGCGGGTGTCGGGGTATTTTTTGCGTAACCAATGGACATGTTCGGCAGTCTCGCGAGCAAGGTCAGCATCAATCGCGTTACGGACGATAACATAGCCATTTTCATCATATTCTTGGCGTAAGGTGGACATGTATTTGTAAGCCTCTCAAATTGATTATCTATGTTTGAAGCATAGTGCCTCACCTGCTATAGTGTCTTGTGATGCCTTAACACATTATTGTGCTATTTTGACATGAAAGGTTTAACATGCGCTTGCGAGCAGAGGATTACATTGATGACATTGCTGAAGGTCATTATGCGACATATCCGATGGATCAGATTATTTCAAAGCCTCACACGCATGATTTTTATGAGATATTTTTGATTACCGACGGGCAGGTTATCCATCACATCAATAATGAAGAAATTGTGCTAAAACATGATTCGTTGGTATTCATTCGTCCTGATGATTCGCATGCATTTAGTAAATATGCTGAGGACACATGCCGACTCGCGAACCTTGCATTTCTGGTTCGCACATTTGAATCTTTGTCGGATTATCTCGGCTTAGCATCCCATGTTGATATATTGCTTCACCCAACAATTCCACCCACTATTCAATTAACTTCAGTCGCATCGACACGGTTACAATCGCAATTAGCACAGTGGGGTCATACACTCTATCGAGACCGAGACCATGCGCGGATTGAATTACGATCAATTTTGGCGAATATTATGACGGATTGTTTTATTTCATCCACCACTGACCCCGTGCATCATATCCCGCAGTGGCTGGCAGAACTTTGCCAATTAATGCAACAACATGACCATCTCGTTGAAGGACGAACCGCATTACTCCGCCTTGCGAATCGTACACCAGAGTATGTCGGGCGGGCGTTTCGTGAATACCTCGATACAACGCCATCGGAATTTATCAACGACCTGCGCCTCGATTATGCGAGTGAGTTGTTATTGTATACAGACGACCCTGTGATTGAAATTTGTTATGCGGTTGGGTTTGGCAATCTCAGCCACTTCCATCATCGGTTTAAAGAGCGTTATGATGTGTCACCACTAGCATTTCGCAAGTCGAATCGTCGTAGCTTGATTCCATAAGGTACTTATTTGTTGATTGCAGCGTTTCAACCACTTTTTATGATCCAACAATCGAATGAAACACATAGGTCAACCGTAGAGTGATCATCAACTTATCGAATTCACTTTCATATAGACTATTAGAAAACCAAATCATTAAACGGAGTATGATATGTCCCATATTTCCATGAAAAAGTTGATAATAATAGTGATGGGTTTAATAATAGCAATCTTGCCTTTTGTACTTACAATTTCAGCGTCTTCAACAGACTTTATTCCGATTACCATTGATAATGCCACCGAGCTACAAATTTTAACGACTATTGAGAATTATCATGAAACAAATAATTTTTGTGCTTGTGATATTCGTGTCTTTAGTGACAATGGACAGACGGTTGCAACTGATTGGAAAGTACATGATTTAGTATCTGGAAAGACACTTAATCTTGAGGGCACTGGATATCCGTTAGCACTCAGTCCCGATGGTGCAAAGGTAGTTGTCAGCGGAAATAATACAGGTACACGTATTATCGAAATCAATTCTGGTAACGAGACAACTATCATGAGTGAGGATACGGAGGTCTCAGCATTCAGTCCTGATGGTGAACTAATTATTACATCCTCTCGTGATGCAGATGCAGTACAAGTCTGGCAAACAAGTGAACTTACACTTGTAACAACCTTGGGCAGATCGACATCATTTATCAGCAATAATGAACCTCAATTTACCTCAGATGGTCGCTATTTGATTTGGGCAGACCAAAATCAGAATCTACATGTATCGAATATCCTTGAAGATTTTGTTTCATGGCAAATTGCAGAGAATGTTTGGCGTTATGAATTGATGCCAGATCAACAAAGTATTGTTCTTAATAAGTCGGATTTTGAAACTGTCGAGGTATGGGATATTTCTACCCAAGAAAGACTAGCGAGCATCGTCGATACTCGGGAACAGTCAGGTGTAGAAAACTATGCGCTCAGTGCAGATCGTCAAACTTTAGCGATTAAATATTTTGGTGGAAATGAAAGACTTGAATTGTGGGATATTTCCGTCGAGCCATTTGAAAAAATCACTGAGATTACTGACCGTGCTGGCAGTATGTTGAATTTCACTTCAGATAATCAGTATCTGATTTACTCAGGTGGTTTCCAAAAGACAAGTTGTGATAGAGAAAGTCTAGGTTGTGGTTCAAGAAGCGGGACTAGTAGTGATAATATTCGTATCTTAAATATCGAATCTGGCGAGTTTGTCAGTACAGCAACACCTCCGGATAACTCATCTATCGGCAATACAGAGTTTATAGCAGATGAAAATCTGATCATTACATCTGGCACATATTGGAATAATATTGTTCATTTATGGAGGCTGGAAGGTTCTGAGATCAGCTTTATCACCAGTTATCCGGGGCGGGAGGCTATGCTCAGTCCTGATGGAAGTACATTATTAGTTGAACTAAATGAGAATTTTCTAGCGATCTTTGGCATTCCAAGCGCAGAACGTAGCGTGCAAAGTTATATTACATCAGGAAATATTGTACCATCTTCAATTAATGTACGATCGGAACCAAGCATTGATTCAGATATTGTTGGTATCGTGAGTGACACTGTACGCATATTGGGACGTAGTCCAGCTGGAGACTATTATTATTTACCAGATTATGATGGATGGGTTCGTTCTGAACCAAGCTACGTTCAACTTATTTCGGACTTACCGATCGAATCAATTCAGATCATTGATTTAGAATCCCTTCAACTACCAACAGCCCCCTTACAAACAAATACACCCAACACCACACCTACTCTTGATGAGGAAGAGCCCATTATATTAGAGGAATTACGATTGCCTGTTGGCGATCCTGTTATTGATCCAAATCAATCCCCTCTGGAATTACCCCCAATTAACCCACAAAATGCTGAACAGGTGTCATTACTTGGTGTATTACCTCAGAGTTCTATAACAACAGATAATTTGCCTATGGTTGTACCATATATTAGTGCAGACGGTACAAGGCTCATCACACCACCAACAGGTGACACACAACAACCTAGACTCTGGGATTTAATAAACTTTGATTATGAAAATAGTGCGAATGTTGGCGAATCAACTTTTTCATTAATCTTTGCTGCTAGCCCAGATGGAAAAACTATCGCCTACACACCAGATAAGTTTTATCAACCTCTCCAATTATGGTCAGCAGATACACAATCATCGAAATCCCTATTTCCTGTTCGTAGTTTTTACAATGTATCCTTATTATTTAGTCCAGATGGCAACAGTTTAGCGTATTCAGATGGGGTTTATGATGTGTTGTCAGATCAAATACGCTTTACATTAGACAATTCAGGTAGCTTAGCATTTAGTCCTGATAGTACCCATCTGGCGATTATTGATAGAAAACGAGCTTATATTTATGATGCCCAAAGCGGAGACTTGCTATCTAGAACACCACGTACTGAGCCAAGAAATATGCTCTACGCGGGAAAACTAAGCCCCGACAATTCTGTCTTGGCTGTAACATCTTCTGAGGGGATTATCGTATATAACGTAACTGATGGCGAAATACTATATAATTTGCAGTCCGAGAATTATTTCAAGAATTGGCAAATTGAAAATGTGGTCTTTAGCCCCGATGCAACTACAATGGTAGCTTTAAATCCCGATGGTGAATTACATGTATTGGATCTGCAAAATGAAATTTCTATAGGTTACTTCGATACAGAGGGGGCAACAGGTATTGCATTTAGCCCAGATGGTCAATTGCTTGCTATTGGCAACCCTCTGCGTTTAGTCAACCTCAGTAATGGTTATGTTACCGTTGTGGAAGGGAATTACGGGGGAGATCAAATTTTATTTAGCCCAGATGGGAGCTCACTTTTGGTTAATAATAAAAGTCGTTATTATGGCGAATCATCATCTGTGATGGTATTCGGAATCCCAATAAATGAAAGGCCTTCATGGTCTGCTATACCTGCGCGAATTAGACCAAGTGGTATTAATATTCGTCTAGAACCTGATGGAAACTCATCTATCATTGGTACAGTATCAGGCGATATTACAATAATTGCCCGAGACGAAAACAATCAAGCAGTTTTTCTGGCAGAGCCAGAAGGATGGATATGGTCATCGCCAGAATACCTCGATATTGACGAAGCTTTACTAGAGCTTCTACCAGTACGAGTAAGCCAATCACAATAAGGTTATAGCATCGCTGTATCCTCTTCTAAACGGGACGGGCTATACCGTCCCATCCACATTTTTAATCTCAGCTATTTGCCTGTCATATAATCATAAATCGCCGAGAAATCTGATTCACCATGACCAGCTCGGATTGCTTGCTGGTAGAGTTCTTTGGTTGCGTTGGCAAGGGGCATCGGCACAGCTGTCTCATAAGCGGTTTGGGTCGCTAGTTGCACATCTTTCTGCATCCATTGGAGTGGGAATTCTGGGTCGTAATCGCCTGATTCGAGCTTGGCTTTTTTGCCTGCCATAAATGGGGGTACAACCGGACCGCCAACTAGTACATTCAATAGCATACCCTGCGATACACCTAAGGATTCACCCAACGCCATACCCTCCGCGAAAGACGCCATCGCACTCGCCAGTAGATAATTGACAACGAGCTTTAGAGATGTGCCCATACCATGTGCACCGACATGTACTGTTCCACTCCCCATGATTTCAAATAGGGGTTTGGCTTCTTCGACATCATCCGCCTCACCACCGATGATAAAACGTAGTACGCCATCTTGCGCTTGATTTTTTGATCCGGCGACAGGCGCATCCAAGAAGCGTACGTTATGGGCTGTGGCCTGTTCTGCCATCTTGCGCGAGAATGATGGATTGACTGTACTCGAATCGATCCAGAGCTTGCCATCACCTAAGACACCTAAAAAGCCACTGTCACAAAGTGCTGTTGCTTCAACGGCTTCGGGATGAGCCAGCATTGTGATCAGAATATCAGCATCTTGCGCGACCTCGGCAGGTGTATCTGCCCATGTTGCCCCATTGGCAATCAAGTCCGTCGCTTTATCTTTGGTTCGATTGTGAACGATGAGGGTATGTTCACTATTGAGGAGATGTCCCGCCATCCGGCTCCCCATAATACCTAGTCCGATGAATCCGATATTCATGATACGCTCCGATCTGTTTGTTCGATTTGTTGTTCTTCTCGTTGATAACGCTCGATTTTCATATCAATGAAATCCACGGTATCCATCAGATCATCCACCTGTGCCAAGATTGTGCGTTTATGCGCCTCTAAAATCTGGCGACGTTCACGTAAAGTTGCATCGCCTTGTCGATAGAGCTCAACGTAATATTGCATCTCTTTAATCGACATGCCGGTTGCCCGTAAACGCTTCAAAAATTCGAGGCGTGTGAGATCCGTCGGTTTATAGCGACGATGCCCATTGTCGAGGCGTGTAATTGGGTCAAGCAATCCGATTTGCTCATAATAACGCAGAGTATGAATACTCAGCCCAGTATGGTGTGCGATCTGTTGAATGGTGTATCGTTTGTTATCCATAGAAATATCCTACAAGCTAGAGTGCACTCTAGGTCAAGCACGAGTTTTCGAACAAAATTTGAAGCGTATTTTTCGATCAAAAGCTACCGTCTTAAAGATGGGTGACAGGTATCGCACAATCCAGATACAGTGTATCCCATGATGCGGTGCTGTTTGGCATGGTCGGCAAACGATGATAAATTTCCATACCCGGTAAGTCAGCAGGTTGATAGCGACTGTTCGGCATCCAGCATCGCCACATATATTTTAAAATCTGGTCTTCAAGCGTGAGGTCACCGCCAATAATCGAGACAACGGCAATCGTACAGGCGGGTAAAATACGGGTACTAATGTCACCGTGTACGATCCAATCTGCTGGAATTGTCAAACACCAATCAAAGCGACAACGTTCTAGCGGTGTAATATCAGGGTCGTCCATCGACATCCCATACAAGGTTGTATTATCCAGATGTCCGCCTTGGGCTTGATACCATGCAACCAACTTATGATATGCCGATTGAATGCGGCCGTCATTTTTATATGAGTCGTGTACGCGAATATATGCTAGGTGTTGCTGTGGCAAATTGCGGATCGTAACATCGAATTGTTTTTCGTCGCGTTGGAGGTCCGTAATATGATACGAGGGTAAGTTACTATCCGAAAACTTTTCGCCCTGTAGTGGGGTTTTTCTGTCCCATTGCTTTGGGGATAATCCAAAACGCGCTTTAAACGCACGAGAGTAACCAGCTAGGGACGTAAACCCACAATCCAATGCCACATCTGACACAGATTTATGAGGATTTGCCCGCATGATTGACGCACCACGCTCCAGTCGTACACGCCACACAAATTGATTGAGTGTTTCGCCAACAACGGACTTAAAGATCCGGTGAAAATGAAATTCAGAAAATCCGGCAATATCCGCTAGTGAGATTAACGATAAGTCATCATCAATGTGTGTGTAAATATAATCCAAGACACGATTGACACATTGTACGTAGATATTTTCTTGAACAGACTGCATATGTTCCCCCATCTATAGTCATCATTATAAATGAGACTTCAAAGCCTGCTAGACGATAGTTATCGGTCAAACTATAGTTGAATAAAACTATCGGTTTATGAGACTTGTTCTATACTTAACCCAAATCCTATCGTATATCCGAGTTTTCGGGAGAACCCAACGTTATGCCATCATCGCTTGATCTATACCGTGACTCTTTAGAAAAACTTGCCCAATCCGCGCCTAAAATATCCTCTGATAAAATTCATAGTGCTATTATCACCCATATGCTACGCTTTCTCGTACGGGGTTTAGAAATGAATAGCGCGTATATTTGTCGACATGATTTCGACAAAAAAGCGACCACCGTTGTCTATGATTATGTCGATACACCATTGGGTGTACTCAGTTGGAATAGTGACATTGGTGAATCGTATAGCGAAGAGGATATGGGCGGGACAACAGCATGGTTATACCGAGACAAATTAGATCTGCGAATTATTTATGTCGATGACTTGCCAGAAGATGACCCTGAACGGCTTGAATATGAGCCAGAAAATGTGTCTACAGTCGTACTATGCCCCTTATACAAATCCGAAAAACTTTGGGGGTTTGTGGAAATCTGGGATCAGACAAAGCAACATAAATTACCCCCCCAAGAAGAAGATTTTATCTGGTTTGCATCTAAACAAATCCAACTCGTTGTGTAAACTTTCGTCGAAATTTAAAACCTCTCCTGCTATTTGTACGTACCAATAGGTAGAACACTTGGAAGGATACGTACCACTTGCAGAATTGACCCCGCACACCGTACAATAGATTCGGGGAATAATTCACATGGAGAACCTAATGACGCTACAAGCGGGAGCTACTCTTGGACAATATGCTATAACCGGACAAATTGGTTCTGGAGGGATGGCGACTGTCTATAAAGCATATCACGAAAAATTAGATCGTCATGTTGCCATCAAAATTATGCATGCGACGTTTGTACAAGACGATAACTTCCTTGAACGCTTCCAGCGTGAAGCCCGCATTGTTGCACGTCTTGAACATCCCCATATTGTGTCGGTTTATGATTATGCGGAAACAGAAGATCAACCTTACCTCGTGATGCAATATATCAACGGTGGCACACTTAAACGGCGCTTCATCAAATACGGGATGACGCTACAAGACATCAAGAAGATGATGACTGCGCTAGCTGATGCGCTCACTTATGCTCATGAAAAAGGCGTACTGCATCGCGATATGAAACCCTCGAATATTCTGATTGATGATCGAGATATGCCATACATTACCGATTTTGGTTTAGCGCGAATTGCACAAGTTGGTGAATCAACAATCAGCCACGATATGATGCTTGGTACACCCTTTTATATCTCGCCGGAACAAGCCAGAGGTGAGAAGAACTTAGGACCAACAACCGATGTGTATTCCTTTGGGATTATTTTGTACGAGTTGCTGGTTGGGACGGTACCATTTACTGCTGATACACCCTATGCCATTGTGCATAATCACATTTATAACAAACCCACACCGCCAAGCCATAGCAACCCCGAACTTACATCGGCAATTGATGATGTGATTATGAAGGCACTCGCAAAAGATCCAACCAAACGTTATCAAACCGCGTCGGAGCTGATGCGAGCGTTTAATCAAGCAATTGAGACCTCCGGTGTAACCGAGTTGCCACCCGACCGGAGTACTATTCAGCCAGCACAACCATCGCCACCACAAGCTGTGCCGATCCCAATTCCAGCAGTGTCGACAGAACCACCTTATGTTGCTCCAGAAAATTCAATTCAAAGCCCACAAGCACGGTATTCAACCGACAAAAGAGGTCGGCGGGTGCGGGTTGAAGGTGCGCTCGATATGGGCAATTTTAGCTTTAACGAGCTGGGACAGAAAATTGATCGCACGATTCGTACAGGGGTCGATTATGTCAGCGAATTAGCTGATCAAATTGAGAGTAAAGGACAGACACAACCGACAAAAGAGGAACAAATTCGGCAACGGATCGAAAAGAAGTTGCATGCACGTCGTGAATTTTTCCAGCATGTGGTTGTCTATCTAATCGTGAATTTTGGTTTATGGTTCTTCTTCTTGAATTCTAGCGGCGCATTTGATGTACTCACTGGCACACCTGTTAGTGAGATTGGTCTTGGCTTCCCATGGCCTATTTTTGTGACGGTCTTCTGGGGTATGGGTGTGGTGATGCAATACATCGAATATTATTACAGTCATGGCTCGGGTGCTGACCGTCGCGAAGCAGAAATTGAAGCGGAGATTACCCGTCAGATGCGGATTAGCCAAGAACACGAGGCAGCGAGACGTAAAGGCATGTATGATCCTGACGAAGAAACCGCCGATTATGAAATCTTCGACATCGACAATATCGAAGCGCGCCAAGTCCGGCTAAATGAAGATGGTGAACTGACTGATAGCTTCATTCAAGAAGCTGATGCCGACGAACGACGGGCACGACGATAAGCTCGATTATGGCAGTTTACCGTGATTTATCTGGTTCAGTTGTATTGCTTGTTGATGCAGATAATCGGATTGCAATGCAACTGCGCGAGGACATTCCCAATTTGCCTGCAGCCAATCAGTGGGGGTTATTTGGTGGGTTAATTGATGCTGGCGAAACCCCAAAACAAACTGCGTTGCGAGAAATATATGAAGAGCTGACTGTCCACTTAAATCCGGATAGGCTTCATTTTTACCGTAAACATTATATTTCGGCACAAAATCTCACCACATGGATATTTGAATATCACTTAACCAACGAGCTTAATAACACTGTGCTCAATGAGGGGCAGACATGGGATTATATCAGTCAGACTGATCCGCGTGTCGCGAATATTGGTTTGCACCATCATGAGATTGTTTTAGGTTACTGGGCAAAACAAGATTCATAATCGCTATATGCGGTAACGCAAGGGTATCATTGTGGACTGTTGAAATCCATGTCGTTCATAGAAGCGTTGGGCGTTGATGTTATCTTGGTCTGTGAGTAATGTGATGCGCTTACAGTTGTTCGTTTTGCATGTTTCAATCGCAGTATTTAACAGCTTTGATCCGATGCCTGTCCCGCGCGTGCTCGGATCGACCACCATATCTTCGAGAAGAGCGACACGTCCACCGAGAACAGTACTCACAGTGTATAGAATGTTCACCATACCAACAAGCCGACCGTCATTTTCAGCAACTAGAATAATACCTACAGCCGGATCAGTGATGATGCCTTTCAGCCCTGCTGTTTGACGTTGACGATTAGGTTGGAATTCAGATTCTTGCGAGAATAGTAGGCTCAATAGATCGACTAATTCCGGTACGTCTTCCTCAACAGCAGATCGAATGATGCTCAATGCGAATGCCTCTCTCTATTCGTTAACAACTTCCATTGTTTTCGCCAAAGTGTCAACAATAATAATATCGCGACGTTCAATTCCATTGGCAATAACTTCGATAGTTGTAGAGTCAATAAAGCGTAGTGATTCTATATCACGAGCACCGAGATCTGGCGTAAAAATTGGTGTGCTTGTATCCCCCTGCAAATCAAACACACGCAAAACAGATCTAGCAACAGCAAGGTAGCGCCCATCTGGACTAATTGTAACACCTCGTTGTCCACCACTATTGATCGATAACTCATAATGGATTAGAGAGTCAAGATTCCATACACCAAGACGTAATCTTCCATAGATATAAATCCACTGACCATCTTCAGAGAACTCAAAGTAAGGATTTCTAAAGCGGTTAACAGGCGATAATGTCAGTTGATCACTTCCGGTAATCATATCAAAAGCAGTAACTTGTCTTAGATATGACATCAAAACAAGGCCTCGCGCATGATCCCAATATACACTCGACGGGGAAAATGATACATGTCTCCCTGATAAACGAGGCTGTTCAATTTCTATGATTGTCCGTGTCTCAGGGTGAAATAGATAGAATCCATCAAGTGCACCAATTAACGCCCTGTTACCATCAGGATTCCACCAGATTCTTCCATATGTTCCCCGTTCTCCTGTAGCACCAATTCCAAATGATCCGATTTCCTCGCCCGTAGTCGCATCCCACATAATAATTTCACGACTAAATCGTTCAGGGATTTGCTCGTAGTCCAAGTTTATATTTAAAGTATCCACTGTTGCATACGCTGTTCGACAATCCGTCGAAAGGGGGAGCTCAAACGTTGTCGTCGAGTCAATCATATCAGCGGCGACTTCAACAGCGGCGACTATTATCTGATTTGTGTTTTGATTGTAGATCGCGACGTTATTACAGCTACTATCATCAAGACGATGATACCAATTAGATGAAAACCCAGACGTACCAGATACAGGAGTATAGCTTATTGATTGCTGACTACTTGTCACTTGCCCTGTAACAACATTAACCCGCGAGGGGTATTTTCTTGATCCGTTAACAAGAACTTCTTCATTAACAAATCCAACACCACCATTCGGATGAAAGTTAGCCACATTGTGGATGAAGGTTGGATCAGTTATACCTGTGATCATATCCCATACGTAGAGTTGACTGTTAACTAGCATTGCAAGATAGCGATTGTCGAGGCTAATAGCAGCCCGCCCTTCTAATGTGCTGACTGGCACACTAAACGATTGACTCGTATTGTTTTGTTCACGATTAATAACTGTCAGTGTACGATTGGCTAATGACACCATAATTCGACTATCATCAGAAGTTATGAACTCAACAGGGTTATTATCTGTACCGCCATCAGTTTGGAAGCGTTCAACCTCTGTAGCGGTATTGACGTCATAAGCAACAATAGTATCTGGGGACTGGATTGGTACTGCTAGTAGTTGTTGTCGTCCAGCATCCCAATAGACCGTGTGAAAACTCAACGGCGGCGACACTGTACAGAGATCGGAGTAACTTGAGCAGTAGTCAGATTGTTGGCGGACATCACCATTAACTAGAATCCGCTCATTAGTCTGTAAATTCCAGAGTAAAGCTCCATTACGAGTTTGCATCAAAACATGGTTTTCAGCGGTATCCCACATAAGTGAGTGAGGTATACCATTAGCATCAGGCAACTCTCCAACACGCCGATTCTCAATTACATCCCAAATAACCGTACTATAGACATTCTCGATCCCATCATCAGGGTTAAGCGCTGCTGCAACATAGCGACAATTTGCAGACCACCCTAGTGGGATAACATCCACATATGATGTACCTGCCTCTAATGTGTGGATAGACTCACGGCTTGTGCTGTAGCGATATTCATTACTATATCTAGATCCGATATAAAGAACATTGCCATCATTAGCAAAAAATATGTCTAAGTCCGGTACTGTCGCACCTAGGGGTTGTTGTCGAACTCGGCTACATACAAAGCTTTCTCCACCAAGGGTTAGTACACCCGGTCGTGATTGTGCTATTACCGTCTCTTGCCCCGTTGTAAGATCATATGCAACTCGACCACCTACAGCTAAATTGAACAACACCTGTTTATTTTCTGAATCCCAACGAATTCGTGAGAAGTTACGATGTGAAGTTGTATTGAAGCCCACATCAAGTCTGTATTGAATATTTTGTCGTATGTCCCAAAGAACAGCAACTGAGCGCGTTTCTACAATCAAAAAATCATCAGGCCCCCATGTAATAGTATGAGGTCTTATTTGAGCATCACGCACACGCCCAACTTCTATTCCTGTTTGTGTATCAAATACAACAGTATCGCGATTTTGTTCATTTCCAATAGCAACAGCAAGATAGTGACAGTTAGATGACCAACCACGAATTAATGTGTCATCTAAATCACTGGCGATCTGAAATATATCATTACCAGAATTCCAATCTACAAGTGCTAAGCGCCCTGATGCGGGCTCATATCTTGCAAACACGTTTGTAGGAAAAATAGGATTATCAACTGATTCACAATTATCAGGGATACCATCTTGTGAGTGTGCCGCAAAGCTCACAAAAAGAACGAATACCATCCAACTTAGAGAAACTTTCTTCATTGAACATCCCTTTACCCTACATGCCTATAAATTATGCTATCACGTAATTTGTCAGTATATGGTAATCATACAGAAATAGGATGGTAATCGTATATTTTGTAATTTTTACAAGCTGATTCCAAATATCCCGACGAGTACAGCAATCCCTATGGCATAGATCACGGGGAAAATAATGCGACTGGCTTGGTCGATGCGGAGTGCAATCATCATGTTGCCATCAGCACGTAAAATATTGACCAACACATTTTCGACAACGGTCAACGCCATCATCAGAAACGAATAATTGATCATCGCATCCATAAAGGTTAGATACGATAAACGGGGCAAACTATCACCGATGATGAATTGATACGCCACAACGGTCAGTAGACCCGTAAATGAGATGGTCAGCCGTTCGCCCAATGAGGATTCATCCATCCAGAAGACTGCCCACGATAATGCGACAATGAGCATCATCGGCAGGAGCACTTTGACAATAAAGAATCCCGGCAGGCGATGTACCGTCAAATCAACAACAAACTCTGAAAATGGTACATCATCACGGATTTCTTGTACCGATTCAATATGCGTGCTTAAGCCTGTTTCTGTATCCCAGTCCCATTCGGGTAAGTCAAAGGTGTCACTGAATCCGATAAGGGCTTCGTCTTCATGAAATATCAGAAACTCTTCCGACCATGCCAAGGACTCAATCTCAATTTGCAAGGTCTGGGTATCAAACGGAAATTGACGCAGATCAAAACGTCCTTCAATTGTCACAGAAAACCGCTCGGCATACTCGACCGTGCCGTCTTCAAAAATAATCAACTCAAGATTTTCGGAATCTCGTGCACCGACTTGTGTCGGGAAGTTAATATCGGGCCACCAGATCAACTGAATCTCACCACGGGCATCATTTTCGAGGAAAATCTTTTCAGGCCAACCGAGTTCCTGAGGGTCGAAGCCTTCACGAGGGTCACACCAGATCAGATCCAGATACCCTTCTACAGTAAAGGTATTATTGACCGGATTAATATCAGAAATGCCTTCGACAAATAACCCAATATCGACTGTCACGGGACCGTCCCCATTAGGTGGAACAACAAAATGTGGAATCTCTGGCGAGACATCTTGCTCGGCAACGGTGTTAATCGTCCCATAGGTGACATTCTGGCACGATGCGACAGATTCTAGGGCATGACCAGAAACACTTGGTGTTGTATCTGTTTCTTGTGCCTGTGTTGACATTGGCATAAACAAGATAACAACAGTAATAAAGACGGTCAGAATAATGGGTAAGCTAGCAAAATGAAGTCGTGAGTGCATAAAATGTCTCGATTCTCGTTAAGCGATTCTCCTTTTAAATGTAGCACGAGAAACAATTGTAGACTATTAAGTGTTAGCGCAACTTGCTCGATGCTATAATTTGGGCTGATATTGACAGCTCGAAAGATATAGACATGACAACTCGCATCCCTATCATGCGCGCAACGACCAATGGACATCAATTTGTGATGTATGGTGATAGTTGTTCTGGTATACCCAATGCCCTACACGAATCAACCCTCGCCGATGTGAATGCGGTACTTCAACGCCTCGCGACGCCGCCGGAATTTATTTGTTATCCGGGTGATGAAATTATGGGTTTAACAACTGACCCAGATGAACTCCGGCAACAATGGGCGCATTGGTTCGACCATGAGATGGCGTGGTTAGATCGCGACAAAATCCCGCTGTATCATACTACCGGCAACCATACGACATACAACACAATGAGCGAAGATATTTACCGTGAGGTCATGGCACATCTGCCCGATAATGGACCGGATGATCAGAAAAATTTATCGTATTTTGTGCGCCGTGATAATTTGCTGATGGTGTTTGTGCATACGCTGTGGTCAGGCTTGGGCGGTGAAGGTAATGTCGAGACCGATTGGTTAGAGGAGACACTCTCGACTCATTCTGATGCAAAACATAAGCTGGTATTCGGACATCATCCCGTGTGGACGGTCAACGGATTTTTTGCAGATTATCAGCGCAATATCGAAAAGTCTAACGGACAAGCTTTTTGGGATATTTTGGTTAAACACCATGTAACAGCTTATGTCTGTAGCCATATTTTGGCGTTTGATGTACAGGTACACGATGGTATCTTGCAAATTTGTACAGCAGGAGCGGGCACAGCCCATCGTATGCCCGACGGTGTAGAATACTTACACGCCATTCAAGCAGCACTTGATGATAACGGCTTGCGCTATCAGGTGTTAGATACGGATGGCAACGTGCGTGAATGGCTGGACTGGGGATGGGATATACCCAATAGTGACACATGGGATATATTCACATCAGAATCCCCCACAACATTCTCAGAAGATTGTCTGCAACCTGTCGATACAGCGCATCTGATGATCTGGGAAATTTCCGGTCGACTCGAACCAGACAATTTTGCGCCGACAACACTCATCAGCACACAGGGGCACAATGGGGCATTGCCTGCATTGTGGTTGGGTGTCGCCGGACGTGATCATCATCTGATGTTATCGCTTAGTCCGCGCCCAAGCCGTAGTCCGCATAGTTGGTATGGTCCATCTTTACCTACAGATAAACCGTTTAACATCCAATTTGCGATTCACAGTAGTATGAATGCCGGTGGGTTATTATGGCGATGGGATGATACGGACACATGGTCAACGCTGACAGGATCATCACCGTGGGGTGTAGAGCGTCTGCGCTGGTCGCATGACTGGGTGATTCATCCCGATATGGACATAAAATGGCATCGTCAATCGTTTACACTAGCTGATTATCTGTAAGTATTTGTGCAGTTGAGCGTGGATTATTTTTCGAGCATCTGGAGGTAAACAGCTACGGTGTCACGGGCGATGCTGTCGTGTGTGTAATAGTTGAGGAATCGCTCGCGCCCACGCGCAATTAAATCTGTTCGTAGGGTTGTGTCACCCATAACCCGTTGTACTGCTTCTTTTAATGCCACGACATCACCTTCAGGCGTAATTAATCCGGCATCGCTGATCACAGTTGGGATAGCGCCACTATCACTGCCAATGACAGGTACACCACTCGCCATCGCTTCAACGAGGACACGTCCAAATTGTTCCTTCCAGTTGGGGCGTGTGAGTGATGGTAAGACTAATACATCAATTTTATGATATTCAGCGGGCAATTCGGTTGATGGGAGTTGCCCGACAAATTCGACTCTATCGGCAATGCCTAATGATTGAGAGAGGGCTTTCATCTCATCAATCGCTGAACCACCAGAAACTAGCCTCAGTCGCCAATCACCTTGTAGTTGTTGCACTGCTCGGAGCAATACATCCACCCCTTTTTCGGGCACAATCCGCGCGATAAACCCAATCGTAAAGGGACGCTCAGGACGTGATGGCGCGGGTTGGAATAAATCGCTATCGGTGCCGAATTGAGGGATCGTCGCTTGCCGACCGGTATACCCTTTGGTACGCATCACTTCACCTGCGTCATCTGTGCCCATCAGCCCATAATCACTGTTCCGAAAGACCCACTGTTCACCCCAATTAAAGGGCGGTACATAATCTCGTTTGATATTTTGCCAGCTAAAAAAGAGTGATTTTGCCCCAACACGCTTAGCATGATAGAGTGCCTGCCATGTCGCGACGTTATAGGGTTCTTCGTCAATATGGACGATATCGGGCTTAAACGTGCTGATATGCTTACCAATCGTCGGATAATGATGCAGGTGGAAGTTGCCATTGAAGCGTATCGGAATAGCCCTCAACTCGTACCCATCAGTATAGACGCGCTCCAATTTTTGCTCACCACGGTCATCTTTCCATGATGGCGGAACAAGTACCTCCAGCGTTACATCATGCTGTGCAATCGCTTCGAGTTTACGTTGATAAATGCCGACGATGCAGGCTTTGGAGACCATTAAGACGCGCATAGATGTCCTGTGCAATAAATGATTAGGCGCCCATTATAACATGAGAGTAAGCTACCCTATCTTTAGAGCATTTGGCACATTTTGACATAGGTGTGTCCCAACCATACATGATAGCGTGTCCATTTCGGTGGAAATATAACATTGCGCGTGCCGACCCTACAAAATCGTTGTATTTCGTAGGGATGAGACATGCCTAAGCCGAATAAAAAATAAAACACACAAATTTACACCGTCTTCGATACACTATCCCTTACACTACAATTACAGCATGTTCAGCATTTTGTGTTAGAATAGGTGATGTATATAAACACTTATCAGGGGCAAAAAGTGAGCGATAACAGGGCGGATATCTGGCGTTTACAGGCACAGCTTGATAATCAGGGATTAATTGATGCGCTCAAACAAGAGGATGCAGGCATACGTCGCCGTGCAGCAGCAGCGTTGCGGGCAATCGGTGCAACTGATGCTGTAGAAGCACTACGCCGTGCCTTGGTCAATGAAGAAGACCCCGAAGTGAAGGCAATTCTAGCCGCAGCCCTTAAAGATCTGTCTGATATGCCTGAAGATGTCTTAACCAATGACGTCGAAATCAGCGATAGCCTTGTACAAGTTAACAATTTGATTGACATGCTGAAAAGTGATGAGCCAGCCCAAATTATTGACGCAGCTCATCAGCTCGGGGAACTTGGTGATAAGATTGCTGTCGAGCCGTTAGTTGTCATCTTTAACAGCCCTAAATCATCGATTGAAGTCAAGTTATCAGTTGCCGAAGCTCTACTCAAATTAGATGGTGCACCCGTTGAGGTAGCGCTGTTGGCGGCACTGCGTCATAACGATTGGCATATCCGTCGGAATGGGGCAGCTATTCTAGGACAACTCAAAGCAGAATGGGCAGTCGAGCCACTATCTCATGCGCTACGCGATGCACATTCGACAGTACGTCGAACCGCACGGGCAGCTCTCCAACGCATTGGCACACCAGAAGCTGTGGATGCATTGCATCGTCGTCCAAGCCAAACACAACCTTTAGATCAACCCAAACCGCGTCCAAAGCCACGTCCAAGCTCACCCAATATACCAGAAACTATTCCATCCGCACCACGCGACGGGTTATTAAACCGCTTGCGGGCACAACAAGAAGCTTATCGCAAAGATGAAGAGGCATCCCAAAGTGACGTCCCCGTGGGCAAGCATCAACGCCCGACCAAACCGCTTGACCCCAATGTGGTGCAAGATTATCTTGATCAACAACAACCATCGTCAGATGAAGACAATCCTGACGAGACCAACAACTAGGTTACACACCCAACATAAGGACATCGCCCATGCTTAAACACACCTCCCGCATTTTTATTATTTTGTTCGGATTTGTGTTACTCAGTTTAGTCGCCTCGGCACAAACAGGGGTACGCATTGTGGTTGTGAATGAATTTGCCAACGTCCGTACTGTGCCCGCAATTGGTGCGTCAGTATTGGGTACGGTCAATGCCGGTTATGAATTTACAATTGTGACCGCGCGTAGTGGTGACGGTGAATGGGTACGGGTCGATTTTGTCGGACAAGAAGGCTGGGTGAACCTCGCACCTGTGGTTGTATTGTCAGGTGACGTCAACAGCTTAATTGTTGCCGATCCACGGAGTATCCCGTATGCTGGAGTAGATGGCATACCACGGGCAGGCGCAACGAGCCAAACAACAGGACCAATGACAGGGATTGCCACCAATGGTGTACGTCTACGATCAGGTCCGGGGCAAGGATACCCAACACTTGCAAACGTCTTTGCGAACCAAGGCGTAATTGTGACGGGACGTACCCTCAGTAATGGCTGGTATCAAGTGATATATGAGGGATTCCTCGGCTGGGTATCATCAACATTTATTGAATTGAATAGCCCCGGTGATATTAACGCGTTGTTGCCCGTTGATGGGATTGGTGCAGAATCTCAAATTTCGACAGGATCAAGCGCAGATGAATACCTGAATTTGTTGCGGTTGATGCAAGCACGGATTGATCTCGCTCAGCTATCGCTGGATGAAATTCGCGCAGAATGGACAGATGCAGCACTTGAAGGACGCGCATCGTGTGCGCCATATCCGGCGAGACCAAGCAATATCGTCGTCCCGATACCATTATTATCGGCCTTTTTTGATCGCCTTGACCCATTGGTTGACTTGTTCAACGATGCAATGACCAACACACGCCTTGCGATTGATCTCTTTATTGAGGTCTGTAATCAACCGGGTGGTGCGAACCCAGTTGGTAGCGCGACCGTACAAGGTGCGTTAGATATTGTCAATTTGGCAGATGCACAATATACGCGAATTCGTGAGCGTCTGTTGGAGTTACTACCGCCAGATCGTATCCCCGGTGCAGAAGAATGTGTCTTATCTTACAATGGCGCGGTCGAAATTCTTCCGTTGATCGCATCGGGCGTTATTTATGCTGATGTGAATTCACCGGGAAGCACAATTACAGCATATTGTTTTGATGCCTTGTTTGGTGAGATTTATCGCTTCGAGACCTTACAATTACCCGGTAGTAATTTAGTCTCGTTCATCTCTGTTAGCCCATTAGCCAACCCAACTAGCTTTATTGGTGTCGCGCGGGGTACAAGTGAAAATGCGAGTACCGCACTCGGTCCAATTACGATCCCAGAAAATGGACGTTATCTCATCATTGTCAGCGATGTGAGTACCACAACAGACCCACCAACTGGTGAGTTTGCCTTCTTGCTCTCCAATCTGAGTGGTGCATCTTCAACACCAGAATTGATTTATGATGCCGAAACAGGCACAGTATCAGCAAGCTCAACAGTCGATTCGGTACAGGGTACAGGAGACACGACCACAACAACAGACGGAACAACCACGACAACCGATGGAACAACAACAGCGGTATGTCCGGATATTGGGGCAACTTGTGACCAGTTAAACAGTTGTCAGGAAGCGTTTGCGTGTTACAACTCCGGCAACTTTAGTCTGGATACAAACGAAGACACACTACCGTGTAACTGTGTGTCGGCAGACCCGAATCTTGTCCCGACAAACGAAGGATAATAATGACCAAGCTATTCTTGATACGACATGGTGAGACAGATTGGAATTTGCAAAGACGGTATCAAGGAGGAACCGATACCGTTTTAAATACAACCGGACAAGGACAGGCCAAGCAACTTATTCCGGTTTTGGCTGGACAAACATTTGACTACATTTACGCCAGTGACCTCAAGCGGGTGATACAAACTGCAACGCATGCAGGTATTGCCGAGACAGACATTATCAAAGAACCGCGCATGCGCGAGATTTCCTTCGGTAAATTTGAAGGTCTGACCCATGCCGAAGTTGCGGAAACTTACCCCGAGGAATTAGAAGCTTGGGGAGAGAGTCGCGAAAATAATATACATGGTGGCGAGAAGATGAGCTCAGTCATTGACCGCGTCCGTAGCTTTTATGTTCATCTACGCGATGATTTTCAGGATGGAGAACATATCCTTTGCTTTGCACATGGTGGGACGATTGGGATTTTTCTAGCAGTCGCGATGGGGGTGGATGCAAATAAATGGTGGCAATTCCGCCTACATAACACCGCCATCACCGAGATTGACCTCTACGAACATGGCTCAATCATGACCAAATTCAACGATACGTACCATTTAGAGTAAGCCCCAAAGGACAAGACGTCACACCTTGTCCTCGCATACTATCGTTAACTGGTAAATGATAATCTCATATTTCAAGCAGTTTCCAATAACAATCTTTCCAGATTATCAAAAGTTTGGGTAATTCCAGCTTCTACGCCCATTTCTACAACTTTATCGCGGTCTTCTTGTGTCGGGTAAGTTGTGCGATTGAGGACTGTTGTTTTGCCATCAACTTCCGTAAAAGTTACTGTGATATTGGCAACAGGCATCCCATCAATTGGTTTATAGTCTGCATCGACGAAGACATCCTGATACACAAGACGATCTGGTTCAACAACTTCAATATACTTTGCGAGTCCACGACTTTCCATTGTTTCTGTTTCGCTAATTGGTCCAAACATACAATAACGCCAACTTCCATTCGGACGTAAGTCCATCTCGCATTCTGTGAGTGTCCAACCCTCTGGTCCCCACCAGTTCACAAGATATTCGCACTGTGTAAAGGCATTCCATACAAGGTTGCGCGGTGCATCAAACGTACGTTTGATAGTGATTTCAGTTGGGGTTGGTGTTGCGAATTCCGTTTTACTCATTGTCTGTTTCCTCTCTTATATTATCTGGCTTATCTTCTGAATCATCGGTTGACTGTACTGCTTTGAGGACATCATCAAGTCGGTTATAGCGACCTTCCCATAGTTGCCGATAGGACGATAACCACTCATCGACTTCTGCTAGAGGTTCTGGTCGTAGTTCGTATAGGCGACGCTGTGCATCTACACGGACAGTGACTAAATTAGCATCCCGCAATACACGCAGATGTTTAGATACACCGGGTTGGCTAATGTCAAGTGCATCTACAAGATCGTTTACAGAACGCGGTTTCTCGCGCAGTAAGTCAAGTATTTTACGGCGGTTTGGGTCGGCTATTACATCAAATGCTGTCTTCATGATCACAATATACAATTCCGGTTATATAACCGTTAAGCAATATAACAATTTTGATACAAATTTACATTTTCAATAATCGGATAAACTGCCCTAATAACGAGAGCATTTTCAAGTAAAACCCTGATCGTTGGCGTATCTGTTCTACAATAATATTCTCAATGCTTCACAGCTCAAAAATAGCTCTCGCTCAGTTACACTTCATCGATCTTTTGAATAATTAAATAAGGTCGTCAAGACACCATCTACCATAAGCGTATGGGTTAATTCAGCCATCTCTTGTGGGGACTGTTGCGTATTATCGTCAATCCAGCTTTTGATGAGCATAAACATCCCCCCAGCGAGGTAGTTTAGTGCAAACTTATTATCTTGCGGCAGATGATTTGCCGTTGGAAAAACCTTTTCATTCTCTTGAATTAGTTTTGTCAAATGTGTGAGGATATGTGTGTACAAGTAATCTCGATTGTCGATTTGCAGAACCCATTTAATCACCTCTTTGTTTAGCAACCATTCTTCAAAGAAAGTCAGTAAGAATTGGTATAAATCTACGGTGTCTCCATCTTTAACACTACCAAATATCTCATCAAACGTTTGTTCAACAATTTCATCAGCATAACTAATAAGAAGTTGTTCTTTGGTCTCAAAATGATAATAGAACGTCGGCCTCGAAACATCAGCCAAATCAACAATCTCTCCCACTTGAATTTTGGAAAGCGGTTTCTTCCGAAGTAGTTCAATTAGAGCATTTTGCAGGAGCTTGCGAGATCGACGAACGCGCCGATCCTCTTTTCTTTTTTCTGTCATTTTTCACCTCTTGTAAGATTTCTTACAATCCTGGTTATTTGATAATTGTGCCTTGCTGGCTTATCACTCACAATGTTGATGTAAAGTTTCTTATTCGAGTAAGAAATTTATACCATGTATGAAAGTAAGATACTAGATCGTAATAAACAGTCAAAAGGAGCAATTACGATGCAATTCTCAACAAAGATCAAACACACACTAACCGAGATCGCTGATGGAGTGGACAAACGTGTTGCTGGTGCCATTCAGAATCAGCACGAAATTCAGACGAAGTATGAGTCACTACCAGCCATTCCGATTTCAGATATGGAAGGTATCATTAGACTCCTTAAAGCAGTATCGGTACGTGGTAAAGAAATTGATGCGGCCATGAGTAGCTTGGATCGAACTTATACGATCAATGGTACAACAGCAACAGCGAACCAGTTTCTGTCTGGCTACAGCACGAAAGAAAAATACGCCAATGCTGCTGATGAATTTAAAAAAGACCTGCGAAGTGACAAAGACCTGATTAAGCATATTCGTCAGGTGATGGAGGGTGACCAACCCCAACCGGATGGTGCAAGCGATGATATTAAGAAGCTGTCGTTAGATGATCCGCAGCAGTGGTCAATAGGCTGGTCTCCCTTGCGCAATATATATAACGAGGGGATGTCGCATCTAGATCACTGGGCGAGCAGCTTAACCGATTACGAAGCCGCTACGGAGCAGTTCTGGGAAACGATTTCAACTTACGGTCTAATCTACAATCTTCTTTTTCTGCAAAAGGTGATGCCCACACACATCGCTGATCTGAAATCAAAATTCGAGTCCGCCTGGACTCCCGAAATGGATAACCTGGCAGAAGAAGAGCTGTTGTACTTTATCGACCTCAGTATCTTTACCGTGCTTGAATCCCAAGAGTCGAATGGGGTAACGCGCTTTACACCCGCGACCGTGACCCTCTTACAACAGGATCCAACTACCAAAGCGCTAAGCCCAATCGCGATTCGGGTATCTGGACAGGAGGACAGGAACGTACAGATATATACACACCCGTCATCAGGTAATACCACTGCATCGGCTTGGCTCTATGCGTTGCAAGCCGCCAAGACCTCGACTACTGTTTACGGCATTTGGCTTGGTCACATTTATCACTGGCATTTTGTGACGGCTGCGATGATCATGACGTTAGGGGAAACAGTGCCTGATGGTCATCCACTGCGCCAACTGCTTGATCCACATTCAAACCACCTGATCGAATTCAATACCGTCCTGCTCATCCTAGTGAAACTTGTAAATCCCCCGTCGTCTATTGATTCCGCACGAGAGTGTTTAACGCTTACTAACGCCTTTGCTCCCAACCAGCCATACTTCAGCGCGGACCCGTTAGTCGCTTTGGAGCGGCACAATATCCATGAGGCGGATTTCACAGAGAAAGAGGCGTGGGATCGATACCCCATCGTCAAAGACTATCTCGCGGTTTGGCAGATGGTTTCTAACTATGTCAGCGCTTTTGTAGATGCGACTTACAGTGATGATGCAGCTATTGCCAACGATCAACCCCTGCAAGATTGGATAGCAGCTTCTAGCGACCCGCAAAGTGGGAATGTTAAGGGCTTACCCGCGATGGCAAATAAGCAGGCGTTGAAGCAGGTGCTTACCAGCTTAATCTACCGCATTACCATACATGGTTCTGGCCGCGTGAACAAGACGCTTCAGCCAGCCCTCACCTTTGTTGCAAATTATCCGACGACGCTACAAAGAGATGATATTCCACATCCAACCGATGATTTTGACACCAAGGAATTACTGGAATATCTCCCCAATACTAAAACAATCGGTGAGACAGTAGAGTTCTACTTCCTTTTCTCGTTTACCACACCCAAAGAAACACATATCCCACGTGATGGTGTTGAGAGTGATCTCTTCTTTGCGGACGGTTCGCCTCAGAACGAAGCCCTCATTAACTTCCGACATGACATGATCCGCTTTATGGAGGGCTATGACGATGAGAGCGTCTATGACGAGAGTGACCCGCTCCTTCACCGGTGGCCGAGAAATGTTGAACTGTAAGGCGTGATTAACTAAAGGTCAAAACTGAATTCAAATAACCAAAATCAGATAAACGCATCGGGATTCGGGATAGGGTAACAACACCGATGCGACAATTCTTATCTGAACCATTGTCATAACGACACTTCATCTATGACTCGGGCACTTTGTCTGAGTTCACAAATCTAATACATAAAGGACAAATAAAACTATGATTCACTCAACCCCAAACATCGGTATTGTTGGAGCAGGTCCTGCGGGGCTTGTCATGGCAATTGCATTAGCCCGTCGTGGTATTGGTAGCACCCTGATTGAGCGTGACCAAAATCCCGATATAGCACCACGCTTTAACCCAGATCGTTCTTATACCATCGACATCACAGGACACGGATTACGAGCTTTGCGTTATATCGATGTATGTGACATGTTTGATCAAGAAATGATCCAATTTAAAGGCATTAAAGCACCTTTTACTAATCAAACAGAAGCATGGAATGAACCCGGATGGACCGGCTCTAGAGGTGACATCTTACGTACCTTAATGAAAGAGATAAAATCAAACTACACGGAGCATGTTCAATTTATTTTTGAAGCGAAAGTAACGAATGTCGATGTCAACAGTGGTGAAGTTAGCTATGAACACAATGAAGAGCAAATAACAAAAGGCTTCGATCTCATCATAGGTGCAGACGGCGGTGGCTCTATTGTACGTCAATCTATGGAGCAACAACTCCCTGAATTCACTACTGAATACGACGAAATACCCAACTACACGGTTATGGTTGAGCTAGACCAAAATATCTCCGAGTTAGATGAAAATTATCTCTATGTTTTTAATCTGAACCCATTTTGCTGTGCTGGAGCAGTTATAGGAGATGATCCGGAAAAATCCTTTCGCTGGTTCTGTGCTGTTGGAACAAATTATGAGCAAAGCTATGACAGTGTCGAAGCCGCAAGACAAATGTTCAAAAAGAAGGCACCACGGGTACTCGAGATGATCAGTGAATCCTCTTTAGCGTCTTTTGCCGAGCGCAAATGCTTTCATATTGGGAAAATGTTGTCATGCTCACAACTTCATGGGGGCAAAGCTGTTTTGCTGGGGGATGCAGCTGCACCATTCTCACCAACCGGACAAGGTGTCAACGCCGCTATGGAGTCCGCTATGGTGCTTGATCAGCAGCTATCGTTAGATAGTCTTGAATCCCTTTATCACTCGATTGAGGCATACAATAAGGTATGGAAACCTGAAGCAGATGCAGTGAGCTGGATATGCCGCACCTTCGAGTTTGGCAACATGGCACAATCCATCCGGCTATTGATCACCTCAGAGTTAGGTATCAGCGTTTTTACCAATGCTAAAAAATCTGACTTAAATTATTCGGACGTCAAAAAGCAAGCCGAAAAACTAGGCCCCATCTGGAAAGTGTAAAAAATGAAAATCTTCCAAGTCGTTATCTTAGTTTTATTAGGTCTTGCGTTGCTCTACGCTTGTTCAAGCAGGTTAATTAATCCGGCGAATGCTGTTTTTCTAGAAACCTATTTAGCGAATCCTGCAAATAGTCTGGAAACAGATATCGACTTGGTCAACGAAATACGAGGGGTCGGCGCAGTTATGCTGTTGGGTGCAATCGTTGCCTTTCTTGGAGCGATAAGGGAGGACTTTAGGTTCACGGCATTTGTGGTTATCACAGTAATTTTCGGTGGTGTTGTCTTAGGGCGGTCACTCAGCTTTTTCATCGACGGGATTCCCAATGAAAATCTGATGCGAGCAGCTATTATCGAAATCGCATTGGGGTTGCTCAATGTTTTTTGCTTAATACGTATCATGATGACAGGCAGAAGTCGTGAACAAATCGCATGAAGTATTATTATAGATGGTGAGATATTAAGCAAAACGACCTGACAAATCAGGTCGTTTTTGCGTATGTGATGCAAATGACACACCACATATTTTGTTTTGTATTTGTAGTACGATTTATGATCCGGTTTGTGCGGCTTCAAGGTCGCTCAATAGTGGCATTGAGGCACTTTCGGAATGAACGCCAGTTGCACCATCAGGACGTGTACCACGGGTTTCAGTTGCTTGTAGTGTACCATCGGCTTCGTAAGTGCGGACAGCAAATTCGTGTGTACCTTCTTCAAATTGCCAGTCATAGCGCCAGATGACCCATGTGCGATCGGATAGTGGATCACGCAATTGTGCTTCTTCCCAATCGCCACCGTTCACGCTGATTTCTACTTTGGAAATACCTTTTGCACCACTCCATGCGATACCACCAACAGGCACGATATATCCGTCACCTTCTTGAAGGATTGCATCGGTTGCAACTGTATCAACAACAGATACGGTGTTCACGATTGCGTCACGACTCCAGCCACGGCGTACCCAGTAGCCTTCTTCCCATTCACTTACAAATTCGATGCTTTCGATCCATTTTGGTTGCTTCATACCATAGCGATCGGGGATATGAATACGGAGTGGGAACCCGTGTTTTTGCTTCAACGGTTGGTCATCCCATTCGTATGCAAACATGATGCGATCATCAGCATTGATGACATCCATTTCGAGATATTCATCAAAGTTATCAGCACCTATAATTTTTAGTGCGACGACATCTTCGGTCGGTTTAACGAGTTCGAGGAATTGTTTCATGCTGAAACCAGACCATTTGGTTGTACCAATCAATGAGCCTGCGATACGGTTACTGATACAACCCATGGTGATGAACTCGTCAACACGATCAAATTGATCATACAAATCTTGCAAGGTCAAGTTCACAGGGTTTTCAACGAGACCAGTGACATCCAATGTCCATTCGCTGGAATTGATGACAGGTGGACGTGAGCTAATGTCAATCCGATAGTGTTCGTCGAGTGGTGTGTATTCAGGGCGTGTACCCGGTGCAGGTTGTAAGCTATCAGCGGTCTGATTTGGTAATACGTTGCCTGCGCCGTCCGCTGCATCGTCAGCAGGTAATTCGGCGACAAGTTGTCCTTCGCCAGGGCGACTGCCAAGTAGTGTACCTAAGCCAGCCCCAATGACGGTCAGGGTTGCGGTTGCACCACCGACACGTACCATAAATTGACGACGGTCAAGTGCTTCTACAGTGACTGTTTCACCAGTTTCTTCGTCAACTTTGGTCTTTTCTTCGCTATGGGAAAGGTCGTTATAAATCCAGTTGAGTGCAATACCCCAACCGGTGAAGACCAACAATACCCAGATGATTTGCAATACGATGGATGCAGTTGCAGTGAGGTTCACTTGAACGGAAACCAACATCATCGCAACACCCAAGGCAATACCCAACATGATGCCGGGATATAAACTACGGAGTGTCGCTTTACTACGATTCACAGCAAAGAAGAAAACCGCACCAGCAACAATGCCGATTCCAAGGAATGTTATTAAACCAATGAGTTGTTCGGCAGTTTTAGCAGCAGTTGATAATTCACCGAGGTTCAATCCGATAATCAAATCGACCATTGTATCAATACCAAAGGTCAATAACGGTCCCGGTAAAATACGTGCAACAAAGTCAAACACATCAAATGGAATAAATGGTAAACCAGCAATTTGATCTGCTACAAATAGCAGTGCCATAGTTGGTGCAGTGATGAGTGCGCCGACGAGTGCGCCCAATAATGGTGAAGGTTTTCGAATATTCTCCATGATGACTCCACTTCTCTCTATTTCAATTAGACACCCTTAGTATAGTGAGCAATTCTTGCGTAGGGATTAATAGATTCTGGGAAAATTGAGATTTGCATTAAGAAAATGTGGAGAAGTCTATCCGGCAACTTTATTCTGTACCATTTGGCTTAATAGTCATTATCAGTTGGTAGTAATTGTAGGAAAGACAGGAGTTATACAGTTTTATCAGGCAAATCGGGTGGGAAGAATGCTGAGACCTGAACCGAAAAATCTGGCAAGATGTCACCTCCATCTAAAATTTGTGTATCCGCTATTGTCTTTGATGTGCCATCGGGATAATGGACAACAACTGACTGATCCGATGGATATACAATCCAGACCAGCGGTGTACCTGCGTTTAAGTACATCGACACCTTTTGTTTGATCTCTCTAGCAGTATCATTAGGCGAGACCACCTCAATTGCAATGTCAGGTGCAAACGGCAGGTATTTGTCTGGTTCACTAATTTGTGCAAGTTTTTCACGTCCAATAAAGGCAGCATCTGCCCCACGCATCGTATCCTCAGCCAATACAAATCCGGTTTCTGCTCCCACAACATCCCCAAGTCGTTTACTATCTACATGTGCCCCTAAAATGGCTGCTACTCGTCGCGCGATTGAGCCATGCAAATATCCTGTAGGTGACATCTTAACAACCTTTCCGTGAATGAGTTCATAGGGTTGTCCGGCATACTGTTCATAAAATGCATCAATTGTGAGGGTATGCTCTAAAACCATGGGTGACTTACCGCCTTATATGATTGTCATCATACTTCAATTATATACGGGTTTTCCTTTACTCGACGACTTGGTATGCTTCCAGCTCGGCAACAGTAAACCGCTTCTTAAATGTAAACGCATAGGGAGTCACGCCGTGTTGCTCTAAGTAAGCGAGGCGTTCTTTAGCATTATCAGGCGTTGGAATCTCGCCGACAGGCACCCACCATAGGCACATATACACTTTCATATGCTCGAACCATTGCTTACGGTCTTTAATCAATTCGACATGTACCGATTTATAGGTATATTCCCATAATGCATCAATATTTTCCCAGACAGACATATTGATAATCATTTGATCATCTTCATAGGGGCGTAATGCGGTGGCATCACCTTCTTCAGTTTGCAATCGCCACACAAACCCATCATAGCTGTCTGCTAGCGCATTAATTTCATCCAATCGACTGGTGAATCCGTGCATAATCTCGCTATCGATTGGCGCGAGAATACGCCCGATATTGACCTGTGCAATGTGATAATCTGTCATGATCGTCTCCTATTATCGTTTCCATCTATAGTTTTATCATATTTTAGATGGAGGGATAGTCATTTATTGCTATATCCATAACACGTGGGAACTCACGATACTATATAGGAAAGATAAAGGTGTTGCCCTCCACAATTGTAGAGGGCAGAAAAAATTATCCAGATATAAAAGGAACGCCGAAGAAGAGGACTTCGGGTTTATTGGTGGCAACGGTGATAAACGATCCGTCAGGACTAAAGCTAACATGGCGGACATTATCATTGACGGAGAGTGCGGTGATAGGCTGGTCACTCTGGGTATCGTAAATCGCAAAGGTATTATCCGACCCACCGACCAGTAACATGGTATTGTCAGGGCTGAATGCAATCGATGAAACACCCGCCGCAGTCACTTGATATTGAGCGACAAGTGCGCGTGCAGCCGAATCGAGAAGTAGTACGCGTCCATCGGATTGCGATAAGCCAACTGCGACGAATTGACCGTTGCTACTAAATTGAATATTGGATACAGGCACACCGACCTCGACAACACCAAGTTGTGCGCCAGTTGATGCATCCCAAAAACGAACAGTGCTATCATCTGCACCTGTGACAATGGTTGTTCCATCAGGACTCCACGCCATATCACGAATTAGCCCATTGTGCCCCGATATAATTGCGACCTGCGAGACAGTCTGTACATCCCATATAATCGCCGCCCATGTTTTATCGACATTGACGGTGGTCAGTGCGCTCTGTCCTGCACTTGCAAATCGTGCACCATCAGGACTAAATGCAATTGACGTAATCGCACGTTGATGGGTGTTGAGGAACAGCGTCTCAAAGATATTGATATTCGGGTCAGGAATCACTTGCCACAAGTGCACCGTACCTTGTTCAGTGCCAAACATCGCTTGTGTGCCATTCGGGTGCATTTCGATGGTCGTCATTGTTTCGTCAGATTCAATAATCTCGGGCAAGAGTGTTAGCTGGTCGGTGCGATACAACCAGATACTGTCCGAGCCAACAGCCCCCGGCATAACAAAGCGTAAGCCATCACTCGCCCAAGATAGATTCGGGACAAAATTCCCAACGATAGATGTTAATTGTTGCAGTTGGTTCATATTGGCAGTGCTGATGGTTTCGCGGCTTTGAAGCGGGTCAGGGCGTTGTGGTTCGATGAAGTAATCGCCATTTTGACCTTCGGCAACATAGCCCAATTGTCCATTGGCGTTGACATACCACCAGACAAACTCCTCAATACAACTCGGTCCACCTTCAATGCGGAACGGCACGCCTGTTGGGATCTGTTGTAGAACCTCGGCATTCGGTGAGGGTCCAGCACGAAAATTCAATACACCCGATGTCACTTCAGCATCCAAGCCGACATTGAGGCGCGTCCGCATATATGGGAGGTCGCCCTCAGATTCGATACAGAGACGGTTCGAATACTGCTCATCAAGTGGTGGTGTGGGTGTTGACTGATTAGGGTCAAGCTGGCTACATAGCACAACAATTGTATTATCCGCAGAGACGCGATAATCATAGGTTACGCCAGCATATGTCAATAAAAATTGATATGCAGGGAAATCACCACCTGTACCCTGACCCCCTTCGCAACCCAGCGCAGTACTTGGGTATGTCTCCTGAAACCATTGCCAATTCACATCGGTGATGGCAAGTGTCTGCCCAACACGATTACTTAAATCATTCAATGCGATGTCAACTTGTGCTGGTGCCCCTTGTGCATGTACACCAGCAATGTTGAATAACAACATGATAAAAATCGGTATCAAAAATCGTTGCATTATATGCTCCTATAGTCGATCAAGATGCCTCCATTATACTGATCTCATGAGAATCTCTATATAGACGAATCCCCGACGCATGCCCCACGCTCTTTATCTGAAAAGACTGGTATTGCGTAGCGGCACAATATTACACAAAATATTTCACTAGATTTACGAATCTGTTTTGTCTTGTATGGTATCTATTTTCATGGTGAATGTGTAGATAATGATCATAGCATCATTAAGAAAAGCATGATGAATTAAATTGAATACCAGAGGACACCTTGCAAGAATGACTGCAATTTGCCAAAATGTGTAGGCGTTTCCTATGGACTACACTATTTGCTAGCCAACTAAAGGATGCCTGCGTGACCATAACCTTGGAATATGTGATTGTTGGGTATGCAACCAACCACGACCAAAATGATAAGACATTTGAAATTCTAGCCTATAGTGAGGGCATACCCTCGCAGGACATCACGACCTATCAACAAGCCGTGTATGTTACACCACTCCCATTTGATAATGAGCGTGAGTCGCAAGCGATTGCTATGGCACAGTTTGACGACAAGACAGCTATTCTTGCGCGTACGCATTATCAGCAAGGCAACCCAGAGCTACCGGTATTTCAGTATATTTTGATTCCATATGAAGTTTTATCAGGTATTGGCGCACGTTTTGCACCTTTGCAAGCACTCATCAATACACCGATCCCCATTTACAAAGCCCATCATATTGAAGTTGCACCGTTGACATTACCGCCCATCTCAACCGGTAGCCTGAACACCCGCGTTGAGCAAATTGAAACATTCGTAAAAGACATCCTCAACAATCGATTTGAATTAGCGATGACCTGTGTGGGCGCGCTGTTGCATGAACGCCACTTGATTATTCGGAATTTCCCGCCCAACTTGACCCGCCGGATTGACTTTATCCAAGGCGTCCGTATGTTATTGCCATCAGCAATTGCTATGCGGGTTAGTTTTTCTGCACATATGGATGAGTTACAGCAACCTGTCCCAAATCTCATGTTTGCGGATAACTTTGATGACGCAAACCAGTGGGTGATTGATTATGAGCGTCCACAGGTGATTCCAGCAGTGCTTGAACATGCCTATATTGATCTGCTACACCGATTATGGACAGGCGATGTGATCGATTTTGTCTCCGAAATTAAGCCGATGGACATTCTAAGCCTGAGTTTTATTGAGCAGGATAATCTGAGCGATAATTTGACCGCCCTGACAGAACGTTTTGCCGTCGATTTACAGGTCAGGCATAGTGATGTTGTCGAGACGGATCTCATGATCCAAGCACTAGAGGGTCGTAATGCACCACAAGGACGCTTACGTTATCAATACATCGAAAAATTACTATATAATGCGCTGAATAATCGCGATGCGGTTGCAGGCAAACTCGTTGCCGAAGAGTTAAACCGTGACGAAAACTTAGAAAATGCGCTCACCAATGTATTCGACGATATGCTAGAATCGCAACCGGATACCGTGTATGTCTTTGTACGCAATCGGCTAAGTAATCTTGGGATTGATGAACGTTGGTTGCCACGCTTGCAAATCGCCGCGACTAATTCTCTCGATGTCGCTATTAATGAAGGCGACGTACAGACACTGGTCAGTTGGCTCGAGCTCATCGCGCGTGAGCCAACCACTTATGAACTTAATGATATCTTACGCAATGGTATCCTCAAAGCACAACCGCGTGCACATGAAAGCGGTGAACTTGGCATCCGCCTCATCTTAATTACTACACGCCGTGTACCCGATCTACTTGAGCAACTCTACTCGGATACAGCCCTCATGAATGCGTTACCAAGTGGTATCGGTCATGCGCTGCGCGAAACCAGTACAGACTCACTAGAAGCTCTATTAGACGATGAGCCCCAATACTTTTTGCTTGCGCTCTTCCATGCGACGCAACTAGAAGCAGAAAATATTGTTTCTGATCCGATTGTTGAGCGTTTATGGATGTTATACAATTCTGAAGATAAGGTCGCTTTACCGACTATTTATCGTCCGGCATCTATCTTAAGGCAATTGGGGACACAAACCAGTCAACAATTAACGGACTCTGCGCTTGATGTATTGCTAAAACATGTTATCGAGTCGAATGATAACGATTTATTTGTTGAGGTAGCTACACATCTTGCGAATCGTGGGATGCTCTTCCCGCGTTTAAGCCAGATTCTTCAAAATACAGAACAATCATTCGAACAAGTACAAGCGTTGATGAATTGGGTAGCGGATATTGATAATGTGTTGCCACAAAATATGACTGATAGTTATCTTGTCTTATTAGACCATTGGCAATGGTCACCCGATACGCAAGCCATGATCGAATCACTCGCCCGCTTGATTGCCCAACATCCTACCCTTAATATCTCCAATCGACACCTGTGGCAACTGTTCGGTACAGCCCACGCACTCCAGTTAGATTCCACAACACGGGTTGTTGTGACACAACTCTTACAACAATTGGAAGAAAATGATCCAGAAACTATTGTACAAGGTGTCGCCCGAATTTATGCGACAATTGACAACAACAGGGTTATTATCACAAGAATTGATAGTTGGTGGCGCAACTTCACACAAGCATGTTCACTCGTGAAGTTACAACGGATTGACCGTGAATTAGAAGAACAGCGCGTCAATGATGCCCCGCGCGAAATTTTACAAACAGCGATTGCTATGCGTAAGCTAATGGGTAATCGAGACTTAACAGAATTTGCAGATGTGGTGAGTACTGCTTATACTGTCCTCGAAAATATCACTGATGCATTCGACAGGCGATCATTATCGGAAGTTGATGGCGATACAATACGAAACGAACTCGATAATGTCAGCGGGGATCTATCAACAGAAGAGAAATATGTGCTTGCCAAAAATTTGCGGGAACTGGCACAGCTTATCATCAGAATGTCTGATAAACGCAGTAAATCGTCGATCATACGCAGTGACGAAGTCATTGATCGCCAGTTAACAACAGGCGAAGCCAATCCACAAGGGTCGGTAGATGTCATGAAGTGGATGGCAGGTTATCTTGATGGCGCACATGATAATAACACTTAATCGTTAAGCATCATCATCTAGTTGTGTCGTTGTTGTTCCAGCAGTTGCCCGTGCATAAAATCCAATTTGACCTTTGGTAAAATTGTAGGTGGGTAAAGGTTCTTGATAAATCCACCCGACATTTTTAGCGGTTAACTCTGGTGAAACATAATCCAGCCAGTTCGCAATCCCTTTATAAGGGCAATTGTATGTCCTATCGCTGATGACGAGATGTGTCATATCAACAGCCTCAGGCTCAAAATACCAGTTATTCTCAAACATCCGAACTTCGTTCTGACGTGTATGTCCCTCTGCAATCACAGATTGGGTGTCATCTTTTGCCTGAACACGAACTTTCATAATCGGTACTCCTTCGTTCTTATATGACCAGAGTATAGGTTGTACCGATTACAACTGCCTTACAAGATAATTTGAATTACGTTTGAGACGGCATTATGATCGTAAAAATGGGATGGCGATAATTGCAGACTCAACAGCCGTATCAATCAATTCGGGTGTAATATTTTGTTGGTGAAATTGTGCCATAGCAGAATAAGCATCACCACTTGTGTGCGCACCATAGTTAGACGCAATTTCTGAAACAATTTCGTCCACATATAAATGCTGTACATTCGCAGATTTGGCCATAATCAAATATGTAAATTCATCTTGCGATGTCAATATGACAACACGTCCACATGTCTTTGTCATATGTTGTGCAATGCGTTGTAAATCACTAAATGTGGCGACATCTGTTTCGGCGGAAATGAGATCTATATTTTTATCGTGCAAATGTGTCATAGTACGTTTGATGATAGAATCAGCATAGTGATGGTGCGACATATTACCATCATTAAGGAAACTCGAAAAATTATCTGACATCTGAATCATACCCCTTCACGGTGATTCTTTATAAAATATGGGCATTTTATGTGTCAGTCAGTGGAATAGTGCAATGTGTTCAACCTACATTTTAGAAGCTCCTGCCCAAGCATTAATTATTAATTGTGCTACACTGAAAATCTAGGAAAAACGGAAATCAAACGGAAATTAGCAGGATGCAAACCGAAAATCGTGTTCATATATCGGACATAGACGACCTCATTCAACAACTCAAAGACACCCTCAAACAATTTCGTAAAGGGCAAAATCCCAATGAGATATGGTTGAATACCTATCTCCTTGCAAATTACACAACCCCTAATGAAGCCCATCAACAGCTTCATAAGATATTAAAAGAAATCATTGTGAGAGAGTTGCGACAAGCACGCCAAACGGTAGGAATTCGGCAACCGGATAACCTCATCACTAAAAATTCCTTTCAACTACAAGATGTATATACAACGCACGCGCAATTAAAAAAACAACTCAAGTTGGATATGGGTGATGATAGCTATCCGCAATTACGCCAATGGAGCACGTTATATCATCTTTATTTTGTGACCTCGCATATATCAACAACATGGATTGCCGAACAGATCTTTCGTGCGCCGAGACAAGTCCGAAACTACCGTCAGGATGGCATTAAACGGTTAGCTGAAATGCTTGTACTTAGAGAAGAAGAGTACATACAAGACTTACAAACTCAACATGATTTTAAGCCGAAAACGTTTTCGGAACGCAAAGCCTATAATTTAATTGAAAGTGCGCGCCTTGCACGCGGAATGGATAATGAGGCAGAAGCGCTTGACTACTGTGAGGTTGCAATCACTTATACACTGGATAACAAATTACCCCGTTATTACATCATGGCAGTCGCAGTAAAAATCTTCACGATGTTACAAGGGGGTGAAAAAAATATCCGCTCAGCCAAACAATTCCTAAAAGAAGCAGAAAACAATCCTGTGATGCAACACATAGACTTACGAGTAGATAAGTGGTGGTGTCAGACGAAAATTCACTCGATGTGGGCACACTTGTGGCGACGATCCGGCAACCTGACAAAAGCGCGTGAAGCAGCACAAAAAGCGGTCAATTATGTGGGACGACTTGCATTTACCGATAAAGAGCTGGCTAAAGACACCTATCTGATTTATGGCATCATGTGTTGGGCAAGTGGGTTGTATGAGAAGGCACACGATGTCCTGACAATCGCACTCGAATCCGGTTATGACAATGTCTACGACGTGCATGAAATGTTAGGGTTAACTTGCTGGAGTCAAGCGCGATATAACGATGCAGAACATCATTTCAATCTAGCAATTGATCAAACAACCCAACAAGAAGATAAATGGCATCTTGGGAATCAGTTGGGTAATCTTGGTCTTGTCTACTTGTTGCGCGGGCAACTAGAAAAGAGTGAGGAGTACATAGAATCTCACTGGCAAATAGCAACCACACTCGAAAGTTGGAAAGAACAACATCGTGCCACTGCTAATTTAGGGCTTGTGTTAATGCATCGCCGTCAATATGAAGATGCTTATCCCTTGTTGACTGAAGCATATGAAACCTATCAAACGATGTCGGCACCGATGTCTCATCTATTGACCACGATTACATTGAGCCAATTTTATACGCTGACCAAAGATCATGACAAAGCATTAGACCTAGCCCAAATTGCGTATCAAATCGCCTCAGAATTTGAAAAGGTATACATTCCCCGGCTTGTTACTTATCGTTGTCTAGCTGGATGCAAAAAAATAAACATCCCAAAACGAATTACTTACTTAAAAAAAGCGATAGAACTCGCTGAGCCGTATCGTCCATTTGATGTGGTAGCCAGCCAGTTAGCATTGGCATATCTACAAGAAGATGCAACGCTCAAACAACATGCGCAAACCACCTTGCAGAAGTTAGGCGTAAGGCATTGGTTGACGCAGTTTAAAGAGACCTATCCGCACTTGCCTATTTTAACGTAGGTTTTGTAGCTTAACTTATCTGTTGTTGAATCATCATCAAAATCATTGTTGCTTCCCGTGGGTCGTTGATACCGTCGAGAATAACGGATTCGCTCTCATTAGAT
This sequence comes from Anaerolineales bacterium UBA6055, assembly GCA_002428985.1. Taxonomy (GTDB): domain Bacteria; phylum Chloroflexota; class Anaerolineae; order Aggregatilineales; family Phototrophicaceae; genus UBA6055. Next base: position 80,126 of record DIYL01000061.1, on the reverse strand, counting down.
TTAGCAACGATTTGGAATTCTGTATCGCCGAATAACCAATCCATGACCTGTTGTTTTTTCTCTGAGTCATTCCCACTGAAATCCACTTGGTCAGAATATGCCATGCGTTGTTCGATATTTTTCAGGCGATCAAACATCTCGCCTAATTCAAATTCTGTCCCTGTTTGTTTGACTTGCTTGATAAAAAATTCAGGATTACCAGATACCCCCATCAATTGCCCATTGGCGATGTTCAGTTCTTGCTTTGCGTCAGTGATAGTTAATGACGTATCCGTTTCGGTGATTGAAAATTGTAAATTAGGGTCATCGATGGATAATAATCCAAGTAGTGGTTTATCGGCATCTTTAGCATATAAGAGAGTAATTGTGCTACAAAAGTTGCAGGTTATAAAACCGCGTTGTTGTTGCTGTGCCGTGACACCTAATGGCGCGCCACAATTGGCACAATTTTCAGGTATCACAATATCAGCTTCAAGCGCGACATTATTATCTTGGGTTGCGGTAATGGGTGCATCACCAAATACAGGCAAGTTAAACAGCCCCATTTCGACTTCGAGCAACTCTTCTACATAAAAGGCAACCTCAGGGTCATCGAACCCACCGTAAACCCGAATCCGGTTTCCATTGTCTAACAGCGCATAAATGTAATGGGTCGTGCCGAAATCACCAAATGATTGTGTCGAGATATACAACTGGCGGATTTTTTCTATCGGTGTGAAACGATGATTCCAATTTGTAGCAGCTTGTGTTTCCAAGACGCCTTGACGGATTATAATAGCCGGTTTGCCAGACGTCGCTAAGAACAATCCAGCAATAAATGCACTAAATACCGCGATAATAGCGAGTCCAAAATCACCAGTAAACACAAGTGTGACAATTCCTGCGAGTCCTGTTGCGCCAAGAATAATATAGAGTGCACTACGCGAGACCTGACCGCGATTTTGTGTATCATTTCCCATTTCAGTCAATTTGGCTTTAATGGAAATGCCACCGTCTTTATAACGTTTGACAGTGACATCTGCTGGCGGTTTACGCTGGACGAGGTCGTTCTGATATTTTTCTAATCCATCCTCGACAAGATGAAGCACTGTCCCACAAAAATTGCAGGTCATGATGTTAGACCGAATTTGGGCATCCGTGGGTTGTAATGGTGCACCACATTGGGTGCAGTTGAGTGTCATGGTCATCGTTGTATTCCTAAATTATTTTTGAGGTTCGTATCGGGATTCTTCTTTATTATTCAAAATATCACGTACTGTACTGGCATCAACATTGCCACCGCTAACAACTACCGCTGTCACTACCCCATCATTTGGTATGATATTGTGGAGCATTGCGGCAATCCCGACAGCTCCCCCGCCTTCAATGAGCCAGCCTTGTACATCAATCATCCAGCGCATCGCAGCAGCAATTTGTTCTTCGCTGACGAGCACCATATCATCCACATATTGTTGACTAATCGGCACCGTTATTGAGCCTTTTTCGATTTCACCGGAGAGTGCCTCGGCGAGGGTCTCCCAGATTTGGGGTTTGTCTGTATTATAGAAGACGTTATACATCGCTGGCGCAGATTCGGCATTTACGCCAATCACTTCGACATCGGGTTTGAGTTCTTTGACAGCAGTCGCAACACCGGAAATTAAGCCACCACCACTGACACAAACCACAAGCCGTTCAACATCGGGTAATTGTTCAATAATTTCGACGCCAACGGTTCCAGCACCAGCAATGACATTTGCATCATTATAGGGAGATACCCATGTGCCGTCAGTCTGTGCGCGTCTGATCGCTTCAGCTTCGGCTTCATCATAATTATCACCAAAAAGTATTGGCTCCGCACCATAACGTTTAACACCGTTGACTTTCTTTTTGGGGGTATGTTTCGGCATCAGAATTTGTGCGTTCGCTCCCGTTACGTGTGAAGCATAGGCAACTGCTTGTGCATGATTACCGGATGAGGCGGCTATAATGCCTTTATCGCGAGCGGCATCATCTAATGAAAGCATCGCATTAAGTGCGCCCCGAATTTTAAATGAGTGGGTTCGATTAGCATTTTCTAGCTTGAGATATATGTTATCACCGAGGTCAGGTGCGCCTTCTAATGGTGTATACGGCAGGAGTGGTTTAAGACGCTGGTGAGCGCGAATAATATCACCAAGTGTAACCATAATCGGGATGTCCTTCTATAATGTGTGGTGGCTAATTTGCGTTATCTTCAGATGGTTTATCGTGCATCGCTTTTAATTCAGCTTCTAACTCGGCACGACGTTTGGCACTCGCGACCTGTGCAGCAGCCATTGCACGGTCATAGTGTGCCTTGAGGTTTGCTCGAAATTCGTCAGCAGAGACAGGCGAAAATAATGTGACGAGTAGCGCACCTAATCCGCCACCAATCAATACCCCCATAATAAGGCTAATAAACTTCCGCATGACTAAACTCCTGTATCGAAATTATTCTGAGGCCCGATATTATATCAGAATCAGTTTTGAAGTTTCTTCTGAATTGACCGTTCGTATGATACACATCTATTCATCGGGGAAGGCGTGTAAACCTTCCCTCGCAAGAAAATCAATTATATTGAACAACATCTGTATGCTCATACATATCGGTGTCAATTTTATTCAACGGTAAATGTGCCGTCTGGATCTACGATAATCGGTTGTGCTTTTGTCTCGCGATTAATCATCTCGGCCCAGTCGGTGACACTTTGTTGGATAGGTGGGAATGTATTGTAATGCATTGGCACGACATATTTAGGGTTTAGCAATTTAGTTGCTTTGACAGAATCTTTTATACCCATCGTAAACACATCACCAATTGGCAAGAATGCTACATCGAGTCCTTCCTCACCAATTAAGGACATATCGCTAAAGAGGCTGGTATCTCCGGCGTGGTAGAGTGTTTTCCCGCCACCACGAATGACGAAACCATTGGGTTGTCCGCCGTATGTACCATCGGGGAATGATGAGCTATGGAAAGCGATTGTCCATTTAGCATCCATCCAGTCGTTGCGATATGTTCCACCGGGGTTACCTTGGAAAACATTTTCGACACCTTGTGCACTATACCAGTTACCCATCTCAAAATTGCAGACAACGGTCGCACCTGTGCGCTTAGCAATATCGACACTATCACCCACATGGTCACCATGTGCATGTGTCATCAAAATTACTTCTGCTTCTATATCTTCGGGCTTCGATACTGCGAGGGGGTTTCCTGTTAGGAAGGGATCGATGACGACTGCGTGTCCATCAATATCGAGAGAATATGCTGAATGTCCTAACCACTTAAATGAAACAGTCATATGAGTTCTCCTTATGTAACTCCATCATTACTAAAAATTTCTGTATTGTGGGATCATGTTAGCCAGAACAGCTCATGCCAACACAAATTAATTAACCACCTTTGATAATGGGTAATGTAAATTTGAAACTTGATCCTTTGCCCTTACCAGCACTTTCTGCCCAGATACGTCCGCCATGTGCTTCCACAATCGCGCGAGTAATACTCAGGCCAATACCTAAGCCTCCGTGATGGCGGGTCATATAATCCTCAACTTGATAAAATTCAGTGAAAATTTTGCTGAGCTGATCTTGTTCTAAACCTACACCGGTATCACTTACGCTAACGATAACATTGCTTCGATCAGCTTCGGCTTTAATCGTAATTCCACCCCCAGGTGGTGTGAAGGAAACAGCATTGTTAACGAGATTATTCACTGCCATAGAAAGCCGTTTAATATCTACACTTACGACTGGCATCTGATCTGGTAGAACCACTTTGAAATCGTGATGATTTACATTAATCATCTGGATGGTTACCTTTTCAATTTCTTCAAGCACTTGGGCAATGGTTTTGCGTTCGCGCATCAAGTCTTGCTGATTTTGTTTGAGGTAACGTAGATTTACCATATCCTCAATAATCTGACGAAGCTTAAGGGCACTTTCCATTACTTTATTGGCATGTTCAGCTGCTTCAGGGTCGCTGACGGTCTCTTCTTGTAGAAAACTTGCGTATCCCATAATAACACCTAATGGCGTGCGTAATTCATGTGAGGCAATCGCAATAAAGTCGTTTTTCAGTTTATCTACTTCTTTAAGGTCTTCATTGGCACGGCGTAATTCCATAACCAACTGTGCCCCTTCAATCGCGACAGCAGCTTGTGATGACAATATTTCTAGATAATGCCGGTCGTCTTGTGTCCACGGTAATTGTTTTTTGTTGAGTGCTTGTACAACCCCAATTACACGATCTTTATAGGTCATTGGTACGGTCAATAATGAGCGTGTTTCAAATGCAATATCCGAATCAACTTGATCGTAGTGACGTGGATCGTTACGAGCGTTATCCACTTGGATAATTTTGTTTTGCATCAAGACTGTACCAGCAATACTATCCATAGGAACAGGTTTTCCGATCAGTTCATCTGCACTTTCGTCAGTTGATGCTGCAAAAAATAGTTGATGGGTCTTTGCATTCCATAATAAAACTGATGCTGCTTCCGATTCGGTAATATCAACAGCCACTTGCATGATATGACGTAGCAACGGTTCTAGATGAACGCGTGAATTGAGTGATTCACTAATTTCTGCAAGCTTCGTCAAAATCTTGACTTTTTTTCTAAGCAAAATAATTTCTTGTTCTGAGGTTAGTTCAGTCATCGACCATTTAGTCCTTAATTGTTCCGGTATGCTAAATTGTATCACTGTCTTGGAATACTTGCTAAGGATTTTGGAGTGTGGACGGTTTTTTAAAAGAATGTTCATAAGTATTTTATATTGTTTAATTAGTAGTTGTAGTAGTAGGGGTTGTTCAAACTGTTCAAAACTTTGTTATACAAAATGTAATTTGGGTAATATAACCCAACCCTTACCCAAAAACACCCTATTTCAAGTGGGAGTTATCCCAAAATTAAAAATTGATTTGGGTTACTTGGGTAAAAAGTTTTGAACAGGCGCTTGTTCAAAACTCGTATACTTTTGAACAGTTTGAACAAGTTGTGCAAAAGTTTTGAACAGTTACGCTATTTGTTACAAAGTTTTGAACAGGCTGACCTATTATATACCTAAGTTGTTCAAAGTTTTGAACAGGTTTTGAACAGCTTTTTGACAGGCTTGTTCAAAGTTTTGAACAGCTTTTATTACAACATCCATTTCGTCAGATGAATTGGCTTGGGATATTGGGTTATATTAAGATTTGGTTTGGGATAAGTCGATTAATAGTTTTGTTCATTTCCCAAAGTTTTTGGGATAAAAATGCTGAAAACGCTGATTTTATTTGGGATAAGTGGGGGGAAATAATGCTAGATGTGAGACAGATAACCTGACAACCTGTCTCGTTATTTGTTATTGAACTATCTGCGTTCCCGCCCCTGATTCATGCTATCGCTTGCTCCTACAGCAGAATCGCTAAGATCTAAACCTAGATCAAACACGGCGACTAAACCAGAATCGAAGTCAATTGTTTCTAATTTCTCATTCAAATTCTCAAAATCACTCTCTTCCATTGGATTCATAGTGATAGTAAGTAGATCCTCGCTATCTCGATAGATAAAGTCAGTTTCGTTTGGGGTGTCGGGTAAGCCATGTGCCGTATAAGGTTCTTGTGTATAGATTTCCTCTATCTGTTCGGCATCAAAGAATAATTGTGATGTAAATTCATAGCTTTCGCCATCTAAACTTAATACACGAACTTTAAAATGGATATGAACAGCGCGTCCTGAATACCAGCCTGGAACAATTGTTAAAAATTCCGCACGTCCTGTATCATCAGTTACTTGGAATCCACGTAACCACATTTCCCCTTCGTTATCAAATCCAGGGTCTTCAACACCAGAATAAGTACCATCTGCATCACAATGCCACACATCTACTTGTGCATCCTCTAATGGTTTGCATTGCCCTTGTGTAACGTCGGAGATCTGAAAAATAAGATACAACGGTGTTCCTATTCTTAGGCTGTCATCAGATGGTTCGATGCGGATGTCAAAACGGTTGAGTTCATTTGCAACAAAATACGGGCCTTCGGTGAGCTCTGGTTTGACTATACAATTGGGTAATGGTGTTGATGTTGGCGTTTGTGCGGAAATGATATTGGGAAAGCTGAAGCCAAGAAAAGCGACTGTACTACTGCCACCAATCAATTTTAGAATTTCACGTCGTGATAATATACGACCAACAGGTTTATCATCATCATGAATGTCCATACTTTACCTCCTCTATATTGAGTATTATTCTCAATTGTATCGAGTGATATTTAGGAGGTTCATAAAAAATGTAAAAAACGTGTAAATGCTTAATCAGACCTAAGTCACATCAATTTCAAACATACAATAATATGAATTAGGTAGGCGAATTGGCAAATGTCTACTACAATTATAATTGCCCTGTAGATGTTTGACTGATTGAAATTTTGATATAGAGAATTTATGCTATCTTCGTACAGTAATGAAAAAGAGCCAACAACCCCAAAACGCAAAGAAACGCTGTTTGATGTGGTCCTGATTGATGTGCTACCTGCTAAACGGATGCGCGTGATTGACTCGATGATGCATAACGATCTTTACCCCAATTTATCGCTGATGGATGCCATGGTTTTGGTGTTTCGGTTACCATCGGTTGTAATGCACTGCTGTGAGTTGAAAGATGCTGTTATCCTCGAGATGATCTTTGAGATGCATGGTGCGACAGTACAGATTCGACCTGCGAAATATTGTGGCGATACCGAGCGATTCCAAAAACCTGATGATGGTGATACGAAGGAACTCACTGATCCCGACGATTTGCCATAACACCCTCATACTATATGATGATTTTATCCTGCTGAGATGTTCAAACTGATCTTGATGATTTGACAGAACAGCTTATAGATTGTCTAGCAAATACTCCTGATGTGAGTTGTAAATATCATCTGGTCAAAACCTGATATAATTGCGCTAATAACTAGAATTAATATTTAGGAGGATGTGTGTTTACGAGATATACATTACTAATTGTAATTTTAGTATCACTCTCATTGTTTACTGCACCTATCTTTACCCAAGATGACTTTACAGATAATAAATGTTATACCGAATGGGATTGTGGTGATGGGACAACAGATGTTAGTAGATATTGGTGGGAAGCAGGTTGGTGTGCGGCTGCGATTGAAGCGGAGTTCATTTCCGGGACAGTTGCAGAATGTACTGGCTCTCCGGATGATGATCCTGTGATAATTATTGAAGAAGATGATGAAGAAGATGACAAAAAGAAGTCAAAGAAAAACCTCAAAGGCTGTGTTGATTTTGGACCTCTTTACTATATAGATTTTGGTAACTCAAGTTCTTTGCCGCCAATGGTAACGTACGATCTCTATGATGATAAGCGATGCACAAATGCTACATCTATTGGTGTATATCCTGTTTGGTTGGTTGCTGCTAGAAATAATGGAAATGCACAGGCTCTTTGTGATGATGTCGATCCGGGCACAACATCAGTAAGTTTTGGTGGTGACGTCTATTACTGTAATCCATAGCTTTGGTTTATTTGAGTATTTGGTTGTGTTCACTGGATATATGTAAATTTCTCGATCTGACAATTAGATAGCTAGTAAAACAAATTTGTGATTACAACAAATCGCGTAGAGCAGGCTCTAAAGTTGGGAAACGGAATGGATAGCCGCCGTCAAGCAATGCCTGTGGTAGGATGCGTTGACTATCGAGTACTGTTTTGGACATTTCGCCCATCGCAATTTTTAAGGCAAATGCTGGCACAGGAAAGATACTCGGACGTGAGATGACACCTGTTAGTGTTTTGAGAAACTCACGATTTTGTGCTGGGTTGGGGGCAGTCAAATTAAAGAAACCCGAGAGTGTATCGTTTTCCATTAAATAATGAATCGACCCACTGACATCATCGTTGTGAATCCATGGTATCCATTGTGTACCAGTACCGAGTTGTCGCCCAAGCATGTGTCCCGCTAGAATAAATGGTGGGAGTGCGCCAGCTTTAGTATCAAGAACAATACCAATCCGCAAATAAGCGACGCGTATACCCATTGCTTCGACGGGTTTTAAGGCATGTTCCCATTCAATACAGACTGCTGCACGCCATGTGTCGCCAGCAGGAGCTGATTCGTAGGTTTCGCTTTGTCCGGTATTGCCATAGTATCCGACAGCTGAGGCTTGTAAGAGTACGCTCGGCTTTTCGTCAGCACGTTGGATCGCATCAATGACAGCTTGGGCAGCATTCAGGCGACTATCGAGGACTTGTTGTTTGTGGCTAGTTGTCCAACGCCAATTGGCTGGATTTTTACCCGCTAGATTTACAATTGCCGTGTCAGCATCAATTTTATCGTACCAACCATCACCAGATTTTGCATCCCATCGCGTTACCTCGACTGCATCATGTAGTGTGGCTGGTGCATTGGCAGGATTTCGTGATAAGACGATGACTTCGTGTCCGGCGGTTGCAAGTTCATTGGAAAGTGGGACACCAACTGATCCTGTTCCTCCGCTAATGATGACGCGCATGTTAGATCCTGTCTTCTCGTTTCGATTCATGATTACACTATAACAAGGTAAGATGAATCGCATGACAGATTTTGCTAAGAGTTTATTTATGAAGAGATGCTAGGTTATCCTCGTCATTCTTGTTGTGACAAGATTCTAGTTACACGGATGAGAATACAGAGATGTGTAATTAAGTAACACTAGCTTGGACCGAGTCACATAGTAACCAGTCCATGGCTAATTTTTCTTCGTCTTGTGTGAAGAAGTGACGTGTGCCACGACGATTGACAGCCTGCGCCAATGTTGTAACGAGATGTTCTGTCATATGGTTGAAGGATAAATAGGCGATTTTACGATTTAGGTTGGGGAATTTTGATTGTAGTGAGCGCGCTTTAGGGAATATATTGGACGAAGGGATAAATTGTACGGTGCGATAATCATGGATCATACGCACAGTGCGTCCGTCATCTGGTATATCTTTGTAAATCTGAATGATGAAATCATAGTAAGCAGAGGTTGCATCGGCTGATACATCCAGCCATTTGAAATAGTGAATACCCGCATCTAAATAACGATACTCAAAATACTTTTCCATTATACGAACTTCCCCAGTTGACAATCTATTTAAGATCAATAATTACAATAAAACTAAATGTATAGGATAGTATATCGTAATTATGGCTAGATGGTAAGTGATTAAGCTTAGGGAGTACCGTCACACAAATGAGAGCTTTATGTGACAGTATCGTTATGTTCAGAACTAGAGGGCGGGTTGGACTGTGTACTCTTGGATTTTAGCAAATACATCATCCACACTATGACGCAGTAACCCATAGTGTCCCGTATCTGGATAGGTTGTGAGGGTTGTTTTGGGAATGGCTTCGGCAGCATAATAAGAAAATGATGGCGCGACCATTAAATCTGCTTCTCCCTGAAAGATATGCACCGGTACTTGAATCTCTGCGAGACGAAATCCCCAATCTCGGAAACATAATACTGCATCTTGAACCGCACCTGATGTTCCTTGTCGGAACGATTCGTGCGTCAAACCCATGACCTTGGCAACGAAGTCATCATCTGTCATCTCACGCTGGTCTGCGGGGCTGGCCCAACTTTTGAAGAAGCGACGGAAACCTGCTTCTCCCTGTGTATACAAGATGAAGCGCATCACGCGGAACGGTAGCCATAATAAAAATGGAACGTTTGTTGCAATCGACCCAAAGATGCGATCCATCGGTGCCATATCCTCGGCATATTGACCAACCTCTAATAGGTGAATCCAGCCAGCACAATCAACGGCGAATGTTATGCGATTGGGAATGCGATACCCACAAGCGGCGACTGTCGGCATTCCACCGGACATGCCAATGACCCCGAATGTATGCCATCCGAGATGATCTGCAAGTTCCTCGATATCGTCAACGAAATCAAGTACAGTGCGTCCAGCTTTTGGGTCGGATAATCCACAACCTGGGCGATCGGGTGTGACTAAGCAGACACCATGCTGTTGAGCCGATTCATGCCAGAATGCGCCTTCGAGTCGGCTACTCGGACAACCATGAAAGTACATCGCAGGTGTGCCATTAGGGTCTCCGTAAATGTCATAAGCAAGTCGTCGTCCATCTGAAAGTCTGATAAATTGTGTATCCATATCACCTTTATTATAAACTGACTGGTCGGTATATAATAACAATACGATAAATCTAACTAACTGTCAAGACGACTGTCCCTTGTTATTGGATTGCAACTAACCGTATACTAGCGTTATGGACGCTACCTTACAGTTTATACCAATCATGATTGTCGGATTTGCCGCATCATTAGGTTTAACACCCCTCACCCGTCAAATTGCGATGCGTTTGGGTGTGACTGCGGCACCGAATAAACGGAATATCCATGCGAGCCACATGCCATTGATGGGTGGTGCAGCTATTTATGTTGCATTCGTCGTGTCAATTTTGCTTTTTAGTCCGCCTGCGTACTTGGTTGAGCTAGGTGCAATCGTAGCGGGGTCTACATTGCTGGCGTGGATTGGGTATCTCGATGACCGTAAAGACCTTAGCCCACGGATTCGCCTATTGGTGATGACGATTGCTGCGATTGTAGTGACATTTGCGGGGGTACAAATCCGCCTGTTTGGCACTCCTCTTATTGATATTCCGCTGACACTCTTTTGGATTGTTGCGATCATCAATGCGGTTAACTGGATTGATAATATGGATGGATTGGCAGCTGGAACATCTGCAATCACCTCCGGTTTCTTCCTCTTTATTGCTGTAACGCAGGGGCAAATTTTGGTCAGTATGTTGGCGGCGGCAATCTTCGGTAGTGCGATTGGTTTTCTGACATATAACTTTAACCCCTCAAGTACCTTCATGGGAGATATGGGGGCGTATACACTTGGCTTTGTGTTGGCCATTCTTGCTATCAAATTACAGTTTGCGGTTCAGCCATTAAGTGTCACATGGATGATTCCCATTTTTGTGTTAGCATTACCTGTACTCGACATCAACCTTGCCATTTTGACACGGATTGCAGAAGGACGTTCGCCGATGCAAGCAGGTAAAGACCATGTTTCACATCGGGTGATGAGCATTGGGTTTAGCCAACGACAGACTCTATTTATACTCTACGGTTTTTCTATATTGTTCGGATTGATTGCTGTTGTTGTAAGTCAGGTTACGCCACAGCTTGCCTTGACGATAGGATTATTTTCATTGGGTGTGATGGGATTTATGTTCATACTGCTTGTGTTCATCCGCAGAAAATACCAGCAGAATATGTGATGCATTGGCGTAGTTCACTTGCTCTATGCCAAGATATGTTGTTAGATATTGTGTTCAGTGCGGAACGCTTTAATTTCTTCTAGAATCTTTGCATGGTCATTATCTGGTTTGACGTTCATCATCAATAACTCAATCTTTACTTGAATCGCCTTTAGATCGTCTTGTGTTGCACGATTGTAGTTAATTTGAGCACGGGTTTCAAATTCTGCAGTGAGAATTTCTGACAGTTCTTGCATAATATTGACTTCGTTATCTGTCCATTTACGCGGTTCGCTATCAATCACACAAAATGATCCTAAAGACATCTCGGAACTTAGTGTTAGTGGGAATCCAAGATATCCGATTACATTTAGATCTGGGATTGCCATATTATCCTTCAGAAAATTAACCTCGCGTGCATCTTCTACAATTAGTGGTTCATTGTTGGCAACAACATGCTGGCAAAAGGAGTGTGATAGCGGTGTACTACGTCGTGTCGACCACGGGTCGGGTAGACCAACATGACTTTTGAAGAATTGATAATCTGCCGCCACCATAGAGACAAGTGAGACTGGTGCGCCAATAATATCGCTTGCATATTGTGTTAGCTTATCGTATATCGTTTCAAAGTTATCATTGAGTAAGGCCAGATCACGTAGAATACGTAACCGTTCTAAATTGAGCAATACGCGCTCGTGGAAATTGGATTGCATATTAATTGACTCCCCTAGAACCTATTCTTTTTTAAACTTATCTTAACAATGTTAAACAATTATAAGGAGTTGTGCAATAAATGAATAAAAAAACGACGCTTCTCAGACAGAGAAACGCCGCTTTGTGTTGTGCTTATGTTGTTGCTATTAGTTGCCAGGCTCGGTTTCTGTATCACCGAAGTTAGGCAGATTTGTCTCTGTAACTGCTGGTGCTTCGAAGTCTTCGCCAAGTTGGGTGAAGTCATCAACATTGAAGATGAATGGTGAATCGGATGGCAACAATGCGAATGAAACATTATCAGACAAGTTGCTGACATAGAGGTATTGGATCAAGTTCGGGTTAGCAGCGATTTGATCACTGATAACACGGAGAGCTTCTGCTTCTGCAGCGGCTTCGATCAAACGTGCATTCGCACGACCACGCGCTTCTTCCTCAGCTGCATCCGCAAGACCGGACGCTACTGTACGATCACGTTCTGCTTCGGTACGGGCACGTTGCAAATCTTGTTCTGCGATTTGTTTTTGTTCGATGGATTGAGCAAACGCATCGTTGAAGTCAATTTGGCGAACGAGCAACGAGGTTAGTGTAATACCTTCTTCTTCCATACGTGCGCCAACACGTTCTTGGATTGCGCCACCGAGTGCTTCACGATCAACACCATAAATTGCTTCTGCCTCAAATTGCGAGACAACATCACGGGCAATTGCACGGACTGTCGGGCGGATGAAGCCGTTTTCATAACGGTTTTGCCAGTTCAAGTGAACTTGATTGACATCTTCACGCGCAACACGGTAGAGGACTGTGATGTCCAGACGGATTTCCTGACCATCGATGGTCAATGCTTCAACAGCATCATCACCCGCTTGTCGCCCTTCTGATGAAATACCAGACATTGTGTATTCTTGTTGGTCAGTTGGGTAGATGATAAATTCTTGCAACCCTGGAATAATGATGGATGTTCCTGGTGCACGGGCAGGTTCTTCTAGTTCACCTGTTAGAACGTTGATGATGACTGCGGCACGCGCTGGCTCGACAATCAAAATACCTGCACTAATGATAAACATCACGATACCAGCGATGAAGCCGATGACCGAGAGCAAAACACCGCCTCTTGCTGACCGACCTTGTGATGCTAAGGTGAATGAAAATGCAACACCTAGAATACCGACACCAAATGCCAATATTGCTATAAGCTGTAGTATCGAACCAAAGTTCATAATCGCTCCTTACTAGCGTTAGTTTTCAATGCAATAGAGTTCTTTACATTGTAGATTATATCATGTCCAATGCCCCCTATCATTATGTACGTACAAGAAACACGTAAGTTTCATCGAATACTTAACTTATGAATTACTCATACAATCGGGGGTTATTCGTAAGGCATAAGAATATTATGCAGGAAGTTATTTTTGGAGCATTGGAATTGTTGTACATCTCATAGGATTGATTTTGAATCTAGGACTGCTTGCACCTGTTAAGGAATGCCTGCATCTTCAATAACCGTGTCTAATGTAAATGTGGGTAGATTAAGCACGATGATAGATGGCAATTTGAGGCGTGACCATAAGTCATAGGGATCGATGGGATTGTGTTGGGCTGTGAACAACGTATTGACGGTTCCATGTGCAATCACAATGACATTATCATCATCAGATGTATTCTGGAGGATTTGTGTAATGCCTTGTGTAAAACGATCTTGGGCCTGCTTAGCGGTTTCGTCACCAAAGATCAGGTTATTGGGGTGAGCAAACAAACGCTTGATAGCGGTGTTAAACGCTTCGGCAGAGCCGTATGGGGCATTTGACTTACGGCTGTGTTCCTCTAATAGCGCACTTTCGATGATAGGAATATCACCTAATTCAACAGATACCAATTGTGCTGTATCACGGGCTTTAGGCATGGTACTTGCATACAGTTTTTTTGGTGCATAAGATTTGATATGCGTCGCAAGAATTTTTGCCCGTTGAATCCCTTCCGGTGTAAGTCCCCAATCTTGTGGAGGTTGGTTAGGATTATGGTTTGATGTACTGTGTTTTACGAGCAGTAGTTTGGACATATTCAGTCCTCATTTGCAGTCATTAGTATCTCCTACTATATGCCCACAAAATTTGAACTGCGATAGAACCGCGTTAAGAAATCTCAACGTGCGACCATATGGTCACCTTTTGTGCGAACAGATGGTCTAACCTATGCATAAGTTGGTCTGATGTTAGATGGCATCAGATGGTTAACAATGTTGCGCAAAACAGTATTGCATCACCTGCAGGTGCTTACGATGCTGTTTGCGGGCTATATGATGACCCGCCTCTGCATCACTCGATAATCGCATGTGGACGGACTGAGGTCATGACACTATGCCGTCCGTGCTGATGGTAAATCGCTGTCATTTACTGTGTTGACAATCTCTGTTTGTATAGCAGTGTCTTCATCAGCGTTATTTTTTTTGGGTATATTGCTACATATAATCGACACGACTGCATAGTGTTTTTGGATGAGTAAACCAATTAGCTTGAAAAGATAGCGTTGGTTGATCTGTGTTGTGCGGATCATGCAGATTTGATAGTCGGTATCTGCTGTTTCGCTCGTGATTTCATAGTTTCCCATCTGCCTGATGAGTTTTTTGAGTAAATCAATATCACCTTTTACCTTGATTTGATACTCAGCAAGCTCGTCGATGTCGATGTTTTCATAAATATTTTTAATGTCCATAAGATTATCCATATCGTCAGTGAGATTGTTTAAAAGTAGGCTACAATCCCTTTATTGCGCAATCATCGTACTTTGTAATTTGTGTAGCGCGATACAGAAATCTTCAAGGGTACTGGCTTCTATGGTTTTTATATACTGCAATGTGGTGTTATCAATCTGATAGCTGCGCATCAGTTTTTCATCACGATCAATAACCAGACGTTGTTCGATCACTTTGTCACAGGTCGCTGCACCAACCAAGCTGTTTAAGCATGATAGTTGCTGCGCGGATAACAGCGGTAGCGAATACGGTGATTCTCGTTTGACGAGTGGCTTGTAGTTTAGCAGAGCCATAAGACTTCTCCTGTGAATCTAGATTAGCAACTACCGCAAACTCCTGATGATGAACCTGGACCTGCTAAAACTGTACCGGGTAGTAGTAGAGAAACAATAATGAGTGCGACAATCATTGCAACTGGTAGAACCTGACGGAATGTAAACAGGTTACGGTACATACTCACGAATGCGGTGGTAAGTAAACTTTTCATAATATTCATCCCCCAAATAGGATATATATTGTTTATTTGATTATGTCTCTACGATACATAGGCGCGCTGAGCTACCTGCTGAATTAGACAGTTTGAAAAATGTAACCTTGCTGAACAGGCTGTTTTTGCTATGGGTGGGGTAGTCTCCCCATCTCATTTTTGTATTTGTAATCTATCTATGAGGACTGCTTTGCAAGTACACAGGAAAGTCGTACAAGACATGATGCATCCATCATGCCCGTACAAATATTGTATTTTGATTTCTGTATCATTTAAGCGATAAATAAAAGCCTCACGTCAGCCTTTGACGAGCCTACGATGCATGTGAAATCAGTTGGCGGTAGAGATTATAAGATTGCGGTGACGGGCTAACTTGTAAATCTTGTCTTAAGCGGTCTTCGAGTCCACGATATGTGGAGACGATGGAGGCGGTTTCACCTAAATGAGCGTAACATTCCATACGCGCACGGTATGCCGCTTCATGATAGGGTGCAAAGGTTTCTATGGACTGATAAGCAGAGACCGCTGCGCGATAATCTTGACGGTTCGCGTAAAATTCTGCTAGCCCTGTCCATGCTTTGATGTTTAGATCATGGAAATATTGACGCTTGTAAGTGATCCAATTGCGTTCGAGTCCTGGTAAGAGTTCACCTTGCGAAATCTGAGTTGCTTGATACCACAATTGGTACGCATGTTGATTGCGATATGATAGACGCCTAGCTTCGGAAACAAGGGCGTCGAGTTGGAGCGCGTCACACCATAACTGAACATCTGGGTTCAGTTGGTAGAGTTCAGTTTCGCTATTATACGTGATAATTTGTGAGCCGAGTGTACCACGAATACGTGAGAGTGTCTGATGGAAGTTATCACGACGGGCTGCGGGGTCTTTATCATCCCATAAGATATTTTCAATTTGTTCACGACGAGATGACCCATTAAAAACAAAATAGTATAAGAATTCGCGGACACGTTCTGCACTAAAGTCAGCTAATTTAACGTATGCGTTATTCTTCTTGATGCGTTCTAACCCAAGTGTGTAAAAGTGCAAGCTATGGGTATCGGAGACGATTGATAAGATGGTGGTATTGGGTGTTGGAACTCGGGTGCGTCTTTGCCGTGCTAGTTCTAACTCTGGATATTGCGCTTTTACTTTGCCCCAGAATGCTTTCATATCTGGATCATGGATCACTTCAGCGATGAAGAATTGGATTGATTCGCCTCGTTGATTCAATTTCTCGATGCGTCGTAATAAGTTCTGAATTTGTGTCATAGACGATTGTAAAATCGCAATGTGCAGTTTTAATGTCAGGTATTCAACTGGTGGGTGTGATGTAAGATGTGGGTATTGTGTTTCAAATTCATCGACTTCGGCAAGAATATCATGGACTGACCACGGGCGTAAGCGGATATGCCATTGTGCCATCTGGGCACGTACCAATAATCCATTTAAGTGGTGCTTACTCGCCTCATCCATAGCGTTATTGGCACAGGTTAAAGCTGCCTCATATTTCGTTTGCCAGCGGTATAAGATTGATAAGTTGAGCATCACTTCAGTTTGAGCATATGGCTCGCGTTGAGCGATCAGCCTGAGCGCATCTTGATATGTCTTTTTGGCTCTAGATAAGTCGCCACGATCGCGATATAAATCGGCTAACGACGTCAGTAAATAGTAACGCGACCGTGCATTGGTCATGCTCGAGACAATCTCTAAACCCTGTTGATAGGCGTCTTCCGCTTGTTGATATTGCCCTTGTTCATAATAACGGTAGCCCAGATTGTTTAATGACATAGAGAGTTGCTCTGGATTATTGAGTTGGCGCCAATAATGAATTTGCTTTTGTAGACATTCATTGGCTTCGCTGATATTGCCCATGTCACGGTGTACCAATTCTAATTCTTGATACACTTTTGCGAGCGAGAAAACACTACTGGTTTTTTGGATTTCTTCAAGGGCTTGCTCAAGCATATTGAGTGCTAGCTCTAGATTGCCTAGGCGGTAATATGTGAGACCGAGCTGATTTTTGGTCACACCAAGTTGTGTCGGTGGAAGATCGTCCTGTTGTAGAATTTCTTCAAAAATCTCTAACGATTGATCGAGTTCGCCACGTAGCTGATGAATGCGCCCGACTAAAACCATAACTTCGAATTGTTCGGGCAGGTTTTGAGCTTGATAAGCATCTAATGCTAATTGAGCAAAATATAAGGCTTGCTCAAGGTCGCTTTTGTGCCCAAGATAAATTTGAGCATGCACAAAATTTAGGTTAGGTGTTTGATCTCGATAGGGTTCTAATTGCTCGCCGATGGATAAGATCGCTTCAATTTGGCCTTGAGCAAAATAGGCTAAGGCAATGCGTTCAGCTAACTCAATTGCTGCTGGGTAGCTTTGTGCAATGAAGTAATGTTCTAATGCTTGAATTGGACGATTATGCGATTGATACCATCCGGCAAGGCGACGGTGTGCAGAGGTGAAGTTATCGGGTTCTGTGAGTTGAAAGTTGTTCTGTAAAAAGGCACGGAAGAGGCGATGATACTGATACCCGCCTGCACGTTGACTAATAAATAGATTACGCTGGATTACCTCCGATGTCATTCCAATGCTATCAGTAATTTCAAAAACATCGTCACACATCTCGTAGCTAAAGTATTCTCCTGTAGATGTCCATTTGAGAAATTGTTGTACGTCCGGTAATTCCTGATTCATCATGTTTGAGGCGATTGATTGGAATAAGAGTTCAGACATGGTGGTTGAACTGGTTTCAGAATTATCTGATGTCTCGGTGCTATATGAATCGACCCAATCAGTCGATGGTTGGAGTGCCAGGATGGTACCGGCAGGCCATCCATCCAGTGTCTCATAGATTGATTCGATCTCATCCGAATTCAGTTCATCATCACGTAATTGCTTGGCAAGCATATACACTTCAGAACGCGTAAAATATAGCTCTTGTTGCGAGATACGTAATAAACTACGCGTCGCTATCAGTTCGATCATATTGAGGAGCGGGACACGCTGGCTCAAAATCATCAGATGACAGTTTATGGGTAATTCATTGACTAATGCTTGTAGCCAGTTATCAGCAGATTGGGTTGATAGTAAATGCCAATCATCAATGACAATTAATGTCTCTCGTTGGGTTGTGTCGCGCAAGTATGTGGCAATTTCTATAGCTGAATGATCGAATGATTGTTGCGCCATATTTTGCAAGTACAAGATACCGGGTGCAACCTGTTCTAAGTTACGTAGCAACAATTGCAAGAAGAGATGCAGTTCATGTTCGTATTGTGATGGTGTTACCCAGACAACATCGGCTTGTGATTGTTGTGCAACTTGTAATGCAAGCGTGGTCTTGCCACACCCTGAGGGCGCGCTGAGGAGCGTCAGCGGATAATCGAGGACAGGGGATAATTTGTTAATTAAATCGTCGCGTACAATCAAACCTGATTGTATGGGGATACCCGACTGATGAAATGTGGTCATAAACGATCCTGTGATCTCAGGAATTCCTGATGGATTTATATCTCCTCCTCTTATAATACATAGCATTCAGCCCTCTATGCTATGTTTCGTTGCGGAGTTCTTACCAATTTCAAATGATTTATAACTATTACAATTTGTCTTGTTGATATTACTAAGTTTACTTTCGATAAAATGTCGTTTCGCTTCGCGTTGTTCTCTAGTTATCAAATGGACAATTTTATGTTGTTTAAGAATGTTGAATTTTTTGAGTATTCACGCTGTTTATAAGCAAGTGGAAAGGCACAAACTATGCACATGGCAGAGGCACATGCTGTCAAAATGATTGACGCGTCGGGTGGGCGCATCGGCGGGTATCTCGTCGTATGGGGCGACCCAACCCAACGTGATTTACAAGGTGAGTATTTTTCCCCAGATACGGATGTTGGACTGGATTGGTATGACCAGCGTCCAGTTCTTTATCATCATGGATTAGATGGCAACTTGAAAGCGGCTGTCATTGGTGTGATTGATACGCTACGACATGATGAGGTCGGTATCTGGGCAGAGGCACAGTTGGATATGCACAAACGTTATGTGAGAACGGTGTATCAACTCGTGGATAAAGGCATATTGAGTTGGTCATCCGGTAGTCTTCCTCATCTAGTGCAAGTCGACAACGACGGTCACATCAAACAGTGGCCGATTGTCGAAGGTAGCCTAACACCTACCCCCGCAGAACCACGTCATACAGATGTCCAAACGCTGAAGAGTGCTTATAAAGCACTAGGGTTAGACATGGCACGGTTGGGCATTGATGGAGAAGAAAACCAGATCCATGCAGAAGCAACAACTAAATACGAAAATATGAAAGGAAATAACATGAACCCAGAAACAACCCCGCGTAAGCGTTTACCGATTGCAGATGAACGCGATGCCATGAAAACAACCCGCATTGAAGTCGGGAGTGAGTTTGATACGCTTGATGCGATGGATATGCTACATGGTTATATGCTGATGCGCTCGGCGAAGAGCTTCCATGGTGTGAGCGAACGCTATTCAAATGCGTTGGCGCATAAAATTGGTAAGGCCAATCTTAAAGCGACTAAAGCCGATGAACTGGCATACAGCACCTTGACCGGATTCGGTGATGAGTGGGTGCCGGATTTGTGGAGTCAGCAAATTTGGAATAAAGCGCGTCAGGAAAATACAATTCTGCCCCTTTTCCAAGCAGTTGAAATGCCGAGTAACCCCTTTGAATTGCCAATTGAAGGGGCAGACCCTGATGTGTACTTTGTGCCGGAAACAACCGATGAAGCGCAGTTATCATTCGGTAGTGGTAATCCGATTCCTGATAGCAAAATTGGATCGGGTAAAGTTACATTGAATGCCAAGAAACTGGCGTTGCGGGTTGGCTTCAGTAGTGAGTTGGTGGAAGATGCCATCATTCCGGTGCTGAATATTTACCGTGAACAATCGGTACGTGCGATTGCCGATGCGATTGATAATGTGTTGCTGAATGGCGATACAACTGCGACAGCGACTGGTAATATCAACAGCGACCATACAACCCCAGCTGGTACATCTAAATATCTAGCGATGGATGGCTTGCGTCACCTGCCGTTGGTTGATAATACAGATAACGCTGTCGATATGAGCAACGCATCACCGACGCTAGCAAAAATGCGCGAGACACGCTTTAAGATGGCGGGCAAATATTCGGCACGTCCATCCGATTTGGCGTGGGTGGTCGATAGTGGTACATATGCGTCACTATTGGGTATTAGCGAATTTTTGACGATGGATAAAGCCGGTCCGTTGGCAACGGCACAAACCGGACAAATCGGGTTTGTCGATGGAATTCCGGTGTATGTGTCTGCAGAAATGCCTCTGACTGAAGCTGATGGTAAAGTCGGCGGTGCTACCAATGATCGTGGTCAAGCGGTGTGTGTCTATCGTCCGGGATGGTACGTCGGGTATCGTCGACGCATTGCTGTGAGTGTCGATTATCTATCGTACTATGATAGCTATCAACTGACGGCGACGGTTCGTCTGGCATTTGTTCGCTTCGATACGGATGTGGCAAGTACACTGTATAATGTGGCAGTTTAGGTAACTTAGTTTTGGGGAGCAGGCATACCTGTTCCCTTGAGGCTATATTCTTTATTCATTGAAGTGATCTTCATCCCAACGTACTGGATTAGTCAGAACATATTGGCGTATTATGTCTAATTCCTTTTCATCTTGGATGATATGGTCATGGTAAAATCGTTGCCATAGTTTAGATGGTGGGTCAGATAAAGTTCGATTAGCGATTTTGGTAACAGCCGATTTGTATGATCCAACAACTGCCCCTAATGATCCTGACATTACACCTGGTGGAATATATCTCCCATTTCTAAAAATTCCACGTTTAGGATTTTTGTTGTGATGTTGGTTGTTTTGTAGTAGGGAACAGGCATGCCTGTTCCCTACAGTGTCATTTAAATTCGGAGGTTCACCTTTGTCTGGGTTATGAACGATGATTGCATGAACATGGTTGGGCATCACAATAAAACAATCTACTTCAACATACTGAAAATGATGAGGTGTTGTCAGCCAACAATCGTTGGCAATTCGACCTAATTCTGTGAAGCACATTGTGTCGTCCACTACAGTTCCGAAGATTTGTGCCCGTTCATGAGTACAGATCGTCACAAAATAGACACCTGATTGAGTGTAATCATATCCCTGTTTTTGTGGGGCTTTCCGGTTCCGGCGTGGAGAGGTTGTCAAGTATTTGCGGCTCCCATGTTTATTTAACAGCAATCATATCATAATCATAAAAGAGGTGTCATTTGGCTAATTAGAGTATCGGATCATCATCATTTGAGATATTGAATGTGTCTAGACTATAATTAACAATCAAATCACACATACAGAACGGACAAACAAATGAATCGGATTCCACGGACATGGATGATTGCGAACTTAGAAAAATCGTATCGGATTTTGGGGATGGTGTTGGATGGTGTCACCCAGGAACAAGCTGAGACCATACGCGATGGTGCGGATGGTTGGACAATTTTAGAGATTATATGTCATGTACGCGATTATCAAGAGATTTTTATGGGACGTGCCCAACGCATGCTCAATGAAGAAAATCCAACGCTCCAGCCCGTTGATGCAGAAGCACGCGAAGCAATGGTGATAGACAATGATTATGCTAACCAGAATTTACGCGAGGTCTTCGCTGATTATGTCGCGACCCGTCAAGAGTTTATTGCGTTGTTATCGTCACTCAATGATGAAGCATTAGATCGCATCGGAACACATCCAATGATCGGGACAATTGCGGTGGCAACGTCTATTTTTCACACGATTCTGCACGATGCTGACCATACCGAACAAATTGCTCGCATCCTTGGACGACAGTATTAAGTTGATAGACATCTAACACAAATCGGCAATCATCTGTTTGTAGATTTCAATAGCTGATTCAAGTTCGGTGACAGGAACAGATTCACGGATGGTGTGGGCGACGTCAATATCCCCGGGGCCGAGCACAACGAGTGGCATCAACTGTTGGAAGTAAAAACCATCGGTACCATAGGGGACAGTTTCTGGCACGGTAATACCGCTGGCAGCACAGGCAGATTGTACCAAGGGTGAGTTTTTGTCGGTGTAGACAGCTGGTCCACCACCGGATTTGACGTCAAATCCATAGCTTTTTGCGAGGTCGCTAATTTCCTCAAGGACATCTTCAAAGCGCGCATCTGGCATGGCACGAACTGACACAACACAAGTTGCTGAGGCTGATGTGATATTTGAGATGCCATTATCACCATAGATCATATTAAAGCCGTTGGTTGGTGGATTGAATTCGCGATTCATGTACGATTCGTCTGTGAGATACTTCTTGCTAAGTTCTGCGACTTCGGCAAGGAAGGGCGCGAGTTTGATGCTGGCAGAATCGCCTTTACCACTACTGCTGTGGGCAGCTACCCCATGGGCTGTGACCATAACACGCCCACCACCTTTATGAGCATAAACTGGAATTAATTTCGTGGGTTCGGCGACAATCCCATAATCGGGTTTTGACGTTTTGAGTAATTCTGAGTTTTCAACGACATACTTGGCACCGAGTAACCCAATCTCTTCATCGGATGTTGCAACGACGTAAACAGGTTTATCGAGTTCGGCAGGGTCAACAGACGCAGTTGCAACCATAGTAGCGGCGAGTGGTCCTTTCATATCACAACTACCACGTCCATAGAGGTCGCCATCTCTAATGACAGGGTCAAATGCGCCCCATTCATCCTCCATACCGATGACGGTATCGGAGTGAGACAAAAACGCTACTCCACCCGTACCGGATCCTTTTTTGGCGATAATATTGACTTTGCGTTCGTCATTTGGGTCGGTGTATTCAAGGCGTTCGATTTCATCAAACCCGTTAGATCGCAACCAGTCCTCGATATAGTCGGAGACTGGCGCGTTACTCCAGCGCGAAACCGAAGGAATCGCAACTAGGTCTTTTGTTAATGCGATCACATCATGACTCATCACAGTGTCCTTTGGGGATAATCTAATTACATGATGCTCATTGTACCGCAATTATTTGTTAGACCGAATCGACAACCACCCAGAATTGTTCAAAGTAGAAACCCCCATCGTCTTGCTGTTCACCCATGACTGCAATTTCTGCGAGGTCGCCAACTTTACAGAGCTCGATGACTGTTCCATATGAGTCGGTTTCGATAATAGCTTGTTTAAGTTCGACTGCAGTGCCATCAGATTTTATGGTGACTTGCATCCCCGGTAGAAGTAATTCTCCGGCAGTTGGCAAACTGTGAATGTCTGGATCGAATTGATCCGGTGTGATAGCGAGTATTTGCATAAGTTTTCCCCCTGAATTGAATCTTCTCTATTATACAATAATATGCAACCGTTTGCGTTGTATAAAATTTTGGTGGAGATTGCTACAATACATCTATGATTTAGTGGTCTAGCTGAAAGTAGGATTGTGTGGGATTTAAAGTTATAGCGCATCGTGGTGTTTCTGCGGATGCACTTGATAATTCGATTGAAGCGTTTGATCTGTCGATTGAACAGCGTGCTGATTTAATTGAGACGGATGTTCAAATTACACAAGATGGTATCTTGGTGCTCGAACACGATTTTGATATTCAAGGCGCGTCGGTTGCGACAAGCCGTTATGCTGAACTGCTTGCGCTTAAATCGCATCTGGTAACTGTCGCGCAAGCACTCGTCACATATGGCGATACAATACCGTTTTGTTGGGAAGTGAAGGCGATCGGTGTCGAAACTGCATTAGTCCCGATGGTGAAGGACATCGTCAGTGACTCTATCTGGCAGAAAACAGAATTTACATCGTTTCATTGGGGCGCGGCATTAATACTGCGTCAACTTGCACCCGATAACCCTGTTGGCTGGCTAACACATAATTGGGATGAACCAGCTATCAAAAAAGTCGCTAATGCTGGATTAAGCCAAATATGCCCTCCGGCACAAGCTGTCGTGGAGGCACCCGAATTGGTGAAAGTCGCTAATGATGCTGGACTGGATGTGCGTGTTTGGGCGGTGACATCACCTGATTTGATTCCTCCATTGGTCGATGCTGGTGTGTATGGCGGAACGGTCAATTGGGCGGGTGTAGCGCGGCAAATTTTGTATAACTAAGTTAATATCGAATATTGAAATGATGATACCTGACATTCGTATATCCTATCTAAGGACACTTTGATGCAAATGAAAATACATTGTACTTTCGGAAGAAGTTATGTTGCCTTGTGTTTACTCATATCTTTGCTAATTTTGCCATACATCAGTCAAGCACAATATCCAAGTACTCCTTATATAGCATGGAGCCCCGATGGGAGATGGGTTGCTTTTTCATACGAACACCGCGTTGATATTCTTGATATTGAGACTATGCTGATCATCAATTCGTTTACCGAGCTTGATAGTTTTGGGAGCAAGCCAGTCTGGAGTCCGAATAGCTTGATTATTGGTATAGTGAATGGTGCTACACTCGAAATTTGGGAAGCACCATGGGACAATGAAGAAGCGACACAAGTCGCAAGTTTTGATAATAGTATTGGCAGTACAGGTGCGATTAATTCAGCAAGTTGGCATCCAGATGGAGAGATTATCGCCATATCATCAGGAACATTTGTCAGCTTCTTTGACCTAGAATCTAATACAATGATTATTTCGGAAAATGGTGTGCGTAGCGATATAATATCTGAAATAGTATGGCATCCTTCAGGTGATAAACTAGCTGTTGCAAGATTATCCAACACAGGGGAGATTTGGGAATACCCACTTCAAGAGAATAATCTTCTAATTTTATTGGATAGTTATCTAGATTCTCGGGGTAACTATATAAACCCTTATTTTAATGCTGTAGACTGGTCACATAAGACAAATTCTATCACGTATACAGGTGTTGATAAGTTGTTTCATCTAGATTTGACGACTTTGGATGACAATACAAGCGCTGTAAGACCAATTGTTGGTCAAAATACGATAGAGTTCATCGGTCATGTTGGTAATGTTTACAGTGTTGATTGGCATCCAACTGAAAACTTACTAGCTACTGGTGGGGAAGACGGCACAGTTCGTATTTGGGATGTGGCGACTGGTGAATATACGATTGTTCGAGAAATCGAAGACAATCTACCTGTTGTCTCTGTTGTGTGGAGTCCAAATGGCAGTCAATTAGCTTTTGGAGATACTACCGATACAATCGAAATTGTTGAAATTATAGAATCGGAGTAAACATGACAGAGATCCAATACGCGCCTGCGGTGGGCAATAAATTTTACAAAGACGGCAGTGTGCGCCAATTCCCGGGGAATACAATTATTTGCTTTGCTGATCCGGATGGACAGGCATATAAAGATGCAGAATGGGTACAGAACGAAATTTTAAAAGAGCCTTATGGGCATAAGTTTGCGATGTTACCGCCATCAAGTTTTCATATGACGGTGTTTGAGCTGTTGTGTGATGAGGTGCGCGAAAAGTCGCATTGGTCATTTAAATTATCGCTCGATGCGTCACTCATTGAAACGGACAAATTTTTCATTGATGCGTTTAAAGATGTCTCGACACCTGATAATTTCCAGATGGTGTGTACAGGGATGGCTGTGGGACGTACAGGGTTGATGCTAGCATTAGAGCCAAAAGACGATGCTGTCAATAAACATATCCGTGGGTATCGTAATATGTTGGCAGCAACAATGGGCATTTTGCAACCGAATCATGAGACATATGGATTCCACCTATCATTGGCGTATCGCATTATTCAGACAACGGCGGAGGAAGAAGCTCAACTCGAGGCATTAGCAGAGCGTGTCAATGTGAGGCTTAATGAAACCTTTGGTCTATTTGATACTGGTAAACCGATGTTGACATTCTTTGATGATATGTTTGCATTTGTACCAGAATCTGAGCGCTTGAACTTAATGAGTCGAAAGTAATATATTTTTATCAAAAAGTGTCCTAAAAGAAGAGGACATATCAAAAATTATTTGAGGAGATATTGATTATGGCTGGTTATTTTATTGGACACTACAACATAACTGACCCCGAAAAATATGGTCAATACATTGCAGGAACAGGTCCAACACTTGCACCATTTGAAGCTAAAGTTTTGGTTGCAGGTCACGACCATGAGGCGATTGAAGGTAGTCCACAACCTGTCACGGTTGTACTTGAGTTTAAGTCAAAAGATGATGCGAAAGCCTGGTACAGCTCTGAAGCATATCAGAAAGTTATCCATCTACGGCATGAAGCTACTGAAAATGGTTGGGCAGTTATCACTGAGCAATTTGTGATGCCGTCCTAGGTACTTTATCATTTTAGGGTGATGTTATTTATCACCCTTTTCCACAATTTCACATTCATCGCAATGCAAGCTTTTAAAATCACTGCTACACTATTGGTATAACAAAATGTTATAAGCTCGGAATACCGTGCGTGAGCTTAATATGATTTAGCTAACGTGGAGTTGGTGTGACCATCTTCGACTACTTTGAATATACTCAACATATTCCGTTATCTCTACTCAATGCAGGTATCTCCTTATTTATATTCGGCGTTTCTTACCGTCGGCGCAATGATATTCGTGGTGGCCGTGTTTTTTTGATCTTAATTTTTGGCTTGATGCTCCGGGCGCTGGCTGTCATACCCAATTTTGCAAATACAAACCTTGATAACTTATTATTCTGGCAAAACACCCAATGGGTTATGAATAATCTTTTGGTGACCTTATGGTTGGTCTTTGCGCTTTATTATTCTGGCAGGATACAGCGTTTATCTGCGTGGTTAGGTATCACATTATCAATCGTACCCATTTTAACAGTTGTTGTTATTCTACTTGATTCGCAACTTGGATTTATACGCTCTGACGTCAATGTTATTATATATCAAGGTTTACCAATGTTAGACAGTGCACGGGGAGCATTTTATGATGAGCTAACAGCATATAATTATATTATAGCGATTGTTGCGACCTTACTTGTGTTTCAGTTTTTATTTAGCTCCCCCGGTATTTATCGTCAACAAGCGATTGTCTTTCTTGTGACGATTATACTGATTCTTGTTATTTTCATGATTCAATCGAATGGCGATATTCATCCGGCAATTACCCCACAGCTCATTATCTTAATCGCACAGATTGTGATTGTATTGGGCATTCTACGAAGTGGTAATTTTAAATTTCATCCGGTCGCACGTCCGCTATTGATGCTAGCTATGTCGGACGCATTTATTCTGTATGATCATTATTATCGTATTTCCGATCTAAATGATTCAGCAGCGGCTATTTTAGGACGACCCAAACCAGACCTGGTTGGTCAATCTGTGTATGAAGTATTAGAGCCGATGCCAGCAGTCTTGACTATGGTACAGACTGAATCTGAAGAAGCTGCGATTGATGTTGTTATCAATAAGCAATCTGATGTGCCACAGCATTTTCAAGTCTCACTTTTTCGGATTCAAGATCGCGGAGAAGTCAGCCGTTGTATCGTGTTACATGATGTAACCATGCAAAAACAAGCCGAAGTTGAGCGTATTAAAAACTTGGAAAACGAAACCCGTATACAAGTGATGACCCATTTTATCAATTCTGCATCACATGATCTAAAGCACCCACTCACTAATATTGGGGTGCGTTTATATATGCTAGAAAAAGGCCTCAGTGATGAGAATCACTTGCGTCATGTTGAGGTAATTAAGCAACAGAATGATAAATTACAAGATATTCTGGATGATATGTTTTTGCTGATGCGCTTAGAATCCAACCGTGATATTGAGATGTTGCGTATGTCCGTAGATGATTTATTAATGAGTATTGAAAGGCAATATCAACAACAATTCAAGCAACATAATATCGAATTGATAGTCACGTCTAAACCGATTTTTATTGTTGCCGATTATCAATTGCTGACAAAAGCCTTAACGCATTTACTCGATAACACCCTAGCCTATACACAGGCTGGCGGAACAGTATCGATCGCTGTTGAGCAACACGAACATGTGGTCAATCTCGTTGTAAAAGATACCGGTGATGGCATACCTAGTGACGAATTACAGCACATCATCGACCCGTTTTACCGGGCCGATGCATCACGGAATTCAAGTGTTGGTGGTGCAGGAATTGGGTTGACTTTGGTGCAACGGATTATGCGTGTTCATAGCGGTACATTAGATATTCAAAGTGAAGTTGATGTGGGAACACAAGCGACACTGTCGATACCAATGACAACACAAGCCGTCACACCGTCATTTTACCGTCAATAGGTGGTATCAGGTCCTAAGCATCTGCTTCAATCTCAAGCCGATTTGTAAACGCATGATCCAGAATGATTTTATCCAGATTCTCCCCGTCAAATTTAGCTAACAGATAGATGGCTAGTGATGGGTGATGCTCTTGTGCCCATTCTTCTAACGCTGGACGTGACACGGTATCTGCAACTGAATAGACTGCATCAATCTGCACACGTAAGTCATTCACAATATCGTGGATTTCACCCACCCACCGTTTGGTATCGTCTAAGAACGCATCAGGTACAACCTCAAGTAGGCGGTCAACTTCGCCGAAGCGGATTTTTTGCAGAATAGACGGAAAATCCAACATGCGTAAGTAGCGATGAATCTCGACATATTCATCTATTTTGAACTTAAACCGTTGTCCATCGGAAAATTCTGCGATCCAACCTTCGTGATTGCTATTGATGATCCCTGTGTTGGCGATGATGTCATCGACACTGTTAAATGAATAGACTTTGGGCAAGGTAAATCCATAGGTTTGCCCCATTTCAAATAGATCGGGGAAATAGGGTAGATATTCGCCTGTGTGACGATTGCGCGCCGCCAATAATATGAGATCTTCGGTATCGCCGTAATCGACAACAATGCGATTTGTCGGATAGATAATTTCGAACATCAATGTTAACTCGTCCGGCAGGTTGTTTAGGTCGAAGTTTGTCCGTAGGAATTTTGTCGCCCAACGGGCTTGTGGGCTGAAAAAGCTACCCTTGGTGGTGATGTGAAACGCGCCTTTGTGCCGATATAAGATTCCAAGTGAGCCATCGACTTTTTCGGTCACGTTGACGATATGCCCTTTGACTTTACGCCCGCCTTCGAGCCAGTAGAAAAATTTGTCAAAAGGGCGCGCGACGATTTCGCCAGTGACACGGTTAATAATTAACCCGCGGCAGACTTGTTCAAAATATGTCCATTCATTGGCGATATGTGCGCCAGTTGTATAGTCGAACAGGAGTAAATCGCCTCGTTCAACGACATTGACATGCCCGTGATTGAGCCAGTCGGTATAACCAGAAGTTGCCAGTTTTACAATTTGGTCGATTGATGTGATTGTCGTCATGATATGTCTCGTTTATCTACATTTATCTTGAATGTGAAAGTGGAAGCATGCATCGATAACGGATGCGAACATGATCCGTAGGAACGTATTCCCTACAGCAGGTTTGTGATAAAACAAATCTACTATTTAGTTATCAAGATGTAGCGGTTACAAGACTGCCCACTCGAGGAGGGCTTCACGACGATTACGCCATGAGAGGGGGATATGATCTATATTGGTATACATCACAACAATACCACCAACAATCGCACAGTTGGTATCGACATCACCTTGCACACTGGCAGTTTGGCGAATCGCAATTTCATAGCTATAGGCATGTTTTGCTGCTGACCAAATTGCAAAAGGCACGGTCAATTGTGCGATGGAGGGGCGACCATTGCCGAGTGCATCCGCAACTTGTTTGGGTAAGGCATTTTCGCCAAATGTTTGGGCAAGATACAATTTCTCGCGTATCTCACTATCGGGTGTAAGGTCGATCACTTGAGCGATGAAATCTACAAAGTTTAATGTTTTTCGGGTCAGTGCATGTTGGCAGGCTATGGCGGTCGCGACGGCAACAGCAACTGCTCCGGCAATGCCTTCATTATGTGAATGCGTTACTTCTGCTGAAAGCCTTGCTTGCTCTATAACGCGCTCTAGATCATCCGCAAAATATGCACCAATCGGCGCAACTCGCATAGCTGCACCATTGCCATATGACCCGCTCCCGTCAAACATACCATAGCTTAAGTCGTGCCAATGTCCGCCGTATGATATGGCTTTTAATAAACGAGTTACACCGCGTCCATATCCGCGATGACCATCACGATGATTTGCAAAACTACCTGCAAGTGCATCTTGATTAATTGCGCCGTATACACGTAAATTCTCTAAGATCGACAAGGCCATCAATGTGTCATCGGTATATTGCCACATTGATGCCTGACGCTTGCGTTGATTTTTGCCATGATGATTACCATAGGCGTCCCCTGTGGCTAAGCCCTCAGTCGCTTGGAGGGCAAGTTGTAAGCGTTCTATCTCAGTCAGCATTTGTAATTGCCTCCGTTATTCCTAGGCGTTTAATTAACTCATCCGATACTGGATAGACACGTTCTTCTGGTACAGGTGGAAAGTTGCTACGTTTATTCTTCGCGATAGCTTGGATTTCGCGGGCTAGGTCAGTGACTTCTTCTAAGCCGATAATCCATTCGTTGACATATTTTTCAACGACCCAACCGCGAATGCCAATTTGAATAGCACGGCGGTCAATTTTGCCAAGTTTGAGATTACGCTCAGGATCCCACTGATGACGCACGGGGGATTTTCTTAAAGTTAATCGCCACGCATCTTCGCTGTCATACACATGCGGATTATAGGTGGTCTCGACAGAATGACTCAAAATTTCGGTGAAGCCTTCATGGGAAAGCTTAATTTTTAAGATTGCTTCTTGTCGGATTTTGGTTGCGTACCCACTGCGATAGAGCATCCATGCAAATGATGGCTTAATCCATGTCATACGCTCCATATTAAAGCCACCACCAAATGTGCCTTTTGCCAGTGCATTGGCAACAATATGTGGGGCAAATGCTTGATAGACTGTGACACCCTTATCATCATAATGGGCGTAGATTTGTCGTTCCATAATGTGTAGATACTCTCGACTTGAATAACTTCTTAAACATTATAAAGCGTATTTTAGGTTTTTAAAGGGTCATTTAAATTCAAAAGAGCTTTATTAAGGGTTTTGCCACAAGTTTTATTTTGTGCTCTCGACACATACGGTATACTAGGGTTTGTTATATGCAATTTTGATTTAGTAATATGCTTTTTATATTGTATGTAATATCAAGAAGACATAAAAATTGTTTGTGCGTGCAACATTTATGAAAAATTACCTGCTACATATACTTGCTACAATCATTGCAGTCATCTCTAGAATCATTGAACCACATCCGAGAATTACCGACCCCGAAGAACGCTATCTATCGCAGATGTTAAATAGTTTGCTGATTATTTATATTCCGATAGCTGTCGGTGTGATCATATTCAGGTTTGTCCTGACTCCAAATAATATGACGACAACAGTTGTTATTGCATCTCTAGGTATGGTTGTGGTCGGAATTATTTATGCCATTGGACGTAGTGGTCATTATCGAGCATCAGTCAGGACAACGGTGATCCTTGGTTATGCCGTTATTTATGTCAACGCTGTCAACTCAGACCCACCCCATTTTGAAATTTCCTATCTTATTTTCATCCCGTTGTTGAGTATCGTCTTATTTTCATTACGAGAAGCTATTCTCATTTATGTAATCAACATTACGCTACTGCTTGTTTTTATTGCAACCACACCATCAATGGGGTTATATGGGAAAATTGATGCGGTTGCCTTTATCTTATTAGCACTGGGCTTTATTTTGTTTGCAAATTATCAACGAACACGGTTGGATACTTATCGTCATGATTTCACTGTCCAGAAGAAACAATCAGAACTTGTCAAAGAGCTGATTAGCAATGTATCCCATGACTTCCGGACACCATTATCTACAATCCATACCAGCACCTATCTATTGCAACGTTTAGAGGAACCAGAAAAACGACTGAAAGCACTGAATCGTATTGAACACCAAGCTTTACGGATTGAGTGGATGGTGAAAAACTTACTCACTCTATCCAAATTAGATACCTATACGTCATCCGATTTTTATCAAGTTGATATAGTGTCGTTATTAAATACAGTTACATCCAGATTGAATGACATGGCAGAAGCTAAACATATCACGTTAGAATCTGATATTCGCACATCGGATTCATATATACATGGTGATGCAGAGTTATTAGACCTGATGCTGGATCATTTAATTCAAAATGCGATTAACTACACACAGGACAACGGCAGTGTTACGTTACAACTGCAACAGGTTGATGACACGCATGTGAAAATCAGTGTGATTGATACCGGGATTGGTATTGTTGCAGACGACCTCGACCAGATTTTTGATCGCTTCTATCGGGTGGATAAATCACGGTCAACTGATACTGGTGGGAATGGCTTAGGGTTGTCAATTGTCAAGCAGATTGTCGATCTACATGGCGGAACAATCGACGTAGAAAGTGACATTGGTAAAGGGAGTATATTTTCCATACAATTACCGATGTAAATCGTCATAAAGATCATCTTATGTTAGTTTGAACCATGGCGTTCTGATCGAATATCAGCAAGTATTTGATCAGCTTCCTCCAGTGATTGCGCAAAGCGAATTGATTTTGTACGGGTGATTCGAATAATTGCGTCAGCAATCGCTTTGGCATAAAGGCTTGCTCCATAGACAATGGCAACCCCTTCATAAGGACTTTTCTGATTTTGTCCCATAGATCGAATAAAATATGATAGTGTATTTCTAGCAACGGGGCCATGTCGAGTAACATCATAAATTGCATCAACTATAATCTTTCTTTCCGCAATCAACCTGCGGACTGTTTGCTCACAGTCTGATATTTCTTGTATTGTCCAAGGGTGTGCGATTGTGATATATACAGCATCATTTCGCTCTTGGTACCAATGATATGTGACTGGCATAGTAAGCTCTTTTACAATTAATTCAACCCTGTGAAGTCCTTGAATTCTCACCCCGGTTGCAGACACATGTAAGAATTCGGTCTGCTTCGAATAAGCACAAACCACATTATCTTCTCACAGCTTACCTTAATTGAGGGTATTCAAGGGTTAAGGCTTTGTCTGTTAAGTATCGTTACAAGCTTACTAGCCAATCCTGTCGCTGAATTCGTCGAGTAAATCTTGCACGACGGTTTCTAAATCTAGTTCTTTGCTTCGTGCTACCGCGGTTTGTCTTTCATCAGCGGACATCGGTGCTTCAAATCGCTCGAGTGTCAAATCGGTATCCAGTAAGATTTTGTCAAGTTTATTAAATGGTGGATACGATGTAATAAGTGATGCGAGTTCCAGTGCCTGTAGATGATGCTCAATATGATGATAATAGAGTGCGATGGTCGTCAGCGTGTAAATTGTTAATTGTACTCGGTCAAGTTCCACGATCAGTGATAGACTCTGATGTAACATCTCGGAGACTGGCTCAATTTCATCTTGTTGTATTGCTGCGCGACACAACCCGTTGAGGCACCAGACGACACCATGAGGAAAGTTAATTTCCTCGAAGATAGGCATTGTTTGTTCAAAGCCATCTCTAGCTTCTTGGACTTTTGATTGGATGAATTGCGTCGCAGATAGACGATATAAATTATGAGCGACACCTGTTTGATGATTGATCGCCTGACTGATGGTTACACCCTGTTGAAAATAGGCTTCAGCGTCATCATAATTACTCGTTTCAAATGCGAGTAACCCTAAATTTGAGTAATTTACAGCCTTGCCTCGTTGATCATTAATCGAATCTTGAATCGCAAGGCTTTGTTCGAAGTAGTCTTTTGCTTGTTGATAATCACCATGAATTTGAGCAATGAGACCCAAATCCAGTAAGTTGCTGGCGACCCCAAAAGCTGAATCAATCATTTTGTCATAGACCATGCTTTGCTTGTAATAGTCTTCTGCTTGTTGATAATCATTGCGTCGTTTAGCCACATTACCAAGTTGATTTAGACTAAATGCTAGTCCGCCTATATCATTATGTGTTTTCGCCAGTTGATATGCTTCCTCAACGGTTTTTGCTGCACGATCTGTATCACGATGAAACCATAAATAGGCGTATGTCAACCAGTTCAGTAAAAAGATTCGATGAACATCATTTTCAGGTAATCGCGCCAAACTTTGCTCAATTAATGTTTCAGCTTCGGGTATGCGATCTTGTATAAACAAGTAAGACTCAAGGATTGGTTTTGCATAGTGCATTTCTTTATCTAGATCACCCGCATTATGCCAGTGATTGAGCAATATCTCGTTGTAGGCTGCATCATCCGGATAGATGGCTTCGATGCTTTCGGCAACTGTGCGATGAATTGTGGGTTTCTGGTCGTCAGGTATCTCGGCAATAACTGTTTCACGCAGTTTATCATGCGAAAAACGCCAGACATCCTCTTGTACATCCAGCACACTGGCTTCGGATGCTTGCATGAGCCACTGGTCAACTTGTGAATGCGTGAACACATGCGATAGTAATTTGACATCAATTTCACGTCCGATGACGGATGCTAGTTGTTGAATGGGTTGATATTCTTGAGGGACTTTATTCAGCAGACGCAGGGTCAATTGTTGCATACCACCTGTAAATACATTGTCAGGCAGTGTTATTTGCCCGATGAGCTCTAACCCACCCGCTTCTTCTGCTAATGCGCGCACCGTTTCGACCAGAAAAAAGAGATTGCCCTCGGTTTCTTTTTGCAGCAAATCCATGACCTGTTCACTTGCGTTTTGTTGTCCCAACATTGATATAGTCAGGTCTTCCATTGCTGTACGATCTAAGCGTTTCAGATGTATCAGTTCCATGCCAGTTAATTTATCCGCTAAATTTGGCACTTCATCATTACGATAGTTGCCAATGATCATCAAATGATTGAATTGTTCACGGGTATCCAAAATTTGCTTTAGTACAGCTAAACTCTCAATCGTCCATTGCAAGTCCTCTAGTAGCAACATGATGGACTGATTGATACCACCAAGTAGTTCAATGATGGTGGATACTAAACGATCTTGTTGTGCCTTGCCGGGTATTGGTGGGATTTTGTCCACAGGTCGCCCAATCAAGTCGCTTATATTAGGGATGATGTCGATCAATATTCCTGCTTGATAATCCGTAACATCAACCATCAGTGTTAAACGACGCACAATATCTCGCCACAGTTGGAAGGGCAAACCACCTCCTTCAACGGCTTGACCGCGTAATACAGTGGCGCCGGATACTAAAGCATGGATGCGTAGCTCATCCATAAGGCGCGACTTACCAACACCAGATTCACCATCAATCAGGTAAAACGAGTTTTGACCCTGTAGCACATCGTCCAGTGCATTTTTGAGAAGGCTTAATTCTTGGTCTCGTCCGACGAATTGGCTGGCTTGCAAAAAGCTCTCCCGAATCTCAATACTCTCAGGTTGGACATTAATACTAGTAGCTTGACGTAAATCTGAGATTGTAGCGTGTGCAGACTGATAGCGATCTTCAGGATTTTTGAGGAGCAAGCGTGTCAAAACGGTCTCTATGCCATTGTGCCTGATTAA
The DNA here is from genome assembly GCA_002428985.1 of Anaerolineales bacterium UBA6055. GTDB lineage: Bacteria > Chloroflexota > Anaerolineae > Aggregatilineales > Phototrophicaceae > UBA6055. The sequence continues at coordinate 44,405 of DIYL01000061.1, read as the reverse complement.
GCTCATATCCGGAACGATGTTCACAATCGCATGAATCAGCTTTCTAGAATTATTCATTGGATAGGCAGGTTGTCCTGTGAATAATTCATAGATAATCAACCCTGCAGAGTACAAATCGGAAGCTGTGCTAATTGCGTAGTTACCCATTAAGACTTCCGGTGGCATATATGCCAATGTGCCTGCACTGCCGTCTGCTTTATCTACAGATACAGATAATCCAAAATCTAAGACCTTTACCTCATTACTATCTGTTATGAGAACATTATCGGGTTTGAGGTCACGATGTAAGATATTCCGGCGATGTAGATAATGGAGAGCTTGTAGCATCTGTATGGCAAATTGGATTTTTTCATTAAGTGACAAGCCTAGACCATACTCGATGATTGTTTTTGCGTTTTGCAATAGGGGCATCGTAAAGTAGGGACCCTGATTGTCATCAAATCCATAATCCAAGACACTGAGGATGTTTGGATGGCGCAGTGTGGATAGAATGCTAAATTCTTGGGTAAGGCTTAAATGTTGCTCTTGGGTATCTTTTGTATGCGAGAGACGGCTTGTTCTGCCGTCTGGCAAGAGCACTTGCTTAAGCGCAACGTCTGTGTAATTAAGACGATCATGGACACGCCAGACAACACCCATTCCCCCTTGTCCTAGCTTATCGAGGATGCGATAACGGTTTGTGATCTGTGTTGCTTGTATCATATGTTGCTCCCTTTGATCGTCATATACTATTGTATAGTTGTCGTTCACTTTACGTCAAAAAGAGAGCAATTATCTATTGAAGAGCCCCTATGTATTCCTCAATTTTCCTCAGTAAATCATCTGTCTCTTTTCAGATTATTCTCATAGATACTTGCTAACATCTTCCCATAATGAGTAACCCTGTATCATAATTTTGGAGGTAGATGATTATGGAACTAAAAATTAATGGACAATCCTACGATGTAGACTTGCCCGATGGTGAAATGCTATTGTGGGCAATCCGTGATACTGTCGGTTTGACAGGCACAAAATTTGGCTGTGGGATTGGCATTTGTGGATCATGCACGGTGCATATTGATGGTGAGGCGCGTCGGTCTTGCATCACGCCTGCGAGCACAGTTGAAGGGTCAGAAATTACAACGATTGAAGGTCTGGCAACTATCGACGAAGACGGTACCGAAACACTTCACCCTGTACAACAAGCATTCATTGATGAACAAGTGCCTCAATGCAGTTGGTGTATGAGCGGTCAGATGATGCAAGCAGCAGCATTCTTGAATGACAATCCATCCCCTAGTAACGAAGACATCACCGATGCAATGAACAATAATTATTGTCGCTGTGGGTGTTATGTGCGGATTAAAGCTGCGGTTGCTAAAGCGGCTGAGGGCATGGAGGATGTAAGCTAATGACAGATAATCCACAAGTCAATGAAACTGAAACAACAGAAAATGCGCCACGTCGTCGCTTTACCCGTCGCGGATTTTTGAAAGTCCTCGGGATTGGGGTTGGTGGTCTGGCTGTCGGCGCAGTTGTCGGTGCTCCAACAGTGGTCCGTGAGGGACGTTTGGCGATTAATCAATTCTTCTTAAATGGCGCTGCTCCCACACCGACTGGACCTGAATCACCGATGGTTTGGTTCGAGATTTCTCCAGATAATCAGGCTACACTGTATATGCCCAAGGTTGAAATGGGTCAAGGTATTCACACGACCCTTGCGCAAATTGCTGCCGAGGAACTAGAACTCGATTGGGAAACTGTCAGGGTTAAGACACCCGATACTGCATCTGGCTTTAATCCGGAGTTGGTCTTTACATTTGGCAGTACATCCACGGTTGCGCTTTATCAACCAACGCGCGAAATTGCAGCAACAATGCGTAAAATGCTGATGGACGAAGCTGCGGCACAGATGAGTGTATCAGTCGACGATTTGCAAGCGATCAATAGTGTGATTAGTAGTAAAAGCGACGATAGCCTCTCAAAAACATTCGGCGAAATTATTGCCGATCGTGCTGGTGAATGGGTGATTCCAGAAGAACAAGTGGCACTCAAAAATAACGCCGATTTCAAATATATTGGTCAGCCACTTAAGCGTGTAGACTTCCATGAAAAGCTAACTGGGCGTGCTGTATATGGCTATGATGCAAAGGCACCGAATATGCTCTATGGTGCAATCGCCCGTCCGCCGCGTATTGGCGCGACTTTGGTATCCGCAAATGTCGGAACAGCCGATCAACAGCCCGGTGTTGTCGACGTTGTTATTCTTGATAATTTTGCTGGCATCGTCGCTGAACATCGCTCACAAGCTTATGCTGCGCTTGAATTCCTCGAATTGGAATGGGATGGCGGGACGACTATCAATCAACAAGAAATCCTCGATATTGTCACTGTCCAAGATGAAGGCGGTACATTAATTCAACGGGCAGGTAATGTCGATGGCAATATTAATAATGGTACGCTGTTTACCGCAGAATATCGCACTGCGATGGCAGTTCATGCTCACCTTGAACCACAAGGTGCACTCGTTGATGTACAAGACGATCAAGTCGTTGTGGAAGTCGCGACACAACATCCAGGTCTAACTCAAACAGCGATTGCGAATGCTCTTGAGATTGAACCCGATACAGTCCATATTATCCCGACCTATATCGGTGGTGGTTTTGGCCGTAAATTAGGGGCCGATGTCGGTGTTGAAGCTGCGTATTTGTCACGGGCAGTTGGTCGTCCAGTACATGTCGGTTGGAATCGCCCCGAAGATATGCGTTATGGTCAATTCCGCCCGCCTGTACACAATGTTTTAAAAGCATCCATCGAAAATGGTGAAGTCACAACTGTTGAACATCAACTGGCGAGTGGCGATGTCTTCTTCTTTATTGGTAGCGAAGATGGACCAAGCTTTTTTGAACGTGTTCTCGGTGCTGATCCGTTAGCTGCCTTTGGCTCACAATTGATCTACAGCTTCCCGCATCGTCAAGTGATTTATCATCGCACCAAAATTCCTGTGCCGACTGCGTTCTGGCGTGGGCTTGGTACATTCCCGAATACATTCGCTGTCGAAACCTTCATTGATGAATTAGCTGATGCAACCGATATGGATCCGATGGACTTCCGTATGAAGTATTTACCAGAGGGTGAACTCGGTCAACGGTCTCAAGCTGTGTTAGAACGTATTGGGGAATTATCTGATTGGTTTGGTGACCCTGTCGAAGGACGTGGTAAAGGTCTCGCTTTATCCTATGACCGTGGCACGATCAGCGCATTGGTTATGGAATGCTCCATCGAAAATGGTGCTGTTAGATCACATAACGCATGGTGTGTGGCTGACGCGGGTTTGGTTGTGAATCCTGATGGTGCAGAAGCACAGGTACAGGGCACAATTGTTATGGCGTTGAGTTCAGTGTATCACGAATCAATCAATATCGAAAACGGTATGATCACCAATGAAAACTTCAACACTTATCCGTTAATCCGTATGGGCGATGTCCCTGAAATCACAGTTGAATTCATAGATAGTGGCGACACACCAGTCGGTGGTATGGGTGAACCAGTCATTGGTACGATTCCGGCGGCTGTCAGTAATGCGATCTTCGCACTGAATGGCACACGGGTACGCGAGTTGCCGATTACGTTGTAATTTGAATTGAATAAATCATAATCGAGACGGGGTATGTCAAAGAACTGATATATCCCGTTTTGTTATATGTTAATTATCCCAAAACCCGTTCCACGTTTACAATAGAGGCGTAGATGTTTGTTTAGACACAAGGGACGACGGATCATGGCATTGAGCGAATTCCAGACAAAAAAAATGACCCACCTATTTAATCTGTATGATGTGGATGGCAATGGCACAATTGGTGCGAGTGATTATGAGCGCCGTATAGAAAATGTTGCCCAATATCGCGGATTTGAGAAAGGCTCGGACGGCTACGAAACATTAAAAGCCTCTGTGATGAAAGAATGGGATAAATTACAGTTATATTCCGATAACGATGGTGATGGACAGGTGACTAAAGTTGAGTTCCTTGATTTTGCCGATTACACGATTGCGGATGCATCCCTGTGGTTTGAGACAGCCGTCGAAAATGCTGAGTTTATCATCGAGACCTGTGATATTGATGGGGATGGTCAGATTACGCTTGACGAATATAGTATTTTCTTCAAAGGTTATAATGTATCTGATGAAGATATCAAAATCGCGTTTGAAAAACTCGATCAAGATGGCGATGGCATGATCACGACCGATGAATTTACAAAGGCATTTGATCGCTTTGGGCAGAGTGATAATCCCGATGATCCAAGTAATTATATTTTTGGTCCGATTGACTAAGACGCAACAATGCAAACCTTAACGCTGACCCATGTCCTACACTACGAACGGGCAATGTGGGAATTTGAATATATTACCCGACAGGTAGACAACGATGCCAAGCACACGGTCTATCAAGTGCGCGATATGACATCCAAAAGTTGTACAGTTGTGCATGTCGATGATAACGGTGTTGAGACAGTAGACACTGTTGTATTTGATGAGCCTGTATCGTTAAGTTTATCCCCACATGAATTAGCTGTTTTAACATCCCGTCGCAAAGCACTATCTCATGAGTTGTTACGTGAGGGATGGGATATGGTCAGCGATACCTTCAAAGATGGTAGCCCCGGATTTAATATGATTTTGATGTACACATGGACAGTCACATTCCAACGCGAGGTCACACTGTAGAAGATTTATATTTTGTGCATACTCAAGTTGCTTGTGTGATTTCCCTGTAATCAGCTATGATAATTATGTTGATTTGTCTGTGAATGGGATAACATCTTGAAATCATCAAACCGTCGGTATTGGCTCGGATGTGGAGCTTTAGCCCTCTTTATCCTTATTGGCGCTATTACTATACTTGTTTTAGTAGGACCAACCGTAGGAAATGTATTTTCAAATATCAGCACTAGCCTAGAGGGTGAATATCCTGTTGGTGATTCACCACCTGACCCACCAATTCTGGTAGAAGCAACCAACCAGTTAATACAAACCAGTTTGCCATTAACATTATCAACAGTTGACTTTAGTGAAGGTGACGATACTAACGAAGAGCCCATTGTAGATGATGCTTCACTTACTGCAGTTGCGCTTGAAGACCGCCCAAGTATCACACCATCAGCAGAACCTGTTTTGACCATGGGGGCAGGTGTCGTTACAACACCTATTCCATCAACAATGACATCGGGAGGATCATCGGGTATTGGCGGTGGTGGGGGCAACAGACCGGACACAACCGATGTGCCTTTTGCATCAGCGTCGGAACAACCCGATTCACAGATCATAGGCAACGGGAGTGCATTTGTCTTCCATGACGACGAGATGATGCCTGACGACCGGATGTTGATTGAGTTACAGGTTTTCTTCGACGAATTTTACATCACTGCTACGCCAACCAGTGCAGTCACAGCTATTCCTGCCTCTGACCTTGCTCGTCCTGAAATTGACCCACAAGCGACGATGACCCCACGGTCGGCACGGTTTAGTGATGGCAATATTGACTTGCCCGAACGCTTGATTGCATGGCTTGATTGTCAGGGACAATTTGAAGGCTGTGGCAATGGTGGTGAATTATTTATGCGGATTCAATCAATCAACAGTTGGCGCTGGACAATTCGACCAACTGAGGGTGCTACAGGTTCCCAAAACTTGCGGGTTGAACTCTGGACAGTTGATGACGATGGTGAACGCAATCAACGCATTTGGCTGAATGATTTTGCTGTGACTGTCACAGGTGATTTATCTGTTGATAACAACAGACTGATTATTGGTGGACTGGTTGCTATTGTAGTTGTATTGATAAGTGGAATCGGTTTTTCGCGTTGGCAATCGTACCGTAAAACGAGGCATAATCGTCCTACAGTATTTATTAGTTATCGACGCAAAGTTAGTGCCGGTTTTGGTCGAACAATTCGTGATGCACTTGAACAAGCAGGTGCCGATGTATTCATTGATATAAATGATATTCACGCGGGGTCATTTTCAGATTACATCAAAGATAATATCCGTGAACGTACTTATTTTATGGTTTTACTCACGGCTGGAACACTTGACTCAGATTGGGTCAGACAAGAAATCTTGTATGCACAGGAACATAATCGCACGATTATCCCGATTTTGCTCAACGATTTTGACCTGTATGGTGATGAGTTACCCGATAATTTGACCTTCTTACAGCAACAAAATGCCGTAACGATTCCGGTTGAGCACTTCGACTCGGCAATGAACCGCATTAAAGTATTCATAGGATTAAGATAACTCATGACAAAACTGAGCTATGCTGGCATGTTCAATGTACGTGACCTTGGTGGCTTCACGACAGAAGATGATAAAACGACAAAATCTGGTGTTTTTATTCGCTCTGGTAATCTCGATAAAGTACCTGCTACTTCACAACAGCAAGTTATTGACTACGGTATAAAAACCATCATTGATTTGCGCAGTGAATGGGAACAAGAGAGCTACCGTAATGTCTTTGCAGATAATGCAAATGTCACCTATCAGAATATTCCGTTGATTGATGCTACACTACTCGAAAAAGAAGAAGCGGATGACGATCAATTTATCGAAATTTATGACTATTACATCACCTATATCGATACCTGCCGATCACAGATTCAGCAGATTTTCGCCACGTTAGTTGAAGCCGATGGCGGTGTGATGTTTCATTGTCATGCGGGTAAAGACCGCACAGGCATTACTAGTGCGTTATTGCTAAGTGCTGTCGGTGTATCGGATGCGGATATTGCTGAGGATTATGGGAGAAGTCGTGGTGAAGTTGATCATCTGATTGAGGAAATGCGAGCTTATCTGGAAAGTCAGGGGCGGGACACTTCGTTGATTGAACGTATGATGAGTGCAGAGCCCGATACGATGTTACGGACATTGTCCTACATCAAAACGAATTACGGATCAGTTGAAGAATATCTCAAAACAAGTGAGGTTGCTGACCAAACGATCAACAAATTGAAGGTCAAATTTTTGGAATGATATACAGATTTTTACTCTAGCGGAATCACGATACCCCCATATCGTAAATTCAGGGTGTGATAATTCCATGTTAGACCGAAGTGATCGGTTAATACGGTTGCGGATTTACGGTGATGACTCTGACCGATTTTAAAGCTTACAACATCTGTTGTTGGAAAGGCAATCGGATCATTATGATTATGGTGGCTAAAGAGTTGCCATTTCGCTTCACGGCAGTCAATAGATTCCAATTGAAATGCAAGCGGGTTGCCATTTTCTGGCACGCATAAGGCGTCGATTATCATATTACGCCCCCACATTTGCATCGTTAAATTGGTGAATTGTAGAAGGCTATCGTCGGCGCATCCTAGTGCCGAGCGAATCATCGGCTGGTGCATATTGGACTATCTCCAGAGTTTATTAGGTTTATTCCTGTGCAAATTGTAGCGATATGCAACTTATCCAATGATGTTGTGAATCCATCCTGTCCCTCCCCTCCGTAAATGAGATAATCACCTGATGGATGCCAAGCTAAATCGTTGACACGCCCAAGGTAGGTAGCTGAATAGATGATTGTTCCATTATCGGGGTTCCAGATATGTATATGACCATCTATGTCAGCACTAGCAATCCAAAGCCCTGATGGATGCCATTCTACACTCGTAATCGCCGTATCATGTACTTGATAAGTCATAACTTCTATAGTCATCGAGTCAACATCCCATATTTTGACGCTTCCATCATTACTGACTGTCGCTATTTGTGTATCAGTTGGTTTTACGGCCAGGTTGCTCACATCTTCATGGTAGCCAATTGTTCTGATAACTTCACCGGTTTCAAAGTCCCATGTACGGATACAATCATCTCGTTCAATACTAACCAACTGTTGACCACTCCAAAACCATTCGAACATGTCTGGACCAAAGTTGCCTTGACAAAGATCACTATCATCGGTGTCAAAATTAAAGCTTATAACATGATTTGCTCTATTATCTGAAATTCGAATATTGCCTTGTAAAAAACCAATATAATCATAAACAGGATGCCATCTAACAGAATCTGTGATAGCTGGCACCATAGCATTTTGTGATTTTTTCTCGCCTGTATCAAGTGACCAGATTTCTGTAATACCCGAAAGACCAAGTGCGACTTGTGTACCATCCTCACTCATATCGAAAGAATACATACATTGGTTAGGTTGTATGCTGAAAAGCAAGACACCTTTTCGCGTATCATAAATATCGACTTTTTGTCCTGTGTATGCTTCTGGAATGCAATCACTGTGAAAGATGCCGTAGAGTTGTCCATCTCCGCTGAATTGAATTTCGTATATTGGTTCAGCAGATGATTGTGCAAATAGTCGATATACGACCATTGTAAAGAACAGTAGTAACATCAGATTTCTGAGAGGTCGCATTAGTCGATTTCTTTCAGAGGCTTGAAGGTTGTGAGGAGATTTGTATCCAATGGTGGCAACGTTTCATCAAAATCATTGAGGAAATTTAGTGCCGCCTCTAGTGTTTCATAGTGTGCCCAACGAACGCCTGCCATATCTGATACAACATTGCCTAGCATCTGATTTTTGACATTGCGTGTGACATCGATATTGCATTTAAGACGTGGATGCTCCAGATACCGCTTTGTTTGCCCATTGAGCTTGACAATATCTACGCGGAACTTTGTCAATTTGAGTGAATCAATTATGAGGTGTATATCGGTAGTTTGCCCATTACTGAGTAATTCCACAAGAAAATCTGCATGTTGTATCACCAGATCCATATCAATTGCCCCAGTGGATTGACTATATAACACACGATTTTCGATTAACCATCCCACTTGAGTTGGCATACCATACCTTCCCCGTTTATCCCCTTACATTTAACACTGCACAACCACTGTGTAGGTAGTATTTAGTCATTTGTTTAAGACAACGTTAAAGTCAATAGAGAGAAAGGACATCTCCATGTATACAATTGCAACCTTAACAGATATCCGTCAATATTTGCAGTTGGCTGATGACGATACTTCATCTGATTCAGATCTGATGCAAGCCTTACAGCAAGCTAGCCATATTGTTGAATCAGTGACACAGCGGCGATATTGCCCGCATGTCGAAAATCGGATTGCATCGATTAATACCGACAATCTAACCGAGTTAATTCTGCCTGATGATTTACTGTCGCTAACATTGGTCACAAATGGTGATGGGCGCACAATCAACTTGGATAACATACGCTTATTACCCGAGCATGATGACCTCCCAGCTAGCGCGCTGTTGCTCATAAATGGCGAAACGTTCACCTATAGCGACAGCCCAATCAATACGATTAACATTTCGGGTGTATGGGGTTGGCATGATCGTTGGTCACAAGCGTGGCGTGATAGCAATGATACCGTTAACGATGATCCACTATCTGTTGGCGCGACAACACTCACGGTCAGCGATGTTGATGGGAGTGACGGCGATAATTTCAGCCCGCGGTTTCAGGTCGGGCAATTGCTACAAATCGGCTCTGAATATCTGCGTATCTTAGCGATCAATACCTCGACCAATCAACTGACTGTTTTGCGTGGGGTACATGGAACAACAGCAAGTAGTCATCCACAGGGGACAGCCATCTATACCTATCAACCTGTGCCAGCTATTCGAGATTTGACAGTACGTTATGCAGAGTTGCTGTTTAAGTCTATCGGTGTTTTTGATATGGATAGCGACCCGATGGTACGTCGATTACGTCGGTTAGGCGCGTAGTTACTCTATAATTGATGTGTTTTACAGGTTTTGGATGATCAAATTCAGTCCGAGAAGAATCAACATCACATATAGCATTTTCTCAAATACTTGACGTGGGAGGTGCTCTGCTAGATACGTCCCCAAGGCAAAACTCAATAGCATGATAGGGAGTGATATGATGGCAATTTGGATCACCTGTGAAGTCAACAAACCCGAAATTGCATAATTCAATAAAATCACAAGACTGACAACAATAAAATAACTTTGCAGTGTGCCTCTAAAATCTTCTGATTGCCAACGTTGCATCGCACCATAAACAATAATGGGGGCACCTGCCATATTATATGCACCACCCAATATGCCAGACATTAAACCAAAAATTATAGTTATCGGGGTTCCTTGGATTGCTTGAAATTGTGGGCGGAACAAATAGTATAAACCAACTAGCATCAAGATAATGCCAAGGACAAGTGTAATGGGGCGTTCCGGTATGACTTTCAAAATCCAAACGCCAATAGGCACTCCGATAATGGCCGAAAGAGTCAATTGCCATGTCGCGCGAATATCAATCGTACGCCAATTACGTAAAATCATGAGTACAGTCACGCCTGCAACGATCAAGCTAACAAGTGTCGCAGCTAGTTGAATACCGACGACCATGGTTAAGAGAGGGATCGCTAATAGGGACTCGCCAAACCCTAGAACAGATTTGATGAATGTAGCCAGAAATAAGATTGCCAATATCAGTAATAAGATGTCTAAATTCAACACGTTATCCTTCTTTTGTGTTATTTTCGAACGCGCAATGAGATTGTAATTATATTCTCTAGACTCAGCTACAAAACAACTGTACCTCCAATAAATAATCCTCGCAAAAATTTTTCCAACGGATTGAATCTACCATCTCACAACCGTTTGCGTTATGGTTATGGACATCTTGATGTTATAAAACACTATAGATGTGCCGTTGCGCGTCGCTAGGGGGCTAGGATGGCAGAAGAATTTCAACGGTTAGCTGCGTTTCGCTATCGAGATTTTCGCTTGTTATGGACAGGCGAGATGGTCTCGACGATTGGCTCGCAGATGCAGTTATTTGCGATCAATTGGCATATCTTTGAATTACTCCGTGGACAGACATTCACCGTTACACTACTTGGCAATGAGTTTTTACTAGGTGCAGAAGCGTTCGGACTTGGTATTCTCGGTTTGGTGCGAGTCATCCCAATTGTGATGTTTGCCCTGATTGGTGGTGTGCTCGCCGACGCCCTTGACCGTCGCATGCTGATGGTGTGGACGCGCGTTATCTCAGCAATTGTTGCAGGTGTATTGACCGCCTTCACCTTATCTGACCAAATTGATGTCAATACCATATATCTGCTGACTGCACTGGGTGCGGCCGCCACTGCATTTGATAGTCCCGCACGACAGTCCATTGTGGCAAACCTCGTCAGGCCTGAACATCTGGGCAATGCCATCAGTTTAAATACGCTCATCTTCCAAATCGCAACAATTATGGGACCTGCTGTTGCCGGACTGTTAGTGGCTCAATTCAATATTGGCATCGTCTATGGGATTAACACAGCGACCTTCTTTGTTGCGATTGTGGCTATCTTTTTGATTAAACATCGCGGGAAAATTTCAACCCGATCTAGTATTGGTTTCGCGTCACTTATTGAAGGGGTGCGCTTTACATTTGGCACACCAATTATCTGGAGTACGATGCTCCTTGATTTCTTCGCGACGCTGTTTTCATCAGCACGTACGATGCTCCCGATTGTTGCTGGTGATATTCTTGGGATGGGGGCAGTTGGCTATGGTCTGCTCGCAACAGCACAACCTGTCGGTGCATTGATTGCGGGTATGGTATTGTCCCTGCGCGATGAAATGCAAAAACAAGGTATCATCTTACTCGTCGCTGTCGCAATTTATGGTGTTGCTACAGCGCTCTTCGGTATCTCAACTAGCTTCGCACTCTCCTACGTCTTGTTTGGTCTAACTGGAACAGCCGACACTGTCTCGATGGTGATTCGTGGCACAATCCGACAATTGATGACCCCCGATGAGTTACGCGGACGTATGGTCTCGGTGAACATGATGTTCTTTATGGGTGGGCCGCAACTCGGTGAACTCGAAGCCGGGATTGTGGCGGCATTCTTTGGTGCACCGTTTGCGATCTTCACAGGTGGCGTTGCGACAGTTTTGCTGACAGGTTGGGTGGCGTGGCGGTACCCGTCCTTGCGCAAGTACAATAATGCTGAGGATTTGAAGCGGAAGAATGAGGCACTGGGATTGCAACAATCATGATATTGAATGTGGAACAGGCATGCCTGTTCCCTACAATTTATCCTAAAATGGATTTAACCGTGTGCGTACACTTTGGTTGGGGTTAGAGTGACGATGACGCGTTGTTCTTTTTCTTTTTGTTCAGCAGGCGCAACACCACCGTAGTATTCATCTTTATTGACATATAGTTTTGCTAATTCATCAATCAAATCATATGCGCCGTCTTGTGTCATCGATACAGCACCGCGCACTTCGATATAACGATACGGGTTTTGTGGATCCATTGCCAATAGGGATACCTTCGGTGTCGCTTCCATATTTTTGGCTTTTTGACGGGTGGTTGTCACGCTGAATTGGATGTTGTCGCCATCTAGTTTTGTCCAAATAACAGATGATTGGGGTTGTCCGTCTTCAAATGTTGTGCTGACAGTTGCGCAGACTGGTCCTGCAATTAAATCTTTGTGGCTTTCCGGGATTTGTGCGCTCATAACAAACTCCTCTGAGGAACTCAAATAATATGCTGATATTATTCCGATCGAATCACAACATGATATATTACATGGCACTCATCAGGTTTTTAGATAGTTACGCTTATAGGTACAGTTATGATCTGGCATGAGTTGTTGCTTAGATATTTATGTGGGAAGAACAAGTTTGATGAGGCTCTCGCCGACGACCAATTGCAAACCTGTCAAAAACAGGAGTGCGTATACAATCCGATTAAACCAAAGGGGATCAAAGCGCTTATTGAGGAATATCCCCAATCGTGCACTGAGTAGGCATATCGGCGCGAGTATCAAAATTGTGGTGAGGTCGCCAATAGCAATCAAGCCTAATACTTTATAGGGGATAAGTTTCATCAAGTTGACGGTCGTGAATAAGAGTGCCATTGTGCCGACATATGCGCTTTGGTGTAATTTCTGAGGAAGCAAATACATCACAGCGGGTGGTCCTCCGGCATGAATCAGGGTCGAGACGAACCCCGCAATCACACCAAAAACTACACCAATCGGGCGAAAGAACGGCTTATCTTCAGCAATTGGGAACTCTGGTAGAGGTAGGATGCGATACAAGACGTATAGAATAGCGAGTACGCCAATGACTGTTTTGAATGCTTGTTCATTGTTGATCAATATTTGGAAGGTCAACCCGCCGATGATAATACCAAAGACACTACCCATCAAGAGATTAGTCAGGCTGGGGCGATGAAAATGATGGCGATAGTGTTGAACGGTCGCCATATCAATGATGATGAGGAGGACGAGCAACAGTGCCGCCGCATCTTCAACCGGAATGACGAGTGACATCAGTGGGGTGCCAATCACACCTGCACCGCCACCAAAGCCTCCTTTGGTAATGCCGAGTAGCACAATCGCGATGACAGCCGTCACCCAAAATAATGGTGGATAGGCAGGTAATGCGAACATGTGAGTGACCTTATTGATGCAAGTAAGCTAATTGCCGATTGTAGCGACCCCTCAAAGCAAAGGCAAATTTGTACTTGCCTATGACGTAGCGTTATAGGGTATGATAGACATGTTAGATAATCTAAAGAGAACGACATCATGAGCAGGAAACAACGCGGATTACAGCAACATAGCGATGAACAACAACAAGATTATGAGCGTGAAGCTCGCCTGACGTGGAACCCACAAGTTGTCAACGAGACAATGCAACGCTGGAATAATTATAGCGGAGAACAACAAGACGCCATCAAAGCGGAGCAAAACCAGATTTATGTTGATTTTGCCGAGGCGATGCAAGCGGGAAAAGATAAAAATAGCGAAGAGGTCGCCATTATCCTTGAACGCTGGCGCGAAAATCTACGCCATTTCTATGAACCGTCGTTGGACACACTACGAGGATTGGGACAGATGTATAACACCGATGCGCGCTTTATGAAGAACTTCCAGAATATTCACCCTGAGTTACCTGCATATCTAGAACAGGTCATTGAACATTATGTCGATGAATTGGAAACCGCCGAGATTGAACGGATGTTGGCGGAAGATGAAGAACTGGAAAAGCGTCGCAATAATCTCAGCAATTAATCTATACAGACTATTCAATACGCCCTAATAACGAGAATTCATCAATGCTTGCTGGAAAATCATACTCAGCTAATGAGACGTCAGCCCGCTTCAATAGGGCTTGAGCGTCTTCCAAGGTTGGCTTAATACGCATATCAAGATTTAATAATTGTACAGCCACAGATGCTATAAACCGTCCGATCGGGTTATTATCTTCGGAGACGAAGACTATCCAACCACGATTTTCGGGCACATTGAGTTTGGCTAACTGTTGCATCGGAGGTGCAGATTTTATTTCATCTGAGAAGAGAATGACATGTAATTTTTCAGTTATTATCTGATCTGGGAATTCCGTACTTGCTAGTTGTTGAAATGCCTGAAGTGATAAATCTCCAGACCCCATTACCAATAGCACGCGTCCTTTGATGTGCCAACGATAGTCGAATGGCATAGGTTCTCTCTTTTTCTGTGTTCAATACAATTGGGCTTTTCTATCGAAATGCCGAATAACAAGTCTATAGATTACCGATTGACTTTATTGTACCACGAAGTGCAGAATGCCATTGCTACAATTTATGATAGTTTTATGTAAAGCTAAATATGTCTTGTTTCTTCTGAAACACCTTTCAAATACGCGTCAATTGTATAGGTGTAGGCATCATCAAGGCTACCGCCACGTCGGAGTTGTCCTGCAATTTCGAGCATGACAAATCCGTGCATCACCGCTAATAATCCGCGCAATGCCGATAACGAATTAGCTTCGCCACTAATTTGTGCCATCAATGCTTGGAATGGCAAGATGCCCTGCACACCTTCTTCAAAGTCGGGTCGTAACTCATCAATGGTGTTGGTATAGAGTAAGCCGTACGTTGTCGGATGAGATAACCCAAACGATCGGTAATCCTGCGCAATTTGTCGGATTTTGTCAAGCGGGTCAGCATCGGATTGTAATACCCCACTAACTGATAGATAGAGTTTTTTTTCTGTATATATATTGACTGCTCGCAGTAGTTCCGTTTTTTTGTAGTAGCGGTAGAGTGAACTTGTTTTTACATCAAAGTGCTCCGCGAGTTTGTGCATGGAAAACGCTTCAACGCCAGCGTCTTCCATCATTTGCCAGGCAACTTCGACGAGGGTTTCGCTGTTGAGTTTCGATGGATAGGGCATAATGTTGTCCTGTTGTTGGGTGGTATTTACCCAATTATAGTAAAAATAATGGGTAGCAATATAGTGTGATGCTATCCAGCAACGGTTTGCAAAAATTCGATGATGGCAGGATTGGTTGTTTCAGGCATTTCGCTTTGTGGATAATGCCCCGCTTTGTCAATTAGTAGGAGTTGACCACCTGTTTGTTCAACGATGTAATTTGCTTCTGCGATAGGATCCGGAAAATCTGGATCTGCTGTTCCCATCACAACGAGTATTGGGCATTTGACTTGTATCAATCGCGTTTCCGAGGGTTTACGGCTCGTGTTGGCAAACTGTTTGACAGGTTCAATGCGCCCTTTTGGTTTAAGGCTGGCGATTAGTTGATCGAGATAGTCATCAAAATCATCGGGTTTTTGTGTTGGGAACATACTCGGATAAAACATCCGCCACGCTTGAACATTCCACGGGTTATTCATCATCAACCACATGACCGCTTTCATAATTGGGTTGGTTTGTGGATCGCGCACGAATGCGCCGATGAGTACTACTGATTTGATTTTTTCGGGCGCTTCAACAGCTGCCCAAACGATCGACCCCGGTGAAAATGATGTACCAATCAAATGCGCTGAGTCTGCGCCGAGATGTTGAATTAGTGCGAGGGTATCGTTAGCGACAGATGGTATATCATAAGCTGACCACCCGAGGCTGGATTCACCTTGTCCGCGTAAGTCGACACTGACGGCATGATAACCAGCTTTGACAAGCTCTGGCCCGAGGAATCGATATTCCTGACGGAGTGCGCCCATCCCCGGTAACATAATGACTAAGTCGCCTGTCCCGCCATAATCGGTGTATGCGAGTTTGCCTTGTTCGTGTTGCATATATTGTGTGTTCATCTTAAGTATATCTCCGTGTGTCTAGGTTTTAGATGCGATTCATATGTGTATGTGAAAATTCAGCATCGCCGTATTTATAGCCATATCCCGCGACTTGATCCATGCCGATGTGTGCCATAAGAATGATGCCGATCGATAGGATTGTATTGTGATCGAGTGCGACGCCTACAACGATGACAGGGATTGCCAGTACATAACTATGCCCGAAGTTGTAAATCCATGCGCCGATTTTTGTATTTGCCATATAGCCGAGCATAAACAAATCCGGTACGAGCAACAGCAGGATAAATGCTAACCAATCGCCACTGACGACCCCAAATGCGACGACACTACCGATAAATAAAGCGAGCCCATTGAGGTGTGAAAAGAGCTTTGGTTGGCTCATGCTGATTCGTGTTTTTTCATTGATTTCGCTTGTGGTTGATTGTGTCATGGTTGTCATTTTCTTTCTCCCTGTGATTTGAAAACTAATATCGTTCACCTTTAAGACTAATATAATTAGTTTTCGTTGTCTTGTCAAGAAGAATGATGTTAGTTTTGAAAAAACGGACACTTAAGACCTTTTATAAATTTTAAATATCTTTAATAGCCTATTTAAATACATGCGTAAATTTGTTGGGAGGGAAGAGGCATGCCTCTTCCCTACTTCCTGTAAATGCATCATACCCATTCCAATAACAAATCGTGATTTAATCCAAAGGAGACAAACCGATGACCTTCCGTACAGCATTAACCAACCTATCCAACCTGAGCGTGACAAACATACAAAACAACTATGATATTGATGCCGTGCCCGAAGCATTGGCACAACCGCAATTACCTGCATTGCTCGTCATGCCGATTGACACACAAACTGATCGATTGTTCAAAGAACACGGGGAGGGATTGCAGATGATTGCGTTTAGTGGTGCGGCGCAGACGGTTAATTACAAAGTGACGCACCTACTGATCCTCGCACCGACGAGCACACGCGTCGGTATGCGCGGACATCTACCGGAGCTCATCACACTCATCGACAACTACATGAGCGCAATCGCTAATGACCCCACGCTAACGAATGCGCTGGTGTTTCCATCACGGGTGACGGTTGAACCGGGGATTTTTGAAATCGGGGGACGGGAATTTTATGGGTGTGCCTTCCGCCATAATTGGGTGATTGAGGTGTAAGTGCCCTCACCACGAATTACACGAAGCACACAAAGCGATTTTTCACCACAGGGAACACAGTGAGGATGGACACAGCGTAGGGATGACCCTGTGTGGTCATCCGCCTATATGATGGTTGCGGTGCGACACATGGGTACGCACCCTACAAATTTCTGCGTATGAATGCGCCTCCGTCAGCCCCAATATCTACTTTTGGCAATGTTTAACCTGTGTGAGCAGGACATTTGCTCCCCCTTCTCCTAGCGTTAGCGGTCTAGGTTGGGACATGTTAGGGGCGATTTGCTGGATAACCTGTAGGGATTTTTCACCACAGAGGCACAGATAGGATTGACACACCGTAGGGATGACCCCGTGTGGTCATCCGCCTGTATGGCTAAAGCGACTGGTGCGAAATTCAACACCCATAGCCATAGCCTCTTGAGCAGGCTTACCCGATACGATAGCCGAAAATGCTTTAGCTTTCGGCGATGCCATCCTTAATCCGCAAGAAATGCACATTGCCACCACGATCACCCAGCACCAACATATCGACATTCGCTCCCAATGCCTGAATCCGCCCATCAACTGTGACCCGCGCCAAAACTGTCGCCGATGTCTTAGGGTGCATCACTACTGTATTGCCGGACTGCACAAAATTGAAGCGGGGATGCTGATTGACATGACGATTGAGCGACAATCCGTCATATTGTTCGGCAATTGTCAGGTGACTGGCTTCTTCCCGTGGAAATGTATCTAATAGCTGTCCAGTGTTCCAGTTCCAGACGCGCAGGGTGTTGTCCCCTGATGCACTAACGGCTAACTCGCCCTTAAGTGCCACGCTGTTGACATAGTCTGTATGCCCCTCAAGGGTGTGGAGGTGCTGTCCAGTGTGCCAGTTCCACACGTGCAGGGTTTTGCCCAGTGATGCAGTGACGGCCACCTCGCCGTTGAGTGCTACACTGTTGACAGAGGCTGGATGCCCCTCAAGGGTACGCAGGTGCTGTCCAGTGTGCCAGTTCCATACACGCAGGGTGTTGTCCCCTGATGCACTGACGGCTACGTCGCCGTTGAGTGCGACGCTATAGACAGAGGCTGTATGCCCTTCAAAGATACGCAAGTGCTGTCCAGTGTGCCAGTTCCACACACGCAGAGTCTGGTCTTTTGATGCACTAACTGCAAACTCGCCCGCTAGTGCCACGCTGTAGACGAGGTCTGTATGTCCCGCAAGGGTGCGCAGATGCTGTCCGGTGTGCCAGTTCCACACGCGCAGGCTGTTATCTAGACTCCCCAACATTGAGCCTGATGCAGTGACAGCCACGTTGCTGTTGATTGCCACGCTGTTGACAGACGATGTATGCTTCTCAAGTGCCCGTAGGTGCTGTTCGGCGGGTTCGTGAGTGTGCACGCCACGCCAGTTCCAGATGCACAGGGTGTTGTCCTGTGATGCAGTGACGGCCACCTCGCCGTTGAGTGCCACACTGTAGACAGCGTTTGTATGCCCTTCAAAGGTACGCAGGTGCTGTCCGGTGTGCCAGTTCCACACGCGCAGGCTGTTATCTGAACCTCCCCACATTGAGCCTGATGTACTGACAGCCACGTCGCCGTTAAGTGCTACGCTGTTGACATAGGAGGTATGCCCCTCAAGGGTACGTAAGTGCTGTCCGGTGTGCCAGTTCCATACGCGCAAGGTGTTGTCCCCTGATGCACTAATGGCGACCTCGCCGTTGAGTGCTACACTGTTGACAGAGGTTGTATGCCCCTCAAGTGTGCGCAGGTGCTGTCCGGTGTGCCAGTTCCATACACGCAGGGTGTTGTCCCCTGATGCACTAATGGCGACCTCGCCGTTGAGTGCGACGCTATAGACAGCGTTTGTATGCCTCTCAAGTGTGCGCAGGTGCTGTCCGGTGTGCCAGTTCCATACACGCAGAGTCTGGTCTCTTGAGGCACTAACTGCAAACTCGCCCGATAATGCCACGCTGTAGACGAGGTCTGTATGTCCCGCAAGGGTGCGCAGATGCTGTCCGGTGTGCCAGTTCCACACGCGCAGGGTCTGGTCATCTGATGCAGTGACGGCGAAGTCGCCCGATAGTGCCACGCTTCGAACAGGGGATGTATGCCCCTCAAGTGTGCGCAGGTGCTGTCCGGTGTGCCAATTCCACACTCGCAGAGTTCTGTCAGATGATGCACTGACAGCCACGTCGTTGTTGAGTGCCACGCTGTTGACAGAGTTTGTATGACCCGCAAGGGTGCGTTGCAACGCCCCACCCGCTTGTACCATCGTGGGATACAGAGGCAACAAATCGGGTTTGGGCAGGTCGTGAATCACACCCATCAGTGTGTCGATTTGTGGATAGCACCCTTTGTGTCCGACCAGTCGCCCCACCAGTTGTGAGGAGAGTTGCTCTACGTCGTCGCCAATGATGTGCGCCGAGATGCGGATGGCGGATTGGAGTAATCGAACCACGTTTTCGGCATTTTCCGGTAGGGAAGAGGCATGCCTCTTCCCTACGTTGCCCTTACGGGATGTATCGGGAGGTGGGGATAATAACACATCGCAATCGGCGATGATCGCATTAGGGTTGGTGTTCGATAATTTGGCGTAGAGCCAATGATAATCGGTCAGCAGGGTGATGAGTGTATCGGCTTGTCCCGCTTCGATGAGGTGATAGGCGATGTGCTCCCATGCATACGCATCCGGTAATGTATATTGGGGTTCTTCCAATTGTTCGCTGGGGGTGAGGGCATTATCTGGGGCTTCAATACCATACGCATCGATAAGTGTCCCATGTAATTGTGGCGCGTTGGGCATATCATCGGCTTCATCCAGTAGGAGCAACAGAATCTCGCGGGTGACATCGTGCAGGGTCAGCGTGCCGTTATCCACCCCATCGGCGGGATCATAGCGTGTGAAGAGTGACAAACTCGCCATTGCTTCCAGCACATCCTCGGTGTCGATGTCATCAAAGTCGGCGGTCTGCTCCCATAAGAGGGCAATCGTGCTAAACGGAATCACCGCGTCGTCTTTAAAAATCCCCAATTCGAGGAAGCGTTTATCACAATCATCTGGCATATCCGGCATCACGGGGAATTCAGTTGTATCGCGCAGGCGTTCCAAACTCATTTCGAGGCTGACATGCACCGCCTGATTGCGCTCCTCTTCGGCACTCTGGTTCAGGTAGGTGATGCCCTTACGTTCAAAGCGTTTTTGGACATACTCTAGTGCTTGTGCCAGTGTGCGCCCACTATCAATCCGCTTGCGTAATTCCGCGCCGACAATTTCCAGCAACAACGCCCATTCACCGAGGCGTTGCGCCATATCGCGTAACTCCTCGGGATTCACATCGCCACCAATTTGGCTTGCGAGCAGGTCAGCGGCTTCCTCAGTGGTCATCTCATCGACGGTCACGGCATCGGCTCGCGCATAACTGACAACCGTTTGCAAGCGTGTCGTAATCAGATAAGTCGCCCGTTTGGAGCGCGTCAACGAGGGCAAGAATTTTTCGTGCCACACATCATCAATTACCAACAGACAATCGCGTGTATCAAAGAGATTTTGTAACGCCTCCGCCGCCAGATTGATGTCACTATATGTGTCGCTATCTGGCTGGAGAATTTTGATCAGTTTGTTGACTTCGGTCAGCATATCGGGGGCTTCACCAAGTGTGATCCACAACACGCCATCGTCATAGCGGAAGCGGACATCATCATCGAGGCACAATGCGCGGGCTAGCGTCGTCTTGCCAAATCCGCCACCCCCTTGCAAGGCGGTTGTAATCGCCACCATCGTCTCTTGATTTTCCGCCAACAATTGGTCACAGACAGCCTTATATTCTGCCTCACGTTTGATGTAATGGGCAGGTAAGGTCGGTGTATGAAAGTGGCGCGGTTTTAATTCTGGCGGGTCATTGAGTTGCTTGAGCCAACTTTCATGCTGTTGGGCATAATCGGGATGTTTTGGGTCGAGGATGAAAATGTGATTTTTCCCCAACCAACGCGGTGCATCTTTAAAAATCGTACCGCTCTTGGTGACAGGTAGAATCGGTGTCCCGATTTTTCGTGCATATTCCCATTCATCACGGACATTAGGGGATGCTAGCGCCGCATCATTTAACACCAAGACCATCACGACCGATTCACGTATCGCTTGTAGGATTTGTTCAAACCAGCTTTCGCCACCCTCCATCGCGACGACATCCTGCCACAGATTAAAGCTGTAGCCCTCTAATTCGGTTCGGATTTGGTCGGCAAATTCGCGCCCACCCCCATCCCGAGCATATGAGATAAAAATTTTCTGCTGATGTCCGGCTGTCGTCATGGGTACGCCTCACGCTGGGAATAATGATTTCGTTCACGTACTTCATTATAACCACGACCGCGCGACGGGGACAATAAAAACGATCACTCTGTAAGGATGAACCCATGTGTTCATCTGCTTGTATGACATCTCATCAACCCTACAAATTATCAAATTATACGAAAGGACATACTATGCCAACGATTACCTACACCATCGCTATTGATCGCAATCACGATGGCATATTTGAGGACGACATCACATCGGATGTTATCGAGGCGCGCTGGTCGCTCGGACTAGCACAGCCTTATGATAGCATCGCCGAGATTAGCCGTGCCCACATCACGGTTCGCAATCCGACAGGTACCTACTCACCCGAACGCAACGCACTCGATAGCGGGACACGCGTTCAAATTCAAAGTAATGATGCCACAACAACTCGTACACATTTCATCGGTTTTATCGATACGATCGAACCGACCACAGGCGATTGGGGCGAAAAGTTAGCATTGATCCATCTGCATGATATTCAAGTCTGGCTGGATGACAGTCCGGTGGTGATTCGCCCTCAAATCGATGTGACAGCCGACACTGTGATTGATACCCTGCTCAATGAGGCAATTTTGCGTCGTGCGGTCATCGGGGGGTATTGTGTCATTGATGTCGACGGTTATAACTCCATCGATTCCGTCAGCATCTTTCCAGAAGACAATGTGATGCGCCATTTTGATGCAGGTAAAACCCGCTTCGCTTATGTTGGGGATTGGTGGGGTGAGACAGTACCCGCACGACAGGGTATCCGTGAGTTAGTCGCTAGTGAACGGGGGCGTTTTTACATCAATCGTGACGGAGAAGCCGTTTTCTTAAATCGACATTATACGCTCGTCACCAAGACCCTATCAGCCACCTTCTCCGATGATATGCAGGGACTTGAGTATACTTACGGTGATAATCGTCTCAACCGTTTGAGTATCATCCTCACCCCCCGTGAAATTGGTGCAGGCAACGCTATCCTGTGGCAACTTGATAGCCCACAACGTCAAGCTCAAGGGACGCAAACAACCCTCACACTGAACTTTCGTGACGACCTCAACCAACCGATTGGCATGCTCGAATTTGATAGTCTGTCGACGACGTTCAACACTGTTGAGGATGGCATGGGCATTACAATCACTGATAATGTCAGTGTCGAAATTATGGAGACCGGATTTACATCCATGCAAGTTCAGATTCGCAACAACAACCCCTTTGATGTCTACCTGACTGGTTTAACCATAGTTGGTAAGCCACTCTATCGCCGTGATCCGTTGGAAATTGTGGTATCCGACGGTGAAGGGATGCATATCTATGGCTTGCAACGGGAAGTTTTGAATTTGCCAGCTTTATCAGATGTCGAAACTGCACAGGCATTCGCTGAATATGATCTGAGTCGGCGCAAACATCCATCAGGCACAGTTCGTACACTGACCACAACCACCCGTGACCATCCGACAAATGTTGTGTCACTGACCCTATTTGATCGCATCCGTATCAGCGAATCCCAAACCGGACACACCGCACAAGACTATTTCATCATCGCCGAATCGCATCAGGTCAGCCAAGGTGGTACACAGCACACTGTCACATGGACACTCGAACCGGCTGACTCGCAGCGCTTTGTCATTGTAGACGATAGCACGATTGACAATGCCGAGCGGGTTATCACGCCGTATTAGTGTAAATGAGTTGGTGGCGATCTTGAAAACTATCGGTTAAAGATAAAACAACTACTTACCTTAACAATACAATCGAGGCTGATTGATTTCTCTCGAATTTTGGCTACAATCATGGATTCGTATTGGGGAAGAATAAGCTCTTGGCGACGATAGGTTGCCCAAACAATATGGTAAAAACATGACCAGTATGTCATTGTGTTTTCCCCAATTGTAACGCTAATGGTTAAAACCATCAGCTAAAAGTCCCACATATGCTAAAGCATACAATGACTGTCCGCTTCAGGGGATGTGGCAATATGTAGCCGACATGTTTTAACTTTCGGCGTAACGATGAGCGTAAATGAGTGGGTCGCGCCCACTCGCTTTTTTGTTACCTATTGGAAAGCTTATTGAAGAGGTTGATGGTTTAGTGTGGAAGTTATCAAACAGAATCTTGATGACTTAACTGAGTAAATCACTCACCTTTACATCTTCGCCTAATGGACGGGATGTAAACGTATCCCCTGATGAAAACGCACCCAACAAATTAAAGCGATTAGTAGTGAGTTGCCACACTTCAATTGTTTCATGCACAGGGTCAACAATCCAATATTCATCCACACCGTGTTCTTGATAGGCTTGGAATTTTGTACCCCGATCATATTTGGCTGTGCTTGGTGATAGCACTTCAACAACGAGGTCGGGTGCATTGACGAGGCGTTTCTCTGTGACCGCACAATTCGAATTTGGTGCGAGATAGACAATATCCGGTTCATAGATATTAAACTCATCAAGATAGACTTCAGTGGGTGCAACAAATGCCTTGCCTTGTTTTTGTTTGGCAACTGTCATGAACAAGAACATGATTTCACCAACAATCTTCTGGTGTTTTGTATTGGGTGTCAGACCAATAACGATCTCGCCATCAATCAGTTGAATAAGGGTGCTCTCTTCATATTCGGATAACTGGTAATATGCTGTTGCATTGACTCGCTTTTTGATGACTTCTGCCATACCGTCGCCTCTAACTGTGCGCTTTTTATCTAGCATATCATATTGTGTATGTTTTGATTCGACACCAACAAAAACTGTGCCAAATTATATCTAAACCCAATAAATACGGGTGATACAACATGGCACAGAATGTAGTGGCGGAGCGACACACAGACCGCTCCGTTATCAAATATAGTTTCGGGATGCGGGCTTTACACGGAAATTTCTGCCTTCACAACGCCATCGCCTTCACGTTCGAGGGTGAAGCCGAGGTTTTTGGCAAGGTTGAGCATCGCTTCATTTGTCGCCAGAATATGCCCGACGATATTAGAGATGTTCTCTTCTTTACCGATGTCAATCAAACGGCGTAGAATCTCGCTACCGAGTCCTTGTCCTTGGAATTTGTCGCTGACGATGATCGCAAATTCAGCATCGTTAAAGCCGTGCGCTTTGGTCAAACGTCCAACAGCCGCGATTTCGGTTTCGCCTGTGCGCGTGTCGTCATGTTCTGCTACCAGCACCACTTCGCGGTCATAATCGATGAAGACAATTTTAGATAGGCGTTCATGTTCGGTGCGTTGACGCAAGCTCATCGGTGTGAAGTAGCGCAATTGAACTGTGCGCTCCGAAAGTGATTCGTGGAATTTGACCATTTGTGGTTCATCTTCAGGGCGAATCGGACGGATCGTATAGTCTTTGTCGGTCTGTGATGTCCATGAATCGACATATTGAATCGGATATGGACGAATCGCAAGTTCTGGCAACTTGTCTTCGCTCACATCTGCTGGATGTAACACAACCCGACCATCTAATGCGAGCAGCCTTTCACCATTTGCCAATAGCGGGTTGATGTCAATCTCTTTAATCCACTGTTGCTCAACCACCAATTGGCTGAAGCGCACCATCAATTTTTGCAGGTCATCCATATTCACGGGATCACGCCCACGCACCCCTTGGAGCGCCTCATAAATCTTGGTCTGCTCGATCATTCGGCGGGCAAGAGTGGTTGTCAGTGGTGGCAAGCCAAGTGCGCGATCTTTAAATACCTCTACCAGTGAGCCACCTGTTCCGAATAGCAACACAGGACCAAATTGTGGGTCAATACTGCTACCGATAATCAACTCATAACCATCGAGCTTAATCATCGGTTGAACACTCACACCGAGGAAGTCATCGGTACTATGCGCGGTGGTCACACCAGTTTCAATGCGATCATACGCTGACCGGACTTCTGTCTCGTCGTTCAAGTTAAGCTGAACACCGCCGACATCGGTCTTATGGGTGACGGTTTCTGAGTGTAATTTTAGTACAACAGGATACCCCATTTCCTCCGCGAATTTAACTGCATCATCGGGGTTATCAGCAATTTCCATCGGTATGGTTGGGATACCATAGGCGGCGAGCACTTGTTTTGATTCTTGCTCTGTCAAGATAACACGGTTTTGCTCACGAGCGCTATTGATGATACCAGCGACAACATCCCGTTGTGGTGCGACAAAACCATCTTCATCGGTGTCAGTCGGCATCTCGGGTGTTTCATAGAGAGCGCGTAAGTTATAGCTATATTTCCACATATAGTTAAACACGCGCATTGCTGTATCCGGGTAGGCAAACGTCGGGATATTGGAGCGATTCAAAATACGCTCACCCGCTTTGATGTCAGCACCCCCCATCCAACTTGCAAGAATCGGCTTGTTGATCGATTTAGAATACGGGCGCAGATATTCAGCCGTTTGAGTTGGGTCTGTCATATCCTGAGGGGTTAGGATCACTAGTAGACCATCCGCATTTTCATCTTTTGCCGCAATTTCGAGTGATTTCCCATAACGTTCAGGGTCTGCATCACCCAGAATATCAATCGGATTGTTACGACTCCATGCTGATGGCAAGAAGCTATTAAATTCTTCCATCGTGTCATCAGAGATTTCCGCCAGTTGACCACCACCCATAATGAGTGCATCGGTTGCGAGAACCCCGGGACCACCTGCGTTTGTGACAATCGCGAGACGATTACCTTTCGGTTCAGGTTGTTTTGCAAGCACTTCTGCCATATAGAAAATATCGGAGATGCTATTCACGCGCAAAATGCCTGAGCGACGGAAGGCTGCATCCAAGACTTCATCACTCCCCGTGAGCGATCCGGTATGTGAGGCAGCAGCTTGAGCGGCTTCGTCTGTGCGTCCAGCTTTGATGATGATAATCGGCTTCTTTAGAGCGACTTCACGGGCAGCCGATAAAAATGAGCGTGCATTGCCGACACTTTCCATGTAGATCACAATGCTGGTTGTTTGTGGATCGTCACCGAGGTAATAAATCAAATCGCCCCAGTTGACATCAAGCATCGACCCGATGGAGATAAATGCACTAAAGCCGACATTTTCTTCGAAGCTCCAATCGAGCACTGCCGTACAGATCGCACCACTCTGACTGATAAAGCCAACATTACCAGGGCGTGCCATATCACCTGCAAATGTCGCATTCATCCCGAACAGTGGCAACATCACGCCGAGGCAATTCGGTCCGATGATACGCATTTTGCCTTCTGCTTTTTCAAGAATTTGACGTTCGAGTTCGGCACCTTCTTCACCGATTTCTTTAAAACCTGCCGAGATAATAATCGCACCGGGGATGCCTTTTTCGATACATTGATCAATGACCGCAGGTACAATCTTTGCAGGTGTGACGATCACAGCCAGATCAATCGCGACTGGAATATCCAGTACAGATTTATATGCTTGGATTCCGAGTACATTCGGGCGTTTTGGGTTAACTGGGAATACTGTACCACCAAATGGGTTGGTGATGAGATTACGTAGAATGGTTCGTCCGACACTACCGTCTTTTTCGGTCGCACCAATGACGGCGACATTTTCAGGTCGAAAGATTGCATTGAGCGTAGGCGTTGTAGTCATATAGTCCTCATAGTGTTTTTACAGAATGATTGTATTGTGGCGGAAAATATGACCGATTTCAATTATATTTACTTTAAGGTTGTGGGAATGAAATTATTGAGGATATAACAGAAAGCGAAAACCCCATGCTGTGGACACGGGGTACGCTGGATGGATGCGTTTTTTTATTTACGAAAATGGGTTGTCTCCCACGTATGATTCACTATATGTGATGTATTGCACAAAGTCAACTTATCCAATGTTAAGGTTACCCTACGGTCTGATTTTGCATGTGCCCTACGAGCGAAATTGGATACAATCTCTATAGATTCGTATGGCGAGAAAGGTGATGATTTTGG
Source organism: Anaerolineales bacterium UBA6055 (assembly GCA_002428985.1). Lineage (GTDB taxonomy): Bacteria > Chloroflexota > Anaerolineae > Aggregatilineales > Phototrophicaceae > UBA6055. The sequence goes on along the minus strand of DIYL01000061.1, from coordinate 16,948 downwards.
ACGAGATGCAACAGTTTATGGCGATTATGACGGATATTTTTTATGGTTTGCCCCGCCAAGGGCCGGGTAGTATCCAAACAACGCAACGCGCACTGGCGCTATGCAACCAGCTCCCGTCGCAACCTGTTGTACTCGATAGTGGTTGTGGGACTGGCATGCATACTCGTACGCTTGCTGAGAATTTAAATGATGCGACGATCATCGGATACGATTTCATCCATAAATTTGTCAGCGAAGCCCAACAACTCACAGATGATCCACAAGTGCATATGTTGCAAGCTGATATGAATCACCTGCCAGTCGCTTTACAATCGGTTGATTTAATTTGGGCAGAAGGTTCGGCTTATAGTATCGGGTTTGAGAGTGCGCTCCAAAAGTGGTATCCATTTTTGAGAAAAGGCGGATATTTGGCTGTATCTGAATTAGTGTGGTTAAAACCGAATGCTCCGACTGAGTTGCAACAATTTTGGGCGGATGAATATCCCGCGATGCAAGATCGGAGTCGTGTGGAATCTATTTTAACCACAAATAGGTATTCACTCGTCGATCAATTTATATTGCCGGAGACTGACTGGTTGGCATATTATCAACCAATAGAGGACAAAATCCCTGCCTTACGGGACACCTATCAACAAGATGTGGTCGCATTATCAATTATTGACATGCTGGTAGTTGAAATTGAAATGTACCATCAATATAGTGATTATTATGGGTATGTATTTTCCATTGTTCGAGTATAGAAATGCCTAAGCGATAGTTGTAAGTTGATATACTCTAAATTGTGAGACAATAGAATCGGGAAATAAAATGACAAAAGATTGTTTGATCTGTAATCGAATTACTCAAATTCAAGAAGATACCAATCCATATTTTGTCGCTGAATTGCAAACTGGTTATGTTGTTCTAGGGGACTTCCAGTATTTTCATGGATATACGCTATTTTTATGTAAACAACATGTATCAGAGTTACATTACCTAGAACAGTCCGTGAAGATGCACTTTCTAGAAGAAATGAGTTTAGTAGCGCAGGCAGTATTTGAGTGTTTTACTCCGTTAAAACTTAACTACGAGCTATTGGGCAATAGTGAACCACACCTTCATTGGCATCTATTCCCACGTCAATCTAATGAGGCAATGTTACGGTCTCCAGTCTGGTTAGTTGATAAGTCAATTCGCTATGCGGACATAGCTAGGCCTAATGCCGACCAAATTCAGTCTTTGAAGCTCGATTTATTGGAGAAATTAGAAAAAACTGCGGCAGGTCATATAATTAGACGTTACCAAAGTCCGTAAGACATTTATTCTTGTAATTTGATAATAAATACGTCCGACTTCTAATTGAGGACTTTTTCAACACTCTGTTACAATAAGAAAGTACTAGATTAATTTAGGAGTGCCATGTGATTCGATTCATCCAGCAGTTTTTTCTCAATCCTTATCTCATCTTCTTAATTTTGCTAGTTGAGATTGTGGTGGTCTCTATCTGGGCACTTCGCATGCGTAAAGAATACGTTGGTTATGGATTAGGCTGGTTGATCGGCATATTCGGGTTGGTTGTGTATGGCGCACTTGTTGGCGAAAATGAGGTTGCTCCACCTGCGGAAGCCACTGTCGAATATAGCATGAACTTTCTCCAAGTGATTATGCCGAGTTTATTAGGCTTCACGTCTGGGGCTTGGATTATTTCACTAGTTATCCGGTCTCGTAAAGCCATCGCATTACGGTCGATTGTTGTCACATTAATGACAACAGTATCATTCTGGTTGTTAATATTTTTAGCGATTGCCGCGCCTTATATCACGACTCAGCGTATGATCGGGTTATTTACCTGGGCGTTTGGGATCGGCGCGTTAATGATGCTCGCATTTATCCGCCAACAAGAGCTACAGAAGCAACAAGATGCTAAGAAAAAGCCCAACAACCCGGATAGGGCTGCAAAGAATATCAATCGTCCACAACCGCGCAATGTTCCCCAAGCTAAGATAGAGGAACAAGGACCGCCGCGTCGTTTTGGAGATCGCTCGGATCGCTAAATGTGCTTTGATTACGGTAGTTGGATCGTCCCTTGTAGATATAAGACAGCTTGCCCTTGAATGGTCACACGCTCACGGTCGAGGTGATATATGCAACGTAGCTCACCGCCCCGCGCTGATGCTTGGTAGGCGAGAATGTCATTTTTACCGAGTTGCTTCGCCCAATAAGGGACAAGTGATGAGTGTAATGAGCCGGTTACAGGGTCTTCACCGATGCCAGAGCTCGGTGTGAAATAACGCGAGACACAATCATAATCACTTCCTGGTGCAGTAATCGCAAATCCATACGGCGCGGCAGTCTCTAAGATAGACATATTCACCTGCATATTGGGGATCACATCTTCAGAATCATAGATCAGATAATAACGGGTTTCATAATCACCACCCTTATAGATTGCTGTTGGCGAATGATCAAATGCTGATAAGATCGTATCGTCTAAGGTTGATGGTTGAAATGTGTATGCTGGAAAATCCATCGTCAGCCACGCATCATCTTTCGTTACCGTCAAATCACCAGATTTGGATTGAAAGACAACTTTTTCTGATTGCGGATTCAACACATGGAGCAATACATAGCCACTCGCTAAAGTCGCGTGTCCACACAGCGGGACTTCACGGCGGGGGGTAAACCAGCGAATATGATATTTCCCTTCGTCGCTAGGGACAACAAATGCAGTTTCTGATAAGTTATTTTCTAAAGCTATCGCCTGCATTATAGCATCTGGAATCCACGCATCCAGTGGACATACAGCGGCGGGATTTCCTTGAAATACATCATTGGTAAACGCATCGACTTGGTAAATCGGTAAAGTTGTTGTCATCTCGCATCCTGTTCGGCTACATATGGCTCTTTGCAATGATACAGCATCAGAGTCGTGTTTGTTTTGTATGGTGTTGCGCTAGCTTGTATGAGGCTAATGCTATCCTAACCAAAAGTAGCGTAGACATTCTGTCTAACTTGCATCACAATAATTTAAGCAAACTGTCGCAATAATTTAACCTAATGGAGTATGAATGTCCTACGAACCAAACATGTACGACTCACATATGCACACGCCTCTTTGTAAACATGCACGGGGCAAACCACCTGCATATGCGAAAGAAGCCGAAAAGAAAGGCTTAAAAGGGATTACCTTCACCTGCCACAGTCCTATGCCATATGGCTGGAATCCAAAAGTGCGCATGTCCATCAATCAATTTGATGAATATGTTGATATGGTACATGCGGCACGCGATGAATATGCTGGACGCGTTGATGTGCGTCTTGGGATGGAAAGTGATTATATGCCCGGTATGGAAGGCTGGTTAGAAGACCTGCATAACCGAGCAAATTTTAGTTATATCCTCGGTTCAGTTCATCCACAAACTGACGAATACAAACAAATATATCTGACCGGACATGATCGCCTCGCTTATGAAAAAAGCTATTTCATTAATCTGGCAAATGCAGCTGAGTCGAGTCTATTTGATTGCTTGAGTCACCCCGATATTGTAAAGATTGTACATGCATCACAGTACAAAGTCAGCGACCATATGGATACGATTAAACAGTCGTTGGATCGTATTGCCAAAACAGGGATCGCTATGGAATTTAACACAAGTGGGATTTTGAAATCCTATAAAGAGTATAATCCGGGGATGGAAATCCTTGAGGAAATGGCAAAACGGGATATTCCGGTTGTACTTGGGTCAGACTCACATGATGCGCATCGGGTCGGTGCAGATTTCGAGAAAGCCCTGAGCAAGTTGAAAACTGCGGGCTATGACACCGTGAGCTTCTTCATTGATCGCGAACGACAAGAGTTAGCGATTGAAGACGTTTTTTTAACAGCCCTCCAACCACGCCTAGTATAATTAGACAGGTTGTTGGTTGGCTGTTTAGCGATAGTTAATCAGGATACCTGTTGGTGTCCTGTTTCCGCTAATCCATAGGCAATTTGACTGTAAATATACTACCGACCCCGACCTCACTTGTAACTGACACCGTGCCGTGATGTAACTCGATGATCTTCTTTGTGATAGACAGCCCCAGCCCATTTAATCCAGTGGACTGATTTCTGGCTTCATCTGCCCGAAAGAAACTATCAAAAATATAGGGGAGATGGTCTGCTTCAATTCCAATACCTTCGTCTGTAATATTGATAATTACATGCTTACGTTTTGTATAGGTTGTAACCTCGATTGTGCTGTTTTCGGGTGAATAGATAATGGCATTTTCAAGAATATTACCTAATGCTCGTTGGATGTATTGTGCATCAGCATGAATATGGGAAAATGTAGTCTGTGAATTGAAGGCGATCCTAATGGATTTTTCTTGGGCATGATGCTCATGTATGCCAATAACCGTTTGAATGATCTGATCAACCGCTAACTTTGTATGTGCAAGGTGTGAGTCATCATGTAATTTCGCGATCTCGAGCATACTCAGGACCACTTTTTCTAAATCTTGTGACGCATCTTCAAGCCGATTCAGAGCTGTTTGTTCTGTTACGTCTAGTTTTTTCTTAGCGATGTACAACCCATTGGAGAGGCGTGTTAATAGTGTTCGTAAATCATGCGAACTATGCCCTAAGAATTGTTGCAGAACCTCGACACGTTGTTGCTCTAGTATCAAGGTCTGTTGATTGCGCAATTTTTGTTGTTCGCGGACAAAATGTATGACAGCAATCAAGATGAGGTGCGCCATAAACACGGTTAGGATTGCGGTGATAGGGCTAGAAAAATAATCCCCTGTAGCAAGTGGTGATGTATATGCAACGCTGAGTGCGAGATAGGTATAGATACCCAGATTGATAATTATTGCTCCTGTTCGTTCATACTGATTGTGAATAAGTAGCTGAAATAGGAACGTAAACATGATACCCAATAGGACTGTCCCCGGTGACCAATACGCTGCTGTTGGATCAAACAGCGTTAATAACATTGCGGGAATGATTAAACGCACAGCAGCCTCGATTTTTTGAAAACTCAATGCTGTAAAAATCAGTGCAACGATACTATAGATGAACATATACCAATAAAAGAATAGGGCACTCATACCAAATTCCAGAATGTCGGAGATGTGTAAGATGACAAAAAATATCAAGGCAATTGGTAGAATGACGCGAATGGCGCGCTCACGAAATGCATCATTTGGGTCGGTCGTGCGCGTGGAAAAGAAAAAGTTTACAATAGTCATCTCTCGGGTTCTCATCTAATCTGTAACTGTATTGTGACATAATTTTGTCATTGGATTCCTTGTGGTTTCGCAGAATTGTCTGAAAATTATTTGAACTTAAATGGTAAGTCTGTTGGACTATGGTAGAATTAGCCCGAAATTGTGTTTGTTGAATTAATAAGGGATTTATTTCCATGCGTATCATGAAATTTATTCTAGCCTGCATGGTCGTTGGGTTTATATGGGTAGCAAGCTCACCTGTTAGCGATGCTCAACGCAGAAAAATAGATTGTACCAAAGACGATGCACATGAAATTCGTGAAAATTATTACGACACGCTCGAATTTTTAGGGACAACCCTCTATTCTGGATATATCGAAACTAATGACCAAGATGATGCAATCGTGGCAGGATATATTGGTAATGCATTCCAGTGGTGTCGCCGCTACGAGACAGAAACAGTCAACACACGCGCCCAACAACTAGACGAATGGGGCGGACGTGTTTTTGTTATTTTGACGGTGGATGAACGATCTGCTCAATTGGATTCCTTTGCCACCGGTGGTTGGATCTCATCATATGGTGCTTTTGATGGACCACAAGTTGGGCTTGTTTTAGAAATTGATCCGCTGGTTAACGGTGAGCCAGAACTCGGAACCTATATTATTTCTAAAACGATTGATGGTCAGACCAATTCTGTTGTGATGTATGGTGTGCAAGCTTATGATTTAGAGGTGCATATTGATGGCATTGCCTCATCATATGTTTTGGATGCTCAACTAAACCCACAAGATTATGTTGATTGTCCGCGTGGGAGCGCCTTCCGCTATATCCTCGATTATGATATGCGCAATGTATTGGAAATCCAATGTAACGGTGTCACAGCGCGTTCGAATGCAGTTTTACGTAATACGGGTGAAATTCCTGAAGACCTTCCTGAGTCAATTAACCCCGGCGGTGATTTTTTCTCTTACTGTACAACCTCCAATGGCATTTTAGTGATGGGCACGAATAATGGCGTGGGTTATGAATTATTTGCTGTCTCGAATGCACATATTGCGAATGCTGTACAAGTTGCGGGTGATCTTGGACAGAATATCCAACTAGGTGAAGCTGAAGGCGTTAGTTTATGGGCACTTGAAGATGGTGAGAATTTACAGTTCTCCAAGCCCGATGGTTATGAATTCATCTTCAATAAATATCGCTGTGGTGATCTGTTCCCAGATGGTGCACCGATCTCGATTGTGACCACTGTTGACTTACCACCAGATGAGATCATCATACAGACAGTCCCGCAAGCTGTCGCGCCACAACCAACCCCTGTCCCATCAACACGATTACCCGTGTATCGCCCTTCTGCACTCAACTTAAACGATGATGGTACATATACTATCCGCGCAGGGGATAATTTGAATACCATCGCCGCGAAGTTAGGGGTCAATGTGGATGTGTTGGCAGAATACAACAACATCGCCGATAAACGCTTGATTCAAGTCGGGCAGGTATTAGAGATACCCAAAGACGAATAAGTTATTGTTTTAAGGCACTTGATATGGAAATGATCGTCACAATGATGGCGATCACACTCATATAGACGGTTTTTGTGTCACCTGCTAGATTTAGCGTCCTCTGCTTAGTCTAAGAACAACCCGATGAATCTGGTAAATACTTATATAATGTTCAATTGATCATATCGCTTGATGGTAACACGCGGATTGTCATACTTATGTTATGACCGTGTCGGATGCATTTGTGATAAATGTCACTAGGTTATATTGGCTACGATTATCTATACTCCTTATATATGAAATGCAGATAATCAGATTAAAGGAAATCCAATGCCTCAAAACGAAAGCTCAAACGACCGCCTCTTCCGTATTGTTCTATTTATGTTCATCGTAACATTGGCAATTGCATGGCAAAGTTGGTTCTTACTTGCACTATCCGCAATTCCATTGATCACAGGCGCAATTGGTTTCTGCCCACTCTATGCAATTACTGGGTACAAGACCCTTAAATCAGAAAGCTAAAGATACTCGCACTATCTATAAGCCCTTCCTCGCGAACAGACAAACCGTTAGGGAGAAGAGAACAATCCTATGATGTGTACTGGATAGCGCATCAGTAGGATTGTTTTCGTTTCGATATCAGTTGGAAATTTAAAAACTGTGAACCAAAGGGCAAAATCCGAAATATACTTAGGATTCTGCTTTTAATGCCTCAAGTTCTTGTAGGTAGAGCCCCATTTCTTCAAAGTGCATCTCGCCAAGTTTCATAAAGCGCACCATACCGGTTTCGTCTAGGATGTAGGTCGTCGGCAGGTTCTGGACACCATAATCAGCTTTAATGACTTGATTTGCATCGAGGGCGACTGGCAGGTTTTGTACGCCAATTTCTTCAAGGAAGCCTTCAATTTCTTCAGGTGTTTCACCAAGGTTAATGGTGAGCAAGGCTGGACCATTTTCGTCATCGGCATGGATTGCGACAAATTCTTCTAAAGCGGGTAATTCACGGACACAAGGTGCACACCATGTCGCCCAAAAATTGATGAATAGCGGACGCCCTTCATAATCGGATGGTGAGACGAGGGTGACGCCATCTAGCATTGGGATTTCAAAATCAGGTGCTTGGAAGTTAATGAGGTTACGTTGTGGTGCAGGTTGGAATGTTTGCGCTGGGTTATTTTGTTCAGCTTGTGTTTCTGATGCGATCATCACCAGTGCAATAAAAATACCGAGGAGTGGCAATATCAAAAATACCAACAGCACAGGTGATGGTCTTTGTGATTCTGTGTCGCTAAGATCTTCAGTTTTAGGTTTTTCTTTTTCTTGTGGAATGTCTTGCATCATTGTTACCTATATTTTTGCGATTTGCGCTATGATACAAGGTCACTGACAGCTTGTCTATGACAACACGCCAACTCTAGTTAAACGGATAGTCACGGTCGCTAAATTCCTCAAAGACAACACGGTCGGCTACCTCACGCAAATAACGCGCATAATCTTCCGGCAAGCGATTTGGTACAAACGAATTCTCGCTGACACGCTGTCCGGTATAGGATGCAACAATCATATTGGCGACTAAATACGATCCGGCAAGGCTGGGATGCCTGAGGTCAGTTTGATACAGGCGCATAAACGGCGATAAATCGGCTAGTGGGTCACGTCCAGCATCAACTTCATCTTGATAAATCGTCTGCCATGCCAAACCTATTGGTGACACATATGATGGGATATTTTGTGAGGTAAGCCGTTGACGTGCTTCATCATAGCCCTGTTGCAAGCGACTTTGCATTTGCAAATAGTCAGGGTAAATCGCTGAATTTGTTGGATCTCCTGATGGATACCCCCAAGTCATATATAACATCAACGTGGAGTTATTGTCATTAATGGCGGTGGCTAACCGAGGCAATGCCCCTAATAATCTGTTCTTTTCTTGCCAGTTATTGGGAAAGCCCATGATTTGTGATTGTCCTTGCACTATCACCAGATCCCAAGCGCGCACTTCGGGACTTCCTGTAACCAAATACTCGCGCAACCTTGTATTTGGTTTATCGAGAGCATCTTCGGTATGTTGTACAATCCGATAGCCACCGGGGGCGACCATCGCGGTTGTAATTGCATCATACTCCGGCATAGCGACAAGCGTGCGGGTCACCAAATCGGGTAGGTCATTACCGTGGGTGAAGCTATTACCAATAAACAAAATTCGCAAATCGGCATCGTCTGATGTGGATAGGATTGATGGTGTCGCATAAACAATAATGCCGAAGACCGCCCCAATTAATGCTATCGCCCCTAACAGCACACTATACTTACGGCTCATCGTGATGACTCCGCGAGTTGTTGGGTTTGTACACTTGTCGCGATGACATAGACCGGACTATCCATCGAGCGCATTTCATAGAGCTTACTGTCCACGGATAAACGATCATAGTCGATCTGTTGTTGGTTAGAAAAACTCTCCAAATGGGTATCTTTCTCGACCCGAATATCTGTTGTGCGCCAACGCATCATCCCTGTAAAGTAGCTCACACCTGTGAAGCGAATCGCCTGTGTCGCGGACGTAGCATTCTGTTTATAGATGGCAATATCAAGTTGCGCCGACCCACGATCATAACGGATGACCTCGCATCGATAGACTGTGACTTTCGGGACAGTGCGGATCGGTAGTTTTGAAGGGATGTCGGCATGTGGGACGGATTGTAGTTTATAGCGGTTGGGATGCTTCGTCTTGATCTTCGGCTCAAAACCGGGTGCACTGACGTTCATGCGGTGGGCAGCAAATTTTGCCAGCCGGAGCATAATCCAGATCCACAGGAGGTATAATCCGATTCCGAGGATTTGCACGGTCACAAATATTGACCACAATGCATCATTTCCTTGGTTGAAGTCGTTTATTGCGCCGGAATCAACATGAAAAGCAGACATCAAGAAACCATTGTCCATCAACACAAACATGATACTGAAAAGAGCCGTATCCACAGTGTCCGGATAGACGAGACGCCAGCGTTCGACCAAACCGAGTGCGTATGGGAGTTCACCAAAGATGAATCCGATGGAAAATGCAAACGCTACTGGAACGAGTATGCGTAACCCTAACGCTGCCCAAGCTGCTCCTTTGCGTGATTTACGAAATAGACTTAAGGCTAACGGGAGTGCTGCTACAAGCATGATCTCAAGTGCGAAATAAACTGCCATAATGAACATCACCGTTGGGATCACAGATAAATCAAAACTCAAATCCCATAAACGAGCTGTTGATGTACGATCCCAGTAATTAAGATCTAAACCACTTCGCTCAAGGCGATAGTATCCCATGCCCCATATAAATGTCATTAATCGGAGAATATAGAGGAAAGCAATACTTCGTTTATGACCTCGAATCACACCCAACCACTTACCGAGTATCAATCGCCATGTATCAACCCCAGTTAAAATCAAAAGTGTCCATGTCCGCCCTTGAAATTCGCGTCGGATGGATTCAGCAGCATCCGTTATAATGCGCATTTCCGTAGCAAAAATCATCACGATATTTAATAGGATCAACATAATAACAGATGCTTCAAGTGTGGAGTAAAAATACACATTGAAACCCCACAAGATGGGTGCAAGCATCGCAAACAGAGTGATGGCATATAATCCGCGTGAAAACCATGACATGCGTTCACGACGTAAATGGTGCCGTTCATGGCGTTGGACAGGGTTATCGGCGAGGTCTTGACGATAACGGGGAAGTGTGGACATTGGGTGGTTTACTTTCGCTCAATTAGCAGAGTCTTCATTTATAGTATACACCTTGATGGGGTCATTCACTGACTAACATTAGTTGGGAATTCTGTAATGACACATGAACAAATTGGTGCATTCGTATGAAATTCTGTGGTGATTCCCAACAGATAGCCTAAATGACACCGAATAGAACCGATTAGTAGTAAATTTGGCAGTGGATGGCAGTGTTTTTTGTGGTGATGGCAGTCCGTTTCGTCCTATGGTGTGAGCATCGAATCACATCCGAAAGGACAAACACATGGCAACACAAACAACTGTACGTCAAGACGCATCTATCACGACACAACGTGACCCGCGTGAAAAACTTTTACGACGGGTGCTCTTTAGTAACATCGCTTTTTCGACCGCGAGTGCATCATTATTTTTAATCGCGAACCAAGCTGTAGCGGATGGCGCAGGTATTGCTGATGTGATGCTATTTAACCTGCTCAATGGTGTCGATTTCATTACATTTATAGGTGCGGGATTGGTCGGGTTTGCACTCTATATGATGTATGTTGTCACCCGCAATCCAATTGATACACGTTTTGTATGGTCGATTGTCTTCAGTGACTTTGCATGGGTCGGTCTAAGCTGGTTGTTATTGGCGACGGGTGCAATTCCATTCTCGACAGCTGGCAATTGGGGCGTGTTGATTATCGCTGATATTGTCTTGCTGTTTGCTATTGGTCAAATTGTCGGCATTCGCCGTATTAATCGCTAGGGGGTGCAACGTGGCTGGAACAATCTCACGCTTCTGGATTCGTTGGTTGGTTGTACTTTGGGGTGTAATCATTGTGATGGGACTCGCTCTAATTTTTACACCGTTGGTCGACATAACAATCGGATCGCATTACTACAACCAATATTTTGACTACGACGCATATGCTGTTATCTCTGATGGTGACTTGCGCTTCCAAACATTTCTCTATGGTATCAGCGGTGCTGTATTAGCCAGTTGGGCAATTGTGATGCTATTTCTGGTGTTATTCCCACTCCGACAAGGGCAACGTTGGGCGTGGTATGCCATCTTTCTCAGTGCTTGTGTCTGGTTTATCGGCGACGGTTATGCGTCGGTTGCGACTGGATTTACACTCCACGCGTTTCTAAATCTCGGCTTGTTCATCCCACTGATGATTCCGTTATTCGCGATCTATCGTCAAACGCAGTAACACAAACGTTGAAAGGACTATCATGTATACAATCAAATTTACCCGCTATATCGATGTACCGACATCTGTAGCATGGCACATCATCTCTGACCTTGAGCAATATGCTGATTACGCACCAAACTTGAGTTGGGCAAAAGTCATTGAGGGGGATGGTGAAGGTTTAGTCCGACATTGTGCTGATACCCGTGGTGGCGAATGGACAGAAAGCTGTGTCTTATGGGATGAGTGCAGACAGTATGCTATCCAAGTCGATACGAGTGATTATCCGTATCCATTCTCGTTTATGCAGGGTACATGGGGTGTTGAACCTGTGGGTAATGGCTCTCAGGTGACGATGCAATTTGATTTTCAGTTTAGACTCAATATCCCGCTTGTCACTTGGGTGATGTATCGCACGACGATGCAACCAGCATTCACGCGTATCGGGGAAAAACTATTGGATAACTGGGAATCGGCGATGTTGGAACAATCGAAATCCGTTGCCGTTGCATAGATATATTATGGTGGGCAGGATGTGTCAATTCTGCCCATTTACATCTAGTTTTTACGCATCCACTCAATGTGGCATAGATGATTCGTCAAGTTCAAAAAACCATTCAACATCTTCAACCTGTGAAAACTGCCCCTTTAGTTCAGTTACCGTCGTCTCAATAATATTTTGAGCTTCTTGCCTGCTTTGGACGAATCGCGTTTCAAACTTGAATTTTTGTGCTGTGACGCTTGTTTGAAATTTCTGAGCCGGATTATCTTGCATGATTACTAAAATCCATCCTTGTCGTTTATTAACACCTTGCTCGCTTGTCAGATCTTGAAGATTAGGTTGTGTGATCATTCTTGTCTGATCGACAATGACATGAATTGGATAATCTCCTGCAGTTGTCTCAAATTTTTCAACAGTTGCAAGAACGCTTTGTATATACTCATTTTTTGTCAGATGTCCCCAAGTTTCTGTGAACATGACACGATCTTTAATATACCAGCCAACACGTATTGGCATAATGTGTTCCCTCCTTACCAAGTTGTAATTTTATTATATGAGCGAAGAATAGTTTTGTACCATTAACTCTATAATCGAGAGTGCATTTGATACAACCATCTGGATGATGTATCACACAGGAATGAAATCAGCATTCACCCGTATCGATCCTGCCCATATGCTATCTAATGTTTATTTATTGACTTATTGTGGTATGAATGCCGATTCATCATATTCAAAGACCCATCGAACGGCATCAATTGATGGAAATTGCCCTTTAACTTCTGGGACTGTTGCCTCAATAATTTGCTTAGCTTCTGTTATGTTCTCTGCAAAGCGGGTTTCAAACTGGAATTTTTGGGTTGTTACGCTCGTTTGGAATTTATGTAATGGATTGTCTTCCATGACGATTATCGTCCACCCTTGTCGAATATCAGTCGCATTACCATTCATGAGGTCTTGCAAATTGGGTTGTACTGTCATGCGTGTTTGATCAACAATCACATGAATGGGATGATCTCCTGCAGCCACTCTAAATTCTTCGGCACCTTGTTCGACACTCTGCATATATTCTGATGTTGTCAAAACACCGTAACTCTCTATCAACATAACATAATCTTCAATGTACCAACCGCCACGTATCGGCATAATATATCCCTCCTTAATAATTTGTAATTGTATTGTATAGTCAAAAAGGGACTGGGTTCCGTTAATTCCAATTAGACTTAATTAACTTCTCATACAATACAAAACTAGCGTACGTATTGAGGGAAAAAGAACCAAAAAGAGCTCACCATTTGGTAAGCCCTTTGTAAAATGCATTGTGAAAAATCTTGTTCTAATCGAGGTAATCGCGTAATTTGCGGCTACGGCGTGGGTGACGCAAGCGACGGAGGGCACGCCCTTCAATTTGACGGATGCGTTCACGGGTCAGACCAAATTTCTGCCCAACTTCTTCGAGTGTATAACTGCGTCCATTTTGCAGCCCAAAACGCAAGCGGAGAATACGGGCTTCACGCGGAGTCAGCGTATTGAGCAGTTCGTTGATTTTTTCTTTGAGTAGCTTGCTATGTGCGCTATCAGATGGGGTTGGTTCGAGATCATTTTCGATAAAGTTACCGAGCTCGCTGTCGTCATCTTCGCCAACAGGATGTTCGAGGCTGAGGGGTTGCCATGATACTTTGAGCATCCATTGCACTTTGCGTGGTTCGCATTCCATTACTTCGGCAATTTCTTCCACGGATGGTTTTTCGCCTTTGGCTTGTTCGAGGTCACGGGCGACACGATACAGTTTGCGGATACGGTCACTCATATGGACAGGGACGCGAATGGTACGTCCTTGGTCAGCGATTGCGCGGGTAATTGTCTGACGAATCCACCATGTCGCATAGGTGCTAAAGCGGAATCCACGGCGATAATCGAACTTCTCGACCGCTTTCATCAATCCGAGATTGCCTTCTTGGATCAAATCAAGGAAGGGCACACCACGTGACATATATTTCTTTGCAATCGACACGACAAGGCGTGTATTGGCTTTAATGAGATGTTCACGCGCATTGATACCATCCTGAATCAGGAACTTCCATTCAATCGCACGATCACTATCTGGATTTTTGTGGAGTTTTTTCTCGGCTGCACGTCCTGCTTCGAGGCGTACTGCAAGATTGACTTCTTCTTCTGTGTTTAATAGGGGAACACGCGCCATCTCTTTGAGATATAAGCCGACCGTGTCGTTAGAGGCGATGTCGGTGAGGTCATATTCCTCATCCTCTTCGTCTTCTAAATCATCTTCATCTAATTCGTTTTCTAATAAATCTAGTTCGTCTTCGTCATCAAAAAAATTAAAATTGCTTTGCTTATCACCATCGTTATTGAAGTAAGCCATTACGTCTAGATCAGAGTCATACGTTCCGTCGAAGTCAGTCAAGGCTAATCCCCGTCCTTCTATATGTGTATAAATGTAACATACAGTTCCCCAAATTTAAGTATTGCTGGGTAATAAAATTATTTTTTGTCGTCTAGCAATTGTTTGAGTACAGCCATGCGTGGATCAATCAAATCATCTGCATTGATGCCATCGTCTTCGGGTTGTGGTTCTGCCTCATGGTTCAAGTTGACACCACTTGCGGCACTAAGTCCACGACAATCCTCACGACAAATGACACGATAGCTTTCTTCGATTAAGACTTCTTCCCGGACTAACGGTCCCAAGTTGATCTGTCCGGTAGAATCGACGCTGAAGACTGAAATTTGTGGGTTGGCTGGATGCGCGAATAATTCTTCTACTGGCACATCAAACGTGTGTACAAATTCATCCAAACAACGGTCACATTCGCGGATATTAGCGACCTGTAGCGTACCTTGTGCGAGAATCCCTTCTTTGGTACGGGTCAGGAACAATTGCCCTGTTACCGATTCAAGATATAGGTCCTCATCAACCTGCACACGTTCAGGAATATCGATCGGCATCTCACGCGAGTTGCCTGGCCCTTCAGATAACAAAAAACCAACATTTAGTTTAAGCAATCGCTTATTGAGGTAATTTTTGTTTTCGGAAGTACCCACGATGGTTGACCTTGAAGGCTGATAATTGCTAAGACTGGCAATGGTTTAACACCAACACCTATTTCGCATTATAGGTAAGTTTTGTCAAGTATGTCAAGCGATTCGGCAGAATGTAAAACCAAACCCAAACTTTTTTTATGACATTTCAACACTCAGGTTGCAAAATAGTTTGTTTTTTGATTGTTATTTGTTATATCTAAAATAAACAAAACAAACAATCTGCCGACTGAATACTGGATGATAAAACATGCCGATATGCATAAATTCACAGTACCATGTAAATATAACTGACCGAATAGCCCAAAAGGACTATCCACTGTATGGAAAAACCAACCCTCGTATTGATTACACAAACCGATCCGTTTGCAGATTTACACTCACGCTTGGTAGATTACAGCATTCTGACAATCGCCGAATCGGGAAATTATATGAATACACTGATCGAAACGCGAGCCATCATGGTGATTATCGACGGGGCTCATCCGGAGTGGGAACGCTTCACAACAGCGCCGACGACCAGTCCGGCAACCCGTCGCATCCCGATTGTAGTGGTAAGTGATGACGATCAAATACGCGCCCAAGCTAGTGTGATTGGTGCGGATTTAACATTCACATGGGCGGACATCACCAAACAAATTGTCAAACTAGTGAAAGATTATGGGCGCATCCCTGATCCTGAGCGCATGAAACAACTTGATTGTGATTGCAACGAGCCGTTGCCGGAGCTGGCGGTGCAAGGGGTCGAAAAATTTAACGCAGGCGAATATTACCCACAACACGATCTATTCGAGGAGCAATGGGTGAATACGGAAGGACCTGTTCGTGATTTGTATCGGGCGGTGTTACAAGTCGGGGTCGCTTACTATCAAATTGAGCGCGGGAATTATCGCGGGGCACTCAAAATGCTCCAGCGCAGTGTGCAGTGGTTAGCGGTGTTGCCGGACGTCTGCCAGACGATTAATATCGCCCAACTCCGCGCCGATTCGTATGCTGTCCGCGCAGAACTAGAACGACTGGGTGCCGACCGCCTCGACGAATTTGATAGGTCGCTACTCAAACCTGTCGTGCGTATTCTCGAAACCGAAAGCTAAAGCATCATTAAATATGAAAGGGATAACCACCTGCGTTGTCCCATTCGTGTAAACATCAGAAATTGCACCGTATTCATCTGTTTCCCTGCCGAAAGCTAAAGCATGTCGGCTATCCAATTGGGAAGCCTGCTGAAGAGGCTAAACGTTCAAAGTTAGAATTGATAGTCGCTTTAGCAGACTTCCAGACGTGTTAGCTGAGTGATTTTAATCCTCAGCGTCAAATCGGATGTTTAAATTGACACATATAGAACAACCGCCTGCATTGTCCGAAAAAACAACCAAATTTAATCACCTGCTTCTGCGGTTGCAGTGGGAGACTCTAAGTAGGCAGGATTCGTCGCCTCGACATTTGCTAGTACTGTCGGATTCTCCCAGAATAGTGTAGAAATCAAGTGTCGGCACGATTATCGGCGCATTGGGCGCATTCACTGGCTATGAGCTAGCGCGTGATAATTTCCTAGGCGTCTTACACGTGAGCGATGGCATCGCTTTGATCAATCGCGTGTTCGGCTCCGACTTATTGGAACAGTGGGATTCGTCGATTAGTGCATCGATGGTGCTGATGATCTTCGTTTTGTTTGTGTTTTCGTGGGTGTTATCGCCCAAGTATGGGTTAATCTCGACGGTGCTTCGCCGTGCGAATCAACGCCGTCATTTTGATGATCAAGTGGTGCTGGCACATAT
>DIYL01000033.1 GCA_002428985.1 Anaerolineales bacterium UBA6055 | reverse complement strand
CGTCCGCAACGTCGTAGACGGTAGAAGCCCCTGTTTTTAAACAGGGGAGTATGTCACTTTGACAAAGTAACATTATCGGATTGGGATATGGATTTCCAGCCTCCGTCGATTGAATCGCTACGTCAGTCTGACTGGCGACGATTACCTGAAGATGAACTCCGGTATTTGCAAGATAAAGCCCGTTTCCTGCGGGAGAATACAGATAAATCCATATTGATGACCAATTGGGGGCCTGCATCACTCGGGCCACCGTCGGTTGGGTCAATCACGGAGTGGCTTGTGATGATGGTGACAGAGCCGGATTATGTGAGTGAATTGATGGATTTAGCAGCAGAGATTGCAATTGATAATCTCAAATTATATTGGGAAGCGATTGGCATAGATATTGACATAATCAGCCTTGATGGTCATGACTTCGGATCACAAGAACGTGAGTTATTCTCGCCTGCTGTATTCGAACAGTTCCACGAGCCATGTTACAAAAAACAATGTGATTGGATTCATGAAAATACGCCGTGGAAAATATCCAAACATTGTTGTGGTAGTATCCCCAATCTCATTGAACCTATGATTCGAGCTGGTATTGATGTGTTGAATCCTGTACAGACATCAGCTAAAAATATGGAAGCTGACGTGTTAAAGAGTCGGTTCGGTGACCGAATCACGTTCCGGAGTGGTGGGGTCGATACACAACGCATATTGCCATTCGGGACACCGGATGATGTGCGCGAAGATGTGCGCCAACGCCTGCAAACATTGGGTACAGATGGTGGGTTTATCTGGGCCGCGATTCATAATATCCAGTATGATATTCCACCGGAGAATATCGTTGCGGTAATTGATGCCGTGCATGAATACGGACATTATCCGTTAGAAAAAGAGACACTGCCTGTCTAATCTAATCTAGATCGGGATGGCGGTGATTAAAGCATCATCGGATGTCTTATCGATCTTGTGATTTGGTGGGACGATAAGGAAATCACTTTCATCCCAATGCCCATTAACGAGCGCAGACAGTAAACGGCGATTGCCCTGTTTGCGCTCATACATCCATCCACGGCGATCGGCTTGATCTTTTGCCATCGCTTCATATTTGTCGCCTTGTGCAAAACCCATATCAATATAGACCGCGCGATCGTAATGCTTACCCCATTCGCCCATCACTTCCATTAGGTAGTCTGCATTGTCTTTGCCGTATTTTTCGACATAGGTTTGATATAACTCTTCGGATAAGCCGAGGTTCGCCGCTCCCAACGCGACCTCTGCCCCTGATTCATTGCGCTCCATATAGTCAAGGCTGTACCAATAAGTGCCGGGATGTGCTTCAAATTCGGTTTGATACAGTTCGCGCGATCCCAGATAGAGTGTTATGCAATCATGGGCGCGGGGCATCACCAGTGGGGTATGTTCGGTTTGTAGGCCAACTGTAGACATGCCACAAATCCCGTAGACCAGCAGAATGGCATCATAGGTGTCGGGCGGCACAGCATCAATTTGTTCTTGCAGAGTTTGCCTCAGAAGTTTGGGCGTATTATGCAACCCCTGTCGATAAAACTGAGTTGTCACGGTATGCGGTGATGTTGCGGCAGATGCATAGATACTGCGTGCCAATGCCTCACAGGTTAGAGCCAGTAATCGTTTACCCTTCATAGCATATTTCTCATTTCATCTATCTAAATGCTTGTCGCATGCGGTCACAGTAATATTGCACATTTTCCCACTTGGCATCCGGTGCGATGCGATGATCTGGACAGGGAATATACTCACCGAGTGCGACCAATGACTTCAGTCGCTCAATTTCGGCATCAATCGCCGCATAGTTGCATGCAAATACCCGTTTGTCCATGATTCATCAGGATTCCTTCAACGCAGTTGCAATGGCTTGAATATGTTCTGGCGTGCTCCCACAACACGCACCAACGATTTGCGCGCCTAATGCATTCACTGTTTTGGCATAGGTTGCCATGTCTTCTGGTGTGGCGTCATAGACAAAATGATCGCCTTCGGCACGTGGTAAGCCAGCGTTCGACTTAGCGATTAAAATAGCATCCGGCTTGACTTCGTGCATTTGTTGAATGACTGTTTCAATTTCTGCAGGGCCGTTGCCACAGTTGGCGCCCATCGCAATGACACCCATCTCTATGAAGGCTTCCACTGCTTGTTCTGGTTTGACACCCATCATCGTGCGCCCCTTGGTATCAAATGTCATTGTGGCGACAATCGGCATGGTCTCACTGACTTGACGACAGGCTGTAACTGCCGCTTTCACTTCCTCTAGAGCAGACATGGTTTCAATCCAGAATAGATCAACGCCGCCATCAAATAATGCTTGTGCTTGGGTTTTAAACATGGCAACTGCATCATCAAATGAAATCGTCCCCAGTGGCTCCATAAATTCGCCCATCGGTCCCATTGACCCGCCGACAACAACAGCTTTATCACTAGCATCCACAACTTCACGGGTGAGTTGTGCTGCTGCATGATTGAGTTCGGTCATGCGATCTTCAAGACCATTCGCGCGCATACGAACCGGATTGCCACCAAAGGTGTTGGTGAGGATAATCTGTGCGCCTGCGTTAATGTAACCGGATTGAATCTTCCGAATAGCATCAGGTTTTTCGACATTCCAGAGTTCGGGTGATTGTCCCTGTTCTAACCCTGCCTGCATCAGCATCGTTCCCATGCCACCATCCGCAATAATGGGCTTGCCAACTGTCAATAAATCCTGCAATTTAGTCATGATTCTCTCCTGATGCTAAATGGACAAACGTGTCACTCCCATGTGGGAAAATAAGTGCCTCAACAAAATAATCTTGAAATTCAGGTTCGGCGGCAGTCTCGATATATGTCACTTCTCGTACCAACTGTTGAATATATTGCCGTTCGTTTCGGTTAATCAATGCGATTAATGCGCCATCACCAGCGGCATTCCCGACGCTAATAACCTCGTTAAGATCACAATCGGGGATTAAACCAATTTGCATCGCATATAATGGATCAATATAGCTACCGAATGCACCAGCTAATCGGATGCGATCAATCTGTGTAACGCCGAGTTCATCCATCAAAATGCGGACTGAAGAATAGAATGCAGCTTTAGCGAGTTGGATAGCACGAATATCATGTTGTGTGATGACAATGTCGTTAGGAATCGCGCTATCGTCGGCTGAAGCAAGCACTAGTTCAAAGCTATTTTTGACAGCCCGCATATTGGGGTGTGTTTGGCATGTATTGCGGTCAAACTTGCCGTTTTCGGTAATCAAGCCACTGGTAAATAAGCAAGCAATCGCTTCGATAATGCCAGAACCGCAAATGCCTGTTGGTTGTAATGACTCTCCACTACTTAATTCATTAGACCAGCGTTCATCGCCAATGACTTTATATCGCAGTCCGTGTGTATCGAGACGTATGCGTTCAATTGCGCCGATAGCCGCACGCTGCCCATGTTGAATTTGTGCACCTTCGAAGGCAGGTCCTGTAGGGCTGGATGTCGACAGAATCCGTGATTTTTGCCCCATGAGGATTTCAGCATTGGTGCCGATGTCGGCAATCAACAAGATGTCATCTTGGAATTGATGATGTTCGGCAAGTAAAACTGCCACATTATCCGCGCCGACATAACTCGCAATACACGGTAGGATGTGTACCTGTGCGCCTGCATGTAACTTCTTTAACCCCAATTGACTTGCTGGTTGGTCAACTGCATCATCAATTGCCAGTACAAACGGGATGTGTCCAAGCTCCGATGGGTCAATACCTAATACAATGTGGTGCATGACCGAGTTGCCGACGAGTACCACATCTGTAATTTCGTCGGATTGAATATTCGCTGATTCTGCGACGGATTCGAACAAGTCATTTAGTGCATTGATGATTGACCGATGCAAATGTCGCAACCCATTTTTCTCGCTAGCATAACTGATTCGGCTGACGATGTCTTCACCATAGCGTACTTGCGGATTCATCATCGTTGCTGTTTCTAACACGTTGCCTGTTCTGAGTTCGACAAGATATGCTGCAAGTGTTGTTGACCCAATATCGACCGCTAATCCATAAAGGCTTTCGACATAACCGGCTTCGACACGAATTACTTTGGATTCACCCCAGAGTGTTACGGTTACGGATTCATTCCCCTCGCGTAGAGTTGCTTGTAACTGCTTGAGAACAGGCGGGGCAATGGTTAAATTGTCGATCCCCCATTGTTCTTGGATGGCAGTTTGTAATCGGGACCAGTCACTACGACTGCCGAGTTTAGGCGGAGCGACTTCCACAAATATGAGTCGAACCATCGGTTGGGTATCTACCGTAATCGCACCAGCTGTTTTGCGCACGACTTGTTTTCGCGACAAACTGGATTCTGGCACTGTTACGACTAGGTCGCCGATGATGTGTGCTGCACATCCTAGTCGATACGCCTCTGGTGATAGGTTATATTTATTGAGACAGTCACGTTCATCATCATCTGGTTCAGTGATATGACTGGTGTTCGAAGGTGTATCCTGTCCTAGAGAGGTATCAACGGTTGTTGTAACAATGCATTTACCACATGTTTGACGCGCGCCACAGATAGATTCAAGCTCGATGCCTACTTGCAGAGCAGCATCAAGCACTGATGTTTCATGTGCAACATCAATCTTTCGACCCGATGGCAAAAACTTAATGCTATGCTGTTTAGGCATCGTGTTGTCCTAGCTTATAATCGATTTTCAGACGCAAGAACTCGCTTAAGCTAAAAGCTTTTTGGTCAGTGTCACGGCTTGGCTTGCATCTGGCGCATAGCCATCGGCACCGATTTCATCTGCAAATTTTTGCGTAATTGGCGCACCACCAACAATCACCTTGACTTGTTCACGTAAGCCCGCTTCTTCTAATGCTTCAATGGTATCTTTCATGCGAATCATCGTGGTGGTGAGTAAGGCAGACATTGCTACAATATCAACCTGTTTCGTCTTGACCGCATCGACAAATGATTCTGGTGAAGCATCAACACCGAGGTTGATAATTTCGTAACCAGCACCTTCTAGCATCAACCCGACAAGATTTTTACCAATGTCATGTAAATCGCCTTTAACTGTTGCAATTGCGACTTTACCAATTGGTTCGACATTGGATTGCACAAGCCGGGGTTTGAGAATGGCGAGCCCAGATTTCATTGCCCGTGCGGCAATTAGCATTTCTGGTACATAATATTCACCCTCTTCAAACAACCGTCCGACCTCAGCCATCGCTGGGATTAAACCCTCATGCAAGATTTTCTCAGGAGCGATATTCTCATCAAGCGCCTGTCGGACACCTGTCTCGACGGCATTTTTATTGCCATCTACAATACCTTGAAAGATTGTTTCTAGAATTTCCATTAAAATCCCCTTTTCTAAATAACGACTATTTTGTGTAATCGCACATGTATCGGTGATAGATAATCAAATTACGTCAGGCGGTGCGTTGGCACGGGTCGTTGTGGATGAAATGCTTCTTGATTGGTTCGTGTATAGGTCACACTTGGTAGCGCTTGTTTTAGATTTTTAAGTGCTTCTTCAACGACATGTTCTACATCTGTAATTGAGGCTTCGATACGAGCGTTAATCGTACAGTGCACCTCATATCCGTGAAGATCTACGATTTGCTCCTTCCATGTATCTTGTATATTATTCGTGAGGCTGACCTTTATTTGTTGGATATCGTTTGCGACTAAGACCTTTAAATGACCGATTGGATACGGTTTCATGTAATGACGCAAATCATTTAAGAATTGCTTGATTACGGCATGTCCTTTGGATTCGCCAACAGTAAATACAATGGTTTCATTGAGCCACGCTAATCGTGCTTCGCCATCGGCATATTTGTCATAATCCATATGAATTGATGGAAGTGACGTTAAATCATCACTGTCTCGGATTTCTCGTAACCATGTATCGACCTTTGCGTCCTCAAATGCGCTTTGTAACAGGATGGTTTTTTCGGGGAAACGCTGCTTTGCAAGATGTAGGATACGATCAGCCTCCGTTTTATCAATCAGATCACACTTATTGATCATCATCAGATTGGCTTCTTCAATTTGTTTCTCGAAAATATAGACGACGTTGTCGCTAAAAGGTAACGGTTGGTTGTTGAGATACCTTCGGAGTAGTCGGACATCCGTCAATACAGAAAAACTATTTAAGGTAATCTCTAGCTGCGATAATTGCTGATAAGGCTTAATCACAGTCGAAACTAGATCTGCACATGATCCTACTGATTCTGCGAATATGATGTCGGGGGAAATACTATCGCGCAGATTCAGCAATTGATTTTCGAGATCAGTATAATTGCAGCAAAAGCATCCGCCAGTGACCTCAACAGTAGGCATATCAAGGCTTTGTGCAAAGGCAGAATCAACTAGTGTTGCGCCTTGATCGTTTGTGACGATGCCAACCTGTAAACCTTGTTCTATGAGGTGTTTAGCCGCGCGGGTGATAAGGGTGGTCTTGCCACTACCTAGAAAACCACCAACGAGATGCCATTCCATTGTCTAAAACCTTACTTACTATATTCTGCAATTTTCTCTAACAATTCATCCGCATTTGGGATGACTGACGAATAGGCCAATTCTCCATTGATGTAGATACTTGGGAGTTTTTCGACACCCATCTCTTTACATCGTGCGACATTTTCACGCTCAGTAAATTTGTACTCCACAATATCCAGTGACTCGCCGAGTTTGACTTTGGCGCGCATGGCTGCGTTAAACATGTAGGTACATGCGGCACACGTCTCTGAATTTAATGTAAAGACCTCGACTAAAGGATGATCAAGATTTGTGTAATCAGGGATTTCGACCTGAATATCAAATTGATCTTCAGCTTGATAGTTAGCGACGATCTGTCGGGCTTCATCTGGTTGATGGATAGCCTGTGCTATGCCAACAACATTTTCAACAGGGACATCATAGGGCATATCACATCCGGGCGCGATGATGAGGTTGTTATGGTCGACAGAGTCGAGCAAATCGAGTGTAAACTTGATATTGTCTTGCTGATTTCCCATGAGCATCACTGTTGTCAGTGGAATATTGCCACATAGGGTGACGTTATGCTCATCTGCAATGGCTTTTGCGGCGACAATGTCTATATTTTCATCAATCGCGATAGAATCTGGTTGGGTTTGGCACATCAATGTTAGATTTTTGGTTGCATCGCCACATACAAAAAATGCTGAAAACACTTCTTGGTCTCGCACATAATCAAATACTTCAGTAAATACGGATGACAAGAAATTATCAAAGTGGCGTGGCGAAATTTGTGAAACAAGTGGATCAACAACAGCAACCACATCAATCCCTGCTTCGATGTAGTATTCGCTCATTTTAATGCACACATCTTTTGTATATTGCAATAAATCGCGCAATCCATCGGGATTATCAAACATATCAATAAATATTTCTGTGCCCCGCAGGTGTGATGCCAGTGTGAATGGCCCACAGATAAGGCCATATAAGGCAGTTGTGTCTCCTACGGCTTGTTTCATACGCTTTGTGACATCCAGTACCATAGGTAACCGCCCATCCTCTTTTTGCGGATAGGTTGATGGCACAGTCAGTTCATTTTCGAGCGGGTGTGATGCAACAGATGGAGGTGCTTTATCTGCCCATCGCAGGTCACAACCTAGAATTTCGGCTTCGATCTGAAGATCAAAGACGATAGGTTGCCCATCGGGCTCGTATAGTTTGTTGACCTCGAGTAGTGACTCAAATAATTTGTCGGCATCTGTAAGTAATTCAGTGGCAGTATGCCCTTTTAGGATGCCACTGTGTACGCCTGCAAACGGAATCCATGGTATATAATCGGTGTTTTCGTGACGCAGTTTTGCAAAAAGCTGATCTTTTCTGGCTGGCATATGATCCTCGGTTCTCGTGTGTTGTCCTGTAGATTGCTTAACTCTCTAATACTATTTCAGCGGGTATTGACCGAACGACCGCGTTGCCTCGCACATTGTGACAACATTTTCAGGCGGTACATCAGCTTGTAGATGGTTTGATGGGGCTAATACATAACCACCACCAGCGCCGAGTTGATTGATACGTGTTTTGACCTCAGCTATCACATCATCTTGGCTCCCCGGCATGGCATGTGAAATGTCAATACCGCCGAGAAATGCGAGTTGATCCCCGAATTCTGCTTTGATGGCGGTTAGATCCATTGCTGGTAGGGGTTCAAGCGGATGGACAACATCGATACCTATCTCGATTATGTCTGGAAGTAGAGGTGTTATTGCGCCATCACTATGGAGCATGACCTTGATGTCCGATCGGTAATCTTTAATAGTTCTAACAAGCCGTTGGATCGCTGGTTTGAAATAGTGTCGGAACATTTTGGGTGACATAATCAGGTTGGTGTTACCAGCATAATCATCGCCTGGTAACTCGATCATATCAATATAATCGCCACAGGCTTCCAGATACACTTTCAGTAAACCATCAATATTGTCTGTGACACGATCAACGAGTGCTTGGGAAAATTCTGGGTTCATTGCCATATCTAGCAGGAATGTCTCTGTTTCGCGGAGATCGCAAGCAGTCTGATAAATACCATGGGACGTCACCATACGAGCGACCACAAAATAATCAGATTCATGTAGTTGCTTGGCACGCTCAGCCACACCTTGCGTCCATTTTGCATCGCTTGGGTCGGGCCATGTCATCATGGTTTCGATGTCTTTAATGTCACTTGCTTCTGAGAGAATACCGCCAATCGCATAATAGTAGGGTTTAGCGCGTACCCACGTTTGACCATATCCGTCTAGGAATTTATCCGGATCATCAGTCTCGACGACGGGGCTACTTGGTGATGCACCGGGCCATACATATCGTGTGTCAACGCCTAATGCTTCAAGTAGACGATCATCCATATACGAGATGCTATGTCCGTGACGAAACGGTTCGACGGGGTCTCTCAAATTTATATGTTTTAGTAGTTTGAAGTACAACTCATCGACAATGCCATATGGACCGCCTCCTAAGGCTAGTGGAATTTGGTCGGGTTCTTCATGGTTGAGCGCCGATAGAACACGTTGTTTGGGGGTCATAGGATCGTCTTTCTGTTCACGCTATTATAGTCAACCATACCGTAACATTTCATAGTGCTACAACGTCATTTCACATCGTTTCATATGACATTTGTCATGAGGTAGAGAGTGAGAATATCAGCTCATAGCGGGGTTTGACGGATTCTAGAATTTGCATGAGATATAGTAAATTTAAAAGAATTCAATGACGCACTTGGGGATACGATGTATTGTTTCGATGGGATTTCGGCGGTCTATTTTGATGAGTTGTTCCCGATTGAAACACTTGTTGAATGCGTGGAACGTCTCATTGAATTGTTTGCCCCGAAACTTGTATTAGGAATTTCTGATGAGATTTCATCGACAGGTAATCTCGAGCGCGTCCGATTGGTCGGTCAAATTGTAAACGAATATAACCAGCAGTTTGACTAGCTAGGTTGCATTCGTTATCTATCATTATGTATGAAACAGATTAGTCTCGCTCGAATACTAAGTTCTGCAGTCTTTGGAAAAACGATGTGGGCTTGACGGACTGGCTGTTATTGGTTAGTGAATGCGCATCGTCTAGAAAACCACCAGAAATGTACAAACCATCTACTTGCATACCACCTAACTGCCAAGTTTGTTTTTGCATCATCGCTTGTGGAGATACATGTATATATTCCCCACGTTGATTTTCGGGTAGTAAAGTTGCAATGTAGGCGAGTAAATAGAGGGTCATCGCTTCATTGGCATGTTTGTTGAGTTGTATCTCGTTATTGTTCTTTTTCGACAGTGGCGGATCGTAGACGATTGTTGGTAGCTCAATGTCACTCAGATGCAGGCGTATCGGAATTTTTTGGTCGAGTGTATCGGGATCAAGTTCGATACCCAAGATAGATACATTGGCTTCGAACTTTCTTGCGAATCTGATCAGTCCCGTTTTGACTCTTGTGGTTAGTCCATTGTTGTCTGTGGTTTGCGCAGGTGATCCCCAGATGACTTTTTTTGCTTTGATTGCGCGTCCAACCCCAAGGGCTTGTCGTTTACTGAGTGTATACTCGCCATCTTTTTTGTCGACTTGTACGATTGCTGATTTGATTGTTTCGCGAATATAGTGCGGGCTACGATCAAGTGCTCCTTGTCTGGCAAGTGCTAGCAAACGATTGTCGTGCTTTTCATTTGCAATTAAGTTGGCGTAATAGACGAGGGAGTGAATCGTTGGAACAAGGTCTGGCATACCATCTTCACGACTTTCCCAGCCGATATAATTGCCGATTGTGATGGTTGCATGGGTATCATCTATGACACCTGTCGGGACAGGTGATGCGGATACGATTGGGGTATCTTTAGCTAGTTTTTGGCGTGTCTCGTGTTCATCTATATTTAGATTAACTTGTTTAGGCTTGTCATCCTTCTTGGAACGCTTACTTTTATTCTTTGGTAGTCTACGAGATTCCATTTGGGATGTATTTAAGGATTGTGATTCGGCTACGTTCGTTAGTTTTTTTGCATATTCATCAGGTAGTGTTAATTCAACTATTGTATTACTTTTATCTTTCAATTTATCCTCTTGTTTCGATATCATAATAAGTCGATCAGCATCAGCATCTCTCAACAAAATTTCAACGATCACACTTCCAGAATAAACCATACTTACTTTAACGAGTTTACGGGGAATATTCAATATGCCTGCGATAGAGCCTACTAAACTCGCCTTATCAAATGATTCGTAACTTGTACCTTCAATATAAATACTGACTTTCGTATATTCAGTATCATCAATTTGTGTTGCAATTAGTTGAGTAGCGGTGTAGTCTCCAATCTGAAACTGAACACGACTTTCTCGAAACTGGTAAAGAGAGTGTTGAATCAATTGATGCAAATGTTCCTTATTTCTAAAATAAGAAACTATACGCTCTTCTCTAATCTTATTCTTGAATGCAATTAACAAGGATTTACCTGGCTCATCTTCACGTTTACTCTCGTCCCATTCAACGGAATCATCAACCACAAAACAAAAAACAGGTTTATTATGTTTCCTTGCTTCTTCAAACTCTAACTCTGTAATTGATTTCATACTCCCATTTGGGCAATAGCCATATCGGTGGGCAAAGATGCCAATATATATATCAGAACTGCGTACTTCTTCTAAGCAACCTTCTACAGCAGTTTTATCCATTGACGGGAAGTGTTCCATCATAATTGGAAGATAACGGCATCCAACGATGGCATTCAATGCTTCTTGACGAAATTCTCCCAAATCACTAAATGTACTACCAACAAAAACCTTTAGTGTTTTGTCCACTTGACTATTTTGCATTGAGCATCAATCCTAAGCAATCATAATTCGTTATATATAAACATAAATCAACTATATTATAATACTAGCCTACGAAATAAAACTAATCTTTTCAGAATTTTCATAATTACACAAAGTGTTTAACTGGAAATATTCTAGTCAATAGTAATAAATTTCATGGCGAGTTGGGTTGTGAATTTATACTTCTTATTCCAAACCAAAGCTGCCGAGATATGCCAATAAGGATAGGTAATCCACCTATTAGATGAGATGCCTCGGATTGAAAATTGCCCTCAAATGATAGAAAAACTGCCGAAATTTATCTTTTTATAATATCTTTATACTCTCTCAATGTGAGTAATAGCAACGGCTTTCGATGGTTGGATGAATTGGGTTTCATACAAAATCGTGTCACTAGTACTTTGGTACAGAAACTTTTTCGCGTTTATTTGAACTATATGGGTGACAGACACAACAAAAAGGAGCAGTTCAATGCTAACGAAATACCCTATTCAATTTTATGGACTCATTATCGGACTCATTACACTAACCAGTATTACCATTACTGCCAATACACCACAAATTTTACCGATACTTTTGGCATTATTGGTTTTCACACATATACAAGCTGTTTTGCTGGCACCGTTGCTCGCTGGCCCTTTGGGTTTGGTGACAATCTCATTATGGATTCTTGCGCGATCACAATTTGGCGTTTGGAGTGAAGCTTACTATCTGGAAAGCCTATTAGAAGTGAGTCTGCTTGGTTTAAATACGTTGTTGGCGATTCAATTCCGACGCGTATGGCATAAACAGCGTGGCGCGACCTCGGAACTCAAATCACTGCACAATGTCTTGTCAGTTGGGCAATCGAGTAATGGCTTATTATCGGCAGATGTCGGCAAATTACGCTTAATTGAAGAAGTTGATCGCGCGGCACATTTTCGTCGCCCAGTTGCGCTAATCATTCTTGAAGTGATTCCACGTTCTGATGAATTACCCCCCACACTTCAAAGAGCTGTTTTTCAGGCTGTGGTTCGTCGCTTAAATACGATGATTACCGCACATGATATACCCTACCGCCTTCGTGCAAATACGATTGCTGTGATTATGCCAGAACGAGGTTGGGACACGCTTTATGATGAAGCTGAGCATATCGAACAATCATTACGACAGACACCGTTTTCTGCGATTACCCATTTGAGTGATGCCATTGAAGATTATATGGATCTGCGTTTCGGGCTGAGTGTCTATGAAAATTCAACACAGACTGTTGAATCGTTACTTGAAAACGCAGAACGCTCATTGGTTCAACACCGGAATCTAGCAGATGCGGTTGCTGCATACGAGACAATGCGTTCGGCTGAATCTCTTGTCACAACGGAGGTGAAATAACATGATTGCCTTGATTTTATCGATCTTGATTTTTGTTTTTGCAATTTCGCGATGGCTTACACAATACGAAAAACACCAAGCTCATCTTGATCAAGTTCAAATTCGGATTCATGTTAATGGGATTCGCGGTAAGTCAACTGTGACGCGTTTGCTCGGTGGGATGTTGCGTGAAGGTGGATTTAACACCCTATCTAAAACGACAGGTAGTGCGGCACGTATCATCATGCCAGATGGTAGTGAGATCCCGATTATACGGTATGGTGCACCGACAATCGTCGAGCAAATGAATGTCATCCTTGAACACGTCACGGAAGATACCGATGCCATGGTGATGGAATGTATGGCGGTGAATCCGGTTTACCAAAAAATCACACAAGAACAGATTGTAAAAGGTAATATCACTGTCATCACCAACGTGCGTGAAGATCATCAAGATGTTATGGGGGAGTCACTGGAAGAAATCGCCCATTCGCTTTCGAATACGATTCCCGAAAACGGAATTTTGATCACGGCGGAAGATCGTCCGCATTTGCGAGAAATTCTCAAGCAAAACGCATTAATCAAACAGTCGCAATTCATATATGCTGATCCTGCAACAATACATAGCGAAGATTTACAGCACTTTGATTATTTATCCTTCAAAGAAAACCTTGCGATTGGTCTGAAAATTGCCGAATTGCTCGATATTCCACGTGAGGTTGCAATTAAAGGTATGGCAAAGTCTATCCCTGATATTGGCTCGATCTTCATACGGAAAGCCGAAATCCATCAAAAAGATGTGATTTGGGCACCGCTATTTGCTGTGAACGATCGGGAGAGTTCGATTATCGGGATTAATGCACTTGAACCCTATCATGATCCAGATGCGACACGGATTGGAATTTTGAATAATCGTTATGATCGGGCTGTACGGGCGACACAATTTGCAGAGATCGCGGCTGTGGATTTACAGCTCGACTATTACATCACATTTGGTGCGTATGAAAAACAAGTCTCCCAGAGAATGATTGAATGTGGTTATCCAGCGGAACGCATCATCAACCTCGGTGATAGTGTTAATCCGTCGCTTGATGATATTTTGCACCAAGTGACTGACTTGATCGAAGGGACACAGGGTGTTTTGATTGGGTTGGTGAATATCCACACTGATCAGGCTGAATTGTTGATGGAATATTTCCACCATCCCGATATGCTCTCTTCGGAAGAAAATGTTCTACTCGCTAATATTTTTCACGCTCCCGTTAATGTTCAACGTCAGCGGATGTCATTTGCACATCTACTACATAATACTCTGAATGGATAATCTTATGGATATTTCACAATTTGTCTTTAGCGCAGATATGATCTGGTTTGCAATTTTCCTCAGCGCGGTAATTAGTATGCTTGTTTATGAGCGTTGGGGTATTTCAACGGGTGGAACAATTGTTGCAGGTTATCTTGCATTGTTCATTGTTCGCCCCACACAGGTGATCATCACACTTGGTATCGCCGTCACGACGTATTTGATCGTTCATAAATATCTGCGTCCTCGTATGATGTTGTGGGGTAGACGATTATTTGAAGTCGAAATATTGGTGGCGTTGGTCTTACAAACGAGTTGGTTTATTGTGATCAGCCTCTTATCATCATTGACTATTGAACTGACATTTTTGTTTGGGATTGGCTTCTTATTACCCGGTCTTATGGCACATGATATGGGTCGGCAAGGTGTCAAGATGACGCTACAGGCAGCGATCTTAAGTGCGATTGTCATCTTTGGTATTTTGGTGATGTTAAGCTCCGTTATCAGTTTAGCGGGGGTCGGTAGCATGGTGTCTGTCGTTAATGAGTCTGCCGAATTTACTTATCCAATTGAATGGTTGATTATTGCTATCAATTTGAGTGTGTTGTTTAATATCGCGCTTTATCATCGGATTGGTGCGATGAGCATTGTTGCCGATGACGCGATTCGTACGGGTGGGTTTGTAACAGCGGCATATTTTGCACTCTTTCTCGCTCAGCCGATAACACTCGTGTTCATCCTTTTATGTAGCATCCTGACCTACTTGTTTGTCACACGCTATTTGATGCAAAAAGCGGTTCTGTTTGGGCGCTCTAAACTGGTGGCTATGTTCCTGACAGGATTTGTCGTTACCGCAGTTGTGCGACAACTATTGTTCTTCATTGCACCGAATTTGATATTCGTCAGTGGGTTTAGTGTGGTTGTGCCGACCCTTGTATCACTGCTAGCGAATGATGCGCAACGTCAAGGTTTAAAGCAAACGTTTGTGGGGCTTGGGTCGTCTACACTGGCTATTTCTTGTGTCATGTTACTGTTGGTCAGTTTTGTGGGTGCTTAGGTTCAGATAGCCCCGAGATTCTTTATAAAAATTGATATAGGGTATCTGATAGAGGTGGGCTTACAAGCTTACCTCTATCAACATATTTGGTATAAAACATAGCGTGTTTATTTGCATTTTGGATGTGGTTTGGGCATGATATGGACTAGGCGTATGCCTTGTCGTGTTTGGAAAGAGAGAAAATAATGTCTTTACCACAAGATTATTTTGAACGTGTTTATGCAGGTGTACTTGGCAAAATTATAGGTGTTTACCTCGGGAGACCCTTTGAGGGCTGGTCATATGAGAAGATAACTTCGGTTCTTGGTGATATTAATTATTATGTGCATGAAAAATTGGACGTCCCGTTGGTTGTCACGGATGATGATATATCGGGGACATTTACATTCTTACGCGCTTTAGAAGATTATGGATACAATAAAAATCTGACCCCACGCCAAATTGGCAAAACATGGATGAACTATCTGATTGAAGAGCAAACTATCTTATGGTGGGGCGGTATGGGAAATTCCACAGAACATACTGCTTATTTGCGTTTGAAAGAGGGTATAGATGCACCCATGAGCGGGTCTATGGCATTAAATGGAAAAGTCGTGGCCGAACAAATTGGTGCTCAAATTTTCATTGATGGGTGGGCGATGATTTCCCCCGGTGACCCTGAACAAGCTGCTGATTTTGCAAAACGTGCTGGGAGTGTGAGCCACGATGGTGAAGCAATTTATGGGGCACAAGTTCTTGCAGCGATGGAAGCACAAGCATTTGTTGAGTCGGACATAAATGCGTTGATTGATACGGGGTTGTCGTTTATTCCGGATGATTCGGTTATTTACTATATGTTGAATGATATTCGGGACTGGCATGCCAAAGAACCGGATTGGCGTAAGGCGCGTTTGTTGCTAGATGAACGCTATGGCTATTCGGTGTATGGCGGTAATTGTCATATGGTGCCGAATCATGGGTTGATGATTTTTTCATTGTTATATGGTGATGACGACTTCCAGAAAACACAGATGATTGTCAATACATCAGGTTGGGATACCGATTGTAATGCGGGAAATATTGGTTGTTTGATGGGTATCAAGAATGGTCTAGCAGGTTTATCAACAGGACCGGATTGGCTCGGACCTATTGCTGACCGAATGTATCTCCCAACGGCAGATGGTGGGCGTGCAATTACCGATGCTGTTATAGAAACGGTTCATGTGGTGAATGCTGGGCGAGCATTACAAGGCTTAGATCCGATTGCACCAAAAGATGGTGCGCGCTTCCACTTTGATTTACCCGGCGCTGTGCAAGGATTTATGAGTGAAGACTCGATTACTACGCGTGGGACAGTGACTATTGAAAATGTTGAAGGATATAGTGAGTACGGTAGTCGTGTGCTGGCACTGCATTATCAGCGGCTGGCGACTGGACGGGTTGGGCGTGTTGAAACACCGACGTTCACCCCATCGCTAGACGTGTCGAATTACTTTGATGAACGCGGGTATCGCTTGCTTGCGAGTCCGACATTATATTCTGGGCAGACGATTACGGCACGGGTATTGGCGAGCTCTGAGAATGATCATGATATTGATGTGACACTGTACGTTAAACATTATGATTTGCACGATAATTTCCAAATGCTGTGTGCTGACAGTGTGACTCTATCAGCCGGACAAGCTGAGACGATTACTTGGCAAGTGCCGGATACAAAGGGGTATCCAATTGCGCAAGTTGGAATTCAGTTAAGTGCTCAGAGCGGGGCGAGTGGTACGGTTTATCTTGATTATTTGACGTGGAATGGCGCACCGAGTATCGTGCTAGATCGTCCCTATGATGCAAACGCTATGCGAGCTGCGGGTGTTGAACGCCCCAAAATGTGGAAGAAAGCATGGGTTAATGGATTTGATACTCGTGACCGCTTGACAGACGCTGACTCTTGGTCAGAAACATATCGCTTGATCCAGAATGTTGGCCGTGGGATGTATATGCATGGCACGTGCGACTGGACAGATTATCAAGTTACGGCGACGATGACACCGCATATGTGTAAAGCGGGTGGGCTTGGTGTACGGGGACAAGGAATGCAACGCTATTATGCTTTCTTGATTGATGATCATAGCTTCAAAATTGTCGCTGCATTTGAAGGAGAAGATATTGTGCTTGCCTCAGTTGATGGTGGCTGGGAATATGGTCGTGAATATACGTTATCTGTGCGAGTTGAGGGTAACACGATACAAGGGTTTGTTAATGGTGATCTAAAAGTTGAAGCGACCGATAATGAAAATCGGTTTATAGGTGGGGGCATCA
The DNA here is from genome assembly GCA_002428985.1 of Anaerolineales bacterium UBA6055. Lineage (GTDB taxonomy): Bacteria > Chloroflexota > Anaerolineae > Aggregatilineales > Phototrophicaceae > UBA6055. The sequence goes on along the minus strand of DIYL01000033.1, from coordinate 32,052 downwards.
GCTTAATTGCGGAAGTTGGGCGTATTGGTTGTGACCATGTCGAGGTTCGCCCACTTTAAACATGTAAGTTCATGGGCAGCGTTCTAGTTATCTCTGCTCTGTTGTATATGATTTTGTGAAATATTATTTATGTAAAGGACAATTATTATGAGCCAATCATCAAAGGCGCGAATTTATATTGATACAAACCGTGTCATCAGCGAAATCTCCCCACTTCTATTTAGCGGTTTCGCGGAACATATGGGGCGTTGTATCTATGAGGGGATTTATGATCCTGCATCTCCACATGCTGATGAAAATGGTCTGCGGACAGATGTGATGGATGCACTACGCGATCTTAACTATCGTGCGATGCGTTATCCCGGAGGGAACTTTTTGAGTGGGTATCGTTGGGAGGATGGTATCGGTCCAAAAGACCAACGTCCTCGCCGTCGCGATTTAGCATGGCAATCCATCGAAACGAATCAGTTTGGCACAGATGAATTTATGCACTTTTGTCGAGAAATTGGAACAGCCCCGATGATGGGTGTCAATATGGGCACAGGATCAATTCAAGATGCGGCGAATCTGGTGGAATATTGTAACTCACCTACTGGAACAAAATACGCTGATATGCGGGCTCAAAATGGACATGCCGACCCGTACAATGTGGATTATTGGTGCATCGGTAATGAGATGGATGGCCCGTGGCAGATTGGTCATCTTGATGTTGTGGAGTATGGGAAAAAAGCACGTGAGGCCGCCAAAATGATGCGTTGGCATGATAAGGACATCAAGCTTGTATTATGTGGATCGTCTAATTCGCAAATGCCAACATACCCAGAATGGGATCGTATTGCCTTAGAACTATGTTGGGAACAAGTCGATTATCATTCGATGCACTACTATGCGACTAATAATGATGACACTGATAGCTTCCTCGCGCTAAGTGCCGAATTTGAAGCGTTTGTTGATACGTTGGCTGGCACACTGCGTTATGTCAAAGCCAAAACCCGTTCCAAACGCGATGTATATCTATCATGGGATGAATGGAATGTGTGGTATAAGGCACGCTTAGCTGATGATATGCGCGGGGATTGGACAGAAGCACCGCATTTAATTGAGGAAGTTTATAACCTTGAAGATGCTTTGGTTGTGGCACAGTGGATGAACGTTTTCCTACGCAAATCCGATGTGCTTAAAATTGCTTGTATTGCGCAAATAGTCAATGTGATTGCACCAATATTGACTACAACCGATGCGATGCTCAAGCAATCCATTTATTATCCGATTATGTTGATGAGCCGATTGGCACATGGTAACTCGCTTGATGTGAAGGTCAATGCACCGATGTATAACACCAAGCTCTTTGGGGATATGCCGTTGTTGGATGTCTCATCATCACATGATGCAGAAACTAACACCAATGCGATCTTTATTGTCAACCGGAGCCAGACAGAGAGCCTCCCTGTGGAGCTAATCTGGCAAGATATGATGCCGACGGCGGTTAACTCGGCTTATCAAATTGCTGGCACTGATCCAAAAGCTGCAAATAGCTTTGATAATCCTGATGTGATTACAGCGGTTGCGATTGAAAAACCGGATATTAGTGATGGGCAGTCAACGATGATGTTGCCACCGCTATCGTTTACTGTTATTGAAGTTGCTCTTTAAAACATGGCATGGCTGTAGATACCTAATTGTCGATTTGGAAATCTGTGAATTGGGATAAATATTGTATAATTCATCTGATTTTGTAGGCTTAAGCGGTTGCTATAACCTAGTGTGATAGCGACTTTATCAGTAGTACATTTATGTTATGCAAACTATTAAATTTGTTCAAATGAATAAGAGAGTAAATGATTATGACCGACGAGAACATCAAACAAGCGATACAAGACGGTAAGACGACGCTCGGTATTGAGTTTGGCTCAACGCGTATCAAAGCGATTCTGATCGATGAAAATTATACGCCGATAGCGACGGGTGGTTATGGATGGGAAAACCGCTACGAAAATGGTTATTGGACATATGATCTTGATGAAATTTGGGTCGGATTGCAAGCGTGTTACACGGAACTACGCGACGATGTACAGGAGAAATATGGCGTCGCATTGACAACGATTGGGTCGATTGGCTTTAGTGGCATGATGCATGGTTATCTGCCATTTGATAAAGATGCAAATTTATTAACACCATTCCGGACTTGGCGGAACACGACAACTGGACAAGCTGCTGATGCTCTGACAGAACGCTTCCAGTTTAATATCCCGCTCCGATGGAGTATTGCTCATTTGTATCAGGCGATTTTAGATGGTGAAGATCATATCGGCGAAATTGACTATCTAACAACTTTAGCAGGCTATGTGCACTGGCGTTTGACAGGTCAGAAAGTCATGGGGATTTGCGAAGCATCAGGGATGTTCCCAATTGACAGTAAAATTGCAGATTATGATGCGGGTCGCGTGGCACAATTCAATGAGTTGCTCAGCGATGTCGATGTATCGTGGACGTTACAAGATATTATGCCAAAGGTTTTGTCGGCTGGTGATTCCGCCGGAACACTGACGGAAGACGGTGTTAAATTGATGGATGCCTCTGGGACATTGCAAGCGGGTATTGCATTGTGTCCACCTGAGGGTGATGCGGGAACAGGTATGGTCGCGACTAATGCAGTTGCTGAACGTACGGGGAACGTATCGGCAGGGACATCTGCATTTGCAATGATTGTGCTCGAAAACGATCTCTCAAAACTTCATACAGAGATTGATATGGTCACCACGCCTTCGGGTAGTCCGGTTGCAATGGTGCATACCAATACGTGTACAACGGATCTTGATGCATGGGTTGGTTTATTTGGCGAGTTTGCTAAGGCGGCAGGTTTTGATATTGATGTATCAACCTTGTTTGGTACGCTCTACAATCAAGCCTTAGAGGCTGAGGCTGATGGTGGCGGTTTGCTTGCGTACAATTATGTCGCAGGTGAACCAGTTACAGGGTTTGATATTGGTCGTCCTTTGTTTGCTCGTACCCCAGATAGCAAATTTAATTTGGCTAACTTCATGCGGACTCATTTGTATTCGGCATTAGGTACATTGAAGATCGGCATGGATATTCTAGTTGAAGAAGAAAAGGTCGAGTTAGACCAATTATTGGGGCATGGCGGGTTCTTCAAAACACCAGAAGTTGGTCAACGGATGATGGCTGCGGCACTACAAGTTCCGGTTGCTGTTATGGAAACGGCAGGCGAAGGCGGCGCTTGGGGGATTGCACTATTGGCGGCTTATATGGTTGATAAATCAGATGATGAGACATTAGCAATGTTTCTTGATGAAAAAATATTTGCTAATGAAAATAGTGTGAGCATCGACCCTGACCCACAAGATGTTGAAGGCTTTTTGGCATTTATGGAACGCTATACTGCTGGTCTAAAGATTCAACGAGCAGCGGTTGAATCTTTAGCATAAGAGCATGGCATGTTTGGATGTGGAATGAATGCAGATAGTCAGTTCCACATCCGACATATTGAGTACAAAATTGGATAGATTCCCGCTATTATTTGATAGTGTTACGAACTATTACTTGATACTGCACACAATCACCGTCATAATATAACTAGACTGTTATATTCTTATGGATAGTGTATGTCACCCAAAGATGCCATGTTAATTGGAAATCGCTACAAGATCATTGATACGATTGGTGCTGGTGGTATGGGAACGGTCTATCGTGCCCATGATCTCCTGATGAATACCGAAGTCGCGCTGAAACAAGTGACGACCCCAAAAGAACAACTCGTGACGAGTTCTGTTCCTGACCCGACCAAACAATCCCATATGGCCTTAGCCAGCGAATTTCGTACATTAGCGTCGTTACGTCATCCACATATTATCAGTGTGTTGGATTATGGCTTTGATACGTTGCAGTATCCCTATTTTACTATGGAGCTATTACCGTCTGCCTATCAGATTGTAGAGATTGCTTATGGTATGTCGGTTGATGAAAAATGGCGATTGATCGTGCAGATGTTGCAAGCGTTATCCTATTTGCATCGGCGTGGTATTTTGCATCGCGATTTAAAGCCAGATAATGTCATGGTGATTAAGGCACCTGATGGCGATTATCAGGTGAAAGTATTAGATTTTGGATTGGCAGTTGCTCATGATTATACCGATCAATCAGAGACAGTCATCGGCACATTGGCTTATGTTGCACCAGAAATTTTGCAGATGCGGACTGCACGACGCGAATCGGATTTATATGCTATCGGTCTAATGATGTACGAGATCCTTGCCGAAAAATACCCATTCGACTTTGGCTCGATTAATGATCTGATGGAAGCAATTTTGTATATGAAGCCGCGCACCAACCTACCTGGTATTGAACGTCCAGTGCGGTCAATCCTCAAAAAATTACTACAGAAAGAACCAGAAAAACGGTATACATCGGCAGAAGCTGTTTTGAGTGCCATTACAGAAGCTGTTCAACTTGATAATGTATTTGATAGTGTAGCAGTACGTGAGAGCTTTTTACAGTCAGCACAATTTGTCGGGCGTGAAGTGGAGTACGGTAAATTACAAGATGCTGTGCGTGATGCAAAAGAAGCCAATGGTAGTCTGTGGCTTGTTGAGGGTGAAAGTGGTGTCGGCAAGTCCCGATTATTAGATGAAGTGCGCACATTGGCATTGGTCGAAGGCGTTACAGTGCTTAGTGGGCAAGGTGTTAGTAATGCGGGCTTGCCTTATGAAATCTGGCGTGATGTATTGCGCCGTTTGGTTCTGTCAGTTGATGTAACCGATGAACAAGCTGGTATTCTCAAAGCGATTGTGCCGGATATTGACCGCCTCCTGAATCGCTCGATAATGCTTGCCTCTTCATTGAGTGAATCTGCACAAAAAGAACGTTTAATGGATGTGATCGCGCAGGTGATTGCCTTACAAAAGCAACCGATTCTGTTGCTGATGGAAGATTTGCATTGGGCAACCGATTCTCTTGATCCAATTATCCAATTGTCTGACAAAATTCAAGATATGTCGTTGTGTGTTATCGGTAGTTATCGCAGCGATGAAAAGACAGATATTGATGAGACACTATCATCTGCTGAAAAAATAATATTGAACCGACTCACAGAAACAGAAGTGCTCGCGTTATCTGAGTCCATGGTTGGGGCTGCGGCTCATCAACCGGGTGTGATTGATTTGGTTACTCGCGAGACTGAAGGGAATACATTCTTTATCGTTGAGGTCATGCGAGCTTTAGCTGAAGATGCTGGCACGCTAGAACATATTGGACGTGTAACCCTGCCGTCTTCGGTGGTGACTGGTGGCATGAATGCTGTTATTGATCGCCGATTGAATCGTGTGCCAGAACCATACCAACAATTATTGGCGGTTGCAGCAGTTGCTGGCAGACGTTTAGATTTGCAGATTTTGTCGCATGTGTTAGAGACATCCGATGATTCGTTTGCATTGGATACATGGTTGACTGCTTGTGATGAGGCGGCTGTCTTATTTGTGCGGGATGACCAGTGGCAATTTACACATGACAAGTTACGCGAGACATTATTACAAAATTTGAGAGATGAAGCTGCGATTCATGCGACAGTTGCAGAAGCAATTGAAGTAATACATGCAAATGAACCGGAACGTTACCCTGCGCTGGCACAACATTGGTTATCGGCAGGTAATATTGATAAAGCAATTGAATACGGTATCCCTGCTGCTAAAGTCATGAAAAATGTCAGCCAATATCGCGATGCAATTGACCTTTTGTATGGGATTTACCGACAGTGGGATCAAAAGACGATCTCGCCGGAGATAAAGTGTGATTTCTTTATTCAGTTAGGTGAGTTACATGAGAGAACAGGCGACTATCAAGTTGCACAGGGATATTTCGAACAGAGCTTGACGATAGCCGAAATGCTTGATGATCCTGCGCTGTTAACAGGTGTGCATTATGGTTTAGGCGTTGTTGGGTATAGTGTCGGTGAATTTGAGACCTCGTTACAGCATTTGCAGGTAGCCTTAGATATTGGTGAAACAAATGCCGACCCCGAGACAATCGCAAAAGTCTATAAAATCATTAGTAATGTTTATTCCAAGCGCGATGATTTTGAAAACTCGAATGACTATATTAATCGGGCGTTAGTCATTGCACGTGAACATGACATCAAGATTGAAATTGCAGGTGGGTTGAATAATCTGGGTGTTAACTTTTATTTGTTGGGTCAACATGCCGAAGCCCGTGATTATTATGAACAAGCCTTGAAGGTATATCAGGATGTTGGGTATCGTACAGGCATCGCACTTAGTTTAGGCAATCTTGGTGATGTTGTTTACGAAGATGGATTGGATGCTCAATTAGAGTATTATAATCAGGCTCTTGAGATTCATCGTGATATTGGTAATCAGTGGGGTATGGCGTTATGTCTCGAAAACAAGGCAATGTCACTATTTATGAGTAATCGACATCAAGAAGCTATGGTGTCCTTCCAAGAAGCGTTGCAAATTGCCCGTAAAATTAGTGACAAGTACGGGATACAACATATGCTTATGGAGTTGGGTTTAATTCATAGCCTTGAAGAAGAGTTTGAGAAGGCGACAGCGTGTTTTGATGAAAGCCTTGCACTTGCTCATGAATTGGAATTAGGGCTTAATCTCGTTTCGTGTCATGCATATACCGCATTACATTATATCAATATGATGGAATTAAAAGTGGCGCAAGATCACATCAAAACGGCGTTTGATCTGATTCCAACAATTAATTCTCCTTATGCGTTATTGGATGCCTTGTCAGCGTATGCTCGCTTACTGGTTGCTGAAGAGAGAATCGAACAGGGCTTATTGATAACAATATTGGTTAAAAACGATTTTAACCTCGATGATGGTATATCCAAGTTTATTATTGAACCCTTACTGGCTAAGTTGAAATTGCAAGTATCTGATGAGGATTATGCGCGGATTGATACGAATGCACAATCATTAGATGTATCATCAGCACTGGATATGCTAGCAGATTACTTGGCTGAACAAAGTGAAAGTGACTCTTAAAATGCCACGACCTGATGTGAGTGAAGAACGTAAACAACAAATTCTAGATGCCGCTGCGATTGTGTTTAGTCAGCAGGGCTTTGCCAGTGCTCGGATGGATGACATCGTGAAACAGAGTGGGCTGAGTAAAGGGGCATTGTACTGGTATTTTAAGAGCAAAGACGACATTATTATTGCATTGATGCATCGCTTTTTTGGTCAAGACATGGACGAGATGAATCATCTGGTTCAATCTGAGAAACCGGTGCGTGAAATTATGCTGATGTATGTTGAGCGTTTGACACGAACATACCAAGAGGTGATATCGCTGTTGCCGTTAATGTACGAATATTATGCATTAGCAACCCGTGATGATGATAAACGTGTATTTTTCCAGAATTACTTCCAGCAATATCGTGATGTGATCCATCGTTTGATCGAACGGGGAATTGCTGATGGTGAATTTAAGGAAGTTGACGCAAATGCGTTCACGTTAATGTTGGTTGCACAGATTGAGGGTACATTGTTGTTGAATACCATTAACATCGAAATACCTGAGCTGGTTAAGCAGATGACATTGAGTTTTAGTTTGCTCTTTGACAGTATCCAAGCTGAGTAATTTTTTTGTGGGTTTTATATACTGACCAGTCAGTTAATATCTTGACATACCATAAAATCATCATATACTAATTATAAACCGACTAGTCAGTTTATAATTGAGATATGATGACCGAGTATGCAAAACAGTCCACTGGTGATTATGAACCACGTGCCGGATGGTTGGGTGAGATTGATAAATTCATTGGACCTGGCGCAACCCGTGCTGAATTACTCTTACAATTTGGCGTGGCATTACTTGCGCCTATATTGTTGCTTCTCTATGTGACACAAAATAATGCGGGTTGGACACCATTACAAATGCTAATCGGTGTGATTTTAGTGGTAGATATTACGGGCGGTGTTGTGACAAATGCAACATCTTCGGCTAAACGTTGGTACCATCGCGACGGACAGGGTTTTCGTCAACACATGCTGTTTGTGTTGATTCACGCACTACAGCCATTCTTAATTGTTTTGTTTTTTCGTCCGAATGATTGGCTATTTTTCGGTGTGGTCTATGGCTATTTGATTGTCGCATCGTTGCTTATTATGATTGCACCGCTGTATTTAAAGCGTCCTGTCGCGATGACGTTGTTGATGGGAGCATTTCTGGTTCATAGCTACGTGTTGACACCGACAATCTGGTTGGGGTGGTTTGTCCCGATGTTTTACACTAAATTACTGATCAGTCATCTGCTACCGGAAACCGCTTATACACCTCATCAACAGTAGGTGGAATAAAATGACATCTACAACGATAAGACAAACTGAAAATTCATTACCGTATCCGAAAGGACTGCTTGGCAAGTGGATTGTTAAAGCTCCCTTGCTTATGATACGACTTGGTTACAACCATTGATGGGAAACACATTTATGGTGATTGCTCACACAGGTCGAAAAAGTGGCATGCCACGCTATACCATGACAGAGATGCACCGTGCAGATAATGGTCAACTGTATGCACCTTGTGCTTATGGCGAACATGCACAATGGTACAAAAACATTATTGCAGATTCTCGTGTCACGGTTCAAACTGCACACGAGACATTTTCAGCGCGTGCAAGGCGGGTTGCAGATGATAATGAGTTATTGATGGTGGTTGATTTAATATCAAAACGTAATCAATTTATACAGACGTATTTAGCACGTTTGGGTATTGAGAATACACCTCATAGTATTCTGGAAAATAAGGATAAACTCTATTTTATCACCTATGACCGAACAAAAGAGATAACACCACCGCCAATGCCAGATGATTTGAAGTGGTTATGGGTTTTGCTATTGTTTATACCGATTCTAGGGTTGTGGATGAAACAACGCAAATGAATTGAGGGAACTTAGGACTTGTCAAATCATTTTGAATGGAACTGAATTCGTTGATTTAATTGCAGAGTCGTCACCGTATTGTGCGAGAATACGCTGGTTTTGTAGGATAATAAGTGAGCGCGGGTTGCCCGACCAATACGAGTAGTTGAAGCGCAATTCATAGGGTTTATCATAGAGACTAAATTGCAATACGCCGTTGAGGTAATTCACTCCAGCTTCAAACTCTAAGACTGGCTGTCCGTTGACGATGAGTTCATTTTCATCTGTGAACATGCCCTCATGTTGGGCGATTTGGAATTGATTTTTGAGTTTGATTTGTGGCTCTAAATCGTAATGATTTGTCCACCACCGCCGGAGTAATTTTGCCATTGTATCCTCTGTATTGCTTATTTCCATTTACGATGTGATTTGATTGTGTCATAAGCGTCTTTGACTTCTTTGAAGCGTTGTTCCGCGTCAGCTTTTTTGTGGTTGCTAACATCAGGATGATATTCGCGTGCGAGTTTGCGGAAGGCATCTTTGACAGCTTGTTGACCTGCACCGACTTCAATTTCGAGCGCGAGATAGGCGGCGCTGAGTTGGTCTTGTGGAGCGATGTCTACTTCGTGCGTTGTTTTTGTGCGATAGTGGAAGCGTTGCCGCGACCGTTCAGCATTGATGCGACGTTTAAACGCATTCGACGCAATATCGCCTACGTACCATGTACCTTTGATATTCGTGCTATATTCACGACGGCGTACAGACACTGCATCAAATGGAAAGTCAACTGTATACCAGCATTTATATTCATTACGTAGCGATGTTTCGCCATAGTTGACTTGTATGACTTCAAGCTCGTCATTTATTAGTCCATAAGCATAGATATGTCCGAGATTCATCACCCGCAGATCATCTTGCCAAGATGGTATTTTAAAGGTTGCACCATCGTCAGGCAGTAAAGCTGTATTGACGATAAACAAGGTGCCGATGTTGGCGTTCGAATTTTGTTTCAGAATACCTTTGAGGGCACGTGGTTTTAATATCTCGTTGATCAAATAGACATGCAAGCGACTATTCATCCATGTTTCTACAACAATGTCGGGTTCATGGTTCCGGTGTGTGACGTTTAATTCTTTATGTGTGGTTGCAACTTTAACATCTTGTACAAGGCGAAATTTGCTGACGATCCACTTGGCGACTGCGTTTTCCACAATATGCCTCTCTTACACTAACAATAAACATATGATCCAATATTAAAATTTTAGCAAGGGATTTGTCAAACAAAAATACAATGCCTGATTAGAAATGAAAAAGCTCTGCCAAACGACAGAGCTCTCATTTTTATCAGTGAATTATCGTTTTATGCGTCGGAATCATCTTCTGCTGGAGCTTCATCGGCTTCCAAACTAATACCTGCTTGGCGTAATTCACGTTGAATCACGCGCTCAAACAGTTGATAAGGTTGCGCACCACTGATGAATTGTCCATTGACGAAAAATCCAGGTGTTCCACGGACACCTTCGAGTTGTCCATCGAGTGTGTCGATTTCAACTTCGCCAACATAACGGGCTTCATCTAAACAAGCTGTATAAGCATCTACATCGAGCTCAAAGTTTTCTGCAGTTGAAATGTAGAATTCACGTCCCAACGATTGTTGATTATCAAAGAATTCGCCGTGGAATTCCCAGAATGCACCTTGTTCATGAGCACATTGGGCTGCGGCTGCGGCTGGTTGTGATTCTGGTGTCAGTTGAGCGAAGTCACGATAGACATAACGGATGTGTTGACCGTAATTTTCTAGAATGGGCACAAAGGTTTGATCAAAGTGACGCTTACAGAATGAACAGAAGAAGTCGCTGAATTCAACAATCACTATCGGCGCATCTTCATTGCCAATGTATGGGTCATCATCTACAAGTGCAAAGCGTTCTGCGCTGGCGTCACCGCCACCCCCGCCATTTGCCGCAATATTGAGTTCAGTATCTTGTAAGACGCTGACAAGTGCTTCGCGAAGATCATCTTCATTAATCGTGACATTGACGGCACCTGTATTATTGCCGAGACCGAACATGCCGATTAGAATACCGACCATCAAAAAGGTGATACCAATGAGAACGTAATTTAGAGTCACGCGCGAGACAACCATAACTTCGTCGTTTTTATTGACGGTTGATGCGCTTTCTTGGGGTTCAGATTGTTGGTTTTGTTCTTCAGACACAGAGAATCCTTATATTTGTCATTTCCGCAAAGGGTAATAGTTTATGGCAAGTTGTAGTGCGTTGCCTAATCTATTGTCGTAAGATATTGCGTATTCCTTACAGATTTTACCGATTTTTGTTGCTAATTTGTTGTAATGTCTTATGTGAAATTTAGCTTTTCGGACTATACTAAACTATACATGAAAATAGTCACATATTCTATTGCATTCAACATAACAGTTCTTGAGGAGGAACGCGCTTGGATAATACGCTTAATGGATTAATTGTAAAGGAGCAGAGTGGATTCTATTGGGTCACAGCAGAAGACAACATCACCTATATGTGTCAATTACGGGGTCGCTTAAAAGAAGAAGCAAAATCATCAGATATTGCCGCGATTGGTGACCGTGTAACAATTAGCCTACGTGAAGAAGAAGGTACTGATGTATTGATGGGTGTGGTTGAACATGTCGAACCACGTAAAAGTGTGTTATCACGCGCCCTGAGGACAACAGGCAAACGCGGAGCCGGTCAAGCTGAACGTGAGCATGTGATTATTGCGAATGCTGACCGCGCCATTTTTGTATTTGCGGCGACGCAACCAACACCAAACCTAAAAATGTTAGATCGTTTTTTGGTAGCAGGCGAAAAATCAGATATCGAAGACCTTGTGATTGTTGTCAATAAGATTGACTTAGAAGACCCGTCCACTATTACAGCAACCTTTGCACCCTACGAGCGTATGGGTTACCGTATTATTCACACCAGTGCGTTACAAGGCGATGGGGTAAATGACTTGAAAGACCTCCTCAGCGAGGGGATTTCGGTATTTACTGGACCATCTGGTGTCGGTAAGACTAGTTTACTCAATCACATTCAGCCGGGGTTAGCACGTTCTGTAAAATCTGTTGGTCGTATCTCCGAAGAAGGTGTGCATACAACCCGTGACAGCGAATTAGTGCATTTGAATACTGGTGGTTATCTGGCGGATACACCGGGAATTCGGTCGATTAACGTATGGGATGTAGAACCTGATGAACTCGATGCCTATTTTGTGGATATTGAGCCATTTGTTGGTGAGTGTAAATTTAGTAATTGTACACATACTAATGAGCCTAGTTGTGCTGTCCGGCAGGCGGTGAGGGATGGTCATGTATCCAAACGTCGCTATCGTAATTATATCGAACTACGCGAAGAACTACGCGATACGTATATCGTCTATAATCGTTAAATTTCAGGGGTAGAATATCTGCCCCCAAACATCACTTCGCATCTTGTGTTTCTTTTTTCTTTACGATTTAGTTTTGTATATTAGATAGCTACAAATGCTAAATCTAACATCTAGTCTATGAACGCTACAAATATTGGCGAAACAAGAAGATGCTTTTCTGTTCTGTAAAGAACTCTGCCTAATATCTCAAAGTCTTCAGAGGGTAGATGTTTAAGTCCTTCACCTCCTCCAAAGGCTTGCCTATGAGCCTTGTCAAGAGCGCGCTGAAGATCATGCCTCTGGTCATCAGGATTTTTCATATAATATTCAGCAAACATTTTCTCTGTTGAGGTCTTTTCAATTTGGTCATCTCCTTTTATGAGATAACTCACTGCAACTGCCATTGATGTCAAATCTGAACCACCATATTTGCCTAGATTATTACCACCAACAATATGAGCTGAAGATCCAGTGAATGTGAAGGTAACATCGTTTAGTTTTGCGCTGGCGTAAAATAATTCGGAAACCATACCTCTCATAACCTTAATCGCTTTGACATAAAAGTATGGTCTTTTGGGATCCAAATAGTTGTCTATACTACATGTCTTGTCTACTTCTTCAGTCAATATATATTGCTGGATAATTCCAATTTTATCCGTTAAAGTTTGTTCCCTAGGTACTTCAGACCATTCAGAACGAATCAATCCTAAGTTAATTCCAATTTTCCCACCGAGGTTATCGCGTAGTTTTTGGGGAATTTGCGGGTACATCATATCTACTTTGCGTTCAGACATATAAACATAGTATTTCATCAATAATTCCTAGATACATAAATGCAAAAATATTCTCTAATTATATAAGATTATTATTGAGTTAGCCTGAGCATTTCAAGAGTACAAAATAACGAGAAGTAGATAGGTTAAGAACGGCGGTCATAACACTTAATAATGGTTTGGGCTGTGATGAGAAAAAAATTTCTCATCACTGAAAATACTTATCCCTCAAACAAATTCTCACCATATGATAAGCGACGGGCAATTGTATAAGTCTGCCCCTGTGAGCGATTACTGGGGGCATGAGCTGCAAGATAACGTGCCCCTGCGATCAGGGCATGGCTTGCGTGCTCAGGGGATGTTTTGCTCAGGATACTATATTGGTTGAATGCGGTCTCGACACATTGGACTGTATGGAAATTACGATCCTCGCGCAGGAGCAGATAACCCATTTTTGCCATGAGCTTGTGTGGGTCGCCGCCACTAACAAGATATTGTGCGACGAGCCTACCTGCTTGATTGACTTGTTGCTGTAAATTGAGCATCTGTTCGAAGTCATCTAATAGACTATCAGGATTATCGATTGGTTCTGGTTCAGGGATTTTGACAGACGGAACATTCAAGAAGCGGTCTAGATAGACACTCATTGCGGCATCAAATACACCACGTAAAAGGTCTACAGAATCAATTCGTTGGAGTCCCATATGTACGGCGTTCGCGAATGTAAAGGTATGGAGTGATGTGTCCCAATCGCCAAACTCGTTACTGGTGTGGAAGTGTGCAATGCGTCGTGCGCTAGCATAAGCAACTGCCCCGGCAAGGTCAACTGGCGTAACACCATCCCGCAATAATTCGAGTAGGGTATCGACAATAAGCTGAGGATCATCACTTAACAGAATTGGTGTGACGACATCTAAATCTACACTGATGGACTTGCGTTTACCTGCATTAACCGCACCTTCAAGCTGATCGAATGCTATATGCAAAATTTCAACGAGGTCAATTGGTTTGCGCCATGAATTGGATTCTTCCATGCGTCGTGAATTGGTTAGGTTGGGGATGACACTGGTGAAAGCTTGTTGTGCGTATTCCCATCCTGCTTTATCAACAGATTCTAGGGCTTTATTGATGAAGTCAAGCGTATGCCCGAGGTCAAGGTAACGATGATCTGTTGCTGCGGCGAACAGCATATCCGCAATCGCTTTATCATCTGCACCTGCTTGTAATGCTGAGACTATTGCACGTTCTCCGGCTTGAGCATCGCGCACTTCAATAAATTGTCTGAACCATGCTTTGAGGGTTGGAATGTTGGTTTCATCGTTTGGTAGTGGGCGGGGATTGAAACGGGGTGACATGCCTGCAGTATCTTGGGCGACATCATGTAGACCATGATATAACGCTAATGGATGATGTTCTGCATCGAGATATGGGATAAGGTTCATGGTGCAACCATGTGTTGTTAATCCACGCCCCCAATCCATTCCACGATAGGTGGTACCAAAATCTAACCCGATGCGGAACGGTTCTTCCGGTGATACATTATTTTTGAGTAGATTAATTACGGCTTTAGCGATGACGAGACCGAGATTATGTTGTAGTCCGTCGCGGAGGCGGTTACGTTGGTGGTCAATTGTGTTGCCTTTAGCAGTTGTATCGACATAAATTTCGCCATCTTTGATTTCCACAGGGAATGCCTCAATATCATCTGCCCACAGGTCAAATGTGCCACCACTTGCTAGGTCAAAGCGGGCATGATGCCAGTGGCAGGTTAAAATACCTTCTTCTACTGAGCCTTTATCAAGTGGAAACCCCATATGCGGACAGCGATTATCAACTGCATAGACGGTATCGCCATAGAGAAATAAAACAATCGGCTTGCCATCGGGATGTACTGTAATGCTTCCTTTGGCTTTGAGGTCGTCAAATCGGGCAACAGATACATATGTGTCACGCTCTAAAACCATAACTCTATCTCCTAAAAGTGTCGTGTTTATTCTAAGTATCGTTTGATGATACGTTTAGCATATCGCACTGTGGGACAATCTTCTTTGTACTATAGGACAGTATCTGGTGTGAAACTCAACTTTACCCCAAATTCTTCTCTGAATGCCATTGGATATGTATGCCACATTAGATTATACGCAGCCTAGTTATGATATAGAAAAATCTTTTTCGTGTATAATTATAGTTAGTAGACAATTAAAGTGTAATTTGTTAAGACATAAAATAATTCGTGTGTAAATTACATTTATTTATTGAATATATCAAAATTATTTGCAAGACGATTAGAGAATAAAATTATGAAGACTCCCCAAAATAAAACAGCGGTCTTTTATATACACGGGATGGGTGAACAACTTCGCTACGAGTCGCTGAGTATGTTGGTCAACGGATTAGATCATTACTATGCTGTAAATCTGATTAAAGCAAAACAACACTTGATAGAAGCGGAGAAATCTTTGACAGAGGCTGCTAAGACGATCGCTAATGGGAAGTTACAGTGGAATCAAGAGGCATCGTTTTTTCGGCAAGTTAAAGAGATTTACCAGAACTTACCCAATGAGATTGAAGAGCGCGTTGAGATACTAGAGTATCTTTCTACTATCGTTGGTAAGGGTGGTGAACTGTTGCTTGACTTTGCTGAGACCGAATCAAAGTCAAATGCCATTTCTTTTGTAAAGCTAGAAGAAGCATCTTATTTATTGCTTGCAGTCAAAAAATTAATTGATCAGCGGATAAAGTTTGTCAAAATTCAAAACCCTGATGTGTTTAAAAATGTTGAATTTGTTCCAAGCCCCAAGGATTTTCTAGAATATGTCAGTAAAATTGAGCTGAAACTCAATCTTGTCGAATACCTGTTGGATCCTGAGAAATTATCGGATAGTTGGGAACTTGAGGTCAAGCAACAGCCCCTTGATACTCAGATTACAACTGAATCGTCGGATAATATTGTGTTGAACAAGCTCAATAGAATTATCCAATATATTGAACAAATTGGGCAGGTTTATGAGGATACGAGGGCGTATCTCCCAATTAATTATCAATATGCTGTTTCTACACTACCCAGTTGGGTGTCCATGAAAGAGAGCGGTGGCGACACGGGTATTGGTATACCTGTCGATTATTTTGAACTGCAACACGGTGCACAAACCACACGGTTTTATGGTGGATATTGGGCAGGTCTTGCTATTGATTCGCCGAGTCCAGTGCGGGTGTTTTTTTGGTTGATGCGACAGTTGGTGCGCCCTATTTTTGTTGGTCGGAGTCTATGGCGTTTACATGACCGATGGCGACGAGCGACGTTATTGAAGATGTATGATAAATCGTCTGATGATGAACAAAAGGGGAAAATTGACACTCTTCTCCGGCATTATCAAGCCTTTGTTCATAAAGGGCCGAGCGAATGGGCTAAAGATTTGCAACATAAGAAACAGATCAAAGGCTCATTCCGTGACTTTGAGGAATACATTGATCGTGTTGAGTCAAATAGCTCAACTGCTTCCGAACTCAAAGCTGTTGCCCGGGATTGGAGCATTAGATATTATCTTGATGAGGTATTTGCTTTTTTTAAGTTAGTGACGGTTGCTTTATTTGTTATCTCGGCTTTTGCGGTGATTGCTATTGGTATACTCGCATGCCTCATTATTTTAGGTTTATTAATTGAGAGTCTACCAATAAATACGCAAAACTCGCCTGTGCTTATTGGTTCAATTGTAAGCCTTGCTGGTCAGGTACGTGAATCGAATCCACTCGGTGATGCATGGTGGATTGTGATGCTACAAATGCTCATTGGTTTGCTAGCTATCTTTGGGGGTATTGGAGTTGCGAGCTTCTTGTCGAAGTCAATTGGTGATGTTTATCTATGGACATCCTATCGAGAGACTGAAAAAGGCAATCGTACGCGTAATCAGATCCTTGATGAAGTCACGAAATCGCTCTTGCATGTATTGAAGCATAATGATCGTGTGATTGTCATCTCTCATAGTTTGGGCACATCAATTGCTGTGGATGTGATGGCGCAACTTGGTCGTATTCAGAGAGCCAGCCCCGACAATACTGAAATTTCCGATGCCATTAAAAAAATCGAACATTTTGTCACTATTGCGTCTCCGGTGGACAAAATTCATTATTTCTTCTCAACGCATACAGGCTTCAATGATTTAAGTTTCTATGAGCGTATTACAAGTGAGGTATATGGTGATTACGATGTAAGCCCTTATACACTGGCTAAAACAGAGTCAAACCAAACCAGCCATCAAATACGCTGGCGTAATTATTGGGATATTGGAGATTTTGTCAGTGGACCCATCTATACATTCGGCCTCTCCGCAGATAATAATTCACAGATGAGAACGGTTGAAAATATCCATATTGATAATCGAGATTTTCCAACCACATACAAAAATCATCATGACTATTTTCGGAATAAGTATGTGCTTAGTGACTTGTATAAAACAATTTTCGCGGTTGACACTGAACAAGAGTCTGGGGCGTCCAAAGAGGATAACAATTCCATAATACGACTCACGTTTTATGTGATGATATTTATTATCATAAGCTGGGTGACTCCGATTGCTTTGGTCTTGGGTCTATTTATTTACCAACAGGAACCGTGGCTTGCAATTACTATATTTTTTGCGCCGATCATTGTGTTGGCTCTGTCTGTGTTGATGAGCAAGCAAATCAACGGAATTGGGTGACACCTGCATCACAGGGTGGCACAATCTTGTGTGTACAGTAGTGCAAGATTTTTAAACTGGAGATTGTTATGGATAAACCGAATATTGTGTTTTTACTGACAGATCAATGGCGATTACAATCTGTTGGATATGCTGGGAATGATGAAGTACAAACCCCGCATATTGATAAGCTGGCAACTGAAAGTATGGACTTCCGTCATGCAATATCAGGTTATTCGGTCTGTTGTCCATGGCGCGCGAGTTTTTTGACTGGGCAATATCCACTGACACACGGCGTGTTTGTCAACGATGTGCCGATTGGTAGCGATCCTGTAGGGTTGGGCGATGCGTTTAAAGTGCAAGGATATGATACAGCATATATTGGAAAGTGGCATGTCGATGGGCAGGGGCGCAGTGCCTATATCCCGCCAGACCGTCGCTTAGGATTTGACTATTTTAAAGCACTCGAATGTACCCATGATTATAATCAATCAGCATACTATGATAACGATAACACGGACAAACGCTATTGGGACGGATACGATGTGTTTGCTCAGACCGCAGATGCCCAAGATTATATTCGGTCGCATCAGAATAATCCGTTCCTATTGGTTGTTTCTTGGGGACCTCCGCATAATCCATATGAAACAGCTCCGCAAGCATATCAAGATTTATACAATCCTGATGCGATTACCCTGCCACCCAATGTTCCGCCGGAGATGCAAGATTTAGCGCGTGAGTGGTTGGCGGGTTATTATGCACATTGTACTGCGATTGATAAGAGCGTTGGTGATATTGTGCAGACCCTAGATGAAGCGGGATTAGCTGAGAATACGATCCTAATTTTCGCGTCAGATCATGGGGATATGTTAGGGTCGCATGGGCTGGAGCGGAAGCAGAAACCTTATGAAGAGTCAATCCGTGTCCCATTTTTGTTGCGCTATCCTTCACGCTATGGACTAGAGGCACAGACAGTGGATACATTTTTATCGGCTCATGACATCATGCCGACTCTGTTGGGATTGTGTGACCTGCCAGTTCCTGACACTGTTGAGGGGAACGATTTATCACAGTCGTTTACGACAAAGGCTGATGAAAACGACTGTGTGTTATTAGCCTGCTTCCATCCATTTGGGGAATGGGCACGCGATAATGGCGGGCGTGAGTATCGTGGTATTCGTACCGCTCGTTACACCTACTGCCGTACACTCGACGAACCATGGTTGTTGTTTGATAACGAAACCGATCCTTATCAACAGACAAATCTCATTAATCACCCTGATTATACCGAGATACAGGCTCAACTAGCATCACTGCTACAAGATAAGCTCGATGCAATTGGGGATGACTTCCTTGATGGCATGACATATGTCGAGCAATGTGGATATATATTGGATGCGACAGGGACTGTTCCGTTTACGTGGTGAGGTTAAGTGCGCAACACACAATAATCTTTCTACCAAAATCTCAATCGTACGACGGTTTTCTCTCTTGATTCGATGATTTAGTTTTTGTTTTAATGTGAGGTGTGTTATGTCATTATGGAAGGAATCAAGCCTCAAGTTGTATTTGGAAAGTCTAGCAAGTAACGATTTTGAGGATATATCAAGTGCTTTATATCATGTAGCTGACTTAAGAAGCGTTCCTCAACCTCAGTCTGTGCCTACCGGTAATACTGAGATCATAACCTACTTAGAACAATTGATTGAAGACACTAGATTATGCCTATTAGATCGGAGAATCCCTTATATATACGGTGAGTTACGTTGGTTAGCGGCAAGGGTGTTAGCCTGTGAATATGCGTATCAAGGCATCGAGACACCTATTATTCTTAAAGATGTTATTCAGCCAATAAGAAGGTCTGACGCGTCTAGAATTGCATTTCCCAACCAAACTGATCTTCAGGAACTTTTTGAGCAGGGGCGTTTACCAACCAAAACAGAAATTATCAAACCACAATATTATGCGTATTGTTGTTCAAAAGAAGCGGTTGAAAAAAAGAAAACGGAATCAAACAAAGGATGATGAATCTATCCTGTATGTTTCTCTGGATATATGAGTCAAATCGTGTTTATACTAACATTAAATCCTGAATTACAGATGGTTACAACAATACATATTTACTGTTTTTAGTCGCTAATCTTACCATCTGCACGCCATGATTTTGCTGGAAGTAACCAGTCAAATGCAGGTAATGTAGTTGTGGGAAGAAGTTTCAGTATGATCTCACGGCACAGATATAGACCTTCTTGATGATTCGTGAAGATAACTATAACTGTGTTATCTTCAGGTAGACCCATAACAAAGCTCATTGTTTTTGGTATGCCTCTTGCACCCCAATGCCAGAAACTTAAGTTTTTATATTTGCCTTGGATTCCCCAACCAAATCCCCAGTATAGATTGCTTATATTACCAACACTCACCTGTGGAGATAACATGTGTGAGAATAAGTTACTGCCTAAATATGGATGCTTGTTATCAGGTTGTTTAAGCATGATCTTGATGAAACGAACATAGTCGTAGATTGTAGTTTTGAGACTTAACGCACCATTAGCTGGGACGGTATCCAAGATGAAAGATAGATTTGGAGAAATTGTATCTGAGGTCTCTTTTGATAGCGCAGATTGTGTCATTCCGAGTGGGTTAAACACATTATCTTGTAGATAGTCTTCAAATGGCATTTTCAAGATATGTTCAACGACTATCTGGAGATAATTTAACCCTTCAGATGAATAATTAAATCGCTTACCGATAGGATAAAGAAGCTTAAGTCCATTACTATCTCGCCAATTAGGTAAGCCAGATGTATGAGTAATGATATGACGCATTGTTACTTGTGATAAATCTTCTGTTGTCTCTCTATAAGATTCTTCTAAATATGATTGAAGGGGACGATCTAAGTCAATAACCTCTTTTTGTACGAGTTGTAAAATACCAAATACAAATATAGGTTTTGTCAGTGATGCAACATGCCAAACTGTATTTTCTTGAATAGTATCGTCTATAAGTTTGCCTTGATAGAAGAGTTCGGTGTGATTGTATTTAGTTAAAGCTACACTGATACCGGTAACAGGTGATTTTTCTAGTAATGTTTGAATTATAGCTTCCATCAATACCTCTGAAATATAAATTAGGCGTAATAGTCATTATGTCATATTATGGTTTGTGGTGCTTCAATGGTTTTGTCTATCATATGTTTCAATGCTTGTCTCGCTAGACCATCAGTACTAGACTGACAACAACAATGTGGAGGAGACACCTTGCCAGAACAAGCACTATATCCCAAATAGAGACTCCTGTCTTTTGACCTTGTTGAATAAGTAAATCATATAATCGCAAAGACAAATAGAATCGCTTGTGCGATCTTATAAACTAGTCATTAGTAGCAACGACAAGATGAAGCTCACTCCACACCAACTAATGATCAGATTAATGGCAGACCCTAACGCCAACTGAAATGAAAATCCCCACCAGTTTGCGTATTGAAAATAGATTGCGATAGATGCCACGCTAGCGATCAAGAAGATGAGCAAAATTTGGTTTTCCAATGGGAGCGATGCTGTTAGGCTTAGGATAATACTCAGAAATAGCGCGACAGCAACCTGTGTTACAAATTCGAGTGCAAAATAGCGCGGGATCGAATAGTAAGATAGCGGACGAGCAACGATAATTGCGGCAACTGTATCACTAAGAAATAACGCGCGATGTCCCTGTTGAAGTTGTGCATCAACTGCTTTGCCGAGTTCAGGTGCGGTGTCAACGCTGGCAACACTACCATTGCCCCATGGTAGATTGTTGGTGATGCCATTCCACAAGAATAGTATCACGCCGCCGATGCCAGTAAATACTAGAATTTGTCCGATGTCCATGCTGGTTCCCCCTTAAAGATTCAGTTTATTGCGTCGTTCTTCGATAGAGGCTTTGAGTAATGCTGTAACATCTGGATTGTCGGCATCCTCTTGTGTCCTGATTTTGATATGGCGAATGCGTTTGCCGTTGCCTTCTAAGACATTAGTCGGGTCTTCGAGTGCATCTGCATGATAAAAGCCGAGATTGACATGTTGCTTGTGAACCGACAAAAACGCATAAGCCTCACTCATCTTTTTCTCGCCAAAACCATAGGCAGCTGTCTTTTCGCCTAAACGTGGGACTTCAACAACATCGGCGTGTAGCTCGATAATACGGTTACGAACATAGGTTGCTAGTTCTGCGATTGAATCTTCGGCATTGGCGATAAGCTCCTCAAATGTGCCGAGGCGAGTTATAGATTGCATATGAAATCCTATCTCTATAGGTGTGTAGTAGATTATCTATAGCATAAGAAATGTCTATCGATTTGTCTTGTAAAAATCGGACAGATTGTAGATTAGGGGGTTGGATGCAATGTTTCACGAACATCGGATGGCGACTGTCCGTAGAAGTGGCGAAAGTCTTTAGAAAAATGTGCCTGATCATAATATCCACAAGATTGGCTAATATCAGCCAGCGATCTTTGGGGATGATCTATAACAAGTGTTAAAGCCGATTGGAATCGTAATAAACGAGTGTAAAACTTAGGTGAAAAACCGATGTTGTTCTGAAATAAACGATGAACAGATCGTTCTGAATAACCGATATGCTCGCTTAAGTCCTTTATGGATTTATAAGGTAACTGTGATGATAGGTGGGATACCATTTGAAATGACTGAGAGAGGTTTAACTTTTTCACAAAAAAGCTGTCAAGTATATCTCGTTGAGCATTTGGATTGGTGATATGTTGGCTAAGCTGATCTTCTAAATCGACCCCCTCTTGACCATAAATTGTAGGTAGGTTGATAGTGAGGTCTGTTAGTTCATGAAGAGGCATACCGATAAATGGATACAATGCACCACGTCTAAAGCGGATACCCAATAGATTAATCTGACCATTTGTCTGTATCTGGATCGGATAAGTGCGTTGTGCATCTATATTGGATATGGTGATCGTTTCGGTTATTCCAGTATGAGTATTCATACGTTGGTATGGAATTCCGAAGTTAATGAGAATATCTGCTTGCCCGTCTACCACGATGTATTCAGAAATATGCTTTGTTGATGTCGCTGTCAGGAACCAATATACTTCTATATATTCCCGTAATTGAGGATGGTCGGGTAAACGAAATTGGTACAAGAAGAATACCTCTAGATAGTTTAGTGTAATTATAGCTTGTCAATCTTGGTAAAAGATGAAGATAAACTGCATGTGTTGAGTTCGTTTCGATGCTTGCCTCACTAGACCATCAGTGCTAGACTGACATCAACAATGTGGAGGAGACATCTTGCCAGAACAAGCACTTTACCTCAAGTGGAGACCCTTATCCTTTGATGATGTTGTCGGACAAGAGCATATCACACGTACCCTACGTAATTCGTTGGTTCGCGGTCGGATTCGGCATGCGTATTTGTTTAGTGGTCCGCGTGGAACGGGTAAAACAACCAATGCGCGCTTACTTGCAAAAGCGGTCAATTGCACCCATGAAGATGCGTCGATACGTCCGTGTAATGAATGCCATAATTGTATAGCGATTAACGAAAATCGCTTTCTCGATTTGATCGAGATTGATGCCGCATCGCATACGGGTGTTGATGATGTGCGCGAGTTGCGTGATAAAATTGCATTTGCTCCTGGCGAGGGGAAATATAAAGTCTACATTATAGATGAAGTACATCGGTTTAGTGGGAATGCATTTGATGCGCTCCTCAAAACATTAGAAGAACCCCCCGATCATGCTATTTTTGTATTAGCAACAACCGAGATTGATAAAGTCCCATCGACGATAAAAAGCCGTTGTTTGCAATTTGAGTTCCGGCGGGTGTCCTTACAACAAGTGACTGAACGTCTGGGGATGATTGCCGAAAATGAAGGGCTGAATATCGAACCATCTGCATTGGAATTGATTGCACGTCAGGGTACAGGTAGTGTACGCGATAGTATCAGTCTGTTAGACCAAATTGTGACGGAACCTGATGAAGTCGTGACGCTTGAGTTGGCACAGAAGATGCTCGGTACAGCCAACACGATTTATGTGCGAGAAGTTGTGAACGCACTGGTAGAAGAAGAAGTATCTGTCGGCATTCATGTTATTAACAAAGCGATTGATTCTGGTAGTGACCCACGTCAGTTTGGGCAACAAGTCGTTGAATTTCTGCGCAATGTGATGCTGGCGCAGACGGCTAGCTCAGACTTGGTGGAAGCCTCAGCGGAAGATCAACAGATGTTTGATCAGCTTTCGCAATCTATTTCGAGAAGTCGGCTTTTGAAGTCGATACGCGCGTTCAACGATGCAGTTAATAACTATACAGGTGGCTGGCAACCGCAGTTATCTTTAGAATTGGCTTTGATTGAAAGCCTACAAGGTGATGAGGTTCAAGTGGTTCAGCAAGTGATACAACAAACATCTGCCCCACAACGCCCGCCCGTATCACGGACTGAACAAGCAAAGACAGGGGGCGAACAATCCGAGGAAACAGCAGATCAATCTGATGAATTTGAACGAGTTGAAGGCACTGCACCCGGTGAACCGCCGATATACTCGGTTGCAAAAATTCGTCAGACATGGATACAGATACAGACACGGGTGGCACAGTATAATAAAAATATCCCACCATTAATGGATCATGCACAAGCACGTGGTATTGATGGCAATCGCTTGATACTCGGTGTGTTGAATCAATTCTTCCTTGAAAAATTATCTGACCCTGATCGTACCAAGTATATTGAGCAAGCTATTTTTGATATACATGATGTTAAACTACGGATTCAGGCACAAATTGTCGAAAAACTTGATGAATCGGTCGAACAAATTACGCTATCGACTGAGGATGATGACCCATTGATCGCAACAGCGCGCGAACTTGGGGGCGAGGTTGATACCGACAGCGAGTAAAGTATAATAAAAAGCGAACATGTAATGTAAGCCTATTGAAGGAGAACACAAGATGGCAAAGCGTCGTGGTGGAAAACGTGGTGGTAATTCAGGTATGCCTGGTGGTATGAACCCGATGGCAATGTTGCAAAAGATGCAACAAGATATGGCGGATGCACAAGAAGCCCTCGAAACTGAAACTGTTGAAGTCAGTGTGGGTGGTGGTGCGATTAAAGTTGTGATTACCGGACACCAACGTATTCAATCAATCGAAGTCAATCCTGATGTGATTGATACTGATGACGAAGAATGGGTTGCTGATTTGCAAGATTTGATGGTTGCAGCTGTTAATCAAGCAATTGAGCAAAGCCAAGCAATGGCAGCAGAACGCATGGAAAAAATCACAGGCGGTATGGGTAACATCCCCGGTCTGGGTGGATTGCTCGGATAGAGCCTGTATTGAACCTCTGACTTAGATTACACAGCAAGCGAGCTGAATGACTTCCCCTAGTTTTTCATGTCACTCATGTGATACTGTTTAGCTTCTTTTGCTGTGTAACATCTCAAGGCATAATTCGAGGTTTGATGTGTGTCTCAATAATTATAGGATTCAACCGGAAAACGATACACCAAAAGTCATCTCTATACAGGTCAACTGGATAGTCAGTAACACTTCTCGCTGGTTGAGCTAAGGTCATCGGATATGCAAAAAAGAACACAAGTTATTGTCTGTATTGTCTTGTTCTTATTCGCGTTTGGTATACGCATCTACGATCTTGAGAATATGCCAACACAAGATGATGAACAACTGTGGTTAGCGCGGTCGTACGCGTTTATGCATACGCTGTTCAACGCTGAACCTGATCTTACGCCGATCACGCGCATCTACTCTGATAACGGCAATGTCGATGTTTTTGAGACTGGTGATAATCTGCTTCCAGAGGAATACCCTTTCACCATTCGTACTGAAGCACCACATCCCGGCATACCGATGACAACCTTAATCGGATTGTCGTATATTTTTCTCGCTGACGGGTCACACCCTGCAAGTTTGAACCTATTTTCAACAATTTTTGCGATGAAGTTACCTGCTGTTTTCCTCGGTAGCTTACTAGTATTAGTTACGTTTATGGGTGCCCAGTATTTATTTGATTGGCGGGTCGGATTAGCTGCCGCAATCTTAATTGCAGTTTCGCCGTTGATGATAGGATTTAGTCGGTTAGCGCGAATTGATTTAAGCGCGACATTATTTGCGACTTGTATGCTGTTTAGCTACATCGTCAACGTCCGACAATCTACACCCAAAAACCATCTGCAGTGGTCCATCTTAGCCGGTGTATTTGCTGGATTAGGTATGGCGACGACCCCATATGCAGTTTACATTGTTCCGATATTTGCACTTGTGAAAATTATGTTGACTCCGACGACAAAAGGCAATTGGTATCGTCGGTTTATGCCAGATGTATATGATGTTTTGTTCTTTGTTATTTGGGGCGGGGTTTATTTTCTCTTTTATCCAAATCTGTGGGCAAATCCAGTCGCGGGTATTGGACAATGGATTGATAACTTATTTGTGACATATGATGGCCATATGGCTGGCGATGTCCGGCGCACGTTATATTTAGAGATGTTCTTGTTGACATCTGTGCCTTTAACACTGGCACTTGTTCCTGCTGGTATATTAGGGAAATGGTCACAGTATCGCACACGCATTATATTGATGATGGTATGGTTCGGTTGGTTTTTATTATTGCTCAGTATTCCGTCTGGACGTAAAAACATCAAAAATACCATGCAACTATTGATCCCGATTGCAATTTTAGCTGGGTTAGGGATTGATTGGCTTGCGGGTCGACTGTCGCGGATGATGAATAATCGCAGTGAGAGACCGATCTATGTTGGTTTGCTTGGGCTTCAAATTGTAGTTGGTCTAGCAATTACGATGTATTGGCATCCATTACCACATCTATATGTTGCGCCGGGTGTTTACGTCCCGATGATAGGGAGTAAGAATTTTGCAACCAGTAATGGGATGAAATTGGCACTGGATTATGCCTATGAAAATTCGCCGTATCCGGCTGAACGATTTATAGCACCGGGAGCACGGAACAATTTACTATTTCATCTACCGGAAGATCAATTGGATTATGCTGTAGATGGACGCTATGAACTGGCGGATTGGTTGATTGTCTCGCCGAAGCGTTATGAAATTGGTGGTGATGCGTGGTTTTTTGATACAGAGCCGACGCATTTGTTGGTGCATCGGCAGGTCGAGATAGCAGGTTTATACTACCTACCCGATTTCTTCCCGCGTGAGCAATTTGATACGTCATCGCCGATTATTCGTTATGATAATGGA
Organism: Anaerolineales bacterium UBA6055; assembly: GCA_002428985.1. Taxonomy (GTDB): domain Bacteria; phylum Chloroflexota; class Anaerolineae; order Aggregatilineales; family Phototrophicaceae; genus UBA6055. The sequence continues at coordinate 5,037 of DIYL01000033.1, read as the reverse complement.
ATTGAAATTTATGATTTGCAAACGGATGTCACTGATAATGTCTTTACATTGACGAGTTTGTGGGGGCAACAACCTGAAGATCCCTATGGATTTTCAATCCAGATATTTGATGCTGAAATGAATAAAATCGCGCAGGGGGACTTTTTATTACCTGTTGAAGTCAAACAGGTCAGTAAAGTCGAGCTGTTGGATGTGCCTGATGGTGACTATCGTGTTTTGTTAATCACCTATGATTTGGCAACGGCGACGAGTCAGAATGGGTTGAACCTCACGAATGAAATACCATTTGAGCGGTCATATGATTTGGGTACGATTACAATTGGTCAGCCAGAGTCTGACTAAACTTAGTCTAACAAGGGGTAAGTATGAGTAGTGCAATTCCTGAACCAGTCACAAAATTAATTGAGGCGTTTTCTCGCTTACCGGGAGTCGGTCCTAAAACTGCATCACGCCTGACCTACTACCTCTTGCGTGCACCTGATGATGTCTCATTAAGTTTAGCGGCAGCACTGACTAATCTTAAAGAGCAGACGACATTTTGCGGTGTATGTTTCAATATCACGGTTGATGATCCATGCCCGATTTGTAGCTCCTCTCAGCGCGATTCAGAGTCGATTGCGGTAGTAGAAGAACCACTTGATTTGATGGCAATTGAACGCACGGGTGTATATAAAGGGCAATATCATGTTTTGCATGGGGCGATTTCTCCTGTGAATGGGATAGGTCCTGATGACTTGAAAATCCGTGAATTGGTGAAACGTGTTGAAGAGGGCAATATCCTTGAAGTAATTGTTGCTACGAACCCCGGTATGGAGGGGGATGCGACAGCGATGTATGTACAACGTGAACTAGATGGCAAAGGTGTTAAAGTTACCCGATTAGCGCGTGGTTTGCCAACAGGTGGCGATCTTGAATATGTGGATTCAGTGACATTGATGCGTGCATTAGAAGGACGCAACGAGCTTTAGTACATCGCCTTACCATGTGTACGACAGTAGGAGAATGAATGAAAGTAAATACCAATACAACAGAAACATGGGTACTTGGTGTACTCGTGGTGTTGTTGCTTGTGACATCGGCGTTTGTCACATCGGGTTTTCGCCTTGATATATTAAATTCGAGCGAAGATAACTCGGTACGCCATTTGTATAATTTTGGTGAGCGATTTTCCTTGACTGGGACGATCAAGAGTGTCAATCAAACGAGTCCACAGCATATGCCTGCTCATCATGTCCAACTATCTATCTGGGCAGATTTAGCTGGGTTTGACTTTGGTATTTTACGTGCGATGTCGTGGTATCCGTTATTGATCGGTATTGCGTTTACATTCCGGCTTGGGCGCGATTTGTTCAATCAAAAGACCGCATTATTAGCGACATTTGTGATGGCGTTTTCTGCTTATTATATCTATTTCGGTCACGAAATACGGATGTATTCGCTGGTAGTGGCTCAGGCAGCAACATTATTCTGGTTGTACTGGCGTATCGTGATTTCGCCCAAACGCGCTGGATGGTATCACTTTGGTTTCTTATTCTTAATATCGTCGTATTCGATCTATACGCACTCGGTGATGATTTTCCCGTTGTTTGCGATTGGGCTGTATCATTTGTTGTTCGCGCCTAAGAACCGTGTGTGGGTTGCCGTTGCTGTGACGGAGGTTCTAGCAGGTATCACATTCTTATACTGGTTACCGAATCTGATTGATGGTACGCGTAATATTAAAGATTTGACGCTCACTAATCAAACTGCGATAGAAGTGTTAGGCAGTTCGATTTTTGCTTACTCTAATGGTTTTTGGGTAGCTGGACTGACTTTAATTGCGTTGGTTATTTGGAAGTATACGCGTAAGGATCGCAATTTTCAGTATTTAATGACACTCGTGATTGCGACGTTGGCAGGGATCATCGGATTAAACTTCTTTGTAGCGTATATCCCGCTGGAGCGTATGCGATACACTGTGGTGTGGTTACCTGTGATTGCGCTTTTATGGGGTATTGGCTTACATATCCTATGGCAGTATTCACGTTGGTTGTTGTTGGCTGTACTGGCTGTTTGGCTCGGCTTCTTTGTGTGGTTCTTGCAGTCAGATGACTTACGGGAGTATGCCAATATTCTGACACAAGATTTGCAAACACGTATACCGATCAATAATTTACTCGATGTGTTGCGTCACGAATATTCATCATATGAGAGTGTATATAATAGTGTGATTACGTTTGATCCGGTTTACTTTGATGAATACGAACCGAGTGAGATGCAATATTATGGATATGTGATTGGTAAGCAGATGACTGCGATGACGATAGATACAGATATTGAAGTCATCGAAGAACAGTTTGACGTGATTGCTGATGGTGAACCTGGATTTTGGTTAGCATATCGCCCTGAGAATGAATCGGTTGTCGAAGAGTGGCAAGAGATTCCTCGTATTGGAGAAGCCTTTGATCGTTATCATTTGTGCTTCCAGACAACAGTCAATCCGTTATTAGAGATTGTCTTTTATCTTGAAAATGAATTGTCATGCGAGATGTTGAATGACCTAGAGCGAGAAGCAATCGTCTTTGATAATGAATATATCCTGCGTAGCTATGTAATTGAGCAAACGTCTGATGATGTGATTGATGTGTTGTTTTTGTGGGATTCTTCGATTGTATTTGATAATTCGCATGGCTACTCCTTACAAGTTTTCCGAGATGGCGAAAAAGTAGGACAAGTCGATTCACCTGTGCATTCGGTTGTGACACATAGCCCGATTACATTATCTACGACCGATGCTGGCGATTATGAAATCCGCATGATTTTGTATACATCGGAGACGGTTACAAGTGTTGGTGGACAGGCTGATGACGGGACGATATTTGAGCGCGATATTCGGATTGGACAGGTGACAATAGATGGGTAATCGCCTTAAACACAATTTGCATTGGCTTGTTTTGATGCTAATGATTATCGCGTTTTTTGCGGGTAGTCGCGGGCTTGGGATTGACCCGATTTATGGTGGAGAATATCACTCGGTACGCCATACAGGCATATTTGAATCTGCCGATTCGATTGCTTATACCTTCAGTAGTATTGAGGCAACAAGTTCAGATCACGCCCCCTTTTATTTTGTGTTTCTATATTACTGGGTGCGTTTGATTAGCGTACATCCGATTATATTGCGTTCATTATCACTCTTGGCGTTTGTTCTCTCGATTGCGGTTGGGTTCCGAGTCGGAAGTTTATTTATCGGGCGAGTTGGTGGGGTGTTGACCGCCTCGTTTATTGGATTGTCGGCATTTGCAGTGTTTTATTCGCATGAAGTCCGTATGTATGCGTTCATGCCAGTGTTTTCTTTAACGATCATTTATTTTTACTGGTCGATTATATCCGCTAAAGAACGCGTCAAATGGCATCAGTGGTTGGGTTTATTTGTGGTGTCGTTACTGTCGATTTATATCCACTACTCGGCTATTTTTTTGCTTGTATTAATTGGTTTATACCACCTGTTTTTTGTTCCGAAGAATCGTCGATGGATACAAGTTGCTGCGGTTGAAGTTGCGGCGGGTATATTTTTCTTGCCGTGGTTACCGGTTGTCTTATTAGGTGGGGAACGGCTCTCATTTATTGCGGGAACATCTTTACCTATATCGGATACCTTGTATCACATCATCTTTGTGCATACGAACGGCTTGTGGTTTGTTGGTGCTGGTTTGATTGTATTGGCATTGGTGTCAGTAAGGCATCGACAATCGCATTATTTTTATCTCTTGTTTGTGTCTATTGGCACAATCACGCTGTTGTTACTTGTCAATGAGTTTGTGACGACTGTGTTGTTAATCCGACGGATGCGCTATACGTTGATTGTGCTTCCACTCCTCGCGCTTATGTTTTCGATGGGATTATTGCAACTGTGGTATAGCCGATTGCATATCATTGGAAGGGTTTTCGTACTTGCATTAATGGGTGTTTGGGCAATAGCTGGAATCAATTTTTATCAATCTGATGAGCTTGTCACATATACTAACCGCGAGGCATTCCGATTTTACGACTACCCCCCGTTTCATGTGGCTAGAGATTTAATCGATGACTTACCCGGTTTTGGCGAACCAGTACTCAGTGCACATCCAACTGTTGATGTCGAACTACCAATTCTGTTGTTTTATTCGAACTGGACAGGTCGCGAGTTTAATCACTTGTTCAACGAAACAGATCCTGAATGGATTCCACGGATGCCAAACCGCCTGAACATTGTTGAGGATGATGAGTCGTTTTGGCTGATATATGATCCGCGTGTAACTTTCACAAATGGTATTGATTTGCATGAGAATATCTTAGACTCCTTTGTTCCATGTGGCACATTGGTTGATATGAGAATTTTGCACATGGATTATTATGTGCGCAATCATATTTCTTGCGATTTGATTGTTGACGCGTCCCCTACACGACTTGTATTCGAAAATGGCTTGCGATTAGACAATTTAGTGTTGGACGAGATTTCCCCATCAAATTATCGTATATTCTCATGGTGGGATGCAGAGCAGCGTGTTGATTCGAGTCCACTTGGATTTTCGATTCGCGTGTTGAATGATGGTAATTTGCCTGTGCTGATAGAAGATTATTATATGCCCTCCAAGACAATCGGGTTTAATGATCTCGACTTATCTAATCTGTTGGCAGGTACATATCAGATACAATTAAGTGTTTGGAATGTTGATTCCGGTGGGTCAATAAGTAGCCGTGAGGTTAGTAAATCTGGTGAGTCAATGAATGAATTTTCAAATGTGTTTTTAATTGAGTTAGAGTCGTAAAATGCAGCATTCATGCGTGATACGTAGAGTAAGTCAATGGGTGAACGAGAATCAATTTTGATAAAAATGGTATGAAAATTCAAATTGCCCTTGACTTTGTAGAAAAGGTGTATAGAATTCTGCAAGTCGCATACAGAAAAGGAGCGACCAAACAGACAGAAGAGATTAACAATCCAGTAATATTTCATCGGAACTAGTTGGCGAAAGTCAGCCAAGCCGAATTAAATAGGACGAAAGTCAAACCGGC
>DIYL01000024.1 GCA_002428985.1 Anaerolineales bacterium UBA6055 | reverse complement strand
CATGTATTTATAGGGATGTTTAACCCAATTTTGCCGTGCCTGTTTGAAACCTTTCCAATTGCCAACAACAGATCGCACAACACCCTTAACAACACGGTTCGGGACTGCGTGATAGGCATCGGGATACTCTTTACGAATTAACTTAGACAGACTGTTGTTAAGCAACTTTGTCCACATTCGAGAATCGTGATCCCAGGCAATCCCACGTTTCGCATCTGCAAAAAAGGCTTGCCTTAACACATATGTCGTTGCATTGTAGATATTTTTTGCTAGAAACGACATCCGCTCACACTCATCCCATTGTGGATCAGTATTGCGGATAGTATATGATTCAGTTAAGTAAACTTTGCTATCTTTTTTCATCGTTTGATTATACCATCAACGTCAGTGTTGATAGATTTGAAACCGTTATTGTGATGCAATAATTTACCTGTGTGCATAGTTTTCTATATCTTACTATACTTTCTATAAAAATATGAATTATTTGTAACCCCCAATTATGAGGGGTTTTGAATTTTTGTCGCATCACTATTTTCAGCCACTGTTTTGTCCTCATCCATATTCAAATTTGGCATCACAATAGCTGACAGTTTAGCAATTGCCTGTGGGATCATTGGCAAGAAGAACATTGGGCGTATCATTTTAAATAGCTCATGGACAAAGTGCAGTAATTTCTGGGTGGATTGTTGCTCATCAGAGCGATCGTACAACCAGAATAGTAGAATCAACATATGGAATGTATACAGTACAACCCCCATCTGCTCCGCTTTGGGTGACCGGAGTGCATCATCAGACTCAATCACAAGGCGATGATACCCATCAGATAACAATTTACTGATCGGGTTATTATCGGTACCCATCAAAGAAATACCGGAGTCGGGGCGCATCGCGACACCAAACAATGCCATCATAGCGCAACGATAGGGGGTTAGGTCGCGGATGATTTGATCTAGCACGCTATGATAACGATCCGCCATTTGCCCAGTGGGAATCGCTTCGATGTAGTCAATCAATTGAATGACATGTTCATAATACAATGCCATGATGATGTCTTCTTTACGAGCAAAATAGCGATAGGTCAACCCAATCGAGACATCAGCTGTGCTGGCAATATCGCGCATGGTCGTTTCATCATAGCCTTGTTCACGAAACAGCTGAATGGCTATATCATAAATGTGCTGGCGTGTTTGTAAACCTTTCGGCGATAAATCGGTCAATGGTATCATATGTGGTTACCCTATGTTAAATTTAGAATATTATGAACATTCTGTTTGTTATAGTCGATATGATACTAGTATAGTCCGTTATGCGCCATTTTGAAGCATCTTCTTTGGATTTTATCATTTTCATATATGAACAAGTTCAATGAAACGATGCAAAATCGTCAAAGAAATCTAAAAATTTTGTGATAAGTGTCGCACAAACCTGATGTTCGTGTTAAAACAATCAGTAATAGTAAATCAAAACCGTAAATTGGCTATTTTAAAGTGGGAATATAAAGATGGCGACACATTATTTTCAACCGGAAAGTTCAACATTACATGGCAGTTTCTCGCGCGAGGAGCAACCTATCGCCATCATCGACCCCGGAGATACGGTTATCTATCAAACATTAGATGCCAGTTGGATCAAGACATTTGATGTGTCATTACGGAATCCACCTGAAAGACGTGCTGACCTCGGCGAATATTGGCGCCCTCGCGAATCCCCTCGTGATGACGGGCACGCCCTGATCGGCCCGATTGCAATACGTGGTGCGCAACCGGGTAAGATGTTGTCGATACGGATTAATGAAGTCATCCCCGGTAAGTGGGGATGGGTGCATCCATGGTTTGGGACACCGATTGAAGAGAAAAATAGTGTGCCTGTCATGTTGTGGCGACTCGATGCAGAACGCATGATTGGGCGGAACTCATTGGGGCAGACGGTAGAGCTTAAGCCGTTTATGGGTGTTATGGGGATGCCAGCTGATGAAGCCGGATTACAATCAACACGTCCACCGCGTTTGACTGGTGGCAACATCGACTGTAAAGAGTTAGTCGCAGGAAGCACACTGTGCCTACCCATAGAAGTTTTGGGTGGATTATTCTCGGTTGGGGATGGTCATGCAAGACAAGGTGATAATGAGTCTGGTGGGACAGCAATTGAATGCCCGATGGAACGGGTTGACCTCACCTTCAATATTCTTGAGAAACCCATCATCAGCACGCCATATGCCCATACACCTGCAGGTTGGGTTGTATTCGGTTTTGACGAGGACCTACAAGTCGCCCACGACAAAGCATTATTCGCCATGCAAAATTTTATGATGCGATTTTATCGGATCGATGAAATGACAGCTCTTGCGCTGATGGGTGTCGTTGTCGATTTCCATATCACACAAACTGTCAATCTTGTCAAAGGAGTTCATGCAATTCTTCCACACGGTGCATTACGCTAGGGACTGATTATCGGGCAGTGTTATTGTTGCAACATCGACTATAGGTAATAGAATACGGAAGGTGGATCCCAATCCAACCTCTGATTGTGCCGTAATTGCCCCATGATGTCGTTCAATAATACGATGAGCTATGGGTAACCCTAACCCAAAACCACGTGTTGAGTGGGCTTTATCGACACGATAGAAGCGTTCAAAAATATGATCAATCTGATCTGCCTCTATCCCTTCACCTGTATCAGCAATTTCGATCACAACATGCTGATCATCCATGCGTGTACGAACATAGATAGAATCACCGGGGTTCGTGTATTTAATCGCATTATTGAGGATGTTCTTAATTGCCCGATGGAGTTGTTCTTGATCACCCTCGATATAATAAGATTCAGTAGCCAATTCCCATGTGGATTGAATGTCTGCTTCTTTAATAAGTGGATCTAGTGTGATTTGCAGGTCACTGATCATTGTATCGACATGGATGCGGTCGTTACGGAATGGCTCGATAACATCCAATCGAGCCATTGTCACCAATTGCTCGACAAGATGCATGATGTTATCAGATTCTTCCCGAATAAATTGTAGATATTCTTTGCGTTTTACTGCATCGCTGACATTATCTAACAGGTAAACACTTGTGTTGATAATCGATAATGGTGTGCGGAATTCATGGAATGCAGCCTGTACAAAATTTGCTAATAGGCGCGTCTTTTCACGTTCGATTTCGATACTAACTTGCGTATTATGCGCTTGCTTTTGAGCAGTGATGTCTTCAGCTGTACAAATCACTCGGTCGATGGTATTGCCTTCAACCACTGGGAAAGCACGCCAGCGTATCCAGCGTATCTCACCATCACCGCGTACAATCCGAAATTCCGTTGAAATAATTTCCGGCTCACTCAAAAATTGCGTTATTTGACTACGCATCAGCGCACGATCTTCAGTAAAAATTGTCGGGATGATAGCAAAGGGGGTCTTATCAACAATGTTAATATCGCTTTGCCAGATCTCTTCATATGATGGGCTGACGTATACAATCTGATTCTGTGATGTATCAATAAGGAAGAAGACCTCACGGATATTTTCTGCAAGTTGACGAAAGTTCATTTCGCTTGTTCGTAATGCAGTCTCTGCTCGCTCACGCTCAGCAATTTCTTCCGTTAAGCGTTTCTGCTCTTGTTCGAGTTCTGTTGTACGATCTGCAACAACACGGCGCAATTCTGATTGTTGAACATCGTATAAAACCACGCCACTTGCCACGAGTAACACTGTAAAAACAACACCCAAGATCAGGCTAATTTGTCGGGAATGAACCAATAGTGCTGTAATTTCTGTATCGGGTGCAGATAACGCCACAGTGAGGCTTTCATTACCTAAATGAGCCGTATTCCATGCCACAAGTTTACGCTCAACATCGCCATCGCGTTTTACTGTAAAGTAATAATCGCCAATGCCTGTTGTTTCAACAGTAAAACGTTGATCTAATGCCAGCATTTCAGGGTAATTAGCGTGCAGATCATATACACTATCGCCGATAATTTGAGATTCATGATCAAAAATCACATGCCCATTAAAGTCTTGTAGCCATGCCGCCCCATATCGTCCTGAACGGATTGGCGCAATAAACTGCTCGAATAAAGGTGTCAGTGTTAAAATCGCACCTAATGTGCCTTGTTTTTCTCCATCAGCATTCACAATAGGATAGAGTAAGCCAGCAAATTGTTCATCGGGGGTTGCGAAAATCGGTGCTACCCACAAACTATCTGTCACTTGTGCATTATGAGTCTCGAGCCATGATATAAGTTGGGTTTCATAGGTTTCAAGTTGGTTATTGGGTGTGATTGGGTTGGGAACGGTGATCACTTGATCTTGCCCAATGTACCCCCACATGATCATATCGTGATTTGATTTATATTTAATTGTCTCTTCGAGTTGTCTCTCGAATGTTATTTGGTCGTCAATGTCTACATCTGCAAGCATGATATCATCAGCAACTTGCATCATGTTTTGGCTATACCACTCAAATTGCTCCTCTAGCGTATTGGCAGCAAGCTCTACCTGTATAGCCTGTTGCTGGCTGATTTGATTTTCTAAGTCGCGAACTGCCCCCATATCTAATGTACGGACAAGCAATATAAACACGAGAATGATTGTAATAAAAAATGCGATGTAGAGGCTGGTTCGTCTCACGGTAATTTATCTCATCAACAATGATTACTTCCTTCATTATATTGCTTATGAATTTAATTGTAGCTTAAGATTACCGCCCGTGAACTGGAGGCCCCAGTATGATTGACCTACAGCGTTTCATCTTTATGGATCGGATGGAGGTGTTTAAGTTCAACGGTAATACCACCAAAGAAGTGTGCACTGACGTTATATAAAAACACAATCACACCTGTTGACAATGCACCCCAAATCGCCGCCCAAAATGCGGTTGATGCCAACCCTTGTATCAATAGTTCCGGTGGAATAATGACATCCCAGAATTTGAAGATATTGTTCAGTCCTAAAAAGATGAGTATCGGTACAACAATCATCAATGCCGATAAAATACCGCCGATGCGCATGGCAGATAGAATTCCGATTCGTTTAACACTATACATGGTTCACCTGTTTGTTATTTGCATTTTGATCATTATACACTTTGTTTACTACATAACTCATGAGGACGACTGTATGAACTTGTCGGAACGTTGTCACATTGTTACGTTGAATCCATTGTATTTCGTGGTAGGATTGCGTTAACTTACGCAACAAAAAATCTATTTGCACTATAGCGAATGGTTTGATTTTGACGTAAGATTTATGCGTGATACTTCAGCTATTGAACATTGTAGAAAGGTCGATACGCCGTGAGTGAAGAATCGAATCTTCAAATTCTTGTCGTTGATGATGATGACGGTGTGCAAAAATTGGTTGCCACGCTACTCAACCGATCACGAATGGATGCGATTCGGGCGATGACAGCGACGGAAGCGGCTCAAATTTTGCGTCAACCCCCTCTGCCAGATTTGATGTTACTTGATATTATGCTACCCGAAATTAGTGGTATTGATTTTCTTAAACAGATGCGCTCGAAGACCGTTTTTGATGATTTACCTGTCATTATCCTATCGGCATTAGCAGACCCTAAAACGATTCGGGCAGGGTTGGATGCAGGGGCAGACCGCTACCTGACAAAACCCTATCTAGTGAATAATTTGGTCAAAACAATCCAAGAGGTTTTAAAAGCGCGCGAAGAAAATCCATAGAGCAAGATTTTGCATAAATCAATCATTGGATATATGATTACCAATGCAGGGATAGACAACTAGGAATACGGTACAATCCAATGATGACAGATGCTGAGTTAACGATTTTAAGCCTCGTTTCGGAACAACCCAGTATGGGGCACCAAATCCAACAGGTGATTGACGAGCGCGGGTTACGAGAGTGGCTTACGGTTGGTTTTTCGTCCGTCTATTACATCCTCAACAAACTCGAAAAGCAAAATTTAATTTCTAGTGTATTACGACCTGAGTCTCGTGGACCAGCCCGTAAGCTGTATACCATCACAGATGCTGGACAAGGTATTCTGCAAACTGCTGTATCCAATCTCCTCAGCCAACCGCGTTCGTTAGGTAGCGGTTTTGAACTCGGGCTTGCCAATATTCATGCACTTAAACCACACCAAGTTTACCGTGAATTGCGTCACCATCGTGATGATTTGACATATCAGTTATTACAAGTCGAGAGTTCATGGACGCGTCGTAAAGGAGATGGGGACGATATTGCAGAAAATATCACAGCCCTCTACACCCATAGCATCGCCATGATGAAGGCGCAAATCACATGGCTGGAAAACTTCATTGACGAATGGAAAGTACGTTACCCTGACGTTGAAAAAACGAATAAAAGGCGAACAGAAGAAAATCCACACGCCAAAGTCACACGGATGGGTGAATCTTCCACGATTAATCGGGCAAAGATGCTCCAAAAACTTAAGCGTCCGAAGTTGGAACCGAAAGACGATACACCATAAACTGGTCTTGTTGATAATCTAGTGTAATTCCGAATCCTGCACTATCTAATGCGTCCAACCATGCATCAATTGGTTGATGAATTGGCGCAACAAGATAACGATCCCCGATCTCATCTAATTCAAGCGCACCCGCCACCAATGCATCAGGCGTTGGATAATGTACACGGCGTTTATTTGTCCACTGTCCCATGTAATAGCCTAACTCCCAGCCTAACCAGCGATCATAAATCACAGTCGCAACTGGTTTGCTATTGAGATAATCCGCTAGTTCATCAATCCCGTCATGTGTGCCATCATCACCACCAATTGGAATTGGCGCAGATATTGTGACGACAGTCGATAGCAGCATCGCCACACCAACAAGTTGAAGGTATTGCCTCGATCTATGCTCACCTGTTAATGCCATGAGATGATACAATCCTCGAGAACATAAGATGATTACCATCGGCAAAATAATTAGCAGATAGCGGTCGTATTGATTGAATGCCAACACTGTATGTAAGCCAAGATATCCAATGACATATAGCCCTAAGATATAATCTGTTGTGCGCTGGCTATTGGGTTTCGATAATCCGATAACAAATCCAACAGTGGTAATAAAGACTAAAATCGCAGTAACAATCGGTGAGCCCAATAACCATGCCCCCAAATGCCCCCACTCGATTAATCGAGGGAGATAGTCTAATGGGGATGTGATAAGACTGTCGGGTGTGTTATTTAGTGTGCCCAGGATAAAAATACTGGTTTCAGATCGGGCGTTATCCCAGATAATTAATGCTATCAAGATGATGATGAATGCTATCACACCCCTCATGGCGCGGGAAAAGTAAGCTTTGTCTTTATAGAGCGTAATCAGTGTCATCAAGACGATAATCGGCAGGAAAAATATCGCTTGTTGTTTACTCCAACATGCTAGTCCCAGTGCGAAGCCTGCCCAACCATACCGTCTACTGACAGTCAACCAGAATGCGAATGTGCTCCAAAACAGCAGGCTCATATCAGTGAATGTGGTTGCTCCGAATGCTAAGATATAGGGCGAGGTCGCAGTGAGCAATCCAGTCAATAGTGTTACCATGCGCTCTCGATAGAAATCATGCGCGAGACGCATCATGAGGGCGACAAGCAGAATTGCATAAACCACATTAGAAAATCGCCCCGCAAATTCACCTATTTTGGCATCAAGTTGCAACACACCACTAGCATCAGTTGTGACTCCGATGAACATCATCGAGAGTGCGCCACTATAAAGCGACAATGGTGGTTTGTCGAGTGATCCAGCTAGCATCCAATCGCCATTAACCGAGGCATTGCGCGCAAACGTCATGAAGAACGCTTCATCGGGGTGGAAGCGTATGTCTTGTGTCAGCATATGAGCTTGCAGACCAAACGCAAGCAGAATAATGAGTAGTTTCAGGCGCATACTAAATGGATCAATTTCTATTCAGCCAAGCAAATGCCAAGTGTACAGTGATCCCCCTATCAACACAATCACTTAATCCCTTAGTCTGATTTGGATAGTCGGTTTTCATCAAATACAGGGGGACTCATCATCGTATTTTTAATCTTTTGTGCTACGTTACATACACATAGTCAATGAATGGTCAGTTATGATAACACTGCATAAGCTCAAAATTTTTATACTGGTGTGCGAACAAGGTAGCCTGAACAAAGCTGCGCAAGCCTTGTATCTGTCACAGTCTGCGGTGAGCCAGCATATCCAAGATTTAGAGGCAAGCCTCGGGGCAAAGTTGTTAAATCGCAGTCCACGCGGTACAACCGCAACACCCGCTGGAGAGGTATTGCTGGATTATGCACGTCAGATGGTACGATTGCTGGCAGAAGCGGAGCATGACATCGTGCAGATTGACACAGCACAATCCCTGCAACTCGACCTCGGTGCAACACCCGGGATTAGCGTCTATCTGATTCCGCGCTGGTTACGCGATTTTCAATCCGATTATGACAATATCAACGTCTCGATGCAGACGGGTCTAACTAAAGACATTATCGCAGGTGTGATGGATACGCGCTACGACCTCGGATTTGTGGAAGGTGAAATTGATGATTTGGTGCGCGATAATTTAGGGCAATTGCCGTTTTACAATATGGCATATGATGTCGTCGTTAGTGCTGATCATGATTGGGCGCATCAGTCGACCATTACACCAGAACAACTGGCACAGCACCCATTTATCAATCGTCAGCCAACGAGCCGAACCCGCCGTTGGATGGAGGGTGTACTCGGTCGCTATGGCATTAGATTAAAGACAACGACCGAACTTGATAGCCCCGGTACAATCAAATATGCCCTACTAGATGGCGGTGGGGTATCGATTTTGCCACGCTACGCTGTCGAACGAGAAGTCGAGCGTGGTGAACTGAAGGTGTTATCGATTGAGGGCGTGAAACTGGATCGGTCACTACGGTTGGTCTGGAATCAGCGGGCGGCATTTACGGCAACACAACGCGCATTTTTAAATATGCTCGCTCCAACCGCCCCGCAATTGTCGATGCTGTTATAATTACTGAGTCATTTGATACATTTTTGGGTGATCTGAGTACCACCCCTACTATTAAATACAATCCAAGCGATCATATAATCAGGACAAACCATGACACGTATTGGCATCATCTCGGATATTCATGCTCACTTAGAGGGACTCAATCTTGCGCTGGCATTCTTAGAAGAACAAGCCGTGGATGAAATCTGGTGTGCAGGTGACTTGGTCGACCGTGGTGAAGATGGAAACGATGTTGTTCAACGCATTCGGTATGCTCAAATTCCGACAGTACAGGGCAATCATGATTATACCGCACGCCGGACTCAAGAACAATTTAAACATGATATGACCATGATGGAATTTCTTGAAGAATATCCTGATGTCAGTGACCATACGAAACATATGCTATTTTCATTTGAATTGAGCGAGATTAATCTGACCTATCTTGATTATCTACCCCCGTCTCTAAAATTCGAGCGAGGCGATTTGGTGATTGAGATGACCCATGCCAGTACATTTGATAGAGTGACATATATCTATCCGACTAGTCGTCGGGACATCTTGAATCAGACAATTGATTCGAGCATCGCGGACTTAGTCATTTTGGGACATACACATCGTCCCATGAAAATTTATCGGGATGGTGTATTACGGGTGATCAATAGTGGTTCGGTATATATGAATTATGGGATGCCGACACAATCTTGCGGTATACTCACCTTACCCGAACGCGAGTTCACTGTCTATGATCTTGAGACCAAAAAAGCTGCGCCTGTACCGATTGTTCAGTTGGAGAGCAAACAATCATGATTAAAATCGCACCGAATAAACCATGCCCTTGTTACAGTGGTAAAAAATACAAAAAATGCTGTCGCCCGTTACATCAGGGACAAAAAATTGACGATCCGGTGCGCTTGATGCGGTCGCGCTATAGTGCGTATGTGTTGTATAACATGGATTATATTGTGAACACGATGCACCCCGAAAGTAAACATCTAACGGATACGCCGGAGTGGCGCGCAGGGATTACCCTATTTGCGGAAACAACGGATTTTAACGGACTCGAAATCCTCGATAGTGAGTTGTCACTGGATGATATAAATACAGGTTGGGTGACGTTCCATGCGATTTTGGCGAACGGCGATGACGATACCTCATACGTCGAGCGTAGCTTGTTCAAAAAAGAAGATGGACAGTGGCTCTACCTCCATGCTGACCCATTAGAGGACACATAACTACCCCTATACCCCTTTCAAAATACCACCATTAATAATACAGGATACCCCATCGGGTAGATGTGTCTACCACCATGTGTTTTGTATTCTAAAAACATCAAACAACAGATAACACATACCGACAGGGGACACAGATCATGAACTTTTCTTATAACTTCAACCAAGCACATAACGACCGTCTAGAAGAAGCCGGTGCCGTACGATACAACCAACACCCACAAGAAGGCATCGTCATTGAACCTAAAAATAAGCGTCAAACAACAGCGCGTCGTATCAAACAAGTTATTACAACTGCTACACAAATTATCTTGAAATAGGGGGACACAGATCATGAACTTTTCTTATAACTTCAACCAAGCACATAACGACCGTCTAGAAGAAGCTGGTGTCGTACGATACAACCAACACCCACAAGAAGGCATCGTCATTGAACCTAAAAATAAGCGTCAAACAACAGCGCGTCGTATCAAGCAAATTATTGCAACAGCAACTCAACTGATTGCAAAATAACTTCAAATTGACATCCAGATAAAGGTAAACGCAGAAACGCGATTCTATAACCAGAGTCGTGTTTTTGTTTGTTGTCTGCATTGTGAGTCACTATAATTATGGGTAACACGTAAACGAGTCATGCACCCTAAACTTATGACAACGATAACCTTACACAACGTCCCATCCCAACCGACACCGTTTATCGGGCGCGAACCTGAAATTACTGAAATTGTTGAACTCCTGCGTGATGAGCAGTGTCGTTTATTGACTTTGCTTGGTGCGGGTGGCATGGGTAAAACGCGCCTGTCGATTGAAGTAGTCAAGCAATTAAGTGATGATGATTTCGAACATGGTGTATATTACATACGTCTTGCCCCATTAACATCACCTGACCAGATTGTGACAGCAATTATCAGCACACTTGGGATGATGATTGGTAATGATGATGATATAAAGACTGAACTGATCAAGTACTTGGGTCGGCGCAATTTACTACTCGTAATGGACAACTTTGAGCATGTAATCGATGGTGCTGATCTGGTCGCGGATATTCTGGTGCAAGCGCCTCACGTTAAAGTTCTTACAACCTCTCGCGAGCCTCTGAATTTACTAGAAGAGCACTTATGGCATTTGCACGGATTACAAATTCCTGAAAGCGTTACAACCAATCATATTGATCAATTTAGTGGGTTGCAACTCTTCATTGAGCGTGCTCAACGTGTACAACGCAACTTTGACATTCAAGAAAATTTAGAACAAGCCATTAAAATTTGCCAGATGGTCGGTGGGATGCCATTGGCAATTGAACTATCAGCCTCTTGGCTCAAGTCACTGACATGCGCAGAGATCATTGACGAAATACAGCGCAATATTGATTTTTTACAAACCAACGCACGTAACATACCAGAACGACATCGCAGTATACGCGCCGTTTTCCAGAATTCATGGGATTTATGTGATGACAAAGAACGTACAACTTTTCGCCGATTATGTATCTTTCGTGGCGGATTTAGGCGCGAGGATGCTGAGGCACTCACCGGTACGACTCTGTTGACATTAACCGGTCTGGTTGAAAAGTCGATGCTCCAAAAATTTGAAGATGGACGCTATAAACTGCACCGTCTATCACGTCAATTTGCTGATGAACAACTTGCCCTTGTGGGTGAAACTGACCAACTTCATACTGCACATATGGAACACTTTGCCGAATTTATGAAAGAGCGAGCAGTTGACATCAAGGGACGGCGACAAATTGATGGGCTCAATGAAATTGAGGCTGAATTCTATAATGTGCGCAAAGCTTGGTACCATGCGGTCGATACAAGACGGTTAGATGCGCTAGATCATATGATGGAAGGACTCACCCTCTATTGTGATATACGAGCACAATATCAAACTGGAGAAGATTTATTCCGCCATGTACTTGATCATCTGCCTACTCCTGCAAATCGTACCTATAATCGTATACAAGCCCGCTTTATTCAAATATGGAATCTATTGGAACGATATCCAATAACAGATCATCTACAATCTTTGGCGGAGAAAACACTCGATGTTGCTGAAACTTATGACGATAGATTGACAGTGATGTTGTGTTACTGGTACCAAGCCGAGTTTGAACGCTTTGGGTATCGTCATCAAGATCATCAGCGAGCATTGCATCGCTATGAACAGGCACTAAAAATCGCACAACAAGTCGGTGATAAATATTATATTGGTAGAATTTTACGGGGTATTGATTTTTTACTCTCATCTATCAAGGTCGATCAATCTGACAAAGCTCGGTCGTATAGTCATCAAGCCGAGTCTATCGTACGCGAAATTGGTGATCAAAACGGATTAGCTCATATCTTATATTACAAGTCCGCGATTGATATGATGAATGGCAATGATAATGATGCAGAGAAACATATCCAAAATGCGTTAGCCATTTGGGAAACATGTAAAGATATTAAAAGTATCGGCATCGTTTATAGTAATTTAGGTGCACTCTATCTACAACAAAGTAAGCTAAAAGAAGCTGAAACACATCTTCGCAAATCAGATGAGATTTTGACGCAAGTCAACTTTCTCGGAAATCATCCCATGATTTATGGCAACATGAGTGTTTTGGCAAGCTTACAGGGGAAAAATGATGAAGCCTATCGATTCGCACAAGTTTGTAAATCCTACCCTTGGTCATTACCGTGGTATCATCGCGCTATGGCTTTTTATGATGCAAACACAAGTAATTATGAGTCTATAGCCGCCCATGTTCTGACAATCTGGCAACTTGATTTCTACCCACAATTTACAGAAATTATCACCTCAGTTTTTGTTGCTTATGATCGGCAAGATTACACATATGCCGTAGAGTTGATTAGCTTTGTGTGGAATCATCCGGCAATAATTACTGGATGGCTAGGTGTCTGGCGACGGTTTAGCGAACTTAGTGATACACTTTTAACCCAACTTGGTGACCCTGCTTACCAAATCGCTTGGGAAAAAGGCAAACAACAGAACCCCAAAGACACACTTACCGAACTTACTACTTATCTGGCTGTAGATCGCTCAGCGAAGGTCACAACATCACCGCTCGTTGATCCTTTAACTGAACGTGAACTAGAAGTCCTCGCACTTATCGCTGAAGGATTGACCAACCCACAAATCGGGGAAAAGTTGTATCTCTCAACGGGGACGGTTAAAGTCCATACGCGCAATATTTATGGCAAGCTCGCTGTGAAAAATCGTACCGAAGCGGCAACTAAAGCACGTGAGCTCAAATTGATCTAATTAAGGCATAATCATGACAATTCAATTGCACAATATCCCTTCCCAACCGACACCGTTTATCGGGCGTGAACCTGAAATTACTGAAATTGTTGAGCTACTGCGTGATGAGCAGTGCCGTTTGTTGACTCTGCTTGGTGCCGGCGGCATGGGTAAAACGCGCCTGTCGATTGAAGCCGTCAAACAGCTATCAACTAATGACTTCGAGCATGGTGTGTATTATGTACCGCTGGCGCCGTTGACATCGGCAGATAATATCGTCACGACGGTGATTAGTGTGCTCGGTATTATGATCGGCAATGATGGCACACCGCAAGAAGAACTGATTAAGTTTTTGCAGGGGCGCAATCTGATCTTGGTGATGGACAACTTCGAGCATGTGCTTGATGGTGCTGATCTGGTCGCGGATATTCTGGCGCAGACGGAGAACATCAAGATCCTGACAACCTCACGTGAACCGCTTAATTTGTTGGAAGAACAATTGTGGCATGTACGTGGGATGCGGATTCCCGATGAAACGACGACTAACGATATTGACCAATATAGCGGTCTGAAATTGTTCATCAGTCGTGCACAACGGGTACAACATGATTTTGATGTTGAGAAGAATCTCTCGGAGGCAATTGAAATTTGCCAGTTGGTCGGTGGGATGCCATTGGGCATTGAATTAGCGGCAAGCTGGCTCAAGACACTGTCTTGTGCAGAGATTATCAAGCAGATTGAACGTGGGATTGATTTCCTGTCTACGCGCGCTCGCGACATCCCAGAACGTCATCGGAGTATTCGGGCGGTATTTGATTACTCTTGGGATCTGCTAACGAAAGATGAACAAGCTGTCTTCCCTAGGCTGTCTGTATTTAAAGGTGGGTTCACGCTAGAAGCGGCGGAAGCAGTCGCTGATGCGGATTTGATGTCGTTGTCTGGCTTGGTTGAAAAGTCGATGGTGCGTCGGGATGGCAACGGACGCTATGATGTGCATGAGTTGCTACGCCAATACGCTGATGAAAAGTTGAACGATTCGGGCGAAGTTGACGAAACGCTATCTGCGCATATGGATTACTTTGCTGATTTCATGGCAGAACATGCTATCGACATCAAAGGACGGCAACAGCTTGAGGGGCTGAACGCTATTCAAGCAGATTGGATAAATATCCAAAGTGTCTGGAATAATGCTGTTGAAAGAATCGAATACACTGTCCTAGACTTGATGATGGAAGGGCTAGCACTTTATTGTGACATGCACGCACGATATCAAGAAGGATACGACCTATTCCAGTTTGCTGTTGAGACAACTGCACTAGATGGAGAAAGCAGTAATCATCAAGTTTGGAATCGTTTACGCACACGTTTGGCGCAGATTAGTGTTCTTCCCGAAAGAAATCCAAAACTTGTTCAAGAACTAGTGACACCCTCGTTAATAACGGCAAAATCCTTAGGAGACAACCATACTGTTGCATTGTGTACATGGACTCTTGGTGAATCTTACCGGATGTTGCAATTAGATTTTTCGGAAGCCATGATACAGTTTGAAGAAGCCCTATTACTTTATGAGAAGTTGGGTGATAAATACTATGTAGGGCGTGTACTTAGAAGCATGGTATATAGTTATCGCCATATAAACGATGATATTCACTTATGGTCTGAACTAAATCAAAAACACCTAGAGTGGACTCAAAATTTTGGAGATATTACAGGGTCTGCACATGCACTGAGCTACCTTTCAATGCAACAACATCGATTAGGAAAACTTACTAATGGTGATCGTATCCAAGAACAGGCGGGTGAAATATGGGAAATCTATGGAGACAGCAAGAGTCTTGCAACAGTCAGAATGGCACAAATGTATCGTGATTTATGGTTAGGCAATTTTTTGTCTGCTCATCAGATTGCAAAACAAATGTTACACCAAGTAGGATTCCGTACTACCAATATCGACCAAAATGCCCAAACAGTTTTGGGCTTTCTTGCTACGATTCAAGGGGATTATGAACACGGCAAACAACTTGCACATATTGGGTTAGGACATCAACTAACAGTTGCAAACCATACAGCTTGGCGCACACTGTGTCTTGCTTCATTTGGACTGGGTGACATAGATCAAGCAAGTTTGTATGTACGACAAGGTTTAAGGATACAAATAGAGCAATACAATAATCGAGATGCAAATCAATGGTTGCCAATTATCTCACTCATTGTAACACAACAAGGAAATCATGAACTAGCAGTCGAATTACTAGGCTTAACTTTCAACCATCCTGATAGCTTTACGGGTTGGATGGAAGAATGGAATCAGATCAATGAATTACAGGATAAACTTAGGGGCAGTATCGGTGATGAAGCTTATCAAACCTTATGGAAACAAGGTGCACAACGTGGTCTAAAAGAAACAATTTATGAATTGTTTGACTATTTTGACGACGAAGACTCTATACCAATGCCCTCCCATCACCCCCTTGCTGAACCGCTGACTGAGCGAGAACTCGAAGTGCTCACACTTATCGCTGTAGGATTGACCAACCCACAAATCGGGGAAAAGTTGTATCTCTCGACGGGGACGGTTAAAGTCCATACGCGCAATATTTATGGCAAGCTCGCTGTGAAAAATCGCACCGAAGCTGCCACTAAAGCGCGTGAGTTAGGGCTGATTTAAGCCGTTTCGGATTTTTGGAGGTTTTCGGCACGTCCCCATATATTTTCAAATTGTTCGTACCAATAGGTAAACCATCGCTCTGAGTCGCGCTTATTGATGATGACGTGCATACGCGAACGAGTCGACTCATTCTGGAAGCCATGCATCTCGACAATCACCTGTCCACTGATACGGTCAGGATCAAGCATAACAATACTAAACCCCGGGCTATAATCTAATAATTTAAGTTCCGCAGTTCCGGGGGTATTCCAACTATCAATCAGTTTAAACTGACGAAGCGTTCGCTGGAGTTCTTCTGGTAGATGTTGCACCTGAAATTCAACGGAACGGTCCAGTTGATCGACAAGGATATTAACAGCATCTGCTCTGTCGGGATTTTGAATCACAACCCGTAGCTCACCATCCGACCGTGTCAAAATCTCTTTACGAATCGCTTCAGCATTATCTCCGTGTAAAATATTGGCGGCTGATGGCGCGTAGATGTACAGTTTACGAGCACCTTTGATGCGTTCTTCGAATGAGCCAAGATTGGAGCGATCATCCAAATAATCATCGAGTGAACTTTCTTGTACTTTGGGTGTAGAAATATTCAGGACGAGCAAGCCGAGTGTCGCTAGAATAATGCTATTGACGATGTTATCCCCTAATGATGCCAGTACAGCATCAGCAAAGACAGATACCAATGCCACAGCAAATGCCGCAAACGATAATACATATACTTCAATATTACGCCGATTTTTGATATCGGTCAGTATTCGCCGGAAAAAGCGCATAGTCTCCCCTTTACCTGTGCGTGAATCAAACCTAATCGTGATTTTACCAGACATTGACGAATATGCTTGGTTTTGCTGTGTGGTAATATTTACGAGAGCAAAGTAGGTTTATAATGGTTAAAGGCACGTGTTACAAAGAGTGAGGATGGTATGTCAGACATTTGGCAATGGATACAAAACAGACATCGTGATGCGATCTTAGAAAGAAATGATATGCAACTGCAGATGGTTGATTATTTCTGGAAGATGCTCAATAAGATGGAAGATGATCCCCAAACAGCACTCAATTATTGTATGCAGTCGCGACAATTAGCCGACTTACTTGATGATAAATGGTTTCAGCAATTATTAAATCACTGGGAATTACAGGCGCGGTTTGCATTTCTCGGAGATTATAATGGCACGTTAGACATTGCAACCAAAGCCGCTGTCGAAGTGCGCTTACCAGAATATCAAGCTTTGCCACAACGGATCTGTTTGCATGAAGATTTGATCTCGGCATATGTCCAACAAGACCCGATCGGCAACAAAGATTTGATCCAGAACGCGCTTGATTACATGGAGCAAGAAGTAAGTCCCAATGTCGAGTGTTATATTTGCCTCAACAGCCTCAAGCTGAATTTTGCTCGTACCAATGGCACACCTGCTGATACTATCCAAGCAGGACTCAATGCGCTTAGTGTTGCGGAAGGTTCGCCCCACCACTTGACACATGTTTATACGATCCTCGTTGAGAGTGCGTATGAAACAAAACAGTGGGATAAGTTTTTGTCGTGGGCAATCGAAGCGGAGTCTAACGCTCGTAAATCGGAGCGCGATAGTTATATCGCGACTACCCTCATCTGGTTGGCACTCCATGCACAACGCACAGCGAATGACATGCAAGCCCAATCACTATTTCAACAAGGTGAACATTGTGCCAAACGATATGGTGCATTCCTTGGCAAGCAATATTATACGGCGGTCACTGCTTATCATGAAATGGGTGGACGGTTAGCGGATGCACTCAACGCCCAAGAAACCTATCTTGAACAAGTCGTCGGTAAAGCTAAGCCGTTTACCGAATGCCTCACCTATCTTGAAATCATCCGATTGAAAAAAGAGCTCGGACAAGCGTATGATACCGAGGTAACGACCCTGAAAGAACGCGTACACGACCTGAAAGCACCAAGATATATGCTCGATAAACTGGATAAGTTAACGGCGTAATATCGAAAATTTTTGTTTCAGCGTAGACACCTGTATAGCTTGTCTGCTACGATGTGGCGCGATTTTGAACAGACTCGGAGCGCATAGTGCCAAGATTGTTATTGCTCACCATTATCGTATTTCAAAGTATCACCCACTTATTTTGGTTGTCCCCTTCTACCCACTCCGGACAAGTTGCTATCCCGTGGATGATGAACAACGGCATGGTGTTGTTCGGCAATATCTGGGAGCAACACGCGCCCGGTAGTTCATTATTGGGCGCATTGGCACAATTGCTCATACCGCTCGAATATGACGTTCTGATCAAAGTCCTCAACACGGTATTGGTGATTGTCATCACAGTGTTGGTTTATCAACTGGCGATACAACTCACAAAAAATCAAAGCGCGGGTGTGCTATCTGCTTTAGTTTGGGCGTGGTGGGAGCCTGTTTACGGTAACGTCATGGTTTATTTTGATACGTTACTGGCATTATGTGTGATGATCGCGTTGGTTGTATATTTCTCGCGCGACGACAAACCAAGTCTGATGCAGGTTATCATCATAGGGCTATTGATGGGATTATCCACCATCTTTAAGCAACATGCGTGGTTGGCGGTGGGATTATTTGGTTTATGGATCCTGATTGTGCATCGTGATCCTAAGTTATGGATTCCCTATGGATTGGCGGCATTATTATTCCCCGTTATACAGTGGGGTGTTTTATTATCGCAGGGATTATTTGAGGGTTACTTGTTTTGGAACTGGCAATTTAATCTGTCGGGCTTCATGGATGGTGTCCCGTTGACAGGGGACTTTTTCCGAAAACTTCTACTAAGTAATATCCTCGTCTTCGCTTTCATCTTGATTGCATTACGGCAGGGCAATCGTCGCTATGTACTCGTCATCTTGATGTGGGGGGCAACACTGGTCGTGCTCTATCCACGCTTTGGTGAAATTCATGGTATGGGACATTTACCTGTTACCGCTGTTATGTCGGGTATGATCTTGATGTGGTTATTGCCGGAGTTAGCAACATGGCGCAACTGGGATATTCCGCGTCAGGTAATTGCAGGGTTAGCCATTGCAGTGGGAATCGGCTGGTTATGGACAGGGGCTGTTACGTATATTCCTACTCAGTTGGGGGCAGGAGCTGTCCTCGCTTATGATGAATTCCGACCATTAGTTGCTGAATTAGAATCCCAAGTTGGCGCAGATGATACCTTATTTGTTTTGCCTGAAACTGATAGCACACCGCAACTACATCCGATGACAGGTATGATGCCACCACCGACATGGATTAAAGGCTGGCATTGGTACTTCGAGCCGGATTTTGTCCTTCCGGCGCTTCTATCGGATTGGTCAGATAGTCCACCGACATGGGTGATTGTCTTCCCTGACTTAGTTGGATCAGGACAGCCGGGAATTGATGCGTTGTTAGCTGTGGTAGAAACGGATTATCAATTGGCATTTGTGGTCGATGATATATTTTTGCATGGGGATGCAGAGGTATATCAGTATGATGATGGGTCATAGGAGCAACCCGTGTGTCCATTACGCCACACACGGGCTAGAATATATATCCGATAGAATTAGGTCGAGGCAACTTCTTCACCATCAACAGCATGATCTTGTACCATATCGTACAACATCTGTGTCAGTAGATTATTTGCTGTTTCGACAGTCAAATTCGGGCGCATGACAGCCATCTCACGACTTAGCATTTTCATCAGGCGTGATTTCATTTTTTGTTCAACTGCTGTCAGCTTATCCTTATACTCACGCCATGCTAAATCACGAAGTGCCTGTGCCATTTCGCGTGGTTCACGGGCTTTAATCTTCTTTTGAATTTTTGCTTGGCGGGCGCGGTAGTCATCGGATAGTTCGTTAGGTGGCTTGGAGAATACTTCTTCGATCAAATCCATATTCTGGATGGCAGGGCGTATATCCATCTCATCAGCGGTCTCAATAGGGATCATAACCTCACCACGTCCACCCACCAGTTCTACGATGTGATAGACTCGGGTTTTACCATATAGTGTGATGCTCTTTTCTCCCACGATGATGCCAGCACCATAACGCGGATGGATAATTTGGTCACCTGCTGAATACATAACTATCTCCAATCTCTCTCTTTAGAATATGTTGCATAAAAGCAATGGCAGATAAGTTTCCCTATCTGCCATATGATTTGCTATTGCTTATCTAACTTATTCGCCGACACTTTCGGTTTCCATGACAGGAAGTTCTTCGTCTTCAACATTGTCATCTTCCGGCTGTTCTGGAGACCCTTCGGCAACACCAGCCAACTTGGCTTGGTAAACATCTAGATCGTAACCACGTTCTTGCAACCATTCGTCACGTTCTTCAATGTCGATGCTATCTAAGTCCAATTGAACCCGTTGCCGCCCATAATCAATATCCAAGATGCGCACGATTACCTCATCACCGGACTTAAACATATCACGGGGATGTGAGAGGTTCAGACGTTGCATCTTACTGGTGTGAACAAGTCCTTCCATACCACCGGGTGCTGCGACAAAAATACCGTAGTCGACAACATTGGTGACATTACCGAGAATAAGGTCACCGATTTGGTTGCGTCCGGTAAAGGTTTCCCATGGATCTGGTAGTAAGACTTTACGATTCAGGCTAATGCGTTCGCGTTGAATATCAATTTCTTCGATACGAACTTCAATTTCCTGACCAATTTCCAAAACTTCGGATGGATGCGAGATGTGTTGGTGAACAATGTTAGAGATATGGATGAGACCATCTGCGCCACCGAGATCGATAAATGCGCCAAAATCTGTAATATGGACGACTTTACCGATGACAACATCACCGACACTCATCTCTTCCATACGTGATTTCTTCTCTTCGAAGATGGCTTCGCGTTCTGAGAAGACAAGACGATTGCGACGGCGTTCGATCTCAATCACCTTGACACGAAGTTCTTCACCTTCGGCATTATTTTTATTGGTATAGATATGTGAGTTTGGAATAAAGCCTTGCAAACGTCCAAACCGTACCAGCATACCACCACGGTTGCTACCTGCACTGGTCACAGTAATTGTCTCTTGCGACTCCATGATTTCTTGTGCGCGCTCCCAATCTTCGAGCTCGAGCGCTTTATTGATGGATACGATTAATTCGCCATCACCATTGTATGGCTGTAGGACATAGGCTAATGTCTCTTTGCCAGGTACAAGTTCATCAATGACACTTTGATCGAGGTAGTTTAAATCTTTGCGGGTAACGACCGCATCCCGTTTGAGACCGACATCTAGCAAAATTTCATTGGCGTCTGCATCGATCACAACAGCTTTTAGGATTTGCCCGCGTTCTGGTGATTCATAGAGATACTCGTCTAAAAGATCACCAAACGAACTTTCTTGCACTTCAACTTCTTGACTAGTCAATTGTACTCCTGAGGAACAATCTACGCTTACGATAGGGTGATTTATCAGGTGCGATATACACCTGCGAAAATCCAGTGTTATATTGTGTTGGACCACACTGAGGGAGAGATGTGATGTAGGGATATGTTGGATACAATAATTTATACATAGGTTTTCTCACACTATAATACTACCACATTTCAGTGCAGGTTTCAAGTTACCCCGCGCGAGCCGACACAGGTTTTCTTGTTCACATTCGACAAAGTCGGTTTATTATGTAACAATAAGCTCATAAAAATAAGCAACACAGCAACTCAAAAATTTCTCTTTTTTCTACCACTTTGAATATTTTTAATCGAACTATATTAAATCTTGAGGAGAGATTGCTGTGAAGTTATGTGTAATTGAGGGAGATGGCATCGGGCATGAAGTTGTTCCGGCAGCCGTGCAAGTACTCAAACAAGTTATTCCCGACCTCGATGTTCACTCAGCCGAAGCTGGCTGGGATACATTCCAATCTAAGGGCAGTGCCCTCCCAGACGAAACAATCGCGACAGCTAAAGATTGTAAGGCTGTGCTATTTGGTGCATGTAGTTCGCCATCCTATCCAGTAGAGGGATATTCATCCCCTATCGTTAGCTTACGCCGTAAAATGGAAACATATGCAAACCTACGCCCGACCCGTTACCTGCCTGTGCCGACCGCGCGCGAAGGTGTTGATCTGGTCGTTGTCCGTGAAAATACCGAAGATCTTTACATCGGTGACGAGCATACCGAAGCAGATGGAGACACCGGTACGGCAACAAAACGGATCACCCGTTATGCGACTGAACGCATTACGCATATGGCATTTAAACTGGCGCAAGTCGAACAACGTGAGCGTGTAACAATTGTCCATAAGGGCAATGTTTTACCACAGACAGATGGGCTGTTCCGACGTGTTGCCTATGAAGTGTCACATCATTATAAGCACATCGAGACTGATGAATTGTTGGTCGATACAGCCGCTTATTGGATGGTAAAAGAACCCACCCGATTTGATATTGTAGTAACCCCGAACTTATACGGTGACATTTTATCGGATATGGCAGCAGCATGGGGCGGTGGTCTGGGTCTTGCACCAGCCCTCAACCTTGGTGATGAAGTTGCGATTGCCGAACCGGTGCATGGGTCTGCACCCGATATTGCAGGCAAAGGTATCGCTAATCCAACCGCCATCATTCTGAGTGCGGCGATGCTTGTCCGTCATCACTGGAAAATGACAGACCTTGCTAACCAAATTGAGGATGCTGTTTACACGACCCTCAGTGATGGTGACTATACGGCAGACTTGATGGATGGCAACAGCATGAGCACACAACGATTCACTGACGAAATTTGCAGTAAGCTTGCCTAGTGTATCAAGCAAAACCGATTATTTAGGATAAGCAGATGATCGATGCGACCATTGATAAGGGCGAAAAAGTGAATGTCTACACAGGTACTTTACGCCCTGCGATCGCGATTACAACGGTGATTATCGTTGTTCACATTACTGTGATGGCGTTGGTAGTCAATAGTGAGACTACGCTTGCATTCTGGGTGGTCAATAGCTTCTTGTTTATCCTGTATATGCTTTTTTTTGCGGTCATGGCTTTTCAAGCGACGCAAATAACGATTACTGTCTATGAAAAAGGTATTGATTGGCAAAGAAGTCATTCGCATGTGTTTACAACATGGGACAATATCGACATGATTGGGCGCAGAAATGAAGGGGATAGCACTACCTATGGTGTCTATTTACATAAGCCCGTTCAGCCAGAGGTAAATAGCTGGCTGGACAAGCGCCTCTTTTCCGCACCTGTTGATTACATCAGCCTTATTCCGACAATTACAGTCCCCACAAGATTCAAAGGCATAAAGGGCAATGTTATTGATATGCCAGCCCTTGCAAAAACTGACTTTGGGCAGGATGTGTCGCGCTACGCACCGCATTTGCTCGAGACATAATTGCGCCGACTAAACTTGATTATCGGTTGATTGGATCGACTGCCTAAACATACTCGGTGACTGCCCTACAAATGCTTTGAACACCTGACTGAATGAACTCATACTTTGATAACCAACTTGCAACGATACATCTGTGATTGACGCATCTGGCAGAGATAGTAATTCGATTGCTTTTATGACTCGCGCCGTACGCAGATACACTTGAAATGTTATATCTAGTTGTTGCCGAAACATGCGCATCAGCGTACGCGATGACATCCCAAACTCATGCCCCACATCAGATACAGTCAGGTTTTGGCTGATATTACTCAGCATATAGTCTATGATTTCGGCGAGTTGTTCATGTTCGGTTGTGGGTAAAACCAAGGTAATCGCATCGCGACACCACTCCGCAATTAAATGGCTGATGGCATCATAAAAAGCGTCTTCGCTCGGCATTGCTGGATGCTCGTAATGCCATTTTTCGGTGTATAAAATCATTTCGCGGGCTAATGGTGTAATTGGGAAAATAACCAAGTGATTCGGAAACGCATACCGCTTATCATCGCCAAGATAAAGGGTGCGCAAATAGATTTGGGATGATGGCAAAACTACCCTATGAACCAGTCCGGCTGGAATCCATGCCCCATGTTTTGCTGGTAGGATAAACTGTTGATCCTCAGAGAAAAATTGCATGATACCACCCTCTGCGTAGAGTAATTGATAGCGCGAATGGTGGTGCATTTCTGTCGTGAATTTACTCACCTGTGTGTGAACCGCAAATGTCCGTTTTTCAATTTCGTCTTCGATAATGCCCATACGTGCAAAGAGAGATGACATTGTCGCTCCTGGATAAATATTTGTCACTTCATCGTTAGTCAGCCAAGCTCAATTTTATTATATTGAGCATACAGAAACTAGAAAGCGACAAAACCTTATGAATATAACCAAACCAATCATGTTCCTCGAGAGCAAAAGCAAACTCTTATTGTTGCTGACCATTGGGCACGGCACGAATGACTTTTACAGCGTGTTACTCCCGATCTTATTGCCTGTCATCGCCTTAGACTTTGGGTTAAATTACACAGAATTTGGATTTATCCTGCTCATTACAACCCTTTCATCAGGGGTCTTACAGCCGTTCTTCGGATATATTGCTGATCGTTATGGAATCCAGAAACAAGTTGTTCTGATAGGATTCTTGATGTTTGCACTAGGGCTAAGCGGATTTAGCGTTGCATCAACATTTCTCGCGTTGATTATTTCAAGTCTAATTTATGGCTTTGGTGAAACAACATTTCATGCCCAATCCACAGGCTTTATTACATCGGCGTTTGCAGAGAATAAAGGTAAAGCGATGGGGATTCATGGCTTAGGGGGTTCGATTGGTAATTTCCTCGCTCCGATTAGTGCTGCATTTCTGATTGCTGCCCTGAACTGGCGATTGGCGACTATCCTATTGATGGTGCCAGCAATTGCACTGATCGGTTTATTATCGTTCAATTTAAAAAACAGAAAGAAAAGTGAGCGTTTATCGTTTACGCACGGGTTGACGCGTGAGATCTTTGTATTAGGGATCAACTTCGGTCTGATTGTGATGTTTTATAAGGGATTCTTCGCATTTCTACCAACATGGTTACTTGAAAATGGTATGACGCTCACAACAGCAGGGGCGGTTACATCACTCATGCTGATTGTCGGCATCATTTCACAACCCCTCGGCGGGGTCATATTTGATAAGTTTGGTGGACGGTTTGTGTTTATCATCAGTTCGACCATTGCGAGTTTTGCTTTACTGCTAATGATGAATATTGATGGATGGTTTGTTATCTTCATGATTATTAGCATTGGTGGCGCCATATCCATGACATTCCCAGTCGCATTGGCGATGGCAAGTGCATTGGTACGTGGAAATAACACAGGTATGGGTGTCGGTGTTGTCTTTGGAGTAGGGTCTACTATGTCGTCCTTTACACCCCTACTGATTGGTTTTCTAGCCGATCGATTTGGATTAGACGTATCTTTACAGCTACTGATTATCTTGCCGATTTTGGCGATTGTGATGACAGTTTCCATGTTACCAACGCAAAACCAGCTCATCAGTACAGACTAGATTGTTAAGGCTCATGGTGTTGTCACTTAACCTTCTGTGTATACAATACAAAGGATATTTACAGTACACAGGACTGATCCATGAGCGCATTCAGCACATTGACGGCATCTGCACTACCATTTGACAAACCCGGAAAATTTTATCGAGGCAACTTGCACGGGCATACAACCAACTCTGATGGAGTGTGGTCAACTGATGAGTACATTCGGCAATATCGGCAGAATGGTTATGATTTTGTGGCGATTACCGACCACTTTATGAAACGCTTCGACTATCCAATTACGGATACGCGCCAGTATCGTGATGAGCACTTTACAACCCTACTCGGCGCAGAATTACATCATGGCGATGTTCAATTGGGTGGTGTGTGGCATATTTTAGCAGTTGGCTTGCCAATAGATTTTGCGCCATATGATGAAAATGAAACAACCGCTGATGTCATCAAACGGGCGTTAGATGCGAATGCGTTTGTCGCTGTGCCTCATCCCAACGGCAATAGCCTGACAATCGAAGATTTTATGTCGGTTGCACCTGTTCATGCAGTTGAATGCTTCAATGGAAAATCAAATGCAAGTGCAGACCGTGGTTATAGTGGGCATTATATTGATACACTATGCCGGATGGGACAGCGGATAGGCATCCTAGCCGTTGATGATTTACATAAACTCGACGGGCTTAACGACTTTATGAGTGGTTGGGTTCACGTCAAAGCACCAGAACTCACCCCAACTGCGCTGTTAGATGCGCTCAAAGCAGGACACTATTACGCCAGCACAGGCGCTCAATTGCACAGTGTCGAGATGATTGACCACGAGAAATTAGTTGTGGAGTGCTCACCTGCACAGAAAATTATCGTCGGGACAAATCGGCAAGGTGTAATGCGGGAAAATGGGCATCATTTAACGCACGCCGAATTTGATATTAGCAAAACGACCTCGCCATATTTGCGGGTGACTGTGATTGACCAATATGGTCGTCGCGCATGGACAAATCCGATTTGGTTGGATTAAAGGCTAATCATCCGATTGGCGGAAAAAGACCACACCAACGGCTGATGTGATTGTCGTTGTGATGATGGTGGCGATGCTCCCCGGTATGAGCGCAGGGAGCATGTTATCCATATGGACGATAATATCGACTGATTTGACCAGTGATGGGATTTGAAAGCCGATATATAGGTAAATCATGGCGCAAAACAAACCACTGCCAAAGCCGATCAAGCCAAATGCAATCGCTAATGTACTCGCTGAACCCGTTAACGTGTTACGGCGATAATATAAAAAGCCGAGCACAATAAGGGGGATAACAAATGCCATAATGATGACGCGCTCGCCAACAGTGGTCGCGAGTGCAACTTCCTCATCTATGGATATGGTCGTTAGCCAGACGAGTGCAGCACTCGCCAGTGCACTGGTCAGCCCGAGTGTACTGATGAGTGATGCGTTTTCCTTAATCTGCTCAAATACAGTCATGATCTATGTTTGATCCTCTTGTGCTTGTTGCTCTTGCAATTGTTGCTTGAGTTGTTCGCCTTGTTTTTCAGCTTTGTCTAGCTTCGGCATACCGTCGCCAATCTTGCCTTTGATCTGATTGACATCTTGTTGGTTGGTATCTTGTTGTGCCAAGGCTTCTGGCAATTCTTTTTGTTTGTCCTGCATTGTCTGTTTGACTTCTTGAGCTGGTTCGGACACACCGAGAATACTCATGACTAAGTTGGTTAATTTTGCTTTCAAGTTAGCGATGAAGCCCAAGACTTTGCGTTTGATGGCATTGAAGACAGACATAAGTTTGCGGAATGCAGCTTTGGCAGCACTCTTGATACGCCCCCAGAGGCTCTTATCTTTTTCTTCCTGTGGTGGCTCTTGTGCGTTGATGGTATCTTCAAGGCGTTTGTTATCAGCTTCGGCTTTCTTACCCTCTTCCTGAACATCGGAGCCAGCTTTGTCGAGTTTTTCCATTTCGGGCAAGCCTTGTTGGATGCCTTCCAACTGTTGTTTACGCAACGCTTTCTTTTCTTGGTCGTCGCCTTCGCTCTCTTTGACACCGCCTAATCCTTCGGTGAGGTCGGCACGGACTTTACGGATGAGTTTAAGCCGTTTATCAATCGAATCAATGGCTTCTTGTGTATCGCCACCTTTACGTTGGATCTCACCGAACTTGGTCAGTGCGCGTTGGATTGGTGAGCGGTTGACCATATCTTCGGTTGCATTTTCTGCACTGTAGTTACCAATATCACCCGATGTACCACCTTTGAGTTGACCCGTCATTGCATCTTTACCGCCGGATGCCAATGCAGCTTTCCAACCGCCCGTTGCAGCATAATTACCAAGGTTTTCAGCTATAGCTTTGCGTGGGCTAAATGCACCACTGAGACCACCAGTGACAGCACCTATCGTATTGGCAACTGTACCGATAATTTGACGATACATCGTACCTTTGACCATCGCATGTTCTTTAGAGTTCGGTTCAAGCTCACTAAGGCGCGTTGCTAGCTTAATGCTGAGAATCAGGCGACCAACACCCGCTACGATATGACTGATTGTTGATACGGTTGCGGAAAATGCTGCGATTGATAATAAAATCGGTGCAGCAGGTGGCGCAACAACCGATGTGATTGCACCGCCGATGGTTGTAATAAAGCCAACCGAGGCACTCACATCGGCGACAACCTGTGCAAAGTTAACAGCTTGTTCTAGGAACGTCCAAGCTTTCCAGTTATCACCATAGAGGGCTTCTTGTTTTTCGGCTTTTAAATTACGGAGACCATCCACAAAGCCCATGATCGAGAGGCTACCAAATCCGATGGTGGTATTCGCCATATTTTTGAGGACTTTGCCGGTGACGGTATCACCAAATCCCTTCTTGGCATCACCTTTAGCATCACCACTTTTAGCGTCGCCGCCTTTGGCATCGCCTTTAATTTCTAACGGTTCGTCGCTGAAATCAACTTCTTGGACATTGCCTTTGATTTCCATCGGCTCGTCGCTGAAATCGACAACTTGGGCATTCTCATTGTTGCCGCCATTACCGCCGTTGGGATTACCTTTAATCTCCATCGGCTCGTC
>DIYL01000022.1 GCA_002428985.1 Anaerolineales bacterium UBA6055 | reverse complement strand
CTCGGACAAAACAGCATTGAACGCTATGCCATTCAAGCACAAACTGGCGACCCGGACAATGATTGGTCCTTACTCTGTGATCCATGTGCAAGTGGTCCATGGACTTATACAGCACAATTTGATGTATCTCCGAATAATTGGCAACCCTTTATTCCTGTTGATAATCTACCAGGTGCGGTTTATACACCAGGTGTGGGTTGGGAAGATAATCCAATCTTCTTCTCAGGGACGAATTGGCAAGTCTGGTTAGCGATTGAAATCACATTTGTGACACCCGTTGTTATCAATGACATAACACTGAACTACAATTGCACAGGCAATACCTCGAACTCTCCAGTTCGACAAAACATGCAAACCTATCTCAACAATACACAGAACTCCTCTGTGAATAACGACAATGCACAAGGCAATAACCTGGTGATGACAAGTCAACCAAATACATTGGTTGATAAGATAGAAATCCGGCTAAGAGCGTCCAGTGCAATCAATCAGTCTCAAGGATGGTCTGGGCAAGCTTCATTCAACAGTTTGACCATATCGGGTACTGGAACAATACCGCCGGAATTGACCTAGGAGCGCATCATGGATTTAGATGTAGAGGCGATCACCAACCTTATACAGAATCTCGGATTGTGGGCGATATTCACGTGGCTCTACATTCAGGAGAAAAAGGCTCATGAATTGACTCGCGAGAAGTATATGAATGATCTCCGTGAAATTGCCGGCATGCGCCAAAATCTTGCCATAACACAGATGTATGTCAAAGACGCCAAGACTGTCCCGAGCAGTAGTGAGATGAAGCCGCTATAAAAACGAAAAGCCTCAACATGTGTTAGGGCTTATATGCGCATGGGTGTCGGATGTCCATTTTTGCCATAAAGAAAACTAAATTTATATTTTCAATATAGATTTAATAGTTTGCAATTGTCTAAATCGGTGTTTCCAGATAACTTGAATTTCAATAAAAGCCTGCAAAATGAGCTTTGTTCTAGCATCGATTTCAGCCCTTTTCGACTTTT
This sequence comes from Anaerolineales bacterium UBA6055, assembly GCA_002428985.1. GTDB lineage: Bacteria > Chloroflexota > Anaerolineae > Aggregatilineales > Phototrophicaceae > UBA6055. The sequence continues at coordinate 8,997 of DIYL01000022.1, read as the reverse complement.
GTGTATAGTGATTATAAATACAATTCACAATTGAAGCTTCAAAAGACTGATTAATTATATTTAACTGTTTTACATTAGGATCTACAAAAAAATCATACAAGTCTTGTAAATAATCTGCCTGAAATTCCTCTAGCAATTTTCCATGAAACTTAGTCCAAACAGTCATATCCCATTCATTCATCAATTCTTTATAGAGATAATCAGAATATTCAAATAATAGCTCAAGTGAAGCTTGTTCAGTCCATATTTGGACATACTTTGCACGTTCGAAATCATAAAAATAATCTAACATGTCTTGTAGAATCTCAATTACATCACCAGATGGATACATTGCCAAAATCTTTGCACACACTTCACGCTGTCTATTCTCAATAATACCTCGTTGAAGATATGGCAACACTCTCATATCAGTAAATTCACTCTTTCGGGCTAAAGCCCTTGTCGACTCAATCATAAGGCTAGGGAGCCCGGCTTCCATAAACTCAACCAGCATTTCTGAAGCAGCCGGATGTTCGAATTGTTCAATTGTATCTAACATAGTTTGCCAAACTTCTTTATCAAAAATATTGTCGTAGATGATCTGTCTCATATTTAGAATTGCAGGAGGCACATCGTGTCTTTCTTTGACTTCAAGCAATTCCCGCTTTAAATCACTCCATTCGTGGCTTGATTCATCTGTAGTATTGAAAAATAACATATGTAAATCAGCAAGTTTAGGATGCATCTCTTTCTCATTTGGCATTCTGTGAATCAGTGGGATAATACGTTTGCCCATCCCCATTGCAAAGGACCATTCATAAGTCACATATAAAGACTTTAAAGACTCCGGAGTTATAATAAGAATTACACCAATGCTCTGATTAATTGCAGAATCAATAGCAAGTTTCCACTTATCACCTGCATTCAATCCTTCTCGGTCAATCCAACATAAATATTCTCCATCAGAAATACTTTCAATAAATTCTTTTATCTTTAAAGCAAATTCTAAATCCTCGCGTTTATAAGATATGAAGAACAATGGCATCGGTAATCCTTTTTCTAATAGAATTTACTTGCATCATCTTTGATGAGATCCGCCACTAGTTTCTCGACTGATTGTGTGAATGCGTCATGATTTTTCCAGTCAGTAAAATCCGGGATAAAGTACTGTCGAATCTCTTCAGCTAGGTCTTCACCATCTGATGTAATGAGCTCCCAAGATTGAAGATCTTCATAGGATGTCAACAAAATGGGAAATAACACTTGACGATTTTCTTGTTTCTCCCGTTTGCGAGCTCGTTTGATTTCAAGCTGAACCCAATTGCTGTACATACTTGCTTTACTCAGAACCAGAATCAGCTTATCGTGATAACGAATCGCTTCATACAGTTGCTCATGAATTTTACGCCCACCCTTCATCTCTTCAGGTGCAAACCATACATGCAATCCACGATGCTTCAACCGAGATTGTAATTCCTTACAGAATTCTTCATCTTGTGTGCTGTAACTGATGAAACATGAGTAGTAATCTACAGGCTTGGCAACTAACGAACCAGCGAATACACGCAAAGTTTGAGGCACACCACAGTCTTGAAGAAAACTATCGAACCATGGTTCGTGAATAGCCTTCTGCGACAAGTATAAGGTATCAATACCAATAGAACATGGACCTATAATCTCTAAAGTATCAAGGTGTCTTGCAACAGATAAATCCACATCTATAAATTTTGTATTTCCGACACAAGCATTGCTCAGATTAGCATGAGCTATATTTGATGAAATGAAGGATACGCTAGTCAAATCTGCATCACTCAAGTTTGCATACAAAAGTGTAGCATGGCTCAGATTAGCCTCAATCAGGTTTGCATTACTTAGATTTGCATAATAAAGATCTGCATAACTCAGGTTAGCACCCATCAGACTTACGTTACTTAGATTGACAGAATTAAGACCAATAAAACTAAGATCAGCTTTCAATAAACTAGCATAACTCAGGTCTGGTTCTATGGACGGATTATCCAAGCGCCATTGATTCCACATCCAAATGTCTTTCTTATCCACAGCTTCTTTTAGAATTCTAAGATGTTCAGGGTCTGCCATATTCTGACCTGTCGGTAATTTAGAGGATGGTATTCAAAACTAACTATTCATCTTTGATTAGATCAGCAACTAACCGATCTACTGACTTGGTAAACATGTCATGATTTTTCCAGTCAATGAAATCAGGGATGAAATACTGTCTGATTTCTTCTGCCAGGTCTTCCCCGTCTGATGTAATCAGTTCCCATGATTGTAAGTTTTCATAGGGTATCAGCAAAATAGGGAATAGCACCTGCCTACCCTCCTCTTTCTCTCGTTTGCGGGCACGTTTGATTTCGAGCTGAACCCAATTGCTGTTCATGCTCGCTTCACTAAGTACTAGAATCAGCTTATCATGATAGCGAATAGCCTCATATAATTGATCGTAAATTTTGCGCCCACCCTTCATCTCTTCTGGCGCAAACCAAACCCTCAGCCCTCGACGTTTCAACCGGGACTGTAATTCCTGACAGAATTCTTCATCTTGTGTGCTATAGCTTATAAAACATGAATAGTAGTCTAATGCTTTGACCACCAAGGAGCTAGCAAAAGTACGCATAGTCTCTGGCACACCACACTTTTCAAGAAATTCGTTAAACCATGGATCATGGATCACAGCTTGTGATTTGTATAGAGTGTCGATACCAATCGTACAAGGACCTGTAATATTCACCTCATTAAGGTACTTAACTGTTGATAAATCTACATCACCAAACGTTGTTCGCTCAAAGAGAGCATTCTGCAAATCAGCAAAACTTAAATCAGCAGAGCTGAGGTTAGCGGAGCTCAAATCAGACGAATGTAGATTGGCAGAACTTAGATTAACAGAACTAAGATGAGCAGAGTTAAGATTGGTAGAGTTTAAATCAGCAGAACTGAGGTTTGCAAAACTTAAGTCAGCAGAACTGAGATTTGCAAAACTTAAGTCAGCATTTCTCAAGTCGGAATAACTCAGATTAGCATTTCTTAGATTAGCATTTCTTAGATTAGCATTTCTCAGGTCAGAATTAAGAAGATTGGCAAAACTTAGATCGACATTAATTAAGCTCTTGCCTCTAAGCCTCTTATTCCAGATAGTAATATCTCCTCCGTCTAGAGCATCTTGAAGGATCTTGCGATGGTCAGAGTTTGCCATGCTTTCACTTACCTATGATTCAATCTAAAAAGCCCCAACATATGTTAGGGCTTGATTTTATTGGCTTTTGTGATAATTTTTTAAAAGCTCTTAGATTGGGTGGATAACCGGACTTGAATCGGCAACCGCCTGAACCACAAGTAGTCACTCACCCTCAATTCACTTTCTAATCACAATTAAACCAAAATCAGCCAACAACCACGCTGGCTGATTCTTAACAACAATGTCCTATTTAACAAACTCAGCTATGCTTTGATCAGCACGGCGCAAAACATCCTTGGCATCATCCAAATTATCAACTAATTTAAACTTTACACCAAGCAGTTGAGAGACAGTAGAAGAGAAGAAACGCACAATACGATTGTCAAATCCCACAAGAACAACCCATCCAATATTGGGGTGTTTAACAGATGCTTGAGTACCCTCTTTCAGTGTTTTGATATTAGTTGGATGACCTGTTAGACCTTTTGCATCGATAATACAGTGTACAGGGGCATCACCCTGTTCTAGATATTTATCACGCATATGGGTATTGAATTCAATCATACCTTCTTCATCAAAATCACCAATAATTTCTAAATAAGCGATTCTGTCTTCATGTAACCAATGTGACTTCACAAACCATTGCTTCATTCTATACTCTCCTGATATTTGTTAAGTTATATTCTTAACTCTGGATATGGTGAATTTGGAGAGCGGTAGCGATCTGTTGACATCTGCCATTGCCATGTTGCATTGATTTGATCGCGCAATCCCTGAACGTAACGGGCTACCAAATTATTGGTTTCATCATCACCAAAATCAGGAACCTCTGTTTCGCGTTTGATAAAGTTATCTGTATTTTCATTCACAATAACAACTGCCTCATGAACAGCTTGATCAAACTGTAAATTACGATAATCTTCCAACAAGGCAACAAGGTTAAACCGTGAATCGAATTCGATAACTTCTTTCTCATATGAGATAATGTCATTCATCAAACCAGCAACATTCGCTGTTGGCTCTTCAACACTACGAATATATGGATGATTACGGACATGCTCAGGTAGATAGAAATCATTTGCAAACTCAATCATATGCATGGTCGGTCTCATTCCGCAGTCTAGCTCTCGTAAACCCACATATGCTTCAATTGGATCTTCATTACCTTCAATTATATCTTCAAGGTTGTATGTTGTAGACTTAAGATGCTGTAATGTTACAGTAATGAAACGTCTCATCCAGTCCAAGTTTGTTAAAGGTACAACTGTTTCATGGATCATATAACTAGCATCATATAATTCATGAGTAGCGTTGATCTTTTTACCAGAGATAATAATTTCCACACAATTATCAAAGACTTCGCGTAAGTAAATATCCTCACTTTTATCAGTTGAACCTTGTCTCTCGTGACGTTCATAAACCTCATCGACATAATAGAGAAAATTCATTATCACGATAAGACCAACGAGTCGATCTAATGATGCATCGGGATATAGAAATGCTGACATAGAGTTATAGCCATCAAAGTTGGAAAGGTGAATTCCAGCTTTTTTACACAAGCCTTTTGCAATGGTTTGAGCTTCTTCAGCATATGGATTTATTTTCTGTTTATCAATTAATTTGATATCCGACAATCCAAACAAATGCTTTGTAGGTAGCGACATAATAGTATCCTTTCCCGTGTAATGTCTGTAATGTAAGGTTTATTTATTGAATCACCTATAGTCTTATATTAAACTTATTATTATTAAAATAATATGAAAATCCGGAAATATATCATCATTTTGAGTTAAATTCATAAGTTTGTGTAAATTATGAGTAGAGTAAAGCAATCTGATATTCACTATGAAAGCTTCAAAATATTATGAGCTATCTAAGTAATCAGTAAACTAGAAACATACGAGTAGCAAGCTAGATAAATCACAACTTGCTACATCATAAAATCACTTATTCTTACATAATTTCAGACATACCCTTGACGACATCATAAGTCATTAAACAATCATCTAGCTCGCTATCAGCATTTTCGACTTCGACACCATAATGTGCTGCAGTCGTCATGAACTTCATCCAATTACTAATGGCTAGGTCAGATGGCTAGGTTTTAAGGTATATCATAATCTTGAATACAAAATCTTCTATTCTCATATCATAATATAGCAATAGGGTACGGCTTTATGTTGTATAAATTCTGTCAGTTTATTGATAATAACTTCGCAACTGAAAAGTGTAAGATACTCTTGTATATCACAAGAAGCTTTGACGAATAAATGGTAAGCGATAATGAGTTCTCCCATAAACAATAGAGATCGTCTAGATAAATTACGCTCACTCTGTCTACTTGATACTGATACTGAACCCGCTTTTGATAGACTCTCTCGACTTGCAAGCAAAATTCTGAAAACACCTATCGCGCTTGTTTCTCTGGTAGACGAAAATCGACAATTTTTCAAAAGCTCTATCGGATTACCCGAGCCTTGGTCAACACTGCGAGAAACGCCTCTCTCTCATGCATTTTGCAAACATGTTGTTGAAAAAGGCGAACCACTGATTATCGCAGATTCCCGTCTTAACCCTTTAGTACAAGATAATCCGGGTATAGAAGAACTAGGAATCATTGCTTATGCTGGTTTTCCAATTACAACCTCAGATGGCTTTGAGTTGGGATCTTTTTGTGTCATAGATTCTGAACCGCGACAATGGACAGATGACGAACTAGGCATTCTTGAGGACCTAACCGCTTCTGTCATAACTGAAATAGAACTGCGAAATGAGTTGCATGAGCACAAGTTGTTTGAAGCTAAGCTCGCAGAAAGTGAGAATCGCTATCGAGTTCTATCAGAACTGATGTCAGATTATGCATTCTCTGGTCGATTCAATGAAAATGATGAGCTTGAAAACGAATGGATAACAGGTCAAGCATTCGAGCGGGTTACAGGTTATACCCTAGGTGAAGCCACAACACGCCCTGATATACCCTCGCAGCTTGTAAACTATCTTGAACAAACAAAAGCAGATGTTCATCAAGTAAGAACAGGAGAATCAACAAGTAATCAGTATTGTATTAAGACCAAGCAGAATGAAACACGTTGGTTACAAGTTGATCATCATCCCAAATGGAATGAAACGAAAGACAAAGTTATTGGTTTTTACGGCATCGCTCATGATGTAACGGAATCAAAACGGGTTCAAGAACGTGAATTACAACTGATTGCTGAAGCAGAGCGGAATCGTGTCTTGCAGCAATGTGTAGATAACATCTCTCATGATTTTCGTACTCCCCTATCCATTCTCCATACAAGTCTATATTTATTGAAACATAACAGAAGTGGTGATACAGATAATCGTTTAGCAGTTATGCAAAAACAAGTTGATCGTCTATCTCAACTCATGGACAATATGTTATTGATGAGTCGATTGGATAACTCAAGTCAGTGGACATTTCGCTCTATAAATGTTAATGAAATCGTGACACTCGCAGCCACCCAAGCCAGTGATCAAGCCAGCAAAAAAGAAATTGAGTTAGTATCATACCTTGATGAGAGCTTACATCCTGTCAATGCGGATGTAAATCATCTTCATTTGGCTATCAAGCACCTGATTGAGAATGCGATTCAGTTTACCCCATTAAAGGGGCAAATCATCTTACGAACCTACAATGTAGCAAATGAGATAATCTGTGAAGTGGAAGACAATGGTATCGGCATTCATGAGAATGATTTACCACACATTTTTGAGCGTTTTTTCCGTGCAGACGATACCCGTTCGGTTACGAGTGGCGGAGGTATCGGTTTAGCAATTGCAAATCGAGTAATGACAGCACACTCTGGGTCAATTGAAGTTGAAAGTATTGTCAATCAAGGAAGCACATTTCGACTGAGATTGCCAACAGTTAAAATAATCGATAAATAGTTAGGTTTAGATTATGTAGCAAGCTAAAAAGCTTGCTACACGAGCGTAATAATTATCCTTCGTTTACTTCAACCATCTTCTGAACCACACCATAAGTCATTAAACAATCACCTAGCGCGCTATGAGCATTTTCGACCTCGACACTATAATGTGCTGCAGCTGTCGTCAATTTCTGCCATCTGTAGTTTTGGTGATAGTCATTCCACTCTCCATAAATCGGTGAAAATGCGTTCATAGCACAAATCCAGTTGCTGAAACTCTTCCAGTTAATCCGATCAATATGAGCATATTCAGCGGATTTATGGAGCATTTTACGGTCGTATGTCGCGTTGTACACAATCACATCTTTGCCGGCAAGATGCCCTTTTATCTGCAGAACTACATCATCAAAAAATGGCTCTGCTTCTAGGTCTTCTAATTTGATACCATGCACCGCTGTTGCTTGGACTGGTACAATTCCATATGGTTTAATCCGTTGGTCCATCAAAGTTTTTCCGTAGTTATCAATGATAGCGATCTCGATGATTTCACCATCATGTAAGCCAGTCGTCTCAGTGTCCAGGATGACATAATTTTGTGCAGCAACAGCTTCCTTCAACTGGTCGATTTCCGATTTCTCTTCTGTCATATTCTCAATATCGCGAAGTTTTGTATACATCTCGTAAGCCTTATTCTTCGCGTCTTGTAAGGCTGTTTGTTGTTTTGGGTTCATGATCTAACCTTTCATCATTTGTAAAATTGGACTATGTTCATTGTGTAGTTTGCTGAGTTCTCGATCATTAAAAATGGCGTAGTATTCCGCTGTGAGCTGCACATCTTTATGATTGAGAATCTTGGCTAATGTGGATATATCCCCACCCGACAAAATATACTTATTTGCAAAGTTGTGACGGAAGGCATGCGGATTGCATCGCCCTGTCACCCCTGCCCTTATCTTCAAGCGTTTGAAAATTTGATAGATCCCTGATTTTGTTAACCCGGTTGGTTCTTTCCCTTCTACTAGAGATACAAAGAGTGACTCAGAGTCACACACCGGACGAGCTTTCAGCCACTTGCCCAGGAGCATGTTGGTATAGTGAGTCCAAAAGATGGTGTGTTCGCGGCTGCCCTTCTCCTGGACAACCGCAGATTTTCTGAGTTGGTCGATACAATGCATTTTCATTGATGCAATCGCACCTAAACGTGCTCCCGTGTCTGCAAAAAGACACAGTATCACTCGATCTCGCACACCATAGATGTCTGCAGACGTTGCTTCGAAGAGTTTCACAAAATCTTCGCTAGCCACTCCCCTCGGTTCGGGCTTTTTGCGAGTCGGTTCTTTGATCGATTGCATAGCATTGGGGATGCCATACTCATCGCTGACAAACTTCCAAAACACTCTCAATGTGCGGATATGCGAGCGGATCGATTCCCGTGCCAGATCCCGCTCACGAAGATGGGCAATGTACTGTCTCATCTCATGGCGGGTAACATTCGAAATCACCCGTTTTTCGCCAGCATATCGTGTCCAAAGACTGATCTTCTCTCGATAATCTCGGATCGTTTTTGGTGCATTTAGCCGCGCTTCTTGGTCCAATAGGAACTCATCCAGGGATTCAGCAATCGTTGCCATTACAACAGCTCCAACTGGATCGGTTTGGGTAAGACTTCAAATTCGAAATCTTCACCTAGGTGTGTTACCTGGTAAGCCTTGATCCATTCATCAGCAAATTCTTGAGTATTTTGTAGTGCTTTGTCCAATCCAACACCATGGTTAGCACCACCACAGATGCAATTACAGGTATCCCCTTTTGCATCATGGCATTTGGCATCGCAGCGCCCGTAACATCCATCACTGTTGTATGCTGCTATAAGTGTTGTCATGATTGATCCTTAAGCCTACAAGTGAGATAAACCCGGACACCGATACC